>CAYGJZ010000062.1:0-25762 GCA_964350265.1 uncultured Gammaproteobacteria bacterium | reverse complement strand
GTCGAGGGCGTCGCGCTGGCGCGGGTCGAGGGATGCCAGTAGCTGCTCCTCGATAGCCAGCGCCAGCGGCACCACGCCTTCGTACACCCGGCGGCCGGTGGTGGTCAGGTAGAGGTTCGCGCGGCGCCCGTCGCTGCCATCGCGCCGCCGCCGCAGGCGCTTTTGTGCACGCAGCCGGTGCACCGCGCGGCTGATGGTGACCTTGTCCATGCCGGTCAGGCGGCCGATGTCGTCGGCACAGGTGCCGGGGGCATGCGCCAGCA
Organism: uncultured Gammaproteobacteria bacterium; assembly: GCA_964350265.1. Classification (GTDB taxonomy): domain Bacteria; phylum Pseudomonadota; class Gammaproteobacteria; order Arenicellales; family CAJQKF01; genus BQJD01. Next base: position 25,499 of record CAYGJZ010000062.1, on the reverse strand, counting down.
CCGCCAGCACCCGCCACTGCGGCACGGTCAGGTCGAAGCGCTCGGCATACAGCCTCGCCAGCATGCCGCTGACCCGGCTGCTGAGCACCGACAGCCGAAAGGGCAGGAAGGCGTCGAGACGCAGTTCATCGCCGTGCTCGGCCTGGGACATGGGCTGGATCACCGCTGGCTGGACCGGTCGCAACAGTATAGTTACCGTTGCAACTACTGGCAACGGAAGGCATTGCGACGCGAGGGCGACCGCGGGCACGAGGCCGCCGCGTTCCCGTACAATAGCGGTCCATTCCCATGCCAGCACCGCGATGAACGAGCCCAGCCTGCTGCTGTACGACTACTACCGTTCCTCCGCCGCCTACCGCGTGCGCATCGCGCTGAACCTCAAGGGCCTGCCCTATCGCCAGCAGTCCGTGCACCTGAGCCGGGACGGCGGCGAGCACCGCCAGGCCGGCTACGCCCGGATCAACCCGCAGCAACTGGTTCCCACCCTGGTCGACGGCGAGATCACGTTGAGCCAGTCGCTGGCCATCATCGACTACCTCGAGGAACGCTACCCCGAGCGACCGCTGCTGCCGGACAATGCCGCCGACCGTGCCCGGGTGCGCCAGGCGGCGCTGGCCATTGCCTGCGACATCCACCCGCTGAACAACCTGCGCGTGCTCAACTTCCTGGTCTCGGACCTGGGTGCCGACGAGGCCGCGAAGCGGCACTGGTACCACCACTGGATCCTGGCCAGCTTCCCGGCCCTGGAGCAGTGGGCAGCAGGCGGCCCGTACTTCCTCGGCGACACGCCGACCCTGGCCGACCTGTGCATCGTGCCGCAGATGTTCAACGCGCGTCGCTTCGACGTGCCACTGGACGAGTTTCCGCGGCTGTGCGCCATCGACGCCGCCTGCCGCGCGCTGCCCGCCTTCCGCGACGCCGAACCGGACCGGCAAGCGGATGCCGCCTGAGGCCACCGTGCACGACTACCTGCCCAGCACCTGTCCCCACGACTGCCCCAGCGTCTGCGCGCTTGCCATCGAACGCATCGACGAGCGCACCATCGGCAAGGTCCGCGGCGCCCGCGACCAGCCCTATACCGCCGGCACCATCTGCGCCAAGGTGTCGCGCTACGCCGAGCGCGTGCACCATGCCGAGCGCCTGACCACACCGCTGCGCCGCACCGGCGCCAAGGGTGTCGGCCGAGCGGCCTTCACCCCGATCTCCTGGGACGAGGCCCTCGACGAGGTCGCCGCGCGCTTCGCCGATGTCAGCCGCCGTCATGGCGCCGAGGCGGTGTGGCCCTACTTCTATGCCGGCACCATGGGACTGGTGCAGCGCGACGGCATCGAGCGGCTGCGTCATGCACTTGGCTACTCGAGGCAGAAGTCCACCATCTGCGTGAGCCTCGCCGACAACGGCTGGAAGGCCGGCTGCGGCGTCAAGCGCGGCGTCGACGGGCGCGAGATCGCCGACACCGACCAGCTCGTGGTGTGGGGCGGCAACCCGGTGCACACCCAGGTCAACGTCATGCACCACTATGCCACCGCCCGGCGCGAGCGCGGCGCCAGCCTGGTGGTGGTGGACCCGTACCGCACCGCCACCGCCGAGAAGGCCGACCTGCACCTGATGCTGCGACCGGGCACCGACGGCGCGCTGGCCTGCGCGATGATCCACGTGATGCTCGCCGAGGGACTCGCCGACCGCGACTACCTCGACCGCTACAGCGACTTCGACGACCAGGTGCAGGCCCACTTCGCCACCCGCGACCCGGCCTGGGCGGCGCGCATCACCGGCCTCGACGCGGCGCAGATCATCGACTTCGCCCGCCGCTACGCGACCACGCCGAGGACCTTCCTGCGTGCCCAGCATGGCTTCTCGCGCAGTCGCAACGGCGCCGTCAACATGCACGCGGTGAGCTGCCTGCCGGCGGTCAGCGGGGCCTGGCGGCACCGTGGCGGTGGCGCGCTGTACGGCAACTCGTCGCTGCCGGCCATCGACTACACCACCATCATGGGCCTGGACCTGCTCGACCGCGACGTGCGCTCGCTGGACCAGTCGCGCATCGGCCCGGTGCTGACCGGCGACCCGGCCGACCTGCGCGGCGGCCCGCCGGTGCATGCCATGCTGATCCAGAACACCAACCCGGTGGCGGTGGCGCCGGAGTCGGACAAGGTGCACGCCGGCTTCGCCCGCGACGACCTGTTCGTCTGCGTGCACGAGCAGTTCATGACCGAGACCGCGGCCATGGCCGACATCGTGCTGCCGGCCACCATGTTCGTGGAACACGACGACCTGTACACGTCCAGCGGCCATACCTTCCTGCAACTCGGCCGCCGGATCATCGACCCGCCCGGGCAGTGCCGCAGCAACCACGAGGTGATCTGCGCGCTGGCCGAACGCCTCGGCGCCCGTCACCGCGGCTTCGCCATGAGCGCGCTGGAACTGGTCGACGCCACCCTGCGCGAGTCCGGCCACGGCGGCCTCGCCGGCTTCGGCGAGGCGAACTGGATCGACTGTGCCCGTGACTTCGAGGACATGCACTTCCTGCGCGGCTTCGGCACCGACGACGGCCGCTTCCACTTCCGCCCGGGCTGGTCGCGCTACCGCGACGCCCCCGCCGACATGCCGCTGTTGCCCGACCACTACGACAACATCGACAACGCCGACCGGGAGCACCCCTTCCGCATGGTCACCGCGCCGTCGCGCTGGTTCCTCAACTCGAGCTTCACCGAGTGTCCCACCGCGCGTGGCCACGAGGGCGAGCCGCGGGCGAAGATCCACCCCGACGATCTCGCCGGCCTCGGCATCGCCGATGACCAGCAGGTCGTGCTCGGCAACCGCCGCGGCCAGGTCGCCATTCGCTGCCAGTCCTTCGACGGCGTGCAGCGCGGCGTCATCGTGGTGGAAAGCGTGTGGCCGAACCGGGACTTTGCCGGCGGCCGCGGCATCAACACGCTGGTCAGCGCCGATCCCGGCGCCCCTGACGGCGGCGCGGTGTTCCACGACACCGCGGTATGGATCCGTTGCGCCGCCTGACGGCCCGGCGCGACGCTGTCGCCACCTCGCCGCGGTGCACGGCCGCCGCGCGCGCGACCCAACCACGAACGGGGAACCTGCCATGAGCCAGCCACCATCCGGCTACCGCTTCGACACCCTCGGCCTGCATGCCGGGCAACAGCCGGACGAGACCACCGGCGCCCGCGCCACGCCCATCTACCAGAGCGCCTCCTTCGTCTTCAAGAGCGTCGACCACGCCGCCTCGATCTTCAACGTCGAGCGTGCCGGGCACGTCTACTCGCGCATCACCAACCCCACCAACGCGGTGCTGGAGGAGCGCATCTCGGCGCTGGAGGGCGGTGTCGGCGCCATTGCCACCGCCAGTGGCCAGGCCGCCTGCTTCCTCGCCATCAGCACCCTGCTCGGCGCCGGCGACCACATCGTCGCCTCGCGTTCGCTGTACGGCGGCACCCACAACCTGCTGGCCTATACCCTGCCGCGTTTCGGCATCACCACCACCTTCGTCGACCCGCGTGACGCCGACGCCTTCGCCGCCGCCATCACCGACCGCACCCGGCTGGTGTTCGGCGAGACCCTGGGCAATCCCGGGCTGGAGGTGCTGGACATCCCGCGGCTGTCGCGCCTCGCCCACGATGCCGGCCTGCCGCTGATGGTGGACTCGACCTTCACCACGCCCTACCTGCTGCAACCCTTCGAACACGGTGCCGACATCGTGTTCCACTCCGCCACCAAGTTCCTCAGCGGTCACGGCGTGGTGATCGGCGGCCTGCTGGTGGACGGCGGCCGCTTCGACTGGGAGGCCTCGGGCAAGTTTCCCACCCTCACCGAGCCCTATGCCGGCTTCCACGACATGAACTTCGCCGAGGAGTTCGGTCCCGCCGCCTACATCACCCGGGCACGCAAGGAAGGCGCGCGGGACTTCGGCGCCTGCATGAGCGCCAACACCGCCTTCCTGGTGCTGCAGGGCCTGGAGACGCTGTCCCTGCGCATGCAGCGGCACGTGGACAACACCCGGCGCATCGTGGCCTTCCTCGACGACCACCCGGCGGTGGAATGGGTGGGCTACCCGGAACTGCCCAGCCACCCGGACCACGCACTGGCGAAGACCCTGCTGCCGCGCGGCTGCGGCGCGGTGTTCAGCTTCGGCCTGCGCGGCGGCCGCGCCGCCGGCATTGCCCTGATCGAGAAGCTGGAACTGTTTTCCCATCTCGCCAACGTCGGCGACGCCAAGTCGCTGGTCATCCATCCGGCCAGCACCACCCATCACCGCATGGATGCCGAGGCGCTGCGCGAGGCCGGCATCTCCGAGGGGCTGATCCGCCTGTCGGTGGGCATCGAGGACGTCGACGACCTGGTCGAGGACCTGGGCCGCGCGCTGCACGCGGCGTCGAAGGCATGAGCGGGTCGATGCGCCTGGCGGTGCACGGCGATACCGCCTTCGTCTATACCGGCGGACGTGCCCACCGGCCGGGCCAGCCGGCGGTGGTGTTCGTGCACGGCGCCGCCATGGACCACAGCGTGTGGGTCCTGCCGGCACGCTACTTCGCCCGCCACGGCTACAACGTGCTGGCGGTGGACCTGCCCGGCCACGGCCGCTCCGGCGGCCAGCCGCCGAGCTCGGTGGAGGACATGGCGAACTGGGTGGTGGCGGTGCTCGACGCCGCCGGCGTCGCCTCCGCCTCGCTGGTGGGACACAGTCTCGGCTCGCTGGTCACCTTCGACCTCGCCCGCCGCCACCGCCAGCGGGTGGACGCGCTGGCACTGGTCGGCAGCGCGCTGCCGATGGCGGTCAGCGACGTGCTCCTCGACGCCGCCCGCGACAACCGTCGCGAGGCCATCGACATGCTCACCTACTGGGGCTACAGCCGCGCCGCCTGGCGCGGCGGCAGCCAGTCGCCGGGCATGTGGATGACGGCAGGCACGCAGCGCCTGCTGGAACGGGCCGCGCCGGGGGTGCTGCACACCGACCTGGCCGCCTGCAACGCCTACCTGCCCGCGGCGATCGAGGCGGTCGACGTGCCCTGCGCGCTGATTCTCGGCGATCGCGACGTGATGACCCCGCCCCGGGCCAGCGCGGCACTGGCCAGCCACCTGCCGGCGGCGCGCACGGTGGTGCTGGGCGGCGCCGGCCACACGCTCATGGCCGAACGCCCGGAGGCCCTGCTGGACGCCCTGATCGGCGTCATCGACAGCGCGCCGCGATGAACTCGACCACCGCGGCGGCGGCGGCGTCGAGGTTGTCTTCCAGGCTGCGCCCGGAGGCCTTGCGCGGGGTGAAGCCGTGGTCGCCGTCGGTCATCCAGCAAAGCTCGATGCGCGGCGACAGGCGGTAGCCGGGCACCTCGTCGGCCTTGCCGAAGGGATCGCGCTCGCCCTGCACGATGAGCGTCGGCGTGGCCAGGTCGGCAAGGTGCGCCGTGCGCAGTTTTTCTGCCTTTCCGGGGGGATGGAAGGGATAGCCCAGGCAGACCAGGCCATCGACCCCGGCCTCGTCGGCCAGCATGCTGGCCACGCGACCGCCCAGGGACTTGCCGCCGATGAACAGCGGCCCGGCGCCGGGCAGCGCGGCGATGGCCTCGTGCCAGGCCGATGCCAGCACCGCGGCGCGATCCGGTGGTCGCCGCCGTCCTTCCGCCACCGCCCTCGCCATGTAGGGAAAGTTGAACCGCGCCACGCGGATGGCCAAGCGGCCGCCGGCAATGCGCCGGGCCATCCCGGCCAGGAACGGCGAATCCATCGGCTGGCCGGCGCCGTGGGCAAGGATCAGCCGCGCGGCGGCGCGCTCGGGACCATCGAAGACAAAGCGATCGGGCATGGCAGTGACCGGTGACAGCTTGGCGCCGCACTATGGCATCCGGCCCAAGGTGGTTCAACACGGGGGGTTCCACGTGGCCCGCGGGCGGCCGGCGACGCTACCGCGCCAGGTCCGGGGCATCGTCGTCCAGGGCCTGCTCGCCGTCGGCGGACCGGCGCACGATGTCCCGGCGCAGCGCCGCCGCCACCGCCGTGTCGTCGAGCACCACGCCGTCCGCCGTCCCCTGCACGCCGAGCTCGCGCCACAGCGCGTCGAGATCCAGCGCCGAGCCCCTGGCCACGTGGCGATCGGCCAGCGTGCGCATCACCGGCACGCCGAGCACCTGGTCGCAGTGATCGATGACGCGGTCGACGCCCAGGGCCACGGTGGTGTCGCCGAGCTCGTCGAGCACGGCGCGCATGCAGTGATCAAGACCGCCGACACCGGCGGCGCGGTAGCCGCGATCGGCCAGCAGCATGAACAGCGCCCCGCCCCAGTACATGCCCGCCCGGGTCCGTGCCAGGCCCTCGCGCATGGCCGCCAGGCCGCTTTGCATGTCGCGGTGGAACTCGCGCCACACCGAGCGCTCCGAGCGCCAGCCGGCGCGGGCGCGGAGGATCGGCTCGGCATAGGTGGCGAAGCCTTCCATGAACCAGAAGCCGTCGACCAGGAAGGGCGCGCCGAGGTGCAGCATCTCGTGCACCAGCACCCACTCGTCGTACAGCGAGGCTTCGCTGGCGCCCTCGCCGATCACCAGCAGCATGGTGGCGCCGCCACCGCCGACCACGCGGCCGTAGTCGATGCCGTCCCCGTCGCCGCCGAGCAGCACCAGCAGCAGGCGGGACACCGGGAAGCGGCCGTAGTAGCGCGCGACCTCGGCGGCGGTGTCGGCGATCCAGCCAAGCGGTGGTTGCCCGTGCGCTCGCAGGTCGACCACCTCGATGACGGCCGCGCCGCCGTCCACCGTCAACACCTGGCGGGGAAGATCGCCGAACAGGGTGTAGCCGGCCCGTGGCAGGGCGCCGGCATCGAGCACGTGGGCCTCGCCCTGGCGCGGCAGGGCGGTGGCGAAACGACCGGGCGCCGCGTCCACCGTGATGCGCAGGCCCACACCGGGCACCGCCGGCGCCGCCAGCCAGGAGGCCAGCGTGGCCATGCGCGCATCGCCGCGGCGGCTGGCCTGGCGGAAGTTGCCGCTGGCGGCAACGAAGGCATCGAGATCGAAGCGGTAGCGGAACGATGCCGCCGTGGGCGGGGTCGCGAACTTCGCGAAACGGGCGGCGGAGAAGTCGGCGAAGCGTGGCGCCGCGTCGGTGCCACTGCACTGGCCGTGCACCTCGAGCACCATCGCCGGTTGCTCGTCGACCACCACCCGGTAGTCGCACCACGCCGCCGTCGCCCGCGCCTCGGCGACGACGGCGGCCAGCGCCAGGAACAGCCCCAGGAACAGCACCAGGGCATGGGCGTGCCTGATCGGAGCATGCATCGACGTGTCCTCGAGTTTGTGGGTATGATGACATGGACCGCCGCCCATGATCCCCGGTTCCCGGTCGCGTCCGCGAGGGGGAACACGCACGCCGAGGGAGACGATGCGCACCAATGACATGCACCCGGTCAACGCGGTGATCATCACCCGACCGGACCCACCCGCCATGCCCGGGCGCAGCAGCTACCCGCTGTTCGGCCGGCCACTGGTCGGCTGGATCCTGGACACGCTGAAGTACTGCCAGCGCGTCGACCATGTCGCCGTGAGCACCTCCGACCACGAGGTGGCCGAGATCGCCCGCCAGGCCGGCGGCATCGTGGTGCCGCGCCCCACCGAACTGGACGACCCCCGCAGCCTGCGCGTGGAGGTGCTGCGCCACGCGGTGACCTGGCTGTACCACGAGACCAACCTCGACACCGGGGTGGCCATCGCGCTGCGCGCCAGTGCGCCGGAACTCGGCGCCAGCACCATCAACGGTGCCCTGGACCTGCTCGAGAAGCGCCACCTGCGCGAAGTGCTGTCGGTGTCGCCGAACGGGGTGCAGAACGACGATCTGCGCGTCATCCATCGCCGCGAACTGTTCGAGACCGCCCTCAGCAACCGCATCGCGGTGGTCAAGACCGAGTGCATCGACGTACGATCCGCCGACGACATCGCTGCCCTGCAGCAACGCTATCCCACCCGCGAACGCTTCGACGCGGTCCGCGAGTAACACGCATCCGGGTACCCCGATGAAACTGGTCACCTACAACATCCAGTTCGGCCGCGGCCGCGACGAGATCGTCGACCTCGAACGCATTGCCGGCGAGATCGACGGTGCCGACATCATTGCCCTGCAGGAAGTGGACCGCCACTTCGACCGCTCCGGCGACGTCGACCAGGTGGCGCGCCTGGCCTCGCTGTTCCCGCACATGCATGCCGAGTACGGCGCCGGGGTGAACCTGCCGATGGACCGCGTCGACGGCGACGGCCGGGTCGAGCACCGTCGTCGCCAGTTCGGCAACCTGACCCTGTCGCGCTACCCGATGCGCTACGTCCGCCACCACCTGTTGCCGAAGCAGGCCAGCACCGGGCCGATCAGCATCCAGCGCAGCGCGCTGGAATGCGTCGTCGACACCCCGATGGGCCTGCTGCGGCTGGTCAACACCCACCTGTCCCACCTGTCCGGCGTCGACCGCGCACCGCAGGTGGAGCGGCTGCTGGCCATTCACCAGCAGGCGGTGGACGAGGGCGAACCGGTCTGCGGCGCGGTGGACGGCACCTACTGGGCGCTTCGTCCGGAACTGCCGGCGCCGCCGGCGCGGACGGTGATGATGGGCGACTTCAACCTGGCGCCGGACGAGGCCGAGTACGACCGGCTGGTGGGGCCCTGGTCGCCCTACGGTGGCCGCATGACCCACCCGGCCGGCTTCGTCGATGCCTGGGTGGCGGCCGGTCACGATGTCGACGGGGGAGCGACCGCCGAGCTGCGCGGCGTCCCGGTGCGCATCGACTACCAGTTCGTCTCCACCGCCCTGGCCGCGGCCATCGTCGACTGCCATGTCGACGACACCGCGGTGGGCTCCGACCACCAGCCGGTCTGGCTGGAACTGTCCGGCTGACCGGCCGGGATCAGCCGGCGTCGCGCGCGACGGCCTGTTCCTCCTGCGACGGCAGCCGCCACAGGTTCGGCACGGTGGGATCCACCCGTTCCGGCACGCTGCGCGAGCCGGCGTCCAGGCGGCCGTGGATGAGCTCGTAGAGATCGGTATAGGCTTCCGGGTTGTACAGGTGGTAGAGATGCCCCGACACCCGGCGCAACGGCAGGTCGGAGACATCGATCACGTCCACCCCCTGCAGGCCCACCACGTGCACCGAGGCTTCGCCGAGGCGGGGATAGCCATGCAGCTCGCGGGACAACACCAGCGCGCTGTCGTTGTCGGAGACATAGGCGGTGAGGTGACGGGCACGGGCGCGCAGCCTCGGCAGGTGCTGGGCGAAGATGTCGGCGTCCATGTCGGCGGCGACCAGGATCAGCCGGTCCACCAGCGCCTCGCTGCTGCCGTGGAAGTCGCTCATGCCGGCCAGCGCCAGCACCACGCCGCGTGCCCCCAGGCTGTGGCCGATGACGTCGAAGTTGCCGCGCCCGAACAGGATCTCCATGCGCGAGATCACCTCGCGCAGGGACTTCACGCTCCAGTGCAGGTCGGCCTCGTCGCGGGTGTAGTTGAGCGCCGAGCCATCCGAGGGCCAGCTGTAGAACAGCAGGCGGCGCTCGAGTTCCAGGTTGCCGGCGAAACGGGCGGCGCGGAAGCAGCCCTTGGCGAAGCCGACGTTGTAGCCGTGCACGTAGAGGATCGGCCGCTCGCCGGTGTTGGCGGAGACGAACTCGTTCCAGAAGGTCTGCATCGGCAGCAGCTCGATGTGGTCGATCTCCTGGTCGTCGCTGGGGATGTACAGCGGCATGTTGCGGGCGATGCGGTCGAGAATGCGGATCGGCGTGAAGCTGGCATGGCAGCGGCCGGCGCGGATCACGTCGCGTTCGTCGCCGAAGCGCTCCTCGGGGTCGTCGGCGCCGGTCAGGTTGCGCACGGTGAGAAAGTGCACCGCGGTGTTGCGGGTCTCCGCCGCCGGGGGGCTGCCGGTGGTGGCGGCGGGTGTGTCGTCGGCCAGCGGCTCACCGCTGTCGCAGCCACCGAGGCCGGCAACGGCGGCGAACACCATGGAAAGGACGAGACGGGGAATCGGGATCATGGGCGGATGCGGCGCAGCCGTGCGCGGGAACTTGCGCGCGGATTGTAGTCGCAAACCGTCAGCCGTGTTCATCGTCGCGGTGATGCACCAGCCGACCGAGGGCATAGGTTCGCCGCACCGCGCGGTCATCACCCAGCATCAGGGTGGCGAAGAGCAGCGAGGCGATGTCGTCGCAGGCGTCGGCACGGCGCGCCATCACCGACGTGGCGCGCGGGTCGAGCACGATGAAGTCCGCCTCCTTGCCCGGTTGGAAATTGCCGATGACGTGGTCCAGGCCCAAGGCCCGGGCGCCGCCGAGGGTGGCCAGGTAGAGGGCGCGTTCCGGCGACAGGTTCTGGCGGCGAAGCTGCAGCACCTTGTAGGCCTCGTTGACCGTGCGCAGCAGGGAGAAGCTGTCGCCGCCGCCGACATCGGTGCCCAGCCCGACACGGATGCCGGCGGCGTCGGCGGCGGCAAGATCGAACAGGCCGCTGCCGATGAACAGGTTGGAGCAGGGACAGAAGGCCACGGCGCTGCCGCTGTCGCTGAGGCGGGCGCGCTCGCGGCCATCCAGGTGCAGGGCATGGGCGAATACCGAGCGCGGGCCGAGCAGGCCATGGTGCTCGTAGACATCCACGTAGTCGAGCCGTTCGGGAAACAGTCTCGCCACCCAGTCGCATTCGTCGGTGTTCTCCGACAGGTGGGTCTGCAGGCGCACCCCGGGATGGGCACGCAGCAGGTCCCCGGCCACCTCCAGCTGCTCCGGCGTGGAGGTCGGCGCGAAGCGCGGCGTGACCGCGTAGAGCAGGCGGTCGCGGCCATGCCAGCGCTGGATCAGCGCGAGGCTGTCGTCGTGCGCCTGGCGCGGCGTGTCGAGCAGTTCCCGGGGCGCGTTGCGGTCCATCATCACCTTGCCGCACAGCATGCGCAGGCCGCGCCCGGCACACTCGGCGAAGAAGGCGTCCACCGAGGCGGGGTGCACGCTGCCGAAGACCATGGCCGTGGTGGTGCCGTTGGCGAGCAGCTGGTCGACGAAGAAGCCGGCGGCGTCGGCGGCCACCGCCGGGTCGGCGAAGCGGGCCTCGGCGGGGAAGGTATAGCGTTCCAGCCAGTCCAGCAGGCGGCTGCCCCAGGCGGCGATGATGTCGCCCTGGGGGAAGTGGATGTGGGTGTCCACCAGCCCCGGCAGCAGCAGCGCGTCGCCGTGATCGACCACCTCGGCATCGGCCGGCAGCTCGGCCAGCAGCGAGCGCGCCGGGCCAACGCGGTGCAGGTGGCCGCTGTCGTCCACCAGCAGCATGCCGTCGGCGTGGTGGACCAGCCGGCCGCCGTCGGCCGGATCACCGTCGAGGTGGACGATGTCGCCGCGATGGGCGACCCAGGGGCCGTTCATGCGCCGGCCGGCTGCGGCTCAGGAACCACGGTAGGTGGAATAGCCATAGGGGGAGAGCAGCAGCGGCACGTGGTAGTGCTGGCCGTCGCCGTCGACCTGGAAGACCACGTCCACCCAGGGATAGAACTGCTTGTGGCCGCGGTTGCGGAAGTAGCCGCTGACCTCGAAGCGCAGGCGGTAGGCGCCGGCCTCGAGCACGGTGGCGGGGTCGAGCAGGTTGCTGACGCGGCCGTCGTCGTCGGTGCTGGCCTTCGCCAGCACCTGGTCACGGCCAGCGTCACGCCCAGTGTCGCCCGCGGGATCGACCCGGTACAGCACCACGTGCACGCCCTCGGCCGGGCAGCCGCGCGCGGTGTCGAGGATGTGCGTGGTGATCTGGCTGGACTGGCGCATGGACGGTCTCGGCGGTCTGGCTACTCGTGGGCGGTGGGCGACGTTCCGACGACGAGTTCATCGAGACGTCGCAGGGTGATCCTGCCCTGCTCGGCGGCGGCATTGGCAAGTTCTTCCTCGCGGGTATTGTTGATGCGTGCGCGCAGCAGCGCAAGCATCTGCGCCGCGCTGCGGCCGCTGGCGAAGACGATGAACAGGAAGCCGAAGCGTTCCAGGTAGTCGGCATTCAGCCGCGCCAGCTCGGCGAGGGTGGCCTCGTCGGCGCCCTCGACACCGCCTTGTTCGCGACCGGACAGGTCGCGGCTGGCGGCATACTTCTCGCGCAGGCTGTCGAGGTCGCCGATCATCGGGTGGGCGGCGAAGGCGGCCAGCCAGTCCTCCTCGTCCAGTTGCGCGAAGCCGGTCTTCGCGGCGGCCGCCAGCGCCGCCGCCGTGGGGAAGGGCCGCGCGGCCAGCATCCCTTCCACCCAGCGTGGCGCGGCACAGCAGCGGCCGAGCACGGCGGCGGCCGCGTCCTCGTCGAGGGCATGGAACTCGGCCAGGGTCATGGCTGGACCAGGGTCATGGCTGGACCAGCGCCAGCCGCCGGTCCCGGCCATCGGCGGCAGCGCCGCGCCGGCGCAGCAGGTCGGCGACGATGGACACGGCGATCTCCATCGGTGCCTTGCCGCCGACGCCGGGCAGCCCGACCGGGCAGTGGAGTGCCTTGAGTTCCTCGTCGGAAAAGCCCATCGCCGCCAGCCTGCGGCGAAAGCGCACCGCCTTGGAGCGCGAACCGATGAGGCCAAGGTAGCGGGCATCGCCACGGCTGAGCACCGCCTCGCACAGGGCGAGATCGAGGCCATGGGCATGGGTCATGACCAGGTGCCAGGCCCGGGGCGGCGCCTCCACCACCGCCGCCGTGGCCGAGGCCACCTGCACCGTGCGCACGTTGTCCGGCACGCTGCGCGGGAACATCTGCGCGCGCTCATCGATCCAGCGCACCTGGCAGTGCAGTTCGCCGAGCAGGTGCACCAGCGCCCGGCCGACGTGGCCGGCGCCGTGCAGTTCGATGCGAAGCTCGCTGGCCGGCAGGCATTCGAGCAGGACCTCGACGCGACCGCCGCAGCACTGGTCCAGGTCCGGACCGAGGGTGAAGCGCTCCAGCCGTCGATCGGCAATGCCGGCGCGCAGCATGTCCCGCGCCAGGCCGATGACACGGTATTCCAGCGCGCCGCCGCCGATGCTGTCGAACACCGAGCCGGCGCTGACCACCATCTTGCCGTCGCCGTCGCGGGGGGTGGAGCCGCGGGTGTCGAGCAAGGTGACCAGCACGAAGGACTGGCCGTCGCGGTGCAGCGCCGCCACTGCCTGCGGCCAGCGCAGTTCAGTGTCCATGATCGCGCTCGCGGATCTCGCGCATGGCGTGGAAGACGCGTTCGTTGGTGGCCGGCGCATCCAGCCTCGGCGCCAGCCGGTAGTCCACCAGCGAGGACACCGCGTCGCGCAGCGCGCACCAGGCGGACAGGGCCAGCATCAGCGGCGGTTCGCCCACCGCCTTGGCATGGTGAACGGTGTCCTCGCGGTTGGGCGCGTCTTCCAGCAGGGTGACGTTGAAGTGCGCGGGCACGTCGGACACCGCGGGAATCTTGTAGGTGGCCGGCCCCGGCCCCTGCAGCACGCCGCGCTGGTCGTAGACCACCTCCTCGGTGGTCAGCCAGCCAAGGCCCTGCACGAAGCCGCCCTCGACCTGGCCGATGTCCACCGCCGGGTTGATGGAGCGGCCGACGTCGTGAAGGATGTCCACCGCGGTGAGACGGTATTCGCCGGTCAGGGTGTCGACCAGCACCTCGCTCACGGCGGCGCCACCGGCGAAGTAGAAGAACGGCCGGCCGCGACCCCGCTCGCGGTCGTAGTGAATGTCCGGGGTGCGGTAGAAGCCGGTGGCCGACAGCGGTACCCGGGCCAGCCAGGCGGCCCGCGCGGTGTCGGCGAAACTGGCCCGGTGATCGCGGCAATGGACCTGGCCGTCGACGAAGCGCACCTCGGCGGCATCGGCGTAGTGGCCGGCGGCAACGAAGGCGGCCAGGCGCTGGCGCAGGGTGCGCGCGGCGTCCCGCGCCGCCATGCCGTTCAGGTCGGTGCCCGCCGATGCCGCGGTAGGCGCGGTGTTGGGCACCTTGTCGGTGCGGGTGGCGGAGACTTCCACGTGGCCGACGTCGATACCCAGCTCGTCCGCCACCACCTGGCGGACCTTGGTGAACAACCCCTGTCCCATCTCGGTGCCACCGTGGTTGAGATGCACGCTGCCATCGGTATAGACGTGCAGCAGCGCGCCGGCCTGGTTGAGATGGGTCACGGTGAAGGAAATGCCGAACTTCACCGGGGTCAGGGCCAGTCCGCGGCGCAGCGTGCCGCCGGCGGCGTTGAAGGCGGCGATTTCCTCGCGGCGCTGCCAGTAGCGCGCCTCGCGCTCCAGGCGCTCGATCATCTGCGGCAGGCGGAACTCGGTGATCTCCTGGTGATAGGGCGTCAACTGGCCGCTGTCGGCCTGGTAGAGGTTGCGCTTGCGCACGGTGAGCGGATCGAGGGCGGTGGCGCGGGCGATCTCGTCGATCACCGTTTCCATGGCCATCATGCCCTGCGGACCGCCGAAGCCGCGAAAGGCGGTGTTGGAAACGGTGTGGGTGCGCCAGCGATGCCCCTCGACGTGCACGTGCGGCAGGTAGTAGGCATTGTCGCAGTGGAACATGGCGCGATCGACGATGGCGTCGGACAGGTCCGGCGAGCAGCCGCAGCGCGCGGACAGGTGGTAGTCGATGCCGGCGATGCGACCGTCGTCGCCGAAGCCGACCTGGTAGCGGTTGACGAAGTCGTGCCGCTTGCCGGTCATGATCATGTCGTCCGCGCGCGGCAGCCGGCAGCGCGCCGGCCGACCGCAGTGCCAGGCCACCAGCGCGGCCAGGCAGGCCCACGGGTTGGCCTGGGTTTCCTTGCCGCCGAAGCCACCGCCCATGCGCCGCACCTCGGCCACCACCGCCGCCATCGGCAGGCCGAGCACCTCGGCCACCAGCTTCTGCACCTCGGTGGGATTCTGGTTCGAGGTCCACACCTGCACGCCACCTTCCATCGGTGCCGCCATCGCCGCCTGGCCCTCGAGGTAGAAGTGTTCCTGGCCACCCACGTACAGCGTGCCGTCGAGGCGATGGGCGGCGGCGGCGATGGCCGCCGCCGGCTCGCCGCGATGCATGACGTGGGGCGGGCGCACGGTGCTGTTGGCGGCCATGGCCTGTGCCACGGTCACCAGCGGCGGCTCGGCGTCGCAGGTCACCCTGGCCAGGCGCGCGGCGCGCCTGGCCGAGGCGAGATCGGTGGCGGCCACCACGAACAACGGCTGGCCATGGTGCTGGATCTCGTCGCGCACCAGCAGCGGGTCGCCGGGAAACACCGGACCGATGTCGAGCCGGCCGGGCACGTCGGCGGCAGTGAGTACGCAGACCACGTTGTCGGCGGCGCGCACGGCATCCAGGTCCAGTGCCCGCAGGCGGCCACGGGCCACCTCGGTGCGGCCCACGGCCAGGTGCAGCATGCCGTCGATGGCCGGCAGGTCGTCGATGTAGCGGGCGCGTCCGGTGACATGGCCCACCGCGCTGTCATGGGCCAGGGCGCGGCCGCTGGCCGGTGACGGCTGGCCAGGGTCAGACGACATGACGGTTGACCCGGTGCACGCCGTTGCCGGCGATCTCGCGGCAGGCCCGCTCGATCATGCCGCCGGCCACCGCCAGGCGGTAGCCGGCGCTGGCGCGGACGTCGTCGATGGGCGAGAAGTCTTCGCCGAGGGCGGCGCGGGCAGGCGCGGCGGCATCGGCGAGGAGATGGCCACGCAGGGCCTGCTCCACCCGCGCTGCCCGCTTCGGCGTCGCCGCCATGCCGCCGTAGGCGACGCCGGCATCGACGATACGGTCGTGGTCGAGGTGAAGGACGAAGACACCGAGCACCGCGGAGATGTCATCGTCGAAGCGACGCGAGTTCTTGCACGCCACCAGGTGCACCCCCGGCCGCGCGCGCGGCAGCACGATGGACTCGATGAACTCGCCGGGCTCGAGCACGGTCTGCCGGTAGCCGGTGAAGAAGGCCTCCACCGCCACGCTGCGCCGTCGCGGACCGCGACGCAGCACCAGCGAGGCATCCAGGGCGATCAGCACCGGCGGCATGTCGCCGATGGGCGAGGCATTGGCCAGGTTGCCGCCGATGCTGGCCTGGCTGCGAATCGGCGGCGAGCCGAGCCGCAGCAGGATCTCGTCCAGGTCCGGGTACTCGTCCACCAGTGCCTGGTGGCAGCTTGCATAGGTGGCCGCCGCGCCGATGCGCAGCTGGCCGCCGTCGATCTCGACCTGGTCGAGGCCGGTGACGTTGCCGAGGTAGACCAGTTCCGGCAGCGACTTCAGTTGCTGGGTGGTTTCCAGCGCCAGGTCGGTGGCACCGCGAAACACCCGCGCGGCGGGACGTTCCAGCAGCAGCGTGGCCAGTTCGTCGATGCCGGTCGGCGCATGGAAGCCGCCATCGTCCGCGAGCGGCGCGATCGACGCCAGCCTGGCCGCCATCCGGGGCTCGTCGTCGTCGAAGCGATCGCCGCGCGGCAGGGCGGTGGCGGCAAGGCCGGCGTCGACGATGGGTCGGTAGCCGGTGCAGCGGCACAGGTTGCCGGCCAGCGCCTGGCACACCGCCTCGCGATCGACCTCGCCCTGGCCGTGGTAGAGGGCGAACAGGGACATGACGAAGCCGGGGGTGCAGAAGCCGCACTGCGAGCCGTGATGGGTGACCATGGCCTGCTGCACCGGGTGCAGCCGGTCGCCCTCGGCAAGCCCCTCGACGGTGATCACGGCGCGACCATGCACGGTGCCGAGGTAGGTGATGCAACTGTTGACCGCGCGGTAGCGCAGACCGCCGGCGTGGTCCGCCTCGGCCACCACCACGGTACAGGCGCCGCAGTCGCCGGAGGCACAGCCTTCCTTGGTCCCGGTCAGCCCGCGGTCCTCGCGCAGGTAGTCGAGCAGGGTGCGGTCGGCGGCAAAGCGGTCGAGCACTACGCGTTCGTGGTTCAGCCAGAATTCGATCATCGGTTCCGGGTCGGGGACGACGCGGTGGTGGGAGAATCGGTCACGGCGACGTCGGCCAGATTAGCCAGTTTTTGACCGCATGGTCAAGTTTCGTGCGTGCCGCCGGCCATCACCGGGGCCTGGCCGCGACCACGGCGTGTCGGCGTTTACGCACGGGACGGACATGGCATAATGGCCGACGACGCCGACCAGGCGCGACCTGCCGGACACGAAGAATGAACCGAAACCGCGTGCCCCGAACACCCTCGTGAACGACCCACAGCCAGGCGCCGACGAAGCCCCGTTGCTGTCGCTGCGCGGCATGACCAAGTCGTTCCCCGGGACGCTGGCCAACGACGCCATCGACCTGGACATCCGCCGTGGCGAGATTCACGCGCTGCTTGGCGAGAACGGCGCCGGCAAGAGCACCCTGGTGAAGATCATCTACGGCATCCTGAAGGCCGATGCCGGGCAGATGCACTGGCGCGGCGACGCGGTGTCCATCGACGCACCGGCCAGCGCGCGCGCGCTCGGCATCGCCATGGTGTTCCAGCACTTCTCCCTGTTCGAGGCCCTCACCGTGGTCGAGAACGTGGCCCTGGGCATGGACGACCCCGGCGACATGGCCACGCTGGAACAGCGCATCACCGAGGTCTCCGGCAGCTACGGCCTGCCGCTGCATCCCGGCCGCCACGTGCACGCGCTGTCGGTGGGCGAGCGACAGCGCATCGAGATCGTGCGCTGCCTGCTGCAGTCGCCCTCGCTGCTGGTGATGGACGAGCCGACCTCGGTGCTGACCCCGCAGGAAGTGGAACGGCTGTTCACCACCCTGCGGCGATTGTCCGACGAGGGCATGGCGATTCTCTACATCAGCCACAAGCTCGACGAGATCCGCGCCCTGTGCCACCGCGCCACCATCCTGCGCCAGGGCCGGCGGGTGGCGGAGGCGACGCCGTCGCGGGAAACCTCGCGCAGCCTCGCGGCGATGATGATGGGCGAGGAACTCAAGGGCGAGTCGCGGCCGCCGACCGGCGCCCCCGGCGCGGTGCGGCTGGCCGTGTCCGCGCTCAACCTCCCGGCCGCCGACGAGTTCGGCGTCGATCTCAACGACATCAGCTTCCAGGTGCGTGCCGGCGAGATCCTCGGCATTGCCGGGGTCGCCGGCAATGGCCAGAACGAACTCGCCGAGGCCCTGTCCGGGGAGCGCCGCTCGGCCCCGGACACCATCGTCATCGACGACGTCGCCTGCGGCGGCATGGGTCCGGATGCGCGCCGCGCCCGCGGGCTGTCCTGCGTGCCCGAGCAACGTCTCGGCCACGGCGCGGTGGCCGACATGTCGCTGGGAGAGAACGCCTACCTGACCGCCCATCACCGCATGCGCCTGACCCGCCACGGCGTGCTGCGCGGCCGTGCCCGCGACGACTTCGCCAAGGACGTCATCGCGCGCTTCAAGGTCCGCTGCAACGGTCACCGGTCGGCCGCGTCGAGCCTGTCCGGCGGCAACCTGCAGAAGTTCATCGTCGGTCGCGAGATCAGCCAGGTGCCCGGCGTGGTGGTGGTGTCGCAGCCCACCTGGGGAGTGGACGCCGGCTCCGCCGCCGCCATCCAGGCCGAGCTGATCGCGCTGGCCGAGGCCGGCAGCGCCGTGCTGGTGATCTCCCAGGATCTCGACGAGCTGATGCAGGTGTCCAACCGGCTGGCCGCCATCTGTGCCGGCAGCCTGTCGCGCATCGTCGATGCCGCCGAAGCGACGGTGGAGGGCATGGGCCTGTTGATGGGCGGTGCCCGGCTGGAGGATGTGCATGCCGAGGCTTGAGCGGCGACCGCAGATCTCCACCGCCATGATGTACCTGTCGCCGGTGTTCGCGTTGGCCCTGACCCTGGCCGCCGGCGTGGTGCTGTTCTCGATCATGCAGGTGCCCCCCGGCGAGGCGTTGTACGCCTTCTTCGTCGAGCCGGTGACCAGCGTCTACGGCATCACCGAGCTGGGCGTGAAGGCAACGCCGCTGATCCTCATCGGCACCGCGCTGGCCATCGGCTTCCGCGCCAGCGTGTGGAACATCGGCGCCGAGGGACAGCTCACCTTCGGCGCCATCGTCGGCGGCGGCGTGGCGCTGGCGCTGCACGAGGTGGACGCCTTCTGGGTCCTGCCGCTGATGCTGGTCGCCGCCATTGCCGGGGGCATGGCCTGGGCGGCCATCCCGGCCTGGCTGCGCACCCGCTTCCATGCCAACGAGATCCTGGTCAGCCTGATGCTGACCTACGTCGCCACCCTGCTGCTGAGCTACCTCGTGCACGGTCCCTGGCGGGACCCCGGCGGCTTCAACTTCCCCGAGTCCAGGGTGTTCCACGACGCCGCCACGCTGCCGCTGCTGGTGGACGGATCGCGGCTGCACATCGGCTTCGCCCTCGCCCTGCTGGTGGTGGCGGCCAGCTCGGTGATGATCTCGCGCACGCTGGTCGGCTTCCAGGTGCGGGTCATCGGCAGCGCGCCGCGGGCCGGTCGCTACGCCGGCTTCAGCCACAACGCCATCATCTGGCTGTCGTTGCTGCTCGGCGGCGCCTGTGCCGGGCTGGCCGGGGTGATCGAGGTGGCCGGCCCCATCGGCCAGCTGCTGCCGTCGATCTCGCCGGGCTATGGCTTCACCGCCATCATCGTCGCCTTCGTCGGCCGCCTGCATCCAATCGGCGTGCTGCTGGCCGGCCTGCTGATGGCGCTGTCCTACCTCGGCGGCGAGAACGCGCAGATCTCTCTCAACCTGCCGCTGGCGGTGACCGGCGTCTTCCAGGGCCTGCTGCTGTTCGCGCTGCTGGCCTGCGACGTGTTGATCCGCTACCGCATCCGCTTTCGTACCGGGAGCAAGCCATGAGCCTGGAGATCCTTGTCCCCACCCTGCTGACCATCATCACCGCGGCGACACCGCTGGTCTTCGCCGCCACCGGCGAACTGATCACCGAGAAGGCCGGCGTGCTCAACCTCGGCGTGGAAGGCATGATGCTGACCGGCGCGGTGACCGGCTTCGCCGCCGTGGTGTTCATCGACAATGCCTTCATCGCCTGTCTCGCGGCGATGGCCGGCGGCATGCTCACCGCGCTGGTCTTCGCGGTGCTGGTGCTTGGCCTGCAGGCCAGCCAGGTCGCCACCGGCCTGGCCCTGACCATCTTCGGCATCGGCCTGTCGGCGCTGCTTGGCCAGGGCATGGTCGGCATCGCCTACGCCGGCCTGCCCAAACTCGACCTGCCCGGGCTCACCGACCTGCCGGTGATCGGCCCGTTGCTGTTCAGCCACGATGCACTGGTCTACCTGTCGCTGGTGCTGCCGCTGGCGGTGGCCTGGTTTCTCTACCGTACCCGCGCCGGGCTGGTGCTGCGCGCGGTGGGCGACTCCCACGACGCCGCCCATGCCATCGGCTACCCGGTGATTGCCATCCGCTACATGGCGACGCTGTTCGGCGGCGCCATGGCCGGCCTCGCCGGCGCCTACCTGTCGCTGTCCTACTCGCCGATGTGGGTGGAGAACATGAGCGCCGGACGTGGCTGGATCGCGCTGGCGCTGGTAGTGTTCGGCACCTGGCGTCCGTGGCGGGTCTTCCTCGGCGCCTACCTGTTCGGCGGCATCACCATCGCCCAACTGCATGCCCAGGCCCTCGGCATCGCGGTGGCGTCCCAGTTCATGACCATGCTGCCCTACCTCGCCACCATCGTCGTGCTGGTGCTGATTTCCCGCGACCCCACGCGCATCCGGCTGAATGCCCCGGCCTGCATCGGCAAGCCCTTCCACCCGACCGCGTGATACACTTTTTTGACCACGGGCGGACAAGCAACCACGGCGCGGCCCGCGCCACTACCGAGCCTCTCCAACGGAGTCATCACATGCGTAAACGAGTATTCATCCAGGCTTTGACCGTGTCGCTGACCGCCGCCGGCCTCGCCATCGGCGCGGCACAGGCCCAGGACGTGACCAAGGTCGGCTTCGTCTACGTCGGTCCCATCGGCGACCACGGCTGGACCTACCGCCACGACATCGGCCGCCAGGCCATCGAGGCCGAGTTCGGCGACAAGGTGGAGACCACCTACGTCGAGAGCGTGGCCGAGGGCGCCGATGCCGAGCGGGTCATCCGCAACCTTGCCTCCAAGGGCAACAACCTGATCTTCACCACCTCCTTCGGCTACATGAATCCCACCGCCAAGGTGGCCAAGCAGTTCCCGGACGTGAAGTTCGAACATGCCACCGGCTACAAGCGCGAGGACAACCTGTCCACCTACTCCGGGCGCTTCTACGAGGGACGCGCGGTGATCGGCACCATCGCCGGGCACATGACCAAGTCGAACATCATCGGCTACATCGGTTCCTTTCCGATTCCCGAGGTGGTGCGCGGCATCAATGCCTTCACCATTGCCATGCGCAAGGTCAATCCCGATGCCGAGGTCAAGGTGGTGTGGGTGAACAGCTGGTATGACCCGGGCAAGGAGGGCGACGCCGCCAAGGCCCTGATCGACCAGGGTGCGGACATCATTGCCCAGCACACCGACTCGCCGGCGCCGCTGCAGGTGGCCGAGCAGCGCGGCGTGCATGCCTTCGGACAGGCCTCGGACATGAAGGCCTTCGCACCCAAGGCCCAGCTCACCGCCATCGTCGACAACTGGGACCCCTACTACGTCGCGCGCACCCGCGCGGTGATGGAGGGAACCTGGGCCTCGCAGGACGTCTGGCATGGCCTGAAGGAAGGCATGGTGGAAATGGCTCCCTACGGCGACGCCGTGCCGGACGACGTGCGCGCGGCCGCCGACGCGGTGGAACAGGCCATCATCGACGGCACCGCGCATCCCTTCCAGGGTCCGATCAGGAACCAGGCCGGTGAAGAAGTCGTGGCCGAGGGAGAGACGGTCAGCGACGAGGACCTGCTCGGCATGAACTGGTACGTGGAAGGCGTCCAGGGCGAACTGCCGAAGTAAGGACACGGTTCGACCACCGGGCCGCGGACGAGGATCGCGCGGGCAGGCCGCGGGCAACCGCGGCACCCGGGCGATGCACCCGCGCGGCGGGATCCGCGCGGGCCGGCCGCGCCCCGGCGGACCGGTCCCATGCGCCTGTTCCTCCACGACGCCCTCGCCGTCCTCGCCGCGGACGGCGGCCCCTGCACCGGCATCGTGGTGCGCGACGGGGTCATCGAGGCATTGCTCGGCCCCGGCGAGGTCCCTGCCGGGGACATCGACCAGCGACTGGACGTGCACCACCTGGTGGTGCTGCCCGGGCTGGTCAACACCCACCACCACTACTACCAGACCCTGACCCGGGCCTGCCCGGCCGCCCTTGATCACGCGTTGTTCGACTGGCTGAGGGCGCTCTACCCGGTGTGGGCGAAACTGACCCCGGAGATGATCGACGCGGCCACCCGCCTGGCCTGCGCCGAGCTGCTGCTCTGTGGCTGCACCACCAGCGTCGATCACCACTACCTCTACCCGGCCGGCGTGACCGATGCCTTTGACATCCAGGCCGCCGCGGTCGCCGAGTCGGGCATGCGCCAGTTGCTCACCCGCGGCTCGATGAGTCTGGGCGAGGACCAGGGCGGACTGCCGCCGCAGACGGTGGTCCAGGACGAGGACGCCATCCTCGCCGACTGCGAGCGGGTCATTCATCGCTACCACGACCCGCGGCCGGGATCCATGCTGCAGGTGGCGCTGGCGCCGTGCTCGCCGTTCAGCGTCACGCCGTCCCTGATGCGTGCATCGGCGGCACTGGCGCGCCGCCACGGCGTGCGCCTGCACACCCACCTGGCCGAGACCGCCGACGAGACTGATTACTGTCTGCGCAGCACCGGCCAGCGCCCGCTGGCGCTGCTCGAATCGGTGGACTGGCTCGGCGACGACGTCTGGCTGGCCCATGGCATCCACTTCAACGAGGACGAGATCGCCCGTCTCGGTGCCGCCGGCACCGGGGTCAGCCACTGCCCGTCGTCGAACATGGTGCTGGCCTCGGGCCATTGCCGGGCACTGGAGCTGGAAGCGGCAGGCGCCCCGGTGGGGCTGGCGGTGGACGGCTCGGCCTCCAACGATGGCTCCAACCTGGTCCAGGAATGCCGACAGGCATTCTTGTTGCAGCGCCTGCACTACGGCGCCGAACGGGTCTCCCATCTCGATGCACTGCGCTGGGCCACCAGCGGCTCGGCCCGTTGCCTGGGCCGTGACGACATCGGCGCCATTGCCCCGGGGATGCGCGCCGACCTGGCCATCTTCGACCTCGACGAAATCCGTTTCTCCGGCGCCGGCGACCCCCTCGCCGCGCTGCTGCTGTGCGGCGCGCACCGCGCCCGGCACGTGATGGTGGACGGTCGCTGGCGGGTGTTCGACCACCAGCTCGACGGCATCGATGTCGAGGCCCTCGTCCATCGGCACCGCGCCCTCGCCGCCCGCCTGGCGGCGGCCTGAGCGGGTGATGGCGGCAGGCCGGGCCAACCGTCGCCAGCGCTCGCGGCTGCTCATCCAGCGTCGTATCCTGGCCGCCGCCGAGGCCGAGTTCGACCGGCACGGCTTCGGCGGTGCACGCATGCAGCGCATTGCCGATCGCGCCGGCCTGCCCAAGGCCAACATCCACTACTACTACCGCAACAAGCAGGCCCTGTACCGCGCGGTGCTCGACGGCGTGGTGGCGATGTGGAACCAGGCCTTCGACCGCATCGAGGTCGACGACGACCCGGCCGAGGCACTGGCCGACTACATCCGCACCAAGATGCGCTACTCGCGCAGCCATGCCGCCGCCGCCCGCATCTTCACCGCCGAGATCATGGCCGGTGCACCGCTGCTCGGCGACTACCTGCGCGGCGACCTGCGCCGCTGGATCGGCGAACGAGCCGGGGTCATCCGGCGCTGGGGTCGCGACGGTCGCATGCAGCGGGTGGACCCCTACCACCTGGTCTTCCTGGTGTGGAGCGCGACCCAGCACTACGCCGACTACCATGCGCAGATCAGCGCCCTGTACGGACGCTCGAAGCTGCGCAGCGCCGATTACGAAGCCGCCGCCGATTCGCTGGTGCAGATCATCCTCGGCGGCTGCGGACTGCGACCGCCGCGCAGGCGCCGGCGGCGACGCGACGTGCTATAAAGACCCCGACACCGTGACGGAAGACCGATGAACCCACCACCGCCGCGTCGCCGTGCGGCCATGCTGCTCGGCTACGCGACCACCATCTTTCTCAGTTCCGCCTGCCTGCTGGTGCTGGAGATCGTCGCCAGCCGGCTGCTGGCGCCCTATGTCGGCGTTTCGCTGTACACCTGGACGGCCATCATCGGCGTGATCCTCGCCGGCCTGTCGCTGGGCAACTGGCTCGGTGGCTGGTGGGCCGACCACGGCGCCGGTGTCACCGCCGCCGGTCTGACCCTGGTGGCCTCGGGCATGGCCACGCTGGCGGCGCCGATGATCCTGATGCTGATCGCCGACACGGTACAGCAGTCCGGCGCCAGCCTGGTCGGCGCCAGCCTGCTCTACGTGTCTGCCCTGTTCGCCGTGCCCGCCCTGGTGCTCGGCGTGATCACGCCGCTTCTGACCACCCTGGCGCTGGCCGGGAGCCGGCAGCCGGGCCGGGTGGTGGGCGGCCTGCATGCGCTGGCGGCACTCGGCAGCATCTGTGGAACCTTCGTCACCGGCTTCTACCTGGTGCCGTGGTTCGGTACCCGCAACATCGTCATCGGCACCGGCATCGTGCTGCTGGCGATGGGTCTTTGCTTCCTGTTGCGACGACCGCGCACCGCGGCACTGGCGGTGGCGCTGTCGGCGGCGCTGCTGGTCACCCTGGCCAAGGCCGGTGCGCTGCGCAACCCCTGCGACACGGAAAGCCTGTACTACTGCATTCGCGTGGTCGACGAGCCGACGCCCTATGGCCCGGTCCGCACGCTGGTGCTCGACCACATGGTGCACAGTCACAACCACGTCGCCGACCCGACCCTGCTGGTGGCCACCTATGCCCACCTGATGGACGAGATGATGCGCCAGCGGCTTGGCCGATCGCCACGGGTGTTCTATGCCGGCGGTGGTGCCTATACCCAGCCCCGTGCCCTGCGCGCGCGGCTGCCCGATGCGCACATCGAGGTGGCCGAGATCGACCCGGCGGTGACCGAGACCGCGCGGCAACGACTGTTCGCCGAGACCGACCGCTTCCTGGTCCACGACACCGATGCCCGCATCGTGCTGCCGCGAACGCCGGCGCAGGGATACGACGCCATCGTCACCGACGTCTTCCACGACGTCGCCGTGCCCTTCCACCTGACCACCGCCGAGTACGCCGACATGGTCGCCTCGCGGCTGACCGCGGACGGGCTGTACCTGGTCAACCTGGTCGACGTCTTCCCCGATTCACGGCTGGTCAAGGCCATGGTGAAGACCCTGCGTGGCAGCTTCCGCCACGTGCAGGCCTGGCTGGAAACACCGCCGGACCGCGCCGGCCGCATCACCTACGTGGTCTCGGCCACCAACGGCGAGCCGTTCGCGCCGCGCCTGGCCGCCAGCCACGGGCTGGCCCGCACCTGGTTCGACGTGGTCGGCGCGGTGGAGTCGGTGGGCACGCCGATGCGCGAGATCCCGCGCCTGTCCGACGACCATGCCCCGGTGGAGCGACTGGTCTCCACCCTGTTCTGGAGCGAGATGGG
>CAYGJZ010000061.1:12768-27070 GCA_964350265.1 uncultured Gammaproteobacteria bacterium | reverse complement strand
GTTGGAAAAGACATGCACCGCGAGCACCGCGGCACTGTCGGCGTAGGCGTCACCGTACAACAGCGCGACGATGGGACTGGCCAGCAATGCGACGACCAGGGACAGCGGCAGGCTGTACCACCATGCCACTCGAAACAATCGGTCCAGGGCCTGGTGGTATTCGGCGAGGGAAGACTGCCGCGCGCGGGCGAACATGGGGCCGGCGCTGAGGCAGATGGCGGTGGGCAGCACGTACCACAGCGTGGACACGGTCACCGCGGCGGAGTAGATGCCCAGGGACCGTTCGCCATCCATCTCCCGCAGCATGACCTGGTCGATGCGCATGTAGGCGACCACGGCGATGCCGGCCACCAGGTAGTGCCAGGACTCGCGCAGCAAGCCGCGCACGCGGGCGGCATGCCACGCCCAGCCTGGCCTGGCCGGCTGGCGGTGGAACAGGCAGGCGAGCCCGGCGGCGGTGAGTGCGGCCTCCAGGGCAATGGCCAGGGCAAAGGCGAACAGCGGCGCGTCGACCAGGATCAGCGTCACCCGCACCGCGCTGGCGAGCACCAGCGCGGTGGTCTTCGCCAGTACCGTGAATCGACTCGTGGAGCGACTGCGAAACCACAGGTCGATGACGTCGGCACTTTGGAAGACCACGGTGGACGAGGCGATGGCCACCAGCAGGAGCGCATCGCGGTCGTCGGGACGCAGCGCGGCGACGATGCCGATCGCCATGCCCCACAAGACCCAGCTGGCACCGAAGCGCAGCCACCAGGCGGTGCCCAGCAACGCCGCCGCGTCCTGCGGGGCGCGGGCAAGATCGCGTACCAGCACCTGGTCCAGCCCGAGCTTGCCGATGGTCTGGAACAGCGCGACGAAGGCCACGGCATAGGCCAGTTCGCCGTACTGCGCGGGACCGAGGTGGCGGGCCACCCAGGCACCGACCAGCAGGCCGAAGACGATGCGCGTGCCATGCTCGAGCAGCAGCCAGCCGGTGTTGGCGAACACCGGCCGCGTGTCCTTGCCGAACAGCGCGTAGCGGTCGAGGAAACGGTGGTAGCGGTGGGCGATGCCGGGCCGAGGCATGGCGGGCTACCCGGTTTCGACCGCGCCGGACGGGCGGGCCGGGGTGGCGCGCCGTGCCGTGTCAGGCATCGGCCGAGGCCAGTTGCCGGAGCGTGTCGGCATGGCGGGCGGCCACCGCGTCCCAGTCGAAGCGCGCGGCCAGCCGCTGACGCAGGGCCAGGGCGTGCCGACGTGCTTCGGCGGGCTGTTCGAGCAGTGCGTGGATGCCGCGGGCGAGGGCGGCCGGATCTTCCGGCTCCACCAGGAAGTCGGCGTCGGCATCGCCGTCGAGGAGGTCGTCCAGGGCCGGCAGTCGGCTGACCAGCACCGGGCAGCCGCAGCCGATGGCCTCCACCACCACCAGGCCGAGGCCTTCCTCGTCGCCGTTCCGCGCGCGGCAGAAGGGCGCGACGAACAGCGCCGCACCCTGGTAGAGCGCGGGCAGTGCCTCGTTGGCCACGGCGCCGTGGAAGCGGGTGGCGTCGGCGATGCCGAGAGACGTGCACTGGCGTCGCAGGGCATCCTCCTCGGGTCCGCTGCCGACGATGTCCAGGGTGACGTCGGGGTGTTGGTTGCGTATCGAGGGCAGGGCGGCGAGCAGGTGGCGCAGGCCCTTCTTCTCCACCAGCCGGCCGACGAACAGCAGGGCGTACGGATCGCGTCGGGGTTCCGCGCGGGGCACGAAGCGGCGCTGGTAGTCCACGCCCATGGACAGCACGCCCAGCCGCTGACGGTCCACGCCCAGTGCCCGTGCCGGTGCCAGCATGGCCCGGCTGACCACCGCCACGCGTGTTGCCGGGCGCAGCGAGAACCGTTTCACCGCGGCCATCCATCGACCGCGCAGGGCGAACAGGTCGCCACCGTGGGCGGTGAGCAGAACCGGCGGCAGGCGCAGGCCGAGGCGGCGGACCACGGCGAGGGCGAAGCCGCCGGGCACGATCCAGTGCACGTGGATGATGTCGGGCCGCACCGCGGAGCGCGCCCGCGCGATGGCGATGCACTGGGCGAGCAGGAACCCCGGTACCAGCAGCCATTGCCACGGTCGTTGCCGGAGGTTGGCGAGGATGCCGCCACCCCCGGCCAGGCCTTCCAGCGACCCCGGGGCATGGCGGTAGCGATGCACCTCGACGCCGTCAAGCCGTTCGCGCCGGGCACTGCCCGGGGCATGCGGGCAGAGCACGTGCACCTCGAACTCCCTGGCCAGCCGTCGGCACAGTTCGTGCACGAAGCCTGGCTGGCTGTCGGCCTGCCAGCGCGGGTAGGTGGAAGTGACCACGAGCAGGCGTTGCTTCACGCGGGTCAGGCCTGGTGCGTGTCCGAGGAGTCCTTGTACATGAGCGCGGTGATCTGCTCGGAGATCAGGCCCATGGCGAAGACCAGGAAGGAACTGGTGATGAGCAGCGCGCTCATGTTGGTGAAGCGCAGCGCGGTGGCATAGGTATAGGCATACCAGCCAAAGCCGGCGAGGAAGAAGGCCGCGGACAGGGGCACGTACAGTTTCAGCGGCGAGTACAGCGTGCCGATGCGAAAGATGATCAGCAAGAAGCGGGTGCCGTCGCGCAGCAACCGGATATGGCTGCGGCCGACCCGCGCGGCGGAATGGATCGGCTCGAAGCCGACGCTGAAGCCGGCGCGGAAGAAGGCCATGGTGATGGTGGTGGGATAGGAGAAGCCGTTGGGCAGCAGGTAAAGAAAGCTGCGGAACCGCTCCGCCCGCATGGCGCGAAAACCCGAGGTGAGATCGTCGATCCGGTGCCCGGTCATGTAGCCGGCCAGCTTGTTGTAGATGCCGTTGGCCAGTCGCCGGGCGAGGCTGGCCTGGGAGGCGCCGTCGCGGGCGCCGATGACCATGTCGTAGCCCTCGTCGATCCGCGCCAGCAGGCGGGGGATGTCGGCCGCGTCGTGCTGGCCGTCGGCATCCATGCAGACGATGATCTCGCCCCTGGCCGCGCGTGCCCCGCTCTTGATGGCGGCACCGTTGCCCATGCCGTAGCGATGCGAGATGACCCGTGCGCCGCCTTCCCGGGCCACCCTGGCGGTATCGTCGGTGGAGCCGTCGTCCACCACCAGGACTTCGTCGGCGACGCGCAGTTCACCGATCCGGGCCAGCAGGGCGGCGAGGGGAACCGCCTCGTCCCGGGCCGGAATCACGATGGACACCTTCATGCAGGATTCTCCGTCAGTGCCACGAATTGTCGGTCCTGGGTGACAAAAAACGTCAGTTTGGCGCGGCGTGGTCGGGATGCCGTCGGCATTCCGGGATGTCCCCGGGAGCGGGGCGGGCGCATTCTACCGCCGATCCGGGCCTGCTGGCCAGTGGAGCGTGTCGGAAAACATTCCCATTTCATGCGAGATAACAATCATTTAAAATGGCTTTGTCGTCCTGTTCACCAAGATTCTGGGAGATCGACGGGCGTCGTTGCGACCCGGTTGCGGAGAACTGGCACATTCCTTGCTTTTTCTCCATCCAGGAACATTCCATGTTTTGGGTGCAACCGGAAGGAAAACCGAAACATCGGGAGCGTGACGGACGAAAGGGTGTATCACAGCAACACATAAACGTACATCGTCCGTCATCAACCCGTGCGCCAGGGATATCGCCAGGCCAGCAGCCAGTCCGTTTCATCGTCAACAATTTTTGGAGATTTCTTGCCATGGCAACACTGAAGAAGGTTACCCGCAGCGCCCAGCGCGGCGGACAGGCCGGTTTCACCCTCATCGAACTGATGATCGTGGTGGCCATCATCGGCATCCTCGCCGCCATCGCCATCCCGGCCTACCAGGACTACACCATCCGCGCCCGTGTCTCCGAGTCCGCCTCGGTGTCCTCGCCGGTGCGCACCGCCTTCGGCGTGTACCTGAGTGAAGTCGGCGCCCTGCCGAACACCTTTGCCGACGTGAATGCCTACGTCACCACGACGGATACCGCCTACCAAACCAAGTACGTGCAGTCGGTGGCGGTTGCCAACGGCGAGATTCGCGTAACCATGCGCGACATCACCGAGCTCGGCGATGCCGGCGGTGCCAACGTGATCTGGGCGCCGCGCTATGTCTCCGGTGCCTCCGCGCTGGACTGGGTGATCAGCGACGGCTCCTCGATGCTGAACAAGTACCGCCCGCGCGCGCAGTAATGCGCAACGGGTGCGCTCCGGCGCCGGGTAACCGGTTGACCTGAGCCACCCCGTGGCGGAGAGTCCGGGCCGGGCGGGGAAACCCGCCCGGCCTTTTTTTGTTTACGCCTCACTGCATGCGGCCGACGTCGAGCGATGAACGAGTCCCCCGTTGTTTCCTGGCAGATCGTCGTCGCCGTGCTGGTGTTGCTCGCCCTCGGCACCACGGCACTGTACTGGCCCGGCCTGTCCGGGCCGTTCCTGTTCGACGACATCCACACCGTGGAGCAGAATCCCTGGGTGCAGGCCGAGACGCTCAGCCTGTCCTCGCTGTGGATTGCCGCCCAGTCCTTCGTCGGTGGCGGACGCGAACTGGCCATGGCCAGCTTTGCCGTCAATCATGTCCTGTTCGGGCCCGACCCCTTCGCCTACAAGGCGGTCAACCTCGCCCTTCATCTTGCCTGCGGCCTGTTCGTCTACCTGCTGACCGCCGTGCTGGTGTCGCGCCTGGTGCCGGCCGACGCGCAGCGGGACAACCCGTTGCTGCGTTTCGCGGCGCTGCTGGTGGCGGCACTGTGGCTGGCCAGCCCCATCAACCTGACCTCGGTGCTCTACGTCAGCCAGCGGATGACGTCCATGGCGGCGCTGTTCATGTTTCTCGGCGCCTGGCTGTACCTCTCCGCGCGTATCCATGGACTCGAGAATGGCCGCATCGCCGGGTGGCGGTTCCTCGGCGTGCTGGCCTGCCTGCCGGCGGCCTGGTTCAGCAAGCAGAACGGCATCTTGCTGCTGCCCCTGCTGGTGGTGCTGGAGGTGGTGGTGTTCCGTTTTGCCGGTCGCGATGGCCGCACGCGCTGGCCACTGGTGGTGCTGGTCTTCGGCGGTGGCCTGCTGGCGGTGGTGGTGACCGCGGTGCACATGAATCTCGACCTCGCCACGTTGTCGAGCTGGTATGCCCACCGACCGTTTACCCTCGAGGAGCGCGTGCTGACCCAGGGTCGGCTGCTGGTCTTCTACATCGGCCTGGTGCTGTTTCCGCTGTCCTCGCGCTTCGGCCTGTGGCACGACGACATCGCCTTCTCCACCGGGCTGTTCACCCCGGTGGATACCTTCACCTCCCTGCTGCTGCTCGGCCTGCTCATGCTGCTCGCTGCGTTCACCTGGCGACGCTACCCGCTGGTCACCGTGGGAGTGTTCTGGTACTTCGTCGGCCATTCGTTGGAATCGAGCATCTTCCCCCTGGAGATGGTGCACGAGCATCGCAACTACCTGCCGTCCTACGGTGTCGTGCTGGCCCTGGTCGGCTTCCTCGGCTACCTGCGCCGTCTACGTCCGTGCTACGGGCTGGTGCTGCTCGGCGCGCTGCTGGCCGCCTCGGCGGTCAACCTGCATGCCCGCGCGGTGGACTGGAGCGACGAGTACCGCCATGCCTTCTCAGAATTCTCCCATCACCCGACCTCGCCGCGAGCAACGTTCCAGCTTGCCGCGGTGAACTTGAAACTGGCCTACCAGGGATACCGTGAAGGGGAACAGGCAGCCTTCATGCTGCTGGAACTGGGACGCGAACTGGGTGACCGGACCATCCTTCCGGAGACCGCCATGATCATGGCCTCGAGCGTGCTCGACCAAGAGGTCGAGGATGTCTGGATCGAGGACGTGGTGCGCAAGCTCGACGACTCCGGGGGCTTCGTTTCCGATGCCCTGGCCCTGCGCGGACTGCGCGAATGCCTGGAGAAGTCCCAGTGCGACATCGAGCCTGCCAGGATCCGGCCGGTGTTCGAGGCCGCTGCCCGTACCCGCGTGGCCCTGCTGGTGGACGAGGCATCGCGCTACTTCAACAGCATCGGTGATGCGCGCAGTGCCTTCTTCGCCCTGGAACGGGCGGCGCGCTTCTCGGCTCACCACGTGCAGATCAAGCTGAACTACGTCGGCTCGCTGCTCGAGTCGGGGATGCTGGAAGAGGCCCAACGACAGTTCGAGCTGCTGTTGCCCGCGGACCAGGATGTCCCCGCGCGCTTCCAGGCGCCGCTGGAAGCGCTGCGCCGGGAACTGATCGAGGCAGGGGCGCAGTGAGTGCGGCCTACAGGCCGTACTTCTTGAGCTTGTAGCGAATCGATCGGAAGCTCATGCCGAGCATTTCCGCCGCCAGGGTCTTGTTGCCGTCGGCCTGGCGAATGGCATCGAGCAGTGCCTGCTTCTCGATCTCCGCCAGGTGGTCGTCCAGCGGCAGCTCGCCGGGGCGGTAGGCTTCGCCGGCGTCGTCGTCGCCGGGTGCATCGTGCAGGGAGATGTCGGCGGCATCGATGCGCGGCCCCGGGGCCAGGGTAAAGGCGCGCTCCACCACGTTCTCCAGCTCGCGGATGTTGCCGGGGTAGTGGTAGCCGGCGAGCACCGCCATGGCCTCGTCGGTGAACGAACGCGGCGGTTCGTCGCTGGCCTGGTTGAGACGATCGAGAAACACCCGTGCCAGCATGCCGATGTCCTCGCCGCGCTCGCGCAGGTCCGGTACCCGCAGCTCGATCACGTTGAGCCGGTAGAGCAGGTCGTTGCGGAACTCGCCGCGGCGCACCAGCTCGGCCAGGTTCTGGTGGGTGGCGCTGAGGATGCGCACGTCCACCGGCTGTTCGCTGGTGCCGCCCACCGGCTTGGTGCGCCGCTCCTGGATGGCCCGAAGCAGCTTCACCTGCATGGACAGTGGCAGCTCGGCCACTTCGTCGAGAAACAGGGTGCCGCCGGAGGCGGCCTCGAACAGGCCGGGCTTGTCCTGGTGGGCGCCGGTGAAGCTGCCCTTGCGGTGGCCGAAGAACTCGCTTTCCATCAACTCGGCCGGAATGGCGCCGCAGTTCACCGGCACGAAGGGGCCGTCCTTGCGGCCGCTGGAGCGGTGAATCAGCCGCGCGACCAGCTCCTTGCCGGTGCCGGTGTTGCCACGGATGTAGACCGGCGACTGGCTGCGTGCCACCTTGCGAATCATCTCCCGCAGCCGTTGCATGGGGGTCGAGTCGCCGAGCAGGTCGGCCTCGATGTCCGCCGGCACCGTGGCCGGGACGCGGTCGCCCACCTGCAGGGCGGCGTCCACCACCTTGCGCAGTTCGTCGAGCTTGACCGGCTTGGCGATGAAGTCGAAGGCGCCGGCCTTCAGTGCTTCCACCGCGGTTTCCATGTTGCCGTGGGCGGTGATCACGGCCACCGGCAGGTCCGGCTGTTCGCGCTGGATGCGCCGCACCAGGTCGATGCCGTTGCCGTCGGGCAGGCGCATGTCGGTGAGACAGACGTCGAAGTCATGGCCGTCGAGCAGCTGCCGTGCCTTCTCGAGGGTGCCGGCCTCCAGGCACTTGATCTGCATGCGCCCGAGGGTAATGGCGATCAGGTTGCGGATGTCCGGCTCGTCGTCAATGACCAGCGCCAGCTTCGGCATCGGATGTTGGTCTGTGGTGAAAGGTGATCCGGAACACGGTTTCGTTCCGGTCCGGTTCATGGCTGAGATGCGCGTGATTAGCTTCGCACAACTCCCGCGAGATATACAAACCCAGCCCGGTGCCCTGGGTGCGGGTGGTGAAGAAGGGCTCGAACAGCTGGCCGCGATTGGCCTCGTCGATGCCCTTGCCGTAGTCCACCACTTCCAGCATGGCGACGTCGTGGGCGATGTCCCATCCCAGCCGCAGGGTGACGAGTCGCTGGTGGCCGGGCCGGGCATGGGTCAGCGCATTGCCGCACAGGTTGATCAGCACCTGGGTGAGATGGGCGGGGTCGAAGTGCACGGTGGCACTGGCGCCGGTCACCGCGATGGCGTCGTCACCGAGGTCGCGCTCGCCTGCGAAGGTGCTGGCGAAGCGTTCCAGCCAGGGACCCAGGTCGATGGCCTCCGGGTTGCCGCCGTTGCCACGGCTGACCACCAGGATGGAGGCGATGATGCGTTCGATTCGTTCGCTCTGCTTGGCGATGATGCCGGCGATGCGCGCGTCCTCCTCGCCGAGACTGGTCGACTCGCCGAGCAGTTGCGCCGACTGGTACACCGCGCTCAGCGGGTTGCGGATCTCGTGGGCAATGGCGGCGGCGAGACGGCCGAGGGCGGCCAGGCGGACCTGCCTGGCCTGTTCGCGTTCGCGGGAAACGTCCTCGAGGAAGACCAGCCGGCCACCGCCGAAGGGTTCGGTGGACAACTGCACCGTGTTGCCCTCGAATTCCACCTCGCCAAGTTCCGCCAGCCCGTCGCCGACCAGGCCGTGCAGCCGCTCGTGCAGCGCGCTGGACAACACCGCCAGCGACTGCCCCTCGGGATTGGCGGGCAGGTGCAGCAGGGCGCGGGCGCGACCGTTGCACATCGCGATGTGGCCACGGTGGTCGATGGCCAGGGCGCCGGTGGGAACCAGCTCGACGATTTCCCGGTTCAGCGCGTTCAGGTCGGCCAGCGCCGACTCGCGTCGGGACACGATCTCCTCGCTGACGCGGATGCGCTGGGACAGTTGCGACACCACCAGCGCGGTGCAGAACAGGCCGACGCCGAGAAAGCCCGGTGTCTGCAGCACGCTGATGGTTTCCTGTCCGGCGGCGAGGCCGACCACCGTTTCCGCCAGTGCCAGCAGCGTACCGAGGGCGGCATAGGCAATGGCGGCGCGCCGGCTGTCCATCAGGCTGACCGCGGCGACGGTCACGAACATCAGGAAGCCGAAGCCGCTGTGGATGCCGGTACTGGCATGGATCAACGCGGTGAGGGCGAGCAGGTCGACGATGGTCTGCAGGTGCACCTGGACGGCGAACGGCGGGCGCGCCAGGTTGATGGTGAAGAAGTACACCGCCGACAGCGCCAGCATGACCACGGCGGCGAGCAGGAACAGGTCCGGGTAGCGGTGCGCGTGGCTGCCGGCGCCGCTGCTGCCCAGGGCCAGCACGAGCAGGATGCAGGCCAGCACCAGGCGGTAGATGTTGAAGTAGAACAGCGAACGCCACAGCGTCGAGCTGATGCCGTTGGCGGGTGGCTCGTGGTCGCGGCCGTGCATCGTGCCTAGGCGCGGGCGCAGCAGAAGCACTGCACGTGGCAGTGGTGCTGTCGTTTCAGCGCGGCGGCCAGGGCGTCGAAGGTGGCGCCGCTGGTCATGACGTCGTCCACCAGCGCGATGCGCCGCGCGGGAGGTGGTCGCAGCACCTGGAAGCAGCCACGCACGTTGGCCCGCCGCTGTCGGCGGTCGAGGGTCTGCTGGGCGGGGGTATGCCGGCCGCGGCGCACCAGGTCGGTTGCCATGGGAATGTTCAGTTGCCTCGACGCCACCCGGGCGATCTCGATGGATTGGTTGAAGCCGCGTTGCATCATTCTACGCGGATGCAGCGGCACCGGCACCAGCAGCCCGGGGCGGGCCTCGTCGCCGCCAGCGGCGATGCATTCGGCCAGCAGGTGACCGAGCAGGCGCACCACCGTCAGGTCGCCGCCGTACTTCAGTGCACAGACCAGCGAGGAGACCGGCTCGGCGTAGCGACAGGCGGCACGGCTCTCGTCGAAGGCCGGCGGGCGGGACTGGCAGCGGCCGCAGCGATGACCGCCGGTGTCCGGCAGTGCGCAGCGCGGGCAGGGCGCGGACAGGCGCGGCAGCGCCCGGTGACAGGGGTCGCACAGGCCGGGCCTTGGCCCGGCCCGGCGGCGCTGGCAGACCCGGCAGGTCTCCGGCACCAGGGCCGCGAGCGTCGCCCCCAGGAACTTGTAAAGCGAAAACATCGTCTCTCCTTGACTAATACCGGTCGACCGCTACACTGTCGGCAACCACCCGAACGCTGCGTGGCCGCGAGGCCGGGTCGCCGCGGCGGGTCCTCCGCCACCGGACACAAGGCCCGGTCCACGGGCCAGTATAAGGCAAGCCAATGACCCCAAGAAGCGCGACGCAAGCCGTCACCGAAGCCAAGGCGTGGACCCTCGACGCCGCCCGCGAGCTGTTCGCCATGCCCTTTCCCGAGCTGCTCTACCAGGCGCAGACGGTGCATCGGGCGCACTTCGATCCCACCGACGTGCAGCTCTCCACGCTGATGAACATCAAGACCGGCGCCTGTCCCGAGGACTGCGGCTACTGCTCGCAGAGCGCACGCTACAAGACCGGCCTGAAGGCCGAGCCGCTGGCCGACCTGGACGCCGTGCTCGAGGCCGCCGCGCGAGCCCGCGACGCAGGCGCCAGCCGATTCTGCATGGGTGCGGCCTGGCGCAACCCCAAGGATCGCGACCTGCCGCGGGTCACCGAGATGATTCGCGGCGTGAAGGCGCTGGGCCTGGAAACCTGCGCCACCCTCGGCATGCTTGGCGAAGGCCAGGCCGAGGCGCTGAAGGAGGCGGGCCTGGACTACTACAACCACAACATCGACACCTCCCGCGACTACTACCCGGAGGTGATCACCACGCGCACCTTCGACGACCGGCTCGACACCCTGGCCCGGGTGCGCGAGGCGGGCATCTCGGTGTGCTGCGGCGGCATCGTCGGCATGGGCGAGAGCAACGACGACCGCCTCGACATGCTGGTGACGCTGGCCAACCTCGACCCGGCCCCGGAAAGCGTGCCCATCAACCAGCTGGTGCCTGCCGACGGTACGCCGCTGGCCGGACGCGCGCCGCTGGATGCCTTCGACCTGGTGCGACTGGTGGCGGTGGCCCGGATCATGATGCCGACCTCCCGGGTGCGCCTGTCCGCCGGGCGCAAGGCGCTCACCGATGCCGACCAGGCGCTGTGCTTCCTGGCCGGCGCCAATTCCATCTTCTACGGCGAGAAGCTGCTCACCACCGACAACGCCGATGTCGAGGCCGACCAGGCGCTGTTCGCCCGCCTGGGCATCAACGGCGAGTCCACCGACGCCGCCGTCGCCGACCCCGGCCGGGGATGAGTTTCCACGACCGCCTGGCCGATCGCATCGCGCGCCAGCGCGAAGCCGATCACTATCGCCTGCGCCTGGCGGTGACGTCGCCGCAGCGGGTGGAAGTCGCCACCGCCGACGGCGAGTTCGTGAACTTCTGCTCCAATGACTATCTCGGCCTGGCCGCCGAGCCCGCCGTGGCCGAGGCCATGGCGGACGCCGCCCGGCGCGACGGTGCCGGTGCCGCCGCCTCCCACCTGGTCAGCGGCCACATGCGCGCCCATGCCGAGCTCGAGGCGCGGCTGGCCGAGGTGACCGGTGCCGAGGCGGCCATCGTGCTCGGCAGCGGCTACCTGGCCAACCTGGCGGCAGTCACCACGCTGGCCGGGCGTACCACGCGGCTGCTCTGCGACCGCCTCAACCATGCCTCGCTGATCGATGCCGCCATCCTCTCGCGGGCGCGGGTGCGCCGCTACCGCCATGCCGACGCCGGGGACGCGGCCCGCTACCTGGACAACGATCCCGCCGAGGCGGTGCTGGTCACCGACAGCGTGTTCAGCATGGACGGCGACATCGCCCCGCTGGCGGCGCTGGACGCGCTGGCGGTACGCCGCGATGCCGCGCTGCTGGTGGACGATGCCCACGGCTTCGGCGTCGTCGGCGGTGGCCGCGGTGCCCTGCACGAGTTCGGCCTGTCACGCCAGGCGGTGATGATGGGCACGCTGGGAAAGGCGATCGGCGTCTACGGCGCCTTCCTCGCCGGGCCGGCGGTGGTGATCGAGGCGCTGGTGCAGTTCGCGCGGCCCTACATCTACACCACCGCGCTGCCGCCGGCGGTGGCCGCGGCCTGCCTGGCGGCGCTGTCGCTGGCCGCGGAGGAAAACCGCCGCCGACGGTTGCAGGCCAACATCCGGCGTTTCCGACGTGCTGCCCACGCCGCCGGCATTCCCCTGGCCGACTCCGACACCCCCATCCAGCCGGTCATCCTGGGCGACTCCCGCGCCGCCCTGGCGGCCTCGCGCCGACTGCGCGAGGCCGGTTTCCTGGTCGCCGCCATCCGCCCGCCCACGGTACCGAAGGGCGAGGCGCGGCTGCGCATCACCCTCGGCGCCGGCCACCGGGAGACGCAGGTCGACGCCCTTGTCGCGGCCCTGCCGCAGGCGTTGTCGGCGGCACGCGAGGCGGCATGACCACGGTCGGTGCAGACCTGGTGCTGGTCCACGGCTGGGCCAGCCACCCCGGCGTGTTCGCCCCGGTGGAGCCGATGCTGGCGAAGCGCTACCGCCTGCACCGGGTGTCGTTGCCGGGCTATGCCGGCGACGATCCGCGGGACGGCGGCACCCTCGACCGGCTGGCCGCCTACCTGCGCCGGACGACCCCCGCCGGTGCCACCTGGCTGGCCTGGTCCAGCGGTGCGCTGGCGGCGCTGCGACTGGCCGCCGACCACGCCGGCCACGTGCGTGCGCTCAACCTGGTCGCCCCGGTGGTCCGCTTCGAGCGCGGCGAGCAATGGCCCCACGGCGCCCCGGCCGGGGTCCTCGACAGCTTCCGCCGGGCCCTGGCGGAGCAACCCGGGCGGCTGCTGCAGCGCTTCGCCCGCATGGTGCTGTTCCCGGCCACCGACCGCGCGCTGGCCCGCGACTACTGCCGGGACGTCGAGGCGGCCGGGGTGCCGACCGCGGCCCTCGACGCCGGGCTCGACCTGCTTGCCGACGGCGATGTCCGCCACCGGCTCGGCGAGGTCGCCGTCCCGGTCACCGTGTTTCACGGCGAGCGCGACGCGGTGGTCGACGTCAATGCCTCGCGCGATGCCGTGGCCAACCTGCCCGACGCCCGGCTGTGCCTGCTGACCGGGGCCGGGCATGCGCCGTTTCTCACCGACCCGCAGGCATTTGGTACCTGCTTTGACAGCCATGGCCGACACTGACTCCCCCTACGATCGCCGCCAGGTGCGGCGCGCCTTCGACCACGCCGCGTCCACTTACGACGCCGCCGCGGTGCTGCAGCGGCACGTGGCCGCCGAGCTCGACCAGCGACTCGACGAGCTTGGCCTGGCGCCAACCCGGGTGCTGGACCTGGGCAGCGGCACCGGCGAGCTGACCCGGCGGCTGCGCGCACGCTACCCGGCCGCCGACCTGGTGGCGCTGGACATTGCCCCGACCATGGCCGCGCGCAGCGCCGAGGTGCTGCCCGGCGCGGCGCTCTGCGCCGATGCCGAGCGGCTGCCGCTGGCCGATGCCAGCTTCGACCTGGTGGTCTCCAGCCTGGCGGTGCAGTGGTGTGATCACCGGCGGGTGTTCGAATCGGTGCGCGCGGTGCTTTCTCCGGGCGGACTGTGGATGTTCAGCTCGGTGGGGCCGGACACGCTGATGGAGCTGCGCAATGCCTGGCGCGTCGCCGGCGGCGATGCCCGGGTGCACGACTTCGTCGACATGCATCACCTCGGCGATGCCCTGCTGTCGCTGGGTTTCTCCGACCCGGTGCTGGATGTCGACCGGGTCAACATCGCCTATGCCGACGTGGCCGGCCTGCTGCGCGACCTGAAGGCGCTGGGCGTGGTCAATGCCCGCAGCGACCGTCCGCGCGGCCTGCTCGGCCGGCGTCGCCTCGCCGCGCTGGCGCAGGCCTACGAGGTCTACCGCGACGAGGCCGGCGACCTGCCGAGCACCTGGGAGGTGGTCTATGCCCATGCCCATGCGCCGAACCCCGGTTCGGTGAACGTGCAGTTCGACCCCGGCCGGATGGCGAGCGGCGCGTGAACGGCTTCTTCGTCACCGGCACCGACACTGAGATCGGCAAGACCCGGGTCAGCGTGGCCCTGTTGCGCCACCTGGCCGGCCAGGGACATGTCTGCGTGGGCATGAAGCCGGTGGCCAGCGGCGCCGATGCCAGCGGTCCGGGCGGTCGGCTTCGCAATGACGATGCCGTCGCGCTGCTGGCCGCCTCGGCGGTGACGGCGGACTACGACGACGTCAATCCGTGGGTGTTCGCCCCGGCCACCGCGCCGCACCTGGCCGCTGCCGAGCGCGGCGTGGCCATCGCGGAAGACGTCATCGTCGACGCCTGCGCGCGGCTGCGCCGCCGCGCCGACGTGGTGGTGGTCGAGGGGGTCGGTGGCTGGCTGGTGCCGCTGGCCGACGGCCTCACGGTGGAGTCGCTGGCGTTCACCCTGGGCCTGCCGGTCATCATCGTGGTGGGACTGCGTCTTGGCTGCATCAACCACGCCCTGCTCACCGAGCGGGCGGTGCTGGACAGCGGCGTGCCGCTGGCAGGCTGGGTGGCCAACCACTGCCAGGCGGATTTCCCGCGGGTGTCGG
>CAYGJZ010000061.1:0-12668 GCA_964350265.1 uncultured Gammaproteobacteria bacterium | reverse complement strand
AGACGCCCCGTGGTGTAGCATTCCTGCGCCCTGAAATGGCCCGGGCGAGCACCGTTTCGCTGCTTGCAGGAAGGCCGTGGAACCACTGTCGCGCGTTGCGCCGGGTGTTCACGAACGTCGCCCGGGAGCCCAGAGAACATGACCATCGCGCCCGCAAGCCCGGCCGGCGAGCCGCACTACCTTCTCACGCCCAACCGGTCGCTGGACCGGCGCGCGGCGCTGTACCTGGTGGCGGCCACGGCGGCTGCCGTGTTCTTCGTCGCCGGCTCGCTGGCGGTGATGTTCGGCGCCTGGCCGATCCTGCCCTTCGCCGGCCTGGAAGTGCTGCTGCTGGCGGTGACGGTCTGGCAGGTGCAGGCGCGCTGCGACGACGAGGACCGGGTGGTGCTCGGCGCCACGCACCTGGACATCATTCGCCGTCATCGGCGCGAAGTGGTCAGTCACCGGTTCAACCGGGGCCTGGTCAGGGTAGAATTGCGACCTTCCCCGGTTCGCAACGGACGCAGTCGGCTCGAAGTCGGCAGTCATGGTAAATTTGTGGAAATTGGTGCGTTCCTCACCGACGACGAACGCGCCTCGCTGGCGGAACACCTGGTCTCGCGCCTCGGCGGCGCGGCCTTCGCGGGAACATTCGGAACTCTACGGGAGAACGTAAGACAATGATGCTGAATTGGCGGACTACCTCGGCGCGCCGCGCGCCGGTCATCGCGTCACGGATCGCCGCCGCCGCGACCGCGCTGTTCGCGTCCGCCGCACAGGCCGAATGGGCGTTGAATTTCCAGGTCCCGGTCACCGAGATCGCCGGCATCCAGTACGACCTGCACATGCTCATCCTGTGGATCTGCGTGGTCATCTTCGTGGTCGTGTTCGGCGTCATGTTCTACTCCCTGTACGCGCATCGCCGCAGCAAGGGCTTCACCCCGTCGAAGTTCTCCCACAGCACCCGCGCGGAAGTCGTCTGGACCATCATCCCCATCCTCATCCTGGTGGTCATGGCCATTCCCTCCACCCAGGCCCTGATCCGCATGGAGGACACCACCGCCTCGGAAATGACCATCAAGGTCACCGGCTACCAGTGGAAGTGGCGCTACGAGTACCTGGAGCACGACGTCGATTTCTACAGCACGCTGTCGACGCCGCGCGCACAGATCGAGGGTACCGAGCCGAAGGGCGAGCACTACCTGCTCGAGGTGGACAACCACCTGGTCCTGCCCGTGGGCACCAAGGTGCGCCTGTTGATCACCGCCGCCGACGTCATCCACGCCTGGTGGGTGCCGGCACTGGGTGCCAAGAAGGACGCCATTCCCGGCTTCGTCAACGAGATCTGGACCAACATCGACGAACCGGGCACCTACCGCGGCCAGTGCGCCGAGCTGTGCGGCAAGGATCATGCCTACATGCCCATCGTGGTCGACGCGGTCTCCAAGGAAGAGTTCGAGGCCTGGGCGGCCGAGAACCGGTCCGGCTCATAGCAGGCCGCGGGACCACCCGGCTACGCAACGAATTTCGCGACAAGTTTGACATTCAGGAACGGCTAACATGACGGCAACCACGGCGGATCACCACGACGATCATCATCCCTCCGGCATCACGCGCTGGCTGTTTTCCACCAACCACAAGGACATCGGCACGCTGTACCTGTGGTTCTCCTTCGTCATGTTCATCATCGGCGGCTTGATGGCCTTGATCATCCGCTCGGAGCTGTTCGTGCCGGGCCTGCAGTTCGTCAACCCGCACTTCTTCAACCAGATGACCACGGTGCATGCGCTGGTGATGATCTTCGGCGCCGCCATGCCGGCCTTCGTCGGTCTCGCCAACTGGCAGCTGCCGTTGATGATCGGCGCGCCCGACATGGCCCTGCCGCGCCTGAACAACTGGAGCTTCTGGCTGCTGCCGCCGGCGGCAACCCTGCTGATCGCCTCGCTGTTCATGCCCGGCGGTGCACCGGCCGGCGGCTGGACCATCTACCCGCCGCTGTCCGTGCAAGGCGGCATCGGCGTGGACTTCGGCATCCTCGCCCTGCACATGATGGGCATTTCCTCCATCATGGGCTCGATCAACATCATCGCCACCATCATGAACATGCGCGCACCGGGCATGACGCTGATGAAGATGCCGATGTTCGTGTGGACCTGGCTGATCACCGGCTTCCTGCTGGTCACCGCCATCCCGGTGCTGGCCGGCGCCATCACCATGCTGCTCACCGACCGCCACTTCGGCACCCACTTCTTCGACCCGGCCGGCGGCGGCGACCCGGTGATGTTCCAGCACATCTTCTGGTTCTTCGGTCATCCCGAGGTCTACATCCTGATCCTGCCGGCCTTCGGCGTGGTCTCGCAGATCATCCCCACCTTCGCGCGCAAGCCGCTGTTCGGCTATGCCTCGATGGTGTTCGCCACCGCGACCATTGCCTTCCTTTCCTACATCGTCTGGGCGCACCACATGTTCACCGTCGGCATGCCGCTGACCGGTGAGCTGTATTTCATGTACGCGACCATGCTCATCGCCATTCCCACCGGCGTGAAGATCTTCAACTGGGTGGCCACCATGTGGCGCGGCTCGATGACCTTCGAGACGCCGATGCTGTACGCCATCGGCATGGTCTTCCTGTTCTCCATCGGTGGGTTCAGCGGCCTGATGCTGGCCATCGTGCCGGCGGACTTCCAGTACCACGACACCTACTTCGTGGTTGCCCACTTTCACTACGTGATCTTCGGCGGCACCATTCTCGGCGCGCTGGCGGCGGTGTACTACTGGCTGCCGAAATGGACCGGCCACATGTACAACGAGCGGCTGGGCAAGATCCATTTCTGGTTCACCGTGATTGGCATGAACATCACCTTCTTCCCGCAGCACTTCCTCGGCCTGGCCGGCATGCCGCGCCGTATCCCGGACTACTCGCTGCAGTTCACCGAGTTCAACATGATGTCCACCGTGGGCGCCTTCATGCTCGGCTTCTCGCAGATCATCTTCCTGGTCAACGTGCTGCGCACCATCAAGGGCGGCGAAAAGGCCACTGACCGTGTCTGGGAAGGCTCCGAGGGCCTGGAATGGACGGTGCCTTCGCCGGCTCCGTACCACACCTTCGCCACCCCGCCGCAGGTGAAGTGAACACCATGTCCACGGCTCATCGGCAGGACACCCCGGCGCAGGCACGCCGGCCGGGCGTGCGCAACACCGTCATCGCGCTGGTGATCTTCGTGGTGGTGGTGTTCGGCTGGACCATCGTCGGGCAGCTGGTGCGCGCATGACCAGCGATTCCAGGTCGACGCGTGGCAACCTGCGCACCTCGCTGTGGCTGGGCGCGCTGGTCGGCGGCATGTTTGCCTTCGGCTATGCGCTGGTGCCGCTGTACAACGTGTTCTGCGAGATTGCCGGCATCAACGGCAAGGGCATCCAGGTCGCCACCACCGCGAGTGCCGGCATGGTGGACGAGAGTCGCGTGATCACGGTGGAGTTCACCGGTGCGGTCATGGGCGGCCTGCCCTGGGAAACCCGCGCCGCCGGCAAGGTGCAGGTGCATCCGGGGGAGAACGTCCGCGTCTCCTTCCACACCACCAACCTGTCCGGCATCGACGTGGTCGGCCAGGCGGTGCCCAGCGTGTCGCCGCCCCGCGCCACCCGGCACTTCGTGAAGACCGAGTGCTTCTGTTTCAGCAACCAGACCCTGGCCGCCAACGAGACGCGGGAGATGCCGGTGTTGTTCCGGGTCGACCCTTCGCTGCCGCCCGAGGTCAAGACGATTACGCTTTCCTACGCTTTCTACCGGGTGGAAAACGCCGAGCCGGCGGTTTCCGGTACCGACACCGACGGCAGCAACCGCTCCGGTTGAGCGCGCCACGCCGTCCGACATCATCACCGACTACGCCTACAAGCCAATTTCCAGGGGACTGACCATGAGCGACCAACACGGGAGTTACTACCTGCCCGAGCCGACCAAGTGGCCGACGATCACGTCGGCGGGACTGTTCGTGCTGGCGCTCGGCTTCATCCTGTTCATGAACGAGTTCTCCGGCTCCGGCTGGATCATGATCGTCGGCGCGCTGATCCTGCTCTTCGTCATCGCCGGCTGGTTCGGCGAAGTGGCGGCGGAAAGCGAGAAGGGCCTGTACGACAGCCAGGTGGACATGTCCTTCCGCATGGGCATGGGCTGGTTCATCGGTTCTGAGGTCATGTTCTTCGCGGCCTTCTTCGGCGCGCTGTTCTACTCGCGCATGCTGGCCGTGCCGTGGCTGGCCGAGAC
Organism: uncultured Gammaproteobacteria bacterium; assembly: GCA_964350265.1. Taxonomy (GTDB): domain Bacteria; phylum Pseudomonadota; class Gammaproteobacteria; order Arenicellales; family CAJQKF01; genus BQJD01. The sequence goes on along the minus strand of CAYGJZ010000061.1, from coordinate 8,425 downwards.
CGAGATCCTCTGGCCGGGCTTCGACAACGTCTGGCCTACCGCCGGCCCCGGTGGCGAGGCGCATGTCGGCGTCGATCCCAGCGAGCATCCCGCCGCCGGCCAGTTCGGCACCATCGGCGCCTGGGGCGTGCCGTTCTGGAATACGGCCATCCTGCTGACTTCCAGCGTCACGGTGACCATCGCGCACTGGGCATTGAAGGAAGGCAACCGCGCCAAGCTCAACCTGTGGCTGGCGGTGACCGTGCTCCTCGGCTTCGTTTTCCTGTACTTCCAGGGCGTCGAGTATCATCACGCCTACACCGAGCTTGGCCTGACGCTGGGCACCGGCGTGTACGGCGCCACCTTCTTCATGCTGACCGGCTTTCACGGCATGCACGTGACGGTGGGCACCATTACCCTGGCGGTGATCCTGTACCGTTGCCTGCGTGGTCACTTCACCAAGGAAAACCACTTCGCCTTCGAAGCGGCCGCCTGGTACTGGCACTTCGTGGACACCGTCTGGGTGGGCCTGTTCATCTTCGTCTACGTGCTCTAGGCGTCGAGGCGCCGCCACGGGCGGCGCCGCCAGCGACCGGTGACCCGGCGCGCGACGCGGCGCGAGATGTTGCTGGACCCGGGGATGGGCCCGGGGATGGGCCCGGGGCCGACCGGAAGGTCGGCCAACGGAAGGTCAGTTTTCGGTCTGCACCGGCGGCACCACGCTGCCGATCGGCTTCAGGATGCCGGTGGCCGTGCCCAGGGCGAGCAACGCCAGCAGCACCACCCAGATGCCGATGCGCACGGACAGCGCCTTCACCGTGCGGGTACTCTTGCCACGGTCGGTGAACATGAAATACAGGCCGGCGAACAGGCTGGCCAGCATGGCGACGACCATCAATATGATGAAAGACTTAACCAGCATGGGAATGGAACGGGGCAGTAGAAATTCGTGTCCGTTATTGTAGCAGAGCAACGGGACCGCACCCTCGCCATGTCGTTGAAACCGAAGCTGCGCGCCACCTTGGCACTGGCGGTGGTTGCCGTGCTGCTGGCGATGCTGGTGAGGCTGGGCCTGTGGCAGCTTGATCGCGCCAGCGAGAAGCTGGAAATCCGCGATCGCTACGAGGCGCGGGTGGCGGCGCCACCCGTCGACCTGGCGACCACCCTGCTCGGTGCCGACGACGTCTTTCGCCGTGGTCGCGCCACCGGTGTCTACGAAGCCGACAAGCAGTTGTTGATCGACAACGCGGTGGTCGACGGCCGTGCCGGCTACCGCGTGGTGACGCCGTTGCGGGTCGGTGGCGACGGTGTCCGCCTGCTGGTGGATCGTGGCTGGATTCCCGGTTCGGGCGATCGCCGCCAACTGCCGCCGGCGCCCGTACCGGTCGGCGAGGTGACCGTGTCCGGCCTGTTGACATTGCCCGCCGAGCACTACTTCAGCCTCGAGCAATCGCCGCCCGCGGCCGGGCAACGGGTCTGGCAGAACCTCGACCTGGCACGCTACCGCGAACTGCATCCCGGCGCCTTGGCGCCGCTGGTGCTGCAACTGGCACCCGGGGTCGCCGGGGCCGGCGGCTTCGAGCGTCGCCCGGTGGCGTATTCCGACCAGTGGATCGCGCGTCACCGCGGCTATGCCGTGACCTGGTTCGGGCTCGCCGCGGTGTTGCTGGCCGGTACCGTGATCGTGGCCGTTCGTGGCCGGCGCGATGCCGCGTCGTCGGACGGGGGTGGCCAGTGATGGTGGCAAAGCCGTCCAGGGCGCGTTCGCGTTTCACGCTGGTGCTGCTGTTCGTGGTCTTCATCGCGCCGGTGGCCGGCGGCTGGCTGTGGTTCCACTTCGGCCAGGACCTGCAACAGCGCCACTTCGGCACCCTGTACGAACCGGCACGCCCGCTGGAGATCATCTTCCGCGACGAGTCCGGCGACGTCTCCGGGCTCGAGGCGCTGCGCGGGCAGTGGGTGCTGGCACTGGTCGGCGACGGTCCCTGCGAGGCGGACTGCCGCGGCGATCTCGACAAGATTTCCCGGGTGCGCCTGAGCCTTGGCAAGAACATTCGCCGGGTCACGCCCCTGTACCTGGGCGAGGAAGAAGCCGCGGACATCGCGGCGTCGCTGCGCCCGGTGCTGCCCACCGGCGTCGTCGCCACCATCGACGCCGCCGTGCGGGCGAAGCTGGTCACCATGCTGGCCCACCCCGGCGAACAGGCCGTCGACGTGTCGCGTCGCGTCTACCTGATCGATCCCCTTGGCAACCTGGTGCTCAGCTATGCACCGGGTACCGATCCTGCAGGCATCCGCAAGGACCTGTCGCGCCTGCTGCGCGTATCCCAGATCGGCTAGCCCGCGAGAACCTGATGAAAGCAAACAGCCAGACCCGAACCATCACCGACGACGGCTTCGCCGCCATGCTGCGCGAGTACTACCAGCTGACCAAGCCGCGGGTGGTGGCCTTGATCATCTTTACCGCGGTGGTGGGCATGTTCCTGTCCACGCCCGGCATGGTCGACTTCGACATCCTCGTGCTCGGCACCCTCGGCATCGGGCTTGCCGCGGCGTCCGGCGCGGCGATGAACCACATTCTCGATCGCGACGCCGACAGCGTGATGAAGCGGACCCGCAACCGGCCCCTGCCCACCGGCAAGGTCAACGCGATGGCGGCGATGATCTTCGCCTGCGTGCTGTCGATGGCCTCGATGCTGATCCTGGCCACCTTCGTCAACACGCTGACCGCGGTCCTGACCTTTGCCTCCATGGTCGGCTACGCGGTGATCTACACCGTGTTCCTGAAGCGCGCCACGCCGCAGAACATCGTCATCGGCGGCGCCGCCGGCGCCATGCCGCCGGTACTTGGCTGGGCGGCGGTCACCGGCGAGGTGTCCTCCGACGCGCTGCTGCTGTTCCTGATCATCTTCTGCTGGACGCCGCCGCACTTCTGGGCGCTGGCCCTGTACCGCGAGAAGGACTATGCCAGCGTCGGCATCCCGATGCTGCCGGTGACCCACGGTCGCCGCTTCACCCAGCTCTACATCGTCTGCTACACCTTGCTGCTGGCGGCGGTGTCGATCATGCCCTTTGCCACGCGCATGGCGGGGCTGCCCTACCTGCTCGGCGCGCTGGTGCTGAATGCCTGGTTTATCGGCTATGCCGTCGCCCTGTACCGCAACTACAGCGACCAGCTCTCGCGCAAGACGTTCTTCTTTTCCATCCAGTACCTCGCCTGGCTGTTCGCGTTGATGCTGGTCGACCACTACCGACACGGCATCTACGGCGGCATCGCGGCGCTGTTCGGCGAATGAGCGACCAGCGACGGTGATCCGCGTGAAACCGTATACCGAAGCCTTCGAGCGCAACCGCGCGCCCATCGGCGAGGCGCTGGCCGAGGCGCTGGCCGGTCGTCGACGCGTGCTCGAGATCGGCAGCGGCAGCGGCCAGCACGCGGTGGCCTATGCCGCGGACTTTCCCGCGCTGCACTGGCAGCCCACCGAGTTGCCGCAGAACCTGTCCGGCATCGAGGCCTGGCGGAACGAAGCCGGCCTGCCCAACCTGGCGCCGGCACTGGCCCTGGATGTCTTCCGTCCCTGGCCGGTCAGCGACTTCGACGCGGTGGTGACCATCAACACCTTGCACATCGTCTCCGCCGACGGTGTCCGTGCCATCATCGAGGGAGCCGGAAGGGCATTGCCTGCCGGCGGCGTGCTGTTCGTCTACGGCCCGTTCCTGTTCGACGATCGACCGCTGGAGCCGAGCAATGCGCGATTCGACCAGTGGCTGCGCAGCCGCGACCCGGACAGCGGCCTGCGCCGGTTCTCCTGGGTGGATGCGCTGGCCCGGGACAATGACCTCGTGTTCGAACGCGACCGGCCGATGCCGGCCAACAACCATGCGCTGTGGTGGCGTAAAGCAGCCGTCGACGCCTGAGTCGGCGCGTCGCCGACCGCGGTCGTCTTTGCCCCGGCCAGGCCCGGACCGCCGTCGTGGTTGATCCGAACCGCCAGCTGATCGGCGGCGTGGAATGGTGCGCATTGCCGGATCTCGGCCTGCCCTGCATCAAGACGCGGGTGGATTCCGGCGCCAGGACCTCGTCGCTGCATGCCTGGGGCATTCGTCGCTTCCGTCGCGACGGCCGCGACTTCGTCTCCTTCCGCATCCATCCGCTGCAGCGCGACCGTCGCACCGTGGTGCACTGCCAGGCACCGCTGGCCGATCGCCGCGGCGTGCGCAGTTCCAGTGGCGCGACCGAGGCACGCTACGTGATCCGCACCCTGCTGGCGTTGGCCGGCTGCCGCTTCGAGGTGGAGATCACGCTGACCAGCCGAGACGCCATGGGCTATCGCATGCTGCTCGGCCGCGAGGCCATGCGTGACCGCCTGATCGTCGATCCCTCGCGTTCCTTCCTCTGGCCGCAGCCGTCGGCCGACGCGCTGTCGGCCAGCTACCAGCCGCATCGTGCCGCGCCGCACCTGGACATCGGCGTTCTCGGCGGCGACGATGCCCTCCACGCCGCCCTGGCCGAGGCCGCCCGGCCCGGCGGTCATCGACTGCTGCCGTTGTCCGCCGACGAACTGCGCATACATTTCGCCGGACACCAGGAAACCGTGCATGGCGGAGCACTGCCGGCCGAGGCGCACCTGGACGTGGTCCTGCCGATGATCGATCGTGCCCGCTTCGAGCGCAGCGCCGTGCTGCTGCGCTACTTCGAGCAGCACGGCGCCTACAACCCCAACCCGGTGCGTGCGCTGTGCGAAGCCGTCGACGGCGCGCTGGCCTGCCAGCGGCTGGCGCGCGCGGGCATCGTGCAGCCTCCCGCCGACTGGAGCGCGGACGTGTTCGGCGTGCCGCCACTGGCCGACTACCCGCTGCGCCTGCTGCGTCCGCGTGGCAGTGGCGCCGCGCGGGTACTGTCTCCCGCCGCGCCGGCGCCGGGGGGCGTCCGCCAGCAGCCGGCACTGGTGCAGCACCTGGCCGAGGGCGGCGAACTGCTGGGCTGCCTGGTGGTGGGCATGCGCATCTCGCCGATGCGCCTGGTGGTGGGTGCCGACGGCATTCTGCGACGTTCCAGTCGCCGTGCATCGCCGTTGTCGCCACAGGCGCGGCGCACCATCCGGCGCGCGGTGCGCGCGCTGGGCGTGCACCTTGCCCGGGTCGACGTGCAACGGTTCGACGACGAGATCCGGGTGTTGTCGGTGGACCCCTTCGGTCCGTGGAAGCTGCCCGCGCGCCTCGTCGACGAGGTCGCCCGCAACCTCGTCCACTACGCGGAGAAGGTCACCGGCGCATCGCGCTAGCCGGGGCGCGTTGGCGGTCTACGTCCGCCCGGCCAGTGCCTCGACGGCTTCGCGCACCAGTGCCGGACCGCGGTAGACGAAGCCGGTGTACAGCTGCACCAGCGTCGCCCCTGCCTGCAGCCGGGCAACGGCGTCCTCGCCACGCATGATGCCCCCCGCCGCGATGATCGGCAGGGCGCCGTCGAGCACGCGGGCCAGGGTTTCCACCACGTGCAGGGCCTGGGTGGCGAGCGGGGCGCCGGACAGGCCGCCGGTCTCGGCGGCATGGCGGCTGGCCAGGCTGGCCGGACGGGCCACCGTGGTGTTGGTGGCGATGATGCCGTCGACGTCGTAGCGCAGGCAGGCCTCGGCGATGGCGGCAATGGCGCCGTCGTCGAGATCGGGGGCGATCTTCACCGCGATGGGCACGCGACGGCCGGTCTGTTCGGCCAGCTCCACCCGGCAGCGGCGAATTCCCGACAGCAGCGGCACGAGGCCGCCGGGCTCCTGCAGGGCGCGCAGATCACGGGTGTTCGGCGACGAGATGTTGATGGTCACGTAGTCGGCATCGTCGTACACCGCGCGTAGCGCCATGCGGTAGTCGGTGAGTGCCGCGGACATGGCGGTGGCAGCGTTCTTGCCGATGTTGATGCCGGTGATGCAGCGCGGCCGACGCCTGCGCAGGTTGGCCAGGAAGGTGTCCACGCCGCAGCTGTTGAAGCCCATGCGGTTGACGATGGCGCCATCTTCCTCGAGCCGGAACATGCGTGGCCGCGGGTTGCCGCGCTGCGGTTCCGGGGTCACCGTGCCCAGTTCGACGAAGCCGAAGCCGAGCGCGGCCAGGGCCGGCGCAGCGGCGGCCTGCTTGTCGAGGCCGGCAGCCAGTCCCACCGGGTTGGCGAAGCGCAGGCCCATGGCCTGGACCGGGTTGTCGGCCAGCCGGTCGGCATGGCGTCGCTCGATTTGGCCGAGCAGGGCATCGTGGCGCGATGCCCTGCCCAGCATGCCCATGACCAGGTCGTGGGCGGTTTCGGCATCCAGGCGAAACAGCCATGGCCTGGCCAGTCGATAGGGGTCCATCAGAAGAACTCGTCCTCGCGCAGCAACCGCCACTGTCCAAGGGGCAGGCGACCCAGCTTCACCTTGCCGATACGCACGCGCTTGAGCGCGGCAATGGGCAGCGATACCAGGTCGCACATGCGCCGGATCTGCCGCTTGCGGCCCTCCACCAGCACGAAGCGCAACTGGTCGTCGTTGACCCGTTCCACCCGGGCCGGTTGCAGGGCACGGCCATCCAGCGACAGGCCGTGACGCAGCCGTGCCAGTTGCTCGTCGCTGGCGGCGCCGCGCAGGCGCACCAGGTATTCCTTCTCGATGCGCGCATCGTTGCCGATCAGGCGCCGTGCCACGCGACCGTCCTGGGTCAGCACCAACAGGCCCGTGGAGTTGATGTCCAGGCGTCCGGCAGGGGCCAGGGTGTCGCGCCGGGGTATAGGCGGTGCCTCGCCATCGCCGCCGAAGCGGTCCGCCACCAGCAGCATGGCGGCACTCTGGTAGCCCTTCTCCGGCTGCCCGGAGACGTAGCCCAGCGGTTTGTTGAGCAGCACCGTCAGGCGGCTGGACTGCTCGCGCCGTGCGCCGCGGTCGAGCACCACCTTGTCGGTGGGCTGGACCCGGTAGTAGGCCTCGCGCACCACCTCGCCGTTGACCCGGACCTTGCCCTGCTCGATGTAGCGGTCGGCTTCGCGGCGGGAACACAGCCCGCGTCCGGCCAGGTGCTTGGACAGGCGCTCGACGCTCACCGGCGGCAATGCCTGGTCAATCGAGGTAGCGCAACGCGGCGTCCGCGGCGTTGCCGGTGTAGCGGCCCGGGGTCAGGGCGAGCAGTGCCTCGCGCGCCTCGTCGGGCAGTTCCAGGGTGTCGACGAAGTGGCGGATTCCCTCGGCGCTCATGCGCTGGCCGCGGGTCAGTGCCTTGAGCTTCTCGTAGGGCTGCTCGACGCCGTGGCGTCGCATCACCGTCTGGATGGCCTCGGCCAGCACTTCCCAGGCATCGTCGAGATCCTGGCCGATGCGTTCGGCGTCCACGGTGAGCTTGCCGATGCCCTTCAGGCTGGATTCGAAGGCCAGCACGCTGTAGCCGAAGCCAAGACCGAGGTTGCGCATCACGGTGGAGTCGGTGAGGTCGCGCTGCCAGCGGCTCACCGGCAGCTTCTCGGAGAAGTGCTGCAGCAGCGCGTTGGCAATGCCGATGTTGCCCTCGGAATTCTCGAAGTCGATGGGATTGACCTTGTGCGGCATGGTGCTTGAACCCACCTCGCCCTCGACCATGCGCTGGCGGAAGTAGCCGAGGCTGATGTAGCCCCACAGGTCGCGGTCGAAGTCCAGCAGCACGGTGTTGAAGCGTCGCACCGCGTCGCACAGCGCGGCGACGTAGTCGTGCGGCTCGATCTGGGTGGTCATCGGGTGCTGCATGAGCCCGAGGTTGGTGAGGAAATCGTTGGCCAGTTCCGGCCAGTCGACGCCCGGGTAGGCGGCGATGTGGGCATTGTAGTTGCCCACCGCGCCGTTGATCTTGCCCTCGATCTCGGCGCCGGCCACCTTGTTGCGTGCCGAGCGCAGTCGCCACACCACGTTGGCCAGTTCCTTGCCGAGGGTGGTGGGCGAGGCGGGCTGGCCGTGGGTACGGCTGAGCATGGGCAGCGCCGCGTGCTCGCGGGCCAGGGTGGCCAGCGCGTCGATCACCCGGTCCATGGTCGGCAGCAGCACGCTGTCGCGACCGGTCTTGAGCATCAGGGCATAGGACAGGTTGTTGATGTCCTCGGAGGTGCAGGCGAAGTGAATGAACTCGCCCACGCCGGCCAGCACCGGGTGGTCGGCGAACTTCTCCTTGAGGAAGTACTCGATGGCCTTGACGTCGTGGTTGGTGGTGGCCTCGATGGTCTTCACCCGCTCGGCATCGGCCATGGAGAAGTTCTCCACGATGCCGTGCAGGAAGTCGTTGTCCTCGGCCGACAGCGCCGGCAGTTCAACGATGCCCGGGTGCTCGGCGAGGTGCTGCAACCAGCAGACCTCCACCTTGACGCGATGATGGATCAGGCCGTACTCGCTGAAGATCGGCTTCAGCGCGGCCACCTTGCCGTGGTAGCGCCCGTCCAGCGGGCACAGGGCGGTGAGGGGGG
>CAYGJZ010000060.1:0-27082 GCA_964350265.1 uncultured Gammaproteobacteria bacterium | reverse complement strand
GGCACGTCGTCGAGCATGTCGCGGGCGGTGGCCCGGTACTCGACGTTGTCGCGCTCGTCGCGGCCCCGGGTGGAGACGATCACGCCGTCGGAAAGAAACACGTCGGCCACGGCCACGGCACCGTTGAGTATGCCGCCGGGGTTGTTGCGCAGGTCGAGGATCAGACCGCGCAGGTCGTTGTCGGCCTCGGCCAGAAGGTCGCCGATCTGGCCGCGCATGGTGCTGGCGGTATCGGCCTGGAACTGGGTCACGCGGACGTAGCCGATGCCGCCGTCCACCAGCTGTGAGCGCACCGAGGCAATCTTGATCTCGGCGCGTTCCAGGGTGATCTGCAAGGGCCGCGACGAGCCCTCGCGCAGGATGGTCAGCTCGATGCTGGTGCCCGGCTCGCCGCGCATGCGGTTGACCGCGTCGTCCAGGTTCAGTCCCTTCACCGGGGTGTCGTCCAGGCGGGTGATGATGTCGCCGGGGAGGATGCCGGCGCGCGCCGCCGGGGTGCCGTCGATGGGGGTCACCACCTTGATCAGGCCGTTCTCCATGGTCACCTCGATACCCAGGCCGCCGAAACGGCCCTCGGTGCCGATCTGGATTTCCTGGAAGGACTCCGGGTCGAGGTAGGAAGAGTGCGGGTCGAGCCCGCCGAGCATGCCGCTGATCGCCTTGCGCAGCAGGTCGACGTCGTCCACCGGTTCCACGTAGTCATTCTTGATCAGCCCGAAGACCTCCGAGAAGACCTTCAACTCCTCCAGTGGCAGGGCCTCGGCCTGGGCGTGCGCGGACCCGGCGACCAGGGCGAGTGCGACGAGACTGGCGCGCCATCGGCGCGGCGCGGGGCGGGTGAGAGCTGCCATAGAAATTCCAAATCTCCGTGCCGCCGATGGCGGCTTGCTGGGAAGTCGCGTCAGGAACGACGCGGACGGCACCAGGCCAGCGGATCCAGCGCGTCGCCGCGACGGCGAATCTCGAAGTACACGCCGGCCCGGGCGCGACCGCCGGTGGCACCGGCCCGGGCCACCGGCGTGTTCGCGGCAACCTGGGCACCGATGGGAACCAACAGTTCGCTGTTGTTTCCGTACAGGCTCATGAATCCGTCGCCGTGGTCCATGACCAATAATAAACCATATCCGCGGAACCAGCCGGAATACACCACTTGTCCGTCGAAGATCGACCGCACGTCCGCGCTTTCCTGGGCCGCGATGACGATGCCGCTGGAGGGGATGCCGGACAGCGCGTCGGGCTGGCGGAAGCGGGTCACCACTTCGCCCACGGCGGGCAGCGACAACACCCCGCGATGCGCCGTCAGCCCGTCCAGGCGCAGGGGTGCAGGCGAAGCCGGCCGCTCGTCCGCCGGCGGCGCGGTCTCGGCCGGGGCCTCGACCGTTGGCGACGGCGGCGGCGGATCGCGGCGTAGTTGCTCAAGGCCGTCGAGCAGCCGTTCCAGTTCCGCCGCCTCGCTGCGCTTCTCGGCAATCAAGGTGTTGTCCCGTGCCAGCCGCGTCGCCAGTTGCTCCACCTGTGCCGCCCGCTCGGCGCGCCGCGTCGCCAGCGCCGCCGCCTGCTCGTCGTGTGCCGCCCGCGTGCGTGCCAGCGCCTGGCGCTGGGCGGCGAGTTCGTCGCGGGCGCTTTGCATGGCGTCGATCTCGGCGGACAGTTCGTCGATGCGCCGGGTCTGCGCGTCGAGCAGGTGGTTGAAGTAGGTCAGCTCTCGCTGGATGCGGGCCGGGTCGGCGGCGTCGAACAGGATCGAGCCGCGTGCGGTGCGCGCCAGGCGGTAGCGCAGGGTCAGCGCCTGGTCCAGTTGCGCGGTGAGCGTCGGCAGCCGTTCCGCGGCGCGCGCGTTGGCCGCGTCGAGTTGCTCGATGCGGGCCTCGATGGCGGCCATCTCCCTGGCCAGCCGCGCGCGGCTGGCGGACAGTTCGACGATTTCCCGCTCGGTACGCTCCAGCGCGGCACTGGCGGCGTCGCGTTCCCCGCGCGAGGCCTCGATGCGCTGCGCCAGCGCCTGGATCTCCCTTTGCAGCTCGAGGCCCCGCGGGGTGGCTTCGCCGGCCGCCGCGGCCAGCGTCGCCAGTGCTCCGGCGACGAGCAGGGCGGCGACGAGCAGGGAGGCCCGGGCCGACTTGCAATTTATTAGCGTATAATTGATGATTAATATTCCATAACGCCAGAAGTTTTTTCTATGACGCACAGCGAGGCGGCACTGGAGCGGGGCGGGTTGTCCCAGTCGATGGAATCCCTGCTGGCCGACGAGGCCGACCTGTACATGGCATCGCGGGCGCTGAAGGCCATGGGCCACCCCCTGCGATTGAAAATACTCTGCATCCTGGCCGGCAGGAAGGAAACGTCGGTGCAGGACCTGGTCGACATCGTCGGGACTTCCCAGAGTAACATTTCCCAGCACCTGTCCATCCTGCGCGACAAGGGCATCCTGGCGTCGCGGAAGGACGCGAACAAGGTGTATTATCGGATTGGCGATCAGAAGATCCTGGCCCTGATGGGCACCATGAAGGATACCTTCTGCGCCAGTCAAGGCTAGCCGCCAGAACGTCGCCCCTGGCGGCGCCCGGCGCAGCGACAGCGCCACGACAAGAAGAGCCTTACCCGGCGTCGGCCGGTGAGGCTTTTTGTTTTCCTGCCCGACCAGCCTTTCCCGAACAACCAGATTCAACGTAAAAGCGAAGCTACCGTGGAGATCGAATTCATCGTCCAGAACTGGCACCTGTTCCTGGCCCTCGTGGTCATCGTCTTCCTGCTTTCGTGGGATTCGGCGAAGCGTCGCTTCAGCGGCGTCAAGGGCGTGGGTGCCACCGAGTTGCCGCAGTTGCTCAACCATGAAGACGCCGCGGTGATCGACATTCGCGAGTCGGCCGAGTTTCGCAAGGGACACATCCCCGGCGCCGTCAACATTCCGCTCAGCCAGCTTGCCGACAGCGAGAGCAAGCTGAAGCGCTACAAGAACGCGGGCACGCCGCTGGTGGTGGCCTGCCAGACCGGCATGCGTGCCGGCAAGGGCGCTGCGCAGCTGCGCAAGTTCGAGATCGAGAAGGTGTATACCTTAACGGGCGGGCTTGCCGCGTGGCAGAAAGAAAACCTCCCTCTTCAGAAGTGACCCGATGACAGAGCAAGCCGCCACTCCTTCCTTCGAGCTGGAGAAGATCTACCTCAAGGACGTCTCCTTTGAGTCCCCCGCCAGCCCGGCGGTGTTCATGCGCACCGACTACAAGCCGGACATCCACATCGATCTCGAGGTCAACCACGCCGCGCTGGATGCCGCCAACGGCTACCACGAGGTGGTGACCCACTTCGAGGTCAAGGCCACCGTCGGCGAGAACACCGCCTTCCTGGTGGCGGTGCAGCAGGCGGGCATTTTCCGCATCCGCAACTTCGCCGACGAGCAGATGCCGATCATGCTCGAGGTTGCCGCGCCCAATGCCCTGCTGCCCTTCGCCCGCGAGGCCATCGCCGACCTGGTCAGCCGCGGTGGTTTCCCGCAGCTGCTGATCCAGCCGGTCAACTTCGAGACCTTGCTGAAGAACAAGATTCGCCAGCAGCAGGCCAAGGCCGCCGGCTGAGTCCGCGCTCCGATGTCGCCCGGGGACATGCGCGACGGCGGGATCACGGTGTTCGGCGCGGGCAGCTGGGGCACCGCGCTGGCCTTCGTGCTGGCCGGCAACGGCCACCAGGTTCGGCTGTGGGGACGGGATGCCGCCGCCATGGCGCAGATGCAGGCAACGCGCTGCAACGAGCGCTACCTGCCCGGGGTCGAGCTGCCCGCCTCGATTGCCCCGCTGGCCGACTTCGATGCCGCCGTGGCCGGTAGCGAGCGATTCCTCGCGGTGGTGCCGAGCCATGCCTTCCCGGCCCTCGTCCGCCGGCTGGCGCCACGCTGGCGGGCCACGGATACGCTGGCCTGGGGCAGCAAGGGCCTGGCACCGAACGGCGGCGCCCTGCTTGACCAGGTGGCCCGCGACGCCCTTGGCGACGCCGCTCGCCTGGCGGTGATCTCCGGGCCGAGCTTCGCCGGCGAGGTGGCCCGCCGCCTGCCCGCCGCATTGACCGTGGCCGCCGCCCGCATCGATACCGCCGAGCAGGTGGCGCGCTGGTTCCGCAGCGACCGCATGCGCGTGTACAGCAGCGACGACCTGCCCGGGGTGCAGCTCGGCGGCGCGATCAAGAACGTCATGGCCATTGCCACCGGCATCAGCGACGGGCTGGGCCTGGGCGCCAACAGCCGCGCCGCGCTGGTGACCCGCGGACTGGCCGAGCTTGGCCGGCTTGGCCAGGCACTGGGTGGGCGGCCGGAGACCTTCATGGGCCTGGCCGGGGTCGGCGACCTGCTGCTGAGTTGTACCGACGACCAGTCCCGCAACCGCCGCCTGGGCCTGGGGCTCGGCCGCGGCCAGTCCCTGGACGAGGTTCGCGCCGGCATCGGCCAGGAAGTCGAGGGCGTCGATGCTGCCCGGGAACTGTACCTGCGCAGCGTCGATCTCGGCGTCGAGATGCCCATTACCACCGAGGTCTACCGGGTGCTGTTCGAGGGGCGCCGGCCCACCGAGGCGGTGGCAGCGCTGCTGTCGCGGGATCCGGGCCGGGAATGATGCCCGCCGCCATCATCGACACCCACTGTCACCTCGACGTCGCCGCCTTCGACGACGACCGCGAAGCGGTGATCGCCGCTGCCCGCGCCGCCGGTGTCGGCGATATCGTGGTGCCGGCCATTCACCGCGCCGGCTTCGACGGCCTGCTCGCCCTGTGCGACGGGCACCCGGGTCTGCACCCGGCACTCGGCCTGCACCCGGTGTACCTGGACCGGCATCTCGACCACCACGTCGCCGAGCTTGACCACTACCTGTCTTTGCATCGACCACTGGCGGTGGGCGAGATCGGCCTTGACCACTTCCTGCGCGAACTCGACCGCGAGCGCCAGCGGGCGCTGTGCGCGGCACAGTTGCGACTGGCCGCCAGGCACGAACTGCCGGTGATCCTGCACGTGCGCAAGGCCCACGACGAGATGCTGGCACTGCTCGACGCCGAGCCGGTGCCCGGCGGCATCGTGCATGCCTTCAACGGCAGCCTGGCACAGGGGGAGAAGTACATCCAGCGAGGCTTCGTCCTCGGCTTCGGCGGGATGCTGACCTTCGACCGTTCGCGCCGGTTGCGCGCCCTCGCCGAGGCGCTGTCGATGCAGGCCCTGGTGCTGGAGACCGATGCCCCGGACATGAGCCCGGCCCGGCATCGCGGCGAACGCAACAGCCCGGTGTTCCTGCCCGAGTGCCTGGCGGCGCTGGCCCAGGTACGCCGCCTGCCCGTGGACGAGGTGGCGCTGGCCACCACTGCGAACGCCTGCCGGGTGCTGCACCTGTCGCCGGGAACCGCGCCGTGAGTGCGCCAACGGTATTCGTCGCCGGGCATCGCGGCATGGTCGGCAGTGCATTGGCGCGTCGCCTGGCGGCGCGCGGCGGATCTACCCTGTTGACCCGCACGCGGGCCGAGCTGGACCTGCTGCGCACCGATGACGTCGGGGCCTTCTTCCGCCGGCAGTCCATTGACGAGGTCTACCTGGCGGCGGCCAGGGTGGGTGGCATCCATGCCAACAACACCTATCCCGCCGACTTCATTCACCAGAACCTGGTGATCCAGGCCAACGTCGTCCACGCCGCCCACCAGGCCGGGGTCGAGCGGCTGCTGTTCCTTGGCTCCTCGTGCATCTACCCGGCGATGGCGGAACAGCCAATGCGCGAGGAAGCGTTGCTCGGCGGCCCGCTGGAGGCGACCAACGAGCCTTATGCGATCGCCAAGATCGCCGGCATCAAGTTGTGCGAGAGCTACAACCGGCAGCATGGCCGGGACTACCGCAGCGTGATGCCGACCAACCTGTACGGGCCGGGAGACAACTTCCACCCGGAGAACTCCCACGTCATCCCGGCCCTGCTGCGGCGGTTCCACGAGGCCGCCGAGCGCGGTGCGCCGTCGGTGACGGTGTGGGGCAGCGGCCGCGCGCGGCGGGAGTTCCTGCACGTCGACGACATGGCCGATGCCTGCCTGCACGTGATGTCCCTGCCGGCGGCGGGCTACCGCGCGGTGACCACGCCGATGTGTTCCCACCTGAACGTCGGCACCGGGGTGGACTGCACCATCGCCGAACTGGCCGAGACCATTGCCCGGGTGACCGGCTTCGCCGGCGACATCCGGTTCGACGACTCGCGTCCGGACGGGCCACCGCGCAAGCTGCTCGATGTCTCCCGCATTGCCCGTACCGGGTGGTCGTCAGCCATCACCCTGGAGGACGGGCTGGCCGACACCTACCGCTGGTACCGCGACAACATCCAGCGGCTGCGTGGCGGCGAGGCGCGCTGAGCGCCCCGCCACCGCGCCCTGGTGCTCAGGGCTCTCGCCTTGCCATGGCCACCAGCGCCTGGCGCACGCCCATCGGGCTGTCCACCGCCTGCTCGAAGGAGAACCGCACCACCCGCTCGCCGACCTTGAGGTCGAAGCCGTCGCCGTCGACGCCGGCCATCGCCGGTGACTGGTCGTCGGCCAGCACCATGCCCGCGTTGCGGCAGTAGGTGCGCATCGCCTCGACGTGGTCTTCGTTCATGTGGTTCACCATCGACGATTCCTGCTCGGCGGTGAACGGGTTGGCCGGCAGCAGCGTGGCCGGTTCCAGCCAGTGGATGGCACCGAAGCCGCCGATGTAGCGCACCTTGCGCACCGCCATCCGGTAGAAGGCGAAGTCGTGGGTGGCGTGGTAGCCACGGGCCTCGGGAAAGTAGCGGTAGTAGCGTTCCGCGGTGCGCCCGGGTTCGTCGACGCGGGCAAAGTCGCCGACCAGGGTGACCCGTCCACCCGCCTGCACGTCGCCGTCGCTGCGCTCGGTGACGATCAGCGAGGCGCGCGGGTCGGCCTTGAGGTTGCGGGTATGCTCGGCGATGGTGCTGATCAGCACCACCGGCTGGCCGTCGCCGTCCAGGCAGAACGGGCACAGCGAGCCGAACGGGTAGCCGTCGAGTTTCTTCGACAGCGTGGAGAGCACGGCGTTGGTGCGCGAGAGCAGCAGGTGGCGCGCGCCGGAAGCGGCGTTGGCCAACCGGTCCGGGTTCTGGCGGTTGCTGGCAGTTGCAGTCATGGGCTTTCTCTTCGGTACATGTTCCCGGTTCGCTCGTTGCCGGTCAGAACGGCATCGAGAAGGTCAGGTTGAAACTCCGTCCCGGCTGGTGGATGGGCGTCGGGTGGATGGCATAGGTCTCGTCGAGCACGTTGGAAATGCCAAAGCCGATGCGCAGGCCGTTGCCAAGGACATGGTCGCCGAACAGGTCGACCAGTGTATAGGCATCGGTGCCGGTGGTGTCGTCGGGCACGTCGTGCTGGTTGCCGGCATAGGTCAGCCGGGTGCCGACGCGGGTGGCGCCGTCGTTCAGGCGACGACCGATGGTGGCGACGAACTTGTCCGGCGGCGCCGAGGCCAGGCCGACGCCGCTGTCGTCGATCTCGGTGTCCACGGTGCTCACCGACAACCCCCCGAACCAGTGGCGTGACTGGTAGTCGAGTTCCAGCTCGATGCCCTCGATGGTCGCGTCGACGCTCTCGTTGGTGGTGGTCCCGGGAAACACCAGCGAACCGCTGCGCCGGTCGAAGGAGGGCGGACCGCTGATGAAGGTCACCCGCTGGTCGACGTAGTTCTTGACGTCGTTGTGGAACACGGTGGCACTGAAGGTGAGCTGGTCGCCGGCCGACACGAGATCACCCATGCGGCGGCGATACCCCAGCTCGATGCTGGTGGACTCCTCCGGCTCGAGGTCGGGGTTGGGCACGAACTCGTTGATCACCACCTCGGTGCGGCCGATCGGGGCGACGAAGTGCACGCCATCGGCGTACAGCTCGGTCAACGACGGTGCTCGGAAGGCATTGGCCACCTTGCCCCAGAGAAAATTCGACTCGTTCACCGCGTAGCCGATGCCCAGCGCCGGCGACACGTGGCTGTCGTCGCGATCTGCCTGCGTGCCGTCGTCGGTTTCCATCTCGAAGGAATCGAAGCGCAGCGAAGGAATCAGGCTGAGGCCGTTGTCGAACTCGAACTCGCCCTGCACGAAGCCGGCCAGGTAGGCGGCCTCGGCATCGGGAAACTGCGGTCGCGGCGTGCCGTCGCGGTCGCCGGTCTGCTGGTCGCGGTAGTACTCCACGCCGTAGGTCAGGCGGTTGCCGGAAGCGCCGATGATGGTGGTGTTGCGCACTTCGAAACCCATCGTGTCCTGCTCGGTCTCGTCCAGGCGCGGGTCATCCAGACGGCTCTCGCGCACGGTGGAATCGTTCAGGTAGAACACCGCGTCGAGGTCGATGGCATCGTTGTCGCTGCGTGCGTCCGACCACGACAGGCGAAAGGACTGGCGCTCGGTGTCGCGGTCCACCAGCGTGCTGGTTGCCGTGGCTGCCTCGTTGGCATTGGGCGGGTTGATGCCGGTGTTGGTGAAGTCGTCGAGGATGATTTCCAGCCGCTGGTCCTGCGAGGGCGCGTAGCCGATCTTGCCGAAGAAGGACTGTACCTCGTCCTCGGTGGCGAGGATGTCCTCGTCGTCGCCGTCCACCAGGTCCTCGCCGCGGTTGCGCAGCACCGCCGAGCCGAGGATGTCCACCGCCCCGGAGCGACCGAAGCCGGTGAGGATGCCCGAAGCCTCGCTGCCGTTGCTGCGGTAGCCCAGGCCCACCTCGCCACCGGCGCCGTCCTCGTCGAGGTAGTCCAGTGCCGACTTGGTGGTGATGTCGATGACGCCGCCCAGCGAGCCGCTGCCGTACAGCCCGGAACCGGGCCCACGCAGCACCTCGACGCGCTTGATCAGGGACGGGTCCACCGGGAAGCGGCCACGGTGGCCCTGGTCGAAATTGCGTCGCGCGCCGTCGGTGCGGATCACCACCTGTTCATCGCTGAAGCCGCGGATCACCGGGGTCTCGGCGATCCGTCGCGCGCCACCCTGGATGGCGACGCCGGGCACCGCCTGCAGCAGGTCGACGTAGCCATCGGGATTGACCAGCTCGATCTCGGCGGTGTCGACCACCGACAGCGACGCGGGCGTGGTGAAGACCTGGCGCGGTGTCTTGGTGGAGACCACCGACATCTGCGGCAGCACGATGGCTTGTTCGGCCACGGCCGGCGTGGTGGCGCCGCCAAGCAGCAGGCAGCCGGCGATGGCCGTGGACAGGTTGCGGGCTTTCTTCATGTCGGGTTTCCTCCGGACAGGCACTGTTGCGGGTTGTTCGACAGGCTGGCCAGGGTGGCCGGCCGGGAGAGGCCGGGCATACCCGTTGCTGGCGGACCGGACAGGATCTCCGGCCGGTTGGATTCGGTGCAGGCGGTGACGCGGAAGCTGGCCTTGAAGACCGCTTCGAGGAGGTCCTGCCTGAGGACCTCGGCCGGGGTGCCGATGGCCACCAGTCGGCCGCGGTCGACCACGGCGACGCGGTCGGCATAGCGCGCGGCGAGATTCAGTTCATGTACCACCGCCAGCAGGCCGACGTCGTGTTGCCGCTGCTCGGCGAGGTTCGCCAGCACCGCGTGCTGGTGGCGGATGTCCAGGCTCGAGGTGGGTTCGTCGAGCAGTGCGTAACGTGGTTCGCCGACCTCGCCGAGCTGGGCGATGGTGCGGGCGATGTGCACCCGTTGCTGCTCGCCGCCGGACAGGGCATTGCAGGGGCGCTCGGCCAGGTGGGCGAGATCCATGCGCGCGAGGATGTCGCCGACGATGCGGTGGTCGCGGGCCGACTCGCGGCCGCCGAGGTGCGGGCTGCGGCCGAACATGACCACGTCGTAGACACGGAAGGCGAAGCTGACCCGGGTATGCTGGGAGAGCACCGCGCGGCGACGGGCCAGCGTCTTCCTCGGCAGCCGTGCCAGCGGCGTGTCGTCGAGGGTGGCGCTGCCCCGGTCCAGCGGCAGGTGGCCGGCGAGGGCCTTGAGCAGGGTCGACTTGCCGGCGCCGTTGGGGCCGACCACCGCCACCAGCTCGCCGGGGCGAAGCGCCAGCGACACCGCGTCCAGGCGGCGTGCCTCGCCGTGCCCGATGCCGGCGGCGTCCAGGCGCAGCATCAGTGCAGCAGCCGGGCGCCGCGGCGCACCAGCAGCCAGAGGAAGAACGGTCCGCCCACCGCGCTGGTGACCAGGCCGATGGGCAATTCCGCCGGCACCACGAGGGTGCGCGCGACCAGGTCGGCCAGCAGCAGCAGCGAACCACCGCCCAGCGCCGAGAGCACCAGCAGCTGGCGGTGGTCCGGTCCCACCGCCAGGCGCACCAGGTGGGGGACCACCAGGCCGACGAAGCCGATGATGCCGGCGATGGCCACCGCCGCGCCGACGCCCAGTGCCACCAGTACCACCACCCGCCGCACCAGCGCGTCGACCTCGACGCCAAGCAACTCGGCCTCGTCCTCGCCGAGGGAGAGCAGGTTCAGCGGCCGTGCCACCTGCGGGGCAAACAGCAGCGGCAGGACCAGCAATGGCAGGCAGGGCAGCAGCGTCGACCAGGTGATGGCACCGAGGCTGCCCATCTGCCAGAACATCAGGTCGCGCATCTGCTGGTCGTCGCTGAGATAGACCAGCACGCCCACCAGGGCCATGCAGATGGCATTCACGGCAATTCCCGCGAGCAGCATGGTGGCCACCTGGGCGCGGCCGTGGCGGCAGGCGATGCGGTAGATGAGCATGGTGGTGGCGAAGCCGCCGGCAAAGGCGCCGAGCGGGGTGGCGGCCCCGGCCAGGGCCGCCGGCAGCATGGCCGCCACGCTGCCGGCGAAGACGATGGTGGTGACCGCCGCCAATGCCGCCCCGGCGGAAACGCCGATCAGGCCGGGGTCGGCCAGCGGGTTCCGGAACAGGCCCTGGGCCATGGCCCCGGCCAGCGCCAGCACGGCACCGACGGCGAAGGCCGCCAGCGTGCGCGGCAGGCGGATATGGGCGAGGATCAATCCATCCCGGCTGGCCTCGCCGGCCAGCGCGTCGAGCAGCGCGGGGAGGATGTCGGCCGGGGCCACCGCGACACCGCCGATGGCCAGGCTGGCGACCACCGCCGCCAGGGCCAGGGTGGACATTGCCGCGAGCACGCCGCGCCGGCGACGGTTGCCGCGCCGCACGGTCTGCGTCGAGGACAGGGGGAAGGTGGCTTCGCTGCCGGCCATGGGAGGAACCGGCTCAGCGGGGCGGCAGGGTGCCGTGGATCAAGGTGGCCAGCTCGGCCACCGCCTGGTCCAGGCGCGGACCGAAGCCGAGCAGCAGCAAGCCGTCCATCACCAGCACGCCGTCGGCGGCCGCCGGGGTGGCGGCGATGTCGGGCCGGACGCGGATGGCGTCGACCCCGCCCAGCGCTTCGGCCGTGCGCGTGGTGACCAGCACGTAGCGGGCGCCGGAGGCGGCAATGGCCTCGGTGGACACCGGCTTGTAGCCGTCGAAGCCGGTCAGTGCATTGCGACCGCCGGCCAGCTCGATGATGGCGGCCGCGGAGGTGTCGTCGCCGGCCGCCAGTGGCGCACCACGGCCGACGCTGAGCAGGAACAGGACCGGCGGCCGCGCCTCGATGGCGGTGACTCGTTGGCGAAGGTCGTCCAGGGATCGGTGCAGGCTGTCGGCCAGTGCCTCTCCGGCCGGGCCATGGCCGAGGGTGGTCGCCACCAGGCGGATCTTGGCCAGTACCGAAGCCGCGTCGCGGGCCTCCGGCACGGTGACCGTGTCCACCCCCGCCGCGCGCAGTTGGGCCAGGGTTTCCGGCGGGCCGGCATCGTGATCGAGCAGCAGCAGAGTCGGTGACAGCGACAGGATCGGCTCGGCGGACAGTTGCCGCAGGTAGCCGATGTCGGGCAGTTCGGTGGCCGCGGGCGGGTAGACGCTGGTGGCATCCACCGCCACCAGCTGCGCCTCGGCGCCGAGGGCATAGACGATCTCGGCGATCGAGCCGCCGGCCACCACCGTGCGGCTGGCGTCGACGGCCTGTGCCGTGCCGGCGGCGCAGGCCAGCGCGAGGGCGACGACGCGAACCACGAAGGAAGGGCAGGTGGGCAAGGCGGACTCCGGGCAGAGGCGGACGCCGCCGGTAAGGGACGGCATCCAGGTGCGCAGAGTATAGATTCCGGGAATACGAATGTAAATCGTAGTAGGAATCGTTCCTATTTTTATCTCCGAATCTTCGAGCTGTAGCGGGCTGTCAACAGTGGCAAGACGAAGGAAGGCGCGCACCGTGGGGAGGGCAGAGGATGCACGGCATTCGTCCTCCCCACGGCGCAGGGACTACATGGTCCGCTCGGCCTGCAGGTTGAAGATGGAGGTATAGCCGGCCGACCAGTCGGGCGGGATCTGGCAGGGCCGCGGATCGTGATCGGCCCAGCGCGCCGGCTGGCCACGTACGATGGCCTGGTAGTAGCGCGACGGTGTCGGCACCGGGGTATAGGGCATGGCGTCGGCGCTGGAGTACACGTTGAGCAGCAACGGTCGGCCACGTGCCGATTCGTTGCGACGCGAGGCGTGCAGCATGCGGCAGTTGTGAATGGTCAACGATCCGGCGCCGCCGGTGAGCACGGCCGGCTCGCGTTGCTGCAGAGCCGACTGCGCGGCCGGGTTGACCTGGCCCACCCAGCGACCCTCGTCGTTGTACTGGTCGTAGAGTTCCTCGGCATGGCTTTTCGGCATCACCATCAACGGGCCATGCTCCTCGTCGCAGTCGTACAGGTAGGTGCCGACGGTGAGCGGACTGTAGTTGGTGTGCGGCCAGAACTGGATGTCCTGGTGCCACTTCACCTCCTCGCCACCCTTGGCCCACTTGAAGTTGAGCTTGGAGTGGTGGAACTTGATGTCCGGGCCGAGCAGGTCCTCGAGCATCGAGGTGAGCAGCTCCGAGCGGGCATAGTCCCAGTAGGTCTCGTCGTAGTCGTTGGGGCTGGTCAGGCGGCGCAGCCGAGGGGCGTCGACACTGTGTCCGGGCTCCAGGTCCCAGACCGCGTCGGAGGTGCTGATGGCGCGGCTGTCGTCCACCACCTTGTCGGTGACCCGGCGCAGGCGCTCGACCCACTCGTCGGTGAGAAAGTTCTCCAGCAGCAGGTAGCCGTTCTCGAAATAGAACTCGCGCTGGGACTGCTCGAGAACCCGTGGCGGCCGGGAGAGAATCTGTTCCACTTTCATGTCAATACTCCACTAGTTGAAGCCCAGCACCTTGGAAGGCAGCCACAACACCAGGTTGGGGAATGCCATCACGATGGCCAGGGTGATGAC
The DNA here is from genome assembly GCA_964350265.1 of uncultured Gammaproteobacteria bacterium. Lineage (GTDB taxonomy): Bacteria > Pseudomonadota > Gammaproteobacteria > Arenicellales > CAJQKF01 > BQJD01. The sequence continues at coordinate 13,839 of CAYGJZ010000060.1, read as the reverse complement.
CTGCAGGACGATGAAGGGGATCACGCCGCGGAACATGTGCTGGAGCTTGATTTCCGGCGGACTGATGCCGCGCAGGTAGAAGATCGCCGGCGCCATCGGCGGGGTCAGGTAGCTGGTCTGGATGACGATCAGGAACAGCACGCAGAACCACACCGGGTCGAAGCCCATCGATTCGACGATGGGAATGAACACCGGGATGAAGATGAGCAGGATGGAGATCCATTCCAGCACGAAGCCGGCGACGAAGCTGATGGCGAGGAACAGGCCGAGGGTGACCCAGGGAGTCAGGTTGGCCGCTTCGATCAGGTCCTGGGTCAGGGCGACGCCGCCGGAGGCGATGAACACCCCGGAGAACATGTTGCCGGCCAGCAGGATGAGCATGATCATGCAGGTGACCTTCACCGTCTTGATCAATGCCTCGTTGAGCACCGAGATGGTGAAGCTGCCGTAGACCAGGGTCAGGATGATGGCGCCGAAGGCACCCATGCCCGCGGCCTCGGTGGGCGCGGCCCAGCCGAGCATGATGGAACCGAGCACGGCGAAGATCAGCACCAGCGGCGGAATCAGGGCGCGCACGGTGATGGCCAGCTTCTCGGCCAGTTCCGGGTCGTCCGGGGAGGGCGGCAGCCGCGCGCCGTCGGCCGGCCGCAGGGTGCAGCGAACCACGATGTAGACGATGTACAGCCCGGCCATGATCAGCCCGGGGAAGATCATGCCGATGAACAGGTCGCCCACCGAGACATCGGCCACCGGGCCGAGCACCACCACCACCACCGACGGCGGGATGATGGTGCCGAGGGAGCCGCCGGCGCAGATGGTGCCGGAAATCAAGCCCTTGTCGTAGGCATACTTCATCATCACCGGGATGGCGAGCAGACCGACCACCGACTCGGTGGCGCCGATGACGCCGGTGGAGGCGGCGAAGATCACGCACATGATGATGGTGCCGACGGCAAGACCGCCGGGCAGGCGCCGGGTCCACAGGTGCACGGCCTCGAACAGGCGTTCGGCAATGCCCGATCGTTCCAGCAGCGAGCCCATGAAGACGAACAGCGGCACCGCGGCGAGAATGTAGTTGGAGGCGACGTCGTCGACCTTCTCGCCGAACTGGTAGATGACCGCCGGACCGAAGGTGATGTAGCCGAAGATCAGCGCCACCCCCATCAGCGACAGGGCCACCGGGAAGCCGATGAACAGGACCGAGAGGATGGCCGGGAACATGGCCAGCGCGAGGTAGTCACCCATGGGACACGCCCTCCCGGCCGGTGTCGGCGCCGAACAGCGTGCGCAGGGCGCGAATGCATTCCACCGCGCCTTGCAGCGACAGCACGGCGAAGCCGACGAAGAAGACGGTCCGGAACGGCCAGATCACCGGGTTCCAGGCCGATTCGCCGGAGCTTTCGCCGCTGTTGAAGGCGTCCAGCGCATACTCGCCGAGCCGGAACGACAGCCAGATGCCCACCGGCAGGAACAGCAGCAGGTAGCCGAGCACGTCCACCAGCGCCTTGGTGCGCGGCCCGAAACGGGCGTAGAGGACGTCGATGCGAATGTGCGAGCCCTCGCGCAGGGCAAAGGCGGCGCCGAGCAGGAAATTGGCGCCGGTGGCCATGTAGCCGATCTCGTAGGCCCACACGGTGGGGGCGTTGAACAGGTAGCGCGAGGCGACCTCGTAGACCGAGGCGAAGATCAGGGGCAGGACGATCCAGGCGGCGAGAACCCCGAGGCTCCCGCTCAGCCGGTCGACCGCGGACAACAGTTTGTTCATGGAAACGGTGCGGCTGGCGAAGGTCGGGATGACAAAAAAACGAACGCCACGGGGATTAACCCGTGGCGTTCGCGGCGATCAGTCGCTGGCGGTGGCGACGTTGCGGTAGCGCGCAGCGTCCTTCCACAGTTCCTCGTAGGCAAGCTGGCTCTCGTAGGCCTTCTTGAACCACGGGTTCTCCTCGCCCTGGGTCCTGCCCCATTCCACGGCCTGCTTCTTCACCGCCTGCTGCACGGCCGGGTCGAGCTCGATGATCTCGTTGCCCGCTTCGCGGTAGAACTGCAGTGCCTTGGCATCCTCGTGACCGACACGCAGCCAGCTCTCCAGGGTGACCAGCTTGGCGGCCAGGTCGACCAGCTCGCGGTCACGCTCGGACAGTGCCTCGTAGGCATCCTTGTTGATGATCAGCTCGAACGGTGCCACCGGCTGGTGCACGCCGGGAATGATCACGTACTTGGCGATCTTGTGGAAACCGGAGCTGATGTTCTCGTACAGCGTGCCCCACTCGGTGGCATCGATGGTGCCTCGCTCCAGCGCGGTGTAGACCTCGGCGCCGGGGGTGGTCACCGGGGCCGCGCCCATGCTCTGGGAGATCTCCAGCCAGGCGCCGGCGGTACGCAGCTTCAGGCCCTGCAGGTCGTCCATGGTCTTGACCGGCTTGATCGAGTGCAGGAAGGCCTCGGCAGTACGCATGAACAGGGGCATGGAGACCACGCCGAACTCCTCCATGCGGAAGTCGCGCCACATGTCGACACCGCCGTCCTCGTACAGCCAGTGCACCATGCGCTCGGAATCCATCGAGCCGGCAAAGCCGCCGAACACCACCACGGCCTTGTTCTTGCCCCAGTCGTAGCCCATCCAGGTATGCCCGGCCTGGGCAACACCGTTCTTCACCGTCTCCGACACGTTCAGCGCCTTGCCCAGCGTGCCGCCGGTGAACACCTGGACTTCCACCCGGCCGTCGGTGAGCAGCTCGACGCGGTCGGCGAAGGCCTGGGCGCCAAGTTCCATCAGCGGGCCACCGCCCCAGGACGTGGCCATTTTCCACTCGTGTTCCGCGGCCGCGGCGCCGCTGGCGGCGATGGCCGAGCCGATCATCAGTGACCCGGCGGCGAGGGCGCGGGCCAGTCGTTTGCGTTGCATCATGCTTGTCTCCTCTGGTTGCGTGGTGAACTGCTTGTATCGTTTCCCCGCCGCATGCTGTGCGCGAGCAGGGCGCCGCGCCTGTTCAGGACAGCGCGTTGTCGATTTCTTCGCTGGTCAGTTGCCAGTCGTTGTCCAGGTTGGCGATCACCTGCGCGACGAAACGGTCCACCGATGCCAGTGCCTGGGCGGCATCGAGGCCGTGGTCCACCAGCAAGGCCAGCGCCAGCTGGCGCGGCGCAGTGCCGACGTAGCTCCATTCAAAGCCCTTCTCGTCGAAGACTTGCACGGAAAACTGTTCATCGAGTCTTGCGCCGTTCACGGTCACCATCAAGCCGTCGATGGTGCGCTCGCCGCGGTAGGTTTTCGTCGTCACGTGGTCGTGGCCTGATGAGATATTCGTGATATATTACGGGTATACTAATAGAAGCGTGGAAGTCGTGTAAAGCCCCGGGACACCGCGTCCGGCAGGCTTCTCGCGGCGCGGCGGGTGATGCCGCCCGGCGTCTAGGAAGGACGCTGTTCCGCCGCGGGCTGCGACGGACGGGTCGGCGAGATGGTGAGCTTGGTGAAATCCTCGACGTAGTCGAGCAGGCGATCGCTGGCGCTGGACGCGGCGGCGACGTCGCCGTCGGCGATGGCCAGGGCGAGTTCGCCGTGCAGGCGGGCGCACAGCGGCATGTCGGCGGCATTGCGGTAGTGCACGTACCAGAATCGTCGCGAAAGCCCCTGGAAGGGGACGATGGCCTGGGCGGCGTACTCGTTGTGCGCGGCACGGGCGATCAGCTCGTTGAGCTCGTTGTCGTGGCGCATGAACTTGATGTCGTCGTTGTTCTTTGCCGCCTGCTGCATGCCGCGCGCAATGCGGCGAAACTCCTTGCGTTCACCGTCGGTGCTGCGCTGGGCGCTGGATCGCGCCAGCAGCCGTTCCAGTTCGCGTCGCACTTCCAATGCCAGCAGTTGCTTGCCCGGATTGATCTCGGTGATGACGATGCCCTTGCGAGGCAGGATCAGCACCAGTCGTTCGCGGGCGAGTCGGTGCAGGGCCTCGCGTATGGGGGTTCGACCGATGCCCAGCCGGGTCGCCAGTTCGGATTCGGAAACGATCGAACCCGGTGCCAGTTGCAGCGTGACGATCATTTCCTCGAGCCGGCTGTAGGCCTGCTCGGTCAGACTTTCCCTTGCACTCATCGCGCAATCCGGTGGTGATGTAAAAGGGCCCCGTCGGTCATGCCGACAGCCCCGCCCGGCGACGGCCGCTCGCTCAGAGTTGCCTGCGCTTTTCGACCAGGTCGAGAAACTTCTCGTACTCCGCTTCGTTGACGCCGTAGGTGTGGTCGTCGTCGGGGAAGGTGCCGTCCTTCACCTCGCGAACGTATTGGCCGATGGCCTCTACCGCCACCTCGGTCAGGCGGGCGTAGCGCTTGGTGAACTTGGGTTTGAAGTCGGTGAAGACGCCGAGCAAATCATAGCACAGCAGGATCTGCCCATCGGTGCCGGCGCCGGCGCCGATGCCGATGGTGGGGATCTCCAGCTGCTCGGAGATGGTGGTGGCGATCTTGCCCGGCACCGCCTCGAACTCGAGCATGAAGCAGCCGGCATCCTGGATGGCGAGGGCGTCCTCGAGGATCTTCATCGCGCCCTCGGCGGTCTTGCCCTGCAGCTTGAAGCCGCCGAACATGGCAATGGTGTGCGGGGTCAGGCCGATGTGCGAGGCGGTGGGAATGCCGGCGTCGACCAGCGCCTTGAGAATATGCGCCTGGCTCTTGCCGCCCTGCGGCTTGACCGCGTCGCAGCCGGCCTCCTGCATGAAGCGGGTGGCATTGGCCAGTGCCCGTTCCGGCGTGTGGTAGCTTTGGTAGGGCATGCAGCCGAGGACGAAGGTGCTCGGTGCGCCGCGACGTACCGCGGCGGCGTGCATGACCATCATCTCCATGGTCGCCGGCACCGTGTTGGCATGACCGTGGGCGATCATGGCCAGGCTGTCGCCCACCACCGCCACGTCGACACCCGCCGCCTCGGCCCATTGCGCGGAGGTGTAGTCGGGTACCGACATGTAGACCATCTTTTCGCCGCTGGTCTTCGAGTCGAGGATGTCGGTGATGGTGCGCTTGTTCTTGTCCACGGTGGTCGCCTGGGGTCGGTTTGCGAAACGCGCGCCTGCCGGCGCGCAACGGGAAGGACGCCGCCAGCGTGCGGCGGCGACGTCCGGACACGATGGCGGGAATCCCGCCCTAGCGGCGCGACTTGCCGCCGGCCTCGGGAAAGATCCACATGGCGAGCACCATGAACACGCTGAGGGCGCCGCCAACACGCGCCACCAGGGCCTCGCCGTAGAGACTTTCGAAGTGGTAGAAGATCGCGCCGACCAGCAGGGTCAGCACGGAAACCATGATCTTGATATGCACGGGCATGCGATGGCTCCTGTCGTGGTCGGGGCAGCGGCGGCGCGGCCTACGCTTCCGGGGCGATGGGTTCGGCGGCGGCGATGTCCGGACGCACCGGTCGGCCGCGCAGGTCCTTCTTCAGGTACTTATCGCTGTAGCCGTTGAACAGGTGGCCGAGCAAGCCGCGATCCAGGTCCGAGGTGCCGAACAGCCAGTCGGCGATGGGGAAGGTCAGGTTCATGTTCTTCTCCATCATCAGCCGCGAGTTGTGGTGGGCGGTATGGTGTCGGCGCAGCGTGTTGACGAAGGGCATGTGACGCACGAAGCGGTTCTCTTCCACGTGGCAGCAAAAGTGCATGAACTCGTAGATGAGGTAGATGCCGGTGGTGGTGGAAATGAACAGCCAGCCGACGTTGGGTGTCACCAGGTAGTGCAGGACGGCGGCGCCGGGGATCGAGATCAGGATGAAGACCACCAGGGCATAGGGCGGAAAGAAGGTGACCCGCCAGTCCTTCTGGTCGCGGAAGCGCATCTCGTTGTCGGTGAAGAACTGGTGATGCTGCAGGGTATGGCGATTGTAGATGGCGCGCAGTCCCTTCCACTTCTGCGGTCGGTGCATCACGTGGATGTGCAGGAACCACTCGAAGATGTTGCAGGCGAGGAAGAACAGCGGCACCGTTGCCCATTCCCACCACTGCACGTTGTCCAGGTGGCGGGCGTAGATCCACAGCGCGGTCAGCCCGATGGTGTAGATGACGGCGACGTGCAGGGGACCGTTGTACCAGCCGGCGACCCGCGAGCGGTAGACCTGGCGATACTGTTTCTGGCGTTCGTTCATCATGGGACATGTCTCCTTGGCCTGATATATCACAAGTACATCACAGCCATGTAACCTTGTCAACCAGCCGCCGTGGCGCTGGTCTTGCGCCTTCCGCGCACGGTCCGGGCCACGGACAGGGACCCGGGCTGGACGACGCCTTCTGGCCCACCACGCGGCGCGCGCCGCCGGTCGGCGGCATGACGCGGTGCAAGATGACGGTTCCGCGACAGCGTGCAATACTCGATGCCTCAACCCTTCGACGGGCCGCGCCCGGCCCGTACGAATCGGCGATGCCCCGGGGCAGACGCATGGATGGCTGCCGAGGTTCCGGGGCGGTTCGCACGATGCAACGGACCGGGTGTGCCCTGGCGCGCGGACAACCGACGCGAGGCCAGGGCCATGCGAGCGTGGTCCGCCAAAGGCCCGGGGATCGCAACATGACCGTGCCATGACCGAAAATCCAAAGGAACTGCTTCGAAAATCTCTCGACTTCTACCACAGCGCCAGCCAGCTCCGCTTCGATACCTGGCACCGGCTGGAACACTACGCCACGCAGCTCAGCGACCGCTCCGCGCGCAAGGCCGACATCGCCCGCTTCCGCAAGGCCGCGAACGAGGCGATGACCATCCTGGAAACCATCGAATACTACACGGCGTTCCCCTCGCGGGAGGATTTCCGCCTGCTGTGGAAAGTGCTCGAGCGCGAGGACTACGCGACTTTCTCGCGGATGGTGGATCGACTGGTCAGGGCGCTGACCAACCATGCCTATCGCCGCTCGACCTTCACCTCGATGCGCCGCCTGGCCGATGGCGAGGAGGAAGAGCCGGTGGCGACCGACGACAGCGGCGAGGAGGACGGTGCGCCGTCCAAGCCCTACTTCGAGGTGCTGTTCGTCGAGGAAATGACGGTGGCCGAGGAGAACAAGCTGCGCGCCGGACTGCGCAACATGCGCCGCGCCGAGGATCGCTTCATCTACGAGGTGATCGCGGTGCCGACCTTCGAAGACGCGCTGATCGCCATCCTGTTCAACTACAACATCCAGGCCTGCGTGATCCGCTACGGCTTCCCGTTCCGTTCCAGCAACCACCTGGAGATCCTGCAGCGCTACCTGTCCGGCATCGCCGATTCCGACGCCGAGGAGCACCCCGATACCGATCGCGGACCGATGCTCGGCGCGGTGATGTCGGAACTGCGACCCGAGCTTGACCTGTACCTGGTGACGGACGTCAAGGTCGAGGAGATCGCCGCCACCATCAACGAGAAGTTCCGTCGCATCTTCTACCGCCAGGAAGACTACCTGGAACTGCACCTGGCCATCCTGCGCGGCATTCACTCGCGCTACGAGACGCCCTTCTTCACCGCGTTGAAGGACTACAGCCGCAAGCCCACCGGCGTCTTCCATGCCATGCCCATCTCGCGGGGCAAGTCGCTGACCAAGTCGAAGTGGATCCGCGACATGATGCAGTTCTACGGCATGAACGTGTTCCTGGCCGAGACCTCGGCCACCTCCGGCGGGCTGGATTCGCTGTTGCAGCCCCATGGTCCGCTGAAGAAGGCACAGCAGCTCGCCGCCCGCGCCTTCGGTGCGCGGCGTACCTACTTCGCCACCAACGGCACCTCGACCTCGAACAAGATCGTCGTGCAGGCGCTGATCAAGCCGGGCGACATCGTCCTCATCGACCGCGACTGCCACAAGTCCCATCACTACGGGCTGGTACTGGCCGGTGCGCGGGTCTCCTACCTGGATTCCTACCCGCTGGACGACTTTTCCATGTATGGCGCGGTGCCGCTTTCGGAGATCAAGCGAAGGCTCCTGATGTACCGCCGCGCCGGCATGCTCGACCGCGTGCGCATGCTGCTGCTCACCAACTGCACCTTCGACGGGGTGGTCTACAACGTCGAGCAGGTCATGACCGAGTGCCTGGCGATCAAGCCCGACCTGATCTTTCTCTGGGACGAGGCCTGGTTCGCCTTCGCCGGCTTCCACCCGACCTTCCGCAAGCGCACCGCCATGCACTGCGCCCGCGTCCTCGAGGAACGCTTTGCCAGCGACGACTACCGCGAGCAGTACCAGGCGTTCGCCAAGGGCCGTCGCAAGGGCGGCAAGAAGGCCGACGAGGCCGAGGCGCTGGAAGCGCTGCTGCCCGACCCGGACCAGGTGCGCATCCGTGTCTATGCCACCCAGTCCACCCACAAGACGCTGACCTCGCTGCGCCAGGGTTCGATGATCCACGTCTATGACCAGGATTTTCGACACAAGGTGGAGGAATCCTTTTCCGAAGCCTTCATGACCCATACCTCGACTTCGCCCAACTACCAGATCCTGGCCTCCCTGGACGTCGGTCGACGGCAGGTGGAGCTGGAAGGCTACGAGCTGGTGCAAAAGCAGCTCGACCTGGCCATGGCGCTGCGCGAGCGCATCGCCACCCATGCCCTGCTGAGTCGATACTTCCGGGTGCTGGTGGCCGGTGACATGGTGCCGGAGAGCTTTCGGCAAAGCGGCATCGACTCCTACTTCGACCCGGAAACCGGCTGGCGCAACCTGCGCATGGAAGAGGCCTGGGCGAAGGACCACTTCGTCGTCGACCCGACCCGGATCACCCTGTCCATCGGCAAGACCGGCATTGACGGCGACACCTTCAAGAACCGCTACCTGATGGAGCGCTACGGCATCCAGATCAACAAGACCTCGCGCAACACGGTGCTGTTCATGACCAACATCGGCACCACCCGCAGCTCGGTGGCCTACCTGATCGGCGTGCTGGTGAAGATCGCCAACGACCTGGACCGCGAATGGAACGACAGCTCGCCGCGCGAACGACGCGCCATCGAGGCGCGGGTGCGCTCGCTGACCACCGAGCTGCCGCCGTTGCCGGACTTCAGCCGCTTCCACCCGGCCTTCACCACCGGTGACGGCGAGGTGCCCGACGGCGACATCCGCACCGCCTACTTCCTGGCCTACGACGAGCGCTTCTGCGACTACCTGCGCATCGACGATCGTTCCATCGACGACGAGTTGCAAAGCGGTCGCGACGTGGTCTCCGCGGCCTTCGTCATTCCCTATCCGCCCGGCTTTCCCATCCTCGTCCCCGGCCAGGTGCTGAGCAAGGAGATCCTGACCTTCATGCGTGCGCTGGACGTCAAGGAAATCCACGGCTACCGCGCCGATGTCGGCCTGCGGGTGTTCCGCGAGGAGGCGTTGACCTCGGTGCGGCAGACCCCGGCCCAGGTCACCGTCGCCGATCTTGCCGACGAGATGGCGCCGGCGGTGGCGGACAGCAACGACGACGCCGGCTGACCACGCCAGGCACGGCACCTGAACCTTTCAAGCCACCGGAGCTGAACCCGCAGTGAAGAAACTCAAGAACATTTCCGACATCCGCCGGTACTTTCATCGCAACGAGACACCGATCTACTTCTTCTCGGCCACCAACTTCAACCTGCTCGGCATCAGCGAGTGGGTACGCAACTTTCACTACATCAACTACATCGACTGCTTCGATGGTCGCCACCCGAGCGTGTTCATCCCCTCGGAAACCCCGCACCGCGAGTTCACCGGCATCGAGGACATCAACAACTACCTGCTGCAGCACAAGGAAGTGGTGGATTTCATCGAGCGGCGCGGGCCGGGCGGCAAGGCGGTGTTCCTGATGTTCGACGAGGAAACCGAGTCGCTGTGCCGGGAGCTCGGTCTCGACGTGTGGTTCCCGTCGGCATCGCTGCGCAGCCAGGTGGACAACAAGATCGAGACCGTGCGCATCGGCGATCGCGCGGGGGTGCCCAGCGTGCCCAACGTGCTGGCCCGGGTGGACAGCTACGAGACCCTGCGCAAGGTGTCCGCGGACCTCGGCGAGCACCTGGTGCTGCAATCCGCCTTCGGCGACTCGGGCAAGACCACCTGGTTCATCTCCAACCAGGAAGAGTACGACCGCCATGCCGAGGAGATCGAATGCGAGGAGGAGATCAAGATCATGAAGCGGGTCAACGTGCGCGGCTCGGCCATCGAGGCCTGCACCACCCGTCGCGGCACCATCGTCGGCCCGCTGATGACCGAGCTGGTGGGCTTCAACGAGTTGACGCCCTACAAGGGCGGCTGGTGCGGCAACGAGATCTTCGCCGATGCCTTCCCCCAGGACATCCGCGACAAGGCGCGCGAGTACACCTTCCGCTTCGGCGAGGCGCTGCGCGAATCAGGCTACCGCGGTTACTTCGAGCTCGATTTCCTGATTGACCAGGACAACGGCGAACTGTATCTCGGCGAGCTCAACCCGCGTGTCACCGGCGCCAGCACGATGACCAATTCCGCCGCCTTCGCCCACGCCGATGCGCCGCTGTTCCTGTTCCACCTGCTGGAATTCTCCGATGTCGAGTTCGATCTCGACGTGGAGGAGCTGAACGATCGCTGGGCGGATGCCGAGAACATCGACAGCTGGAGCCAGCTGGTGATCAAGTTCACCGACGACCGGGTGGAGTGGGTCAGCGCCGCCCCCGAGTCCGGCATCTGGCGACTGGAGGAGGATGGTCGCATGCTCTACCGCCGCTTCGACTATCACCGCCGGGGTATTGAAACCGAGCAGGAGGGCTTCTATCTTCGCATCATCGGCGAGGGTGACTACCTGTACAAGGGTGCCGACATGGGCATCCTGATCACCCGTGGCCGGCTGATGAACGACGACTTCACCCTCAACGACCGCGCCCGGCGCTGGATCCGGGACATCCGTCGCGCCTATGCCTCCCAGGGGCTCGACCAGGTGCGCCAGGAGAACGTCCCGGTCAGCCTCGATGCCGGCGCCTTCAAGATCCTGTAGTCCCCGCGCTGCGCGGAATTTCGTGAACCGGAAATGAAACTGGCCTTCCACGCCATCGAAGAAGCCCGACCCGGCGAGAAATGGCTGGCCCTGTTCCAGCGGCACTGGCCGGCCTACCGGCGCTGGTTTCTCAGCCAGGGGGACGCCGATCGGCCCAGTTTCCTCGAGACCCGTCGACAGTTCCGCCGACACATGCCCGAACTGGCCGACACCTACGAGGAGCTGGTGGAGCTTGGCGGCGGCACCGACCTTCTGGCGCGTTTCCTCGGACACTACTGCCCGCCGCCGTACATTTCCGGTTGTTCCCAGGCGGTGTGGTCGGCTTCCGACGGGCCGCGACTGGTGCGCAACTACGACTACAGCCCGTCGCTGTGCGAGGGCACGCTGCTGTCCAGCCGCTGGAACCAGCGCCGCGTCATGGCCATGGGCGACTGCCTGTGGGGGGTGCTCGACGGCATCAACGATGCCGGCCTGTGCCTGTCGCTGGCCTTCGGCGGTCGCCGCGTGGTCGGCCGCGGGTTCGGCATGCCGGTGATCCTGCGCTACGTGCTGGAATGCTGCGACAACGTCGCCGAGGCGGTGGAGGCGCTCGGCCGCATTCCCACGCACATGTCCTACAACATCACCGTGCTCGACGCCGCCGGTGCCTGTTGCACCGTCCACCTGTCGCCGGACCGGCCGCCGCTCCGCCAGCCGCTGGCGGTGGCCACCAATCACCAGCGCCGGGTGGAGTGGCGACGGCATGCCGAGGCCACCGCCTCCGAGGAGCGCGAACGTTTCCTGCACCGCCGGCTGGCCGCCGGCGGCAGCGCGGAGGACTTCCAGCACGCCTTCCTCGCCCCGCCCCTGTACGCCAGCGACTGGGCGCGGGGCTTCGGCACCCTGTACAGCGCCAGCTACCAGCCGGCGGTGGGCCGCATGAGCCTGTACTGGCCCGGCGCGGGCATGCACCAGGCCTTTGACGGTTTCACCGAGTCCGTGCGCACGGTGCACTACCCCCGCGGCGCGCCGCGGCCGGGACGTCGCCCGGGCAAGCCCGCGGTGCCGGCCGCCGGCGGACCGGCGATTCTCGGCACCGCACCGCCGCGGTAGGGCATAATCGCCTTCGGCAGCCGGCCGCCCACCCGCGTCGCCCGCGCTGGCCCTTCGTCGTTCGATCCACACCTGGAGCCTCGCCCGTGGTCCCCTTCAGCATTGCCGCCGTGCAGATGAACGTCTCGCTGGCACACGACAACATCGCGCTGATGGAGCAGCGCATGGCCGCCATCGCCCAGCGCTTTCCCTGGGTGCAGATGGTGCTGTTCAGCGAACTCGTCGCCCTCGGCCCGGACCCGGCGCGCGCCGAGCCCATGCCCGGTCCCGCCGAGGAGCGTTTCTGCCAGATGGCCCATCGCCACGGCCTGTGGCTGATCCCCGGCTCGATCTTCGAGCGTCTCGACGGCCGGGTCTACAACACCGCCCCGGTGATCGACCCGCTGGGCCGCGTGGTTGCCCGTTATCGCAAGATGTTCCCCTTCCGTCCCTATGAGCAGGGCGTGGAGGCGGGCACCGGATTCTGCGTCTTCGACGTGCCCGAGGTCGGCCGCTTCGGCCTGTCCATCTGCTACGACATGTGGTTTCCGGAGACCACCCGCACCCTGGTCTCGATGGGGGCGGAGGTCATCCTGCACCCGTCGATGACCGACACCATCGACCGCGACGTGGAACTGTCCATTGCCCGCGCCACCGCGGTGACCAACCAGTGCTACTTCTTCGACGTCAACGGCGTCGGCGACTTCGGCAACGGCCGCTCCATCCTGGTCGGGCCGTCCGGCTACGTCATCCACGAGGCCGGCAGCGGCGAGGAGATCATGCCGGTGGAGATCAACCTGGCGCGGGTTCGGCGCGAGCGCGAGGTCGGCATGCGCGGGCTGGGCCAGCCGCTGAAGAGTTTCCGCGATCGGCCGGTGGCCTTCGACGTGTACCGCGAAGAGGCCTTCGACCACGGCTACCTGAACTCGCTGGGCGCGCTGGAAAAGCCCGGCCGCCCGGCCACCGCCGGGGTTGCCATGGCGCCGGCCGCCGGCACGGCGTCCGGCGGCAACTGACCGCGAGGGGCAATGCCCCCGCCGGCCGCACGCCCCGGGAAGCCGGTTGCCGAGGCGCGCCTGGCCGCGCTGGTCGAGGACGCGGCGCGGCTGGTGGCCGGGGTCGGCGAAGACAACTTCTGCGCCACCCTGGTGGCGGTGCTGACCGCGCGTGCCGCGGCCGACAGCGTGGTCCTGCTGGCCTACCATGACCGCTTCGCGCCGCGGGTGCTCTACCAGGCCATGGACCCCGGCGATGCCGCTGCCCTCCACGGGCGATATTTCGAGGATGCCTACCTGCTCAGTCCCTTCTACCTGGCCTGGCGGGCAGCCCCCGCCGCGGGGGGCTTCTACCGCCTGCGCGACGAGGCGCCGGAGGGCTTCTTCGACAGCACCTTCTATATAGAGTACTACGCGCGCTCCGGGCTGGCCGACGAGGTCGCCTTCGTGGTGCCGCAGGATGCTGCCTCCGCGGTGCTGGTCTCCCTCGGCCGGACCGCCGCCCTGGGCGATTTCGATGCCGAGGAACGACAGGCGCTGGCCGCCCTCGCGCCCCTGGTGCAGGCGGCGGTGCGGCGTCACTTCGCCCTCGCCGAAATGCCCGCCGGCGGCGTCCTTCGCCGTCGGCTGGACGATGCGCTGGCCGCCTTCGGCGCCGAGTTGCTGACCGGTCGCGAACGCATGGTGGCGCAGATGATGCTGCGCGGGCACTCGTCGAAGTCCTGTGCCCGCGCCCTGTCCATCTCGCCCACCACCGAGCGCGTGCACCGGCGCAACATCTACGCCAAGCTCGGCATTTCCTCGCAGGCGGAGCTGTTCGCCCGCTTTTTCGACGAGGCCGCCGGCTAGC
>CAYGJZ010000059.1:0-27618 GCA_964350265.1 uncultured Gammaproteobacteria bacterium | reverse complement strand
CGTCCGCGCTACTCCAGGCTGATGCGCAGGGCGGCGGCGGCCGAGGGCGGCGCCAGCACCAGGGACAGGCAGGCGATGGCGGCGAGCAGGTAGAACTGGCCGCTGGGGTCGAGGCCGGCGTCGGCGGTGGCGAGCAGGTTGGCGCCGAAGATCAGCACCGGCACGTACAGCGGCAGCACCAGCAGGGTAAGCAGCACGCCGCCGCGACGCATGCCGGCGGTGAGGGCCACGCCGATGGCGCCGATCAGGCTCAGGCTGGGGGTGCCGAGCAGCAGGCTGGCCACCAGCAGGGGCAGCCTGGCCGGTTCGATGTTCAGCATCAGCGCCAGTACCGGCGACACCGCCACCAGTGGCAGGGCGGTGACCAGCCAGTGCGCGAGGATCTTGGCCAGCACCAGCACCGGCAGGGGCTGCGGTGACAGCGCCATCTGTTCCAGGGTGCCGTCCTCGAAGTCGGGCTTGAACAGGCCGTCGAGACCGAGCAGGGTGGCCAGCAATGCCGCCACCCAGACGATGCCCGGGGCAATCTCGCGCAGCAGCGCCGGATCGCTGCCGACGCCGAAGGGAAACAGCGAGACCACGATGACGAAGAACAGCAGCGGGTGGAACAACTCGCCGCGGTGTCGGTAGGCCAGGCGCAGGTCGCGCACCAGCACGGCGTTGAAGGCCGCCAGGAGACCCGGGCGCGGGTTGCTCACAGGGCCACGCTCGTGGTGGGCGTGTCGCCGAAGCGCAGGGCCTGGTGGCTGGTCAGCACCACCATGCCGCCGTCCCGGGCATGTGCGGTCACCAGCGCCTGGAAGTCGTCGACGCCGTCGCGGTCCAGTGCCGTGGCCGGTTCGTCGAGCACCCACAACTGGGTGGTGGAGAGCAGCAGCCTGGCCATGGCCACGCGTCGCTTCTGGCCCGCGGAGAGGTAGCGGCAGGGCAGGTCCTCGTAGCCGGACAACCCGGCCCGGTCGAGGGCCTCGCGCGGGTCGAGATCGTCGCGAAAGGCGTGCAGGGCGCCGTCCACGCGCAGGTTCTCCAGCGGCGTCAGCTCCGCCTTGATGCCGTTCAGGTGGCCGAGGTAGCTGAGTCGACCGCGGTGGCGCTCGGGCTGCGCCTCGATGGACTCGTCGTTCCACAGCACCTCGCCGTGTTCGGGCCGGGCAAGGGCGCAGAGAATGCGCAGCAGGCTGGTCTTGCCGGCGCCGTTGGCACCGTGGACCTGTAGTATGCTGCCGGCGTCGATCTGCAGCGAAAGCCCGTCGAACAGGGGTTGATCGCCGCGCACGCAGGCAAGATCGACGCATTTCAGCGAGCTGTCGGCGGGGTGCGGCATGCGGCCTCGGCTGGGATCGAAGGGGGTCGTGCCCGGGTGTTCTCGTACCGGTTCGCTGCACGTTGGGCGGGCACTGGCGCGGCACCATAACACGCCGACGCGCGCAGGATACCGACCGGGCGCGGATTTGTAGGATGCTCGCGAGGCTGAGATTATATACCGATCAAACCTTTGCATGGCACGACCAGGCGCTTCGGAGTACGCTCAGGCGGCGCGCCGGGTGCGCGACAGATCACAGGAGTTTTCCCCCATCATGACCGTAATGCAGCAATCCACGACCCGCCGTCGACGCGGCCGGGGTAAGGGACGTGCCGCCGATTCCTCTGCCCTCGACCGGGTCTCCCAGCTGGTAGGCGACAGCCTCCGACGCGACCGCCTGATCGAGTACCTGCACCGTATCCAGGACGAAGTCGGCTACCTGTCCAGTGACGACCTCGTAGCCCTGGCCAAGTTGATGAAACTGTCGCCGGTGGAAGTGTACGAGGTGGCCACGTTCTACCACCACTTCGACGTCGTGCGCGACCAGGAGACGCCGCCGCCGCCGTTGACGGTGCGCGTGTGCGACTCGGTGAGCTGCGAACTGGCTGGCGCCAACGGCCTGGTGGAGGCCCTGGAAGGCTCGATGGGCGAAGGCGTGCGCATCCAGCGCGTGCCCTGCGTCGGTCGCTGCGACCGCGCCCCGGTGGCCACCATCGGTCATCGGCCGGTGGAGCAGGCCACGCTGGAGCGTGTGCGCAGCGCCGCCGCCGACCCCGCGGCGATGGACCTGCTCAGCGACAGCCCGGTGCGGCTCGACGACTACCTTGCCGACGGCGGCTACCGGCTGCTCGACGACGTCGTCGCCGGTCGCCGGGACGGCGAGTCGGTGATCGCGGCGCTGGAAGCCTCGGGCCTGCGTGGCCTCGGCGGCGCCGGCTTTCCCACCGGCCGCAAGTGGCGCATCGTCGGCGACCAGCCGGCGCCACGGCTGATGGCGGTGAACGTGGACGAGGGCGAGCCCGGCACCTTCAAGGACCGGATCTTCCTTGAGCGCGATCCGCACCGCTTCATCGAGGGCATGCTGATCGCGGCCCACGTGGTCGGCATCGATGCGTGCTACGTCTACGTGCGCGACGAGTATCCCGGCGTGCTGGCCCTGCTGCGCGAGGAGATCGACGCGCTGGCGGCCAGCGGCCGCTTCACCCTGCCGACCATCGAACTGCGGCGCGGCGCCGGCGCCTACATCTGCGGCGAAGAGTCGGCCATGATCGAGTCCATCGAGGGCAAGCGCGGCATGCCGCGCCTGCGGCCGCCCTACGTCGCCCAGGTGGGCCTGTTCGGCCGGCCCACGCTGGAGCACAACATGGAGACCCTGTTCTGGGTGCGCGACATCGTCGAGGGCGGTGACCAGGCCTTTGCCGCCCACGGCCGCAACGACCGCAAGGGGCTGCGCGCCTTCTCAGTCAGCGGACGGGTGAAGAAGCCGGGCGTGCACCTGGCGCCGGCCGGCATTACCCTGAACGAGCTGATCGACGAGTACTGCGGCGGCATGCTCGATGGCCATGCGCTGTACGCCTATTTTCCCGGTGGTGCCTCCGGCGGTATCCTGCCCGCCTCGCTGGCCGATGTGCCACTGGATTTCGACACCCTGCAGCCCCATGGCTGTTTCATCGGCTCGGCGGCCATCATGGTGTTGTCCGACCAGGACCGCGCCCGCGACGCCGCCGTCAACGCGATGAAGTTCTTCGCCCACGAGTCCTGTGGCCAGTGTACGCCGTGCCGCGTGGGCACGGTGAAGGCGGTGGACCTGATGCAGCGCGAGACCTGGGACGCCGAGTTGCTCGAGGAGCTGTGCCAGGTGATGGGCGATGCCAGCATCTGCGGCCTCGGCCAGGCGGCACCGAATCCGGTGCGCTGCGTGATCAAGTATTTTCCCGAGGAGGTGGGTCTTTCATGACCGCGGACAACCACATCCAGTTCAATCTCAACGGCCGCACCGTCGAGGCCATCGACGGCGAGACCATTCTCTCGGTGGCCCGTCGCGAAGGCATCGAGGTGCCGCACCTGTGCTACAAGGATGGCCTGCGCCCGGACGGCAACTGCCGCGCCTGCATGGTGGAGATCGACGGCGAGCGCGTGCTGGCACCGTCCTGCTGCCGCAATGCCAGCGACGGCATGGTGGTGAAGACCGACAGCGACCGCGCCCGCAATGCCCAGCGCATGGTGCTGGAACTGCTTTCCTCCGACCTGGCCGATACCGAGTACACCGACCGTTCCGAGCTGGCGCAGTGGCGCCGGAAGACCGGCGTCGGCGCATCCCGCTTCGCCGCCAGCGCGGCACCGGCGGCGGATCTCAGCCACCCGGCCATGGCGGTCAACCTCGATGCCTGCATCAAGTGTACCCGCTGTCAGCGCGCCTGCCGGGAAGTGCAGGGCAATGACGTCATCGGCTATGCCTTCCGCGGCGAGCACTCGCTGATCGTCTTCGACCTCAACGACCCGATGGGCGCCAGCTCCTGCGTCGGCTGCGGCGAGTGCGTGCAGGCCTGTCCCACCGGCGCGCTGATGCCCGCCGGCGATGCCGGCCGCGAACAGGCCGAGCGCACGGTGGACTCGGTCTGCCCCTACTGCGGTGTCGGCTGCCTGATCCGCTATCACATCGACGACAACACCATCCGCCACGTCAGCGGCCGTGACGGCCCGGCCAACCACGGCCGGCTGTGCGTCAAGGGCCGCTTCGGCTTCGACTACATTGCCAACCCGGAACGTCTGACCACGCCGCTGATTCGCCGCGAGGGCGTGCCCAAGGGCATCAACGAGCACTTCGACCCGTCCGATCCGCTGAAGATGTTCCGCCCGGCGAGCTGGGACGAGGCGCTGGATCTGGCCGCCAACTCGCTGCGCACCATCCGCGACCGCGATGGCGGCGGTGCACTGGCCGGCTTCGGTTCGGCCAAGGGCAGCAACGAGGAGGCCTACCTGTTCCAGAAGCTGGTGCGCACCGGCTTTCGCACCAACAACGTCGACCATTGCACGCGGCTGTGCCATGCCTCGTCGGTGGCCGCCCTGCTGGAAGGCATCGGCTCCGGCGCGGTGTCCAACCAGGTCAGCGACGTGGCCCAGGCCGAGGTGGTGGTGATCATCGGTTCCAACACCACCACCAATCATCCGGTGGCGGCCACCTTCATGAAGAACGCCGCGCGCGCCGGTGTCACGCTGGTGGTGATGGACCCCATCGAGACCGAGATTGCCCGTCACGCCCACCACTTCCTGAAGTTCAAGGCCGACACCGACGTCGCCCTGCTCAAGGGCATGATGCACACCATCGTCTCCGAGGACCTGGTCGACCGCGATTTCATCGCCAGCCGTACCGAGGGCTTCGACGAGTTCGCCGCCAGCCTGGAAGGATGCAGCGCCGAGGAGATGGCGCCGATCTGCGGTATCGACGCCGACACCATTCGCAAGGTGGCGCGGCTGTTCGCCACCTCGAACGGTTCGATGATCTTCTGGGGCATGGGCGTCAGCCAGCACGTGCATGGCACCGACAACGCCCGTTGCCTGATCGCGCTGTCGCTGATGACCGGCCAGATCGGCCGTCCCGGCACCGGGCTGCACCCGCTGCGTGGCCAGAACAACGTGCAGGGCGCCTCCGATGCCGGCCTCATCCCGATGATGTTCCCGGACTACAAGCGCGTGGACGCCGACGAGGCCAATGCGAAGTTCTCCGAGTACTGGGGCGCGAAGCTGGACGACCAGCCGGGCCTGACGGTGGTGGAGATCATGGAGGCCATCCATGCCGGCCATCTGCACGGCATGTACATCATGGGCGAGAACCCGGCCATGTCCGATCCCAACCTGGCCTTCTCCCGCAGTGCCCTGGCCGCGCTGGAGCACCTGGTGGTGCAGGACATCTTCCTCACCGAAACCGCGGCCTTCGCCGACGTGGTGCTGCCGGCCGGCGCCTTTCCCGAGAAGACCGGCACCTTCACCAACACCGACCGCCGCGTTCAGCTCGGTCGCCAGGCGGTGGACATGCCCGGCGAGGCGCGCCAGGACCTGTGGATCATCCAGGAACTGGCCAACCGCATGGGTCTTGG
This sequence comes from uncultured Gammaproteobacteria bacterium, assembly GCA_964350265.1. Taxonomy (GTDB): domain Bacteria; phylum Pseudomonadota; class Gammaproteobacteria; order Arenicellales; family CAJQKF01; genus BQJD01. The sequence goes on along the minus strand of CAYGJZ010000059.1, from coordinate 22,218 downwards.
CTGGGGCCAGCGCGATGTCGCCGAGGTCTACGAGGAGATGCGCGGCGCCATGCCCAGCATCGCCGGCATCAGCTGGGAGCGCCTGACCCAGGCGGACAGCGTGACCTATCCCAATGCCGACGACAACGATCCCGGGCAGTCGGTGGTGTTCCGCGAGCAGTTCCCCACCGCCAGCGGCCGTGCGCGCTTCGTGCCCGTGGGCATGGTGATGGCCGACGAACAGCCGGATACCGAGTATCCCTACGTGCTGATCACCGGGCGCCAGCTCGAGCACTGGCATACCGGGGCGATGACCCGCCGGGCCAGCGTGCTCGATGCCATCGAGCCGGACCCGGTGGTCTCCGTGCACCCGGAGGATCTCGCCCAGCTTGGCATCGACGAGGGCGGCATGGTGGCGGTGCGTTCGCGGCGCGGCAAGGTGACCGCGCTGGCCCGCGCCCACAGCGGCCTGTCCCGGGGACAGGTGTTCATCCCGTTCTGCTACCACGAGGCCGCCGCCAACCTGCTGACCAACGAGGCGCTGGACCCGTTCGGCAAGATCCCCGAGTTCAAGTACTGCGCCGTGGTGGTGTCCGCGGCATGATGGCAACCCCCCACGGGCGAACCGCCCCCAAGGACCTTTCATGGCTCAACTGATCGACGGCAAGGCCTTTGCCGCCTCCCTGCGCGAACGACTGGCCGACAGCGTGCGCACCCTGGCCGACCGCCACGGCGTCACCCCTGGCCTGGCCGTGGTGCTGGTCGGCGAAGACCCGGCCAGCCAGGTCTACGTGCGCAACAAGGGCAAGCAGACGGTGGAGGCGGGCATGGCGTCCTTCGAGCACCGGCTGGATGCGACCACCAGCCAGGACGAACTGCTGGCGCTGATCGCCCGGCTGAATGCCGACGACAGCGTCAACGGCATCCTGGTGCAGTTGCCGCTGCCGTCGCAGATCAACGAGGCGGCGGTGATCAATGCCATCGACCCGGCCAAGGACGTGGACGGCTTCCACCTGCACAACGTCGGCCTGCTGGCCACCGGCGGGGCGGGGCTGGTGCCCTGCACGCCGCTGGGCTGCAGCATGCTGCTGAAGGATCACCTCGGCGACCTGTCCGGTGCGCGGGCGGTGGTGGTGGGGCGCTCGAACATCGTCGGCAAGCCGATGGCCTCGCTGCTGCTGGCGGCCAACTGCACGGTCACCATTGCCCATTCGCGTACCCGCGACCTCGCCGCGGAATGCCGCAGCGCCGACATCCTGGTGGCGGCGGTGGGTCGTCCGCAGATGATTCCGGGGGACTGGGTGCGGCCGGGTGCGACCATCATCGACGTCGGCATCAACCGCATCACCGGCGAAGACGGCAAGAACCGGCTGGTGGGCGACGTCGACTTCGCCAGTGCCGAGCCGGTGGCGGGGGCCATCACCCCGGTGCCCGGCGGCGTCGGCCCGATGACCATTGCCTGCCTGCTGCGCAACACGGTGGAGGCCACCTGTCGCCAGCGCGGCATCGAGGCCGGGGACATCCTGCCCGGCTAGCCTGCCCCGATCGCACCAGCCGGCGGCTTCGGCCGCCGGCCTGGCCGTTCTCAGCCCTTGCCGGAACGGATCTCGGCGGCGACGCTCTCCACGCTCTGGTGGCGCACGCTGACGCCCTTGACCATGAAGATGACCTGGCGGCCGATGCTCTTGGCATGTCCGCCGACGCGGTCCAGCGAACGCAGGCCGAGCACCACGTGCACGGCCTCGCCCACCCGGCGCGGGTCTTCCAGCACGAAGGTGGTCAGGCTGCGCACCGAGGCGTCGAACTGGTCGTTGAGGTCGCGGTCCATCTCGATCACCTCCAGCGCCAGTTCCATGTCCATGTTCTGGAAGGCCTGGATGGCCATCTCCACCATGGCATTGACGTACTTGGCCATGCGCGGGATGCCGTTGATCAACCGCTTGTCCGGCTTGTTGTCGTCCTGGAACAGGCGGATCGCCAGGTCGGCGATGCCCCGTGCCTGGTCGCCGATGCGCTCCAGGTAGGAGCCGAGGCGGTTCACCGTCAGCAGCACCCGCAGGTCGCGGGCCATCGGCTGGCGCAATGCCAGGATGCGGTGGATTTCCTCCTCGATGGCGTCGTCGAACTCGTCGATCTTCTTCTCGCGGTCGAGGATCAGGCGGGCCCGCTCGACGTCGCCTTTCTTGATCGCCTTGCCCACTTCGCGAATCTGCTCGGAGACGAGTTCGCCCATCTCCACCACCAGGGCGATGAGGGCGTGCATTTCCTCGTCGAAGCGATGCACGATGTGTCCCTCGGTGGCCGCGTGGGCCTTGTCGATGCTGTTCATGGCGCTTGCGCTACTCGGTTTGTCCGTCAGCCGAAACGACCGGTGATGTAGTCTTCGGTCAGCTTGTGGCTGGGATTGGTGAAGATGTCCTCGGTACTGCCCACCTCGACCAGCGTGCCGAGATGGAAGTAGGCGGTGCGCTGCGACACCCGTGCCGCCTGCTGCATGGAATGGGTGACGATGGCGATGGTGTAGTTCCGCCGCAACTCGTCGATCAGTTCCTCCACCCGCGCGGTGGCGATCGGGTCCAGCGCCGAGCAGGGTTCGTCCATCAGGATCACTTCCGGCGACACGGCGATGGTGCGGGCAATGCACAGGCGCTGCTGCTGGCCGCCGGACAGGCCGGTGCCGGGCTCGGCCAGGCGATCCTTGACCTCGTCCCACAGGCCGGCCTTGCGCAGCGACGACTCGACGATCTCGTCGAGGTCGGCGCGGGTACGGGCGAGACCGTGGATGCGCGGGCCGTAGGCAATGTTGTCGTAGATGGACTTGGGGAAGGGGTTGGGCTTCTGGAACACCATGCCCACCCGTGCGCGCAGCAGGACCACGTCCATGTTGCGGTGGTAGATGTCTTCCTCGTCGAGGGTGATCTCGCCTTCCACCCGGCAGATGTCGATGGTGTCGTTCATCCGGTTCAGGCAGCGCAGGAAGGTCGACTTGCCGCAGCCGGACGGGCCGATCATGGAGATGACCTCGTTCTTGCCGATATCCAGGGAGACGTTCTTGATGGCGCACTTGTCGCCGTAGTAGACGTGCACGCCACGCGCCGACATGCGCGGGTCGTCGACGGTGATGTCGCCCACCGTTTCGGTGGGGGCGGGGGTCTTTTCCACGGTATCGGCGTCCTTGATCCTGATCATGCCCGGCTGCAGGGCGGCTACGTCGCCGCCGGTCGCCACGTGTGCGTCGTTCATCGTGTATACCTTTAGTTTAGCGTCTTCTTACCAGCGTTTCTCGAAACGTTTGCGCAGCACCACGGCCAGCGCATTCATCGCCACCAGGAAGGACAACAGCACCATGATGGCGGCGGAGGAGCGCTCCAGGAAGGCGCGCTCCGGGCTGTCCGCCCACAGGTAGATCTGCACCGGCAGCACGGTGGAGGGGTCCAGCGGCCCGCCGGGAATCTCGACGATGAAGGCGACCATGCCGATCATCAGCAGCGGCGCCGACTCGCCCAGTGCCTGGGCCATGCCGATGATGGTGCCGGTCATCATGCCGGGCATGGCCTGGGGCAGCACGTGGTGGAACACTGCCTGCACCCGAGAGGCGCCGATGCCCAGCGCCGCTTCGCGGATCGACGGCGGCACCGACTTCAGTGCCGCGCGGCTGGCGATGATGATGGTGGGCAGGGTCATCAGGGTCAGCACCAGGCCGCCCACCAGCGGCGCTGAGCGCGGCATGCCGAAGAAGTTCAGAAACACGGCCAGGCCGAGAAGGCCAAAGACGATGGACGGCACCGCGGCCAGGTTGTTGATGTTGACCTCGATCAGGTCGGTCAACTGGTTCTTCGGCGCGAACTCTTCCAGGTAGATGGCGGCGGCCACGCCGATGGGGAAGGACAGCACCAGGGTCACCAGCAGCGTGTACAGCGAACCCATCACCGCGCCGCCGATGCCGGCCTGTTCCGGCTCGCGGCTGTCGCCGTTGAACAAGAAGTCGCGGTTGAAGGTGGTGCGCAGGGCACCGGCCGCGTCCATCGCCTCCACCCAGCCGATGGTGCGATCGGAGACGCGGCGGTCGGACTGCGGCACGTTGCGATCGATGTAGCCCTTGTTGAGCATGTCGATCTCGTCGTCGGCAACCAGCCACATGTCCTGGCGGGTGCCGATCAGCGAGGGATCGTCGAGCACCATGTCGCGCAGGCGGTAGGTGGTGCCGTTGCTCACCAGGTTGTACAGCTCGCGCAGCTCGCGCCGGCCGCTGACGTCGCTGAAGCGCTCCTTGAGCGCGTTCTTGTACAGCCGGGAGAAGTCCGCGCTGCGCCCGATGGTCGTGAGGTCGCGCGTTCCCTCGGGGTCGATGATCTCCGGATCGAAGTAGATCTCGAGCTCGAGCTGGGTCTGCACGAAGGCGGTGTAGCCCTTGCTGGCGATGGAGGTGAACAGCATCAGCACGAAGACGATGCCGATGAGAATGGCGCCGAGGCCGAGGAAGCGGAAACGGCGTTCGGCGCGGTAGCGACGCTGCAGCGACTGGCGGACGGCGTCGGCGATGTTCGGCGTGTCAGTCATATTGTTCACGATACTTGCGCACGATGTGCAGGGCGATGACGTTGAGTACCAGCGTGACCAGGAACAGGGTCAGGCCAAGGGCGAAGGCGGCGAGGGTCTTCGGGCTGTCGAATTCCTGGTCGCCCACCAGCAGGGTGACGATCTGCACGGTCACCGTGGTCACGCTTTCCAGCGGGTTGGCGGTGAGATTGGCGGCCAGTCCCGCGGCCATGACCACGATCATGGTCTCGCCGATGGCGCGTGATACCGCCAGCAGCACGCCGCCGGCGATGCCGGGCAGGGCGGCCGGCAGCACCACCTGCCGAATGGTCTCCGAGTGGGTTGCGCCGATGCCGAAGGAGGCATCGCGCAGGGACTGCGGCACCGCGTTGATGACGTCGTCCGAGAGCGAGGAGACGAAGGGGATGATCATGATGCCCATCACCAGGCCGGCGGCCAGCGCGCTCTCCGAGGAGACGTCGAGGCCGATCAGGCTGCCGCTGTCGCGGATCATCGGCGCCACCGTGAGGGCGGCGAAGAAGCCGTAGACCACGGTGGGAATGCCGGCGAGGATCTCCAGCACCGGCTTGGCCGCGGCGCGCAGCCTCGGCCCGGCGTACTCGGACAGGTAGATGGCCGACATCAGGCCGATGGGCACCGCCACCACCATGGCGATGAGCGAGATCAGCATGGTGCCGGCGAACAGCGGGATGGCGCCGAAGGCACCGGTGGAGCCGACCTGGTCGGAGCGGATTGCCGTCTGCGGGCTCCATTCCAGGCCGAACAGGAATTCGGTGGCCGGCACCTTGTCGAAGAAGCGCATGGCCTCGAACAGCACCGACAGCACGATGCCGATGGTGGTGACGATGGCTATGGATGCGCACAGGATGAGCATGCCGCGGGTGACCCGCTCCACCGAGTTGCGCGCGCGGAACTTCGGCGCGATGTAGCGCAGGGCGAGGAAGGCACCGGCAACGGACAGGCACAGGACCAGCGCCACCATCACCGAGTTGCCGATGGCACTGAGCTGGCGGTACTGCGCGGCGGCGGCCTCGATCTCCGGCGAGATCTCGCCGGCGGTGATCGCCCCCTCGGCATGATTGCGAATGTCGTTGACCACCAGGCCCAGCCGTTCGTCGGGCAGCGAGCGGATGGTCTCGGGCAGGTCGTCCACCACCAGCGCGGTGATCACCGTGCCCTGCAGGGCCAGCCAGGCACCGAGCACCAGCACGGCGGGCAGCAGGCACCAGATCGCCGTCCAGGCGCCGTAGTAGTGGGGCAGGGAATGCAGTCGGGGCGTGGCGTTGCTGGTGGCCAGGCCGAGCGCGCGCTTGCGCCCGACATGGTAGGCGAAGGCGGTCAGTCCGAGCAGTGCGAGGAGCAGGAAGGTAGTCGGCATATCGGATCAGCACCCCGGAAAAACACGCGGCCGGTTCGTCACGAACCGGCCGCGGATGTCGTCATCGGTCGAGAATCGGTTCGACCGGCGAATGACGGTTACAGGCCCGCGAGCGGGGTCTGGTTCTTGGCCGCCATGGCGAAGGTTTCGCGCTCTTCGGCGGGCATCGGAATCAGGCCCTTGTCGGTGAGGTAGCCCTCGTCGCCCCAGGCCTTCTCGCTGGTGAACTCGGCGAGGTAGCCCTCGATGCCCGGCACCGAACCGATGTGCGCCTTCTTCACGTAGAAGTACAGCGAGCGGGACACCGGGTAGGAACCGTCGGCGATGAGCTCGAAGGTCGGCTCCACACCGTCCACCAGGGAGCCCTGCACCGAGTCGTAGTTCTGGTCAAGGAAGCTGTAGCCGAACACGCCGAAGGCATCGGGGTTGGACTTGAGCTTCTGGATGATCAGGTTGTCGTTCTCGCCGGCTTCGACGTAGCCACCGTCTTCACGCACGGTGTGGCAGACGGCCTTCTTGGCGTCCTTGTCCAGCGCCTCGACCACCTCGAAACCCTCGCAGCCGGCTTCCAGGGCCAGTTCGACGAAGGCGTCGCGGGTGCCGGAGGTCGGCGGCGGACCGAGCACCTCGATCTTGGTGTCCGGCAGGTTCGGGTTGATCTCGCTCCACTTCTGGTAGGGGTTGGCGACCAGCTCGTTGGAACCGTCCGGGTTCGGCACTTCCTTGGCCAGCGCCAGCCAGATCTCCTCGCGGCTGATGTCGATCTTCGGCGAGGACTTGTCGTTGGCCATCACGATGCCGTCGTAGCCCACCTTGATCTCGATGATTTCCTCGACGCCGTTCTTGGCGCAGGTGTCGATCTCGCTCTGCTTGATGCGGCGCGAGGCATTGGTGATGTCCGGATGCTCGACGCCAACGCCGGCGCAGAACAGCTTCAGACCGCCGCCGGAACCGGTGGACTCGATCTTCGGGGTCTTGCCGCCCGTGGTCTTGCCGAAGTTCTCGGCAACCACCGTGGCAAAGGGGTAGACAGTGGACGAGCCGACGATGGACACGTAGTCACGGGCCGCGGCCTGGGCGCTGACAGCACCAAGGGCAACGGCGACGGCAAGGGTCAGGGGACGTTTGGACATTTTGATCTCCGTTCGGTGAATGACAACCGGGGCCGGATTATCAGGACGGGATGTGACAAGAATGTTGGATCAACGTGACACGAGTGTGACAGCGACGCGAATCGTCCGGTCACGGCGGCGTGGAGGGGCGGTCAGTGTCCGCCCGCTGCCGTGTCAGGCGCTCAGCGCCCCGTCCGTCGACGACTGCGGGCGCACGCGCTCGGGGGGAAACCAGCAGGTGAAGGTGCTGCCGACGCCCGGCTCGCTCTCGATCTTCAGGCGGCCGCCGTGGCGGATGAGGACATGCTTGACGATGGCCAGTCCCAGGCCGGTACCGCCCTTTTCCCGCGAGCGACCGACGTCCACCCGGTAGAAGCGCTCGGTGAGCCGGGGAATGTGGCGGGCCTCGATGCCCACCCCGGAGTCGGCCACCTCGAAGCAGGCGTCCCAGCCATCGCGGAACCAGCGTACCTGGATGGTGCCGCCGGCCGGCGTGTAGCGCACGGCGTTGAACACCAGGTTGGAAAAGGCGCTCTCGATCTCCGAGGGGCTGCCGGCCAGGCCCAGTTCCGGATCGCAGTCGACCTCGATCTGGTGACGGTTGTCGCCGCCCAGGGAGGCCGCGCCACGGGCGATGCGGTCGATCATGTCGCAGACCGGGAAGCTCTCGAAGCCCTCGGAGCGGTCGCGGGTTTCCAGTCGCGACAGGGTCAGCAGGTCCTCGACGATGCGTTGCAGTCGGGTGGACTGGCTGTGCATCTGGTCGAGAATCGGCTTCCACTGGTCCATCTCGTCGTCGTCGTCGGCCTCCAGCATGGACTCGAGGTAGCCGTGGACCACGGTGAGCGGCGTGCGCAGCTCGTGGGAGACGTTGGCGACGAAGTCGCGGCGCACGTTCTCGAGCTGGTTCAGCCGGGTGATGTCACGGGCCTGGATCAGGTGCTTGCCCTTGCCGTAGGGCACCACGCGCACCTCCAGCGAGATGCTGTAGTCCAGCGGTCCGGGGATCTGCAGCGGCCGGGAATAGTCGCCGCCGTCGACGTACTCGCGGAAGACACGGTCGTCGATGTACTCGAAGATGCTGCGCGGCTGGTCCTTGGGCTTGTGGATGCCGAGGTACTCGCTGGCCACCTTGTTCGACCACTCCACGATCCAGTTCTCGTCCATGACCACGGTGGCGTCGGGCAGGGCGCTGGTGGATTCCTGGAAGCCGCCGAGGATGTCGCGCAGGCGCTTCTTGCGGTTCTTGCCGCGGCTGCGCAGGTTGCTGGTGGCCTCCAGCAACGGCACGAACAGGCCCACCCGGGCCGGGGCGCGCTCGCGCTTGGGATGCTCCATCCAGAGCGCGAGCCGGTAGAGTTGGTACAGTGTCCAGCCGAGGTAGCCGGCCAGGCCCAGCACCAGCGGTGCCAGGCCGGTGCCGGTCAGCCAGCCGAGTGCGGCAAGGGCGATCGCCGCGAGGAGGGCGAGTGCGGGTTCAACGATGCGTGGATCAATGCTCCACATGGGCCTCGACGCTGCCGGAAAAGCGGTAGCCGGCACCGCGCACGGTCTGCAGCAGCCGCTCGGCGCCGAACGGCTCCAGGGCCTTGCGCAGGCGCCGGATATGCACGTCGACGGTGCGTTCCTCGATGTAGACGTTGGTGCCCCAGACGCGGTCGAGCAGGCGCGAGCGGCTGTACACCTTGTCCTGGTGGGTCATGAAGAAGTGCAGCAGGCGGAACTCGGTGGGCCCCATGTCGATGGTGGACTGGTTGAAGGTCACCCGGTGGGCCGATGGATCGAGGGTGAGCTTGCCCACCGACACCACTTCCTCGGTGGTGTGCGGCGACACGCGGCGCAGCACGGCGCGGATGCGGGCGATCATCTCCTTCGGCGAGAAGGGCTTGGAGATGTAGTCCTCGGCCCCGGAATCCAGGCCGCGGACCTTGTCGTCCTCGTCGCCACGGGCGGTGAGCATGATCACCGGGATGTCGCGGGTCACCTTGTCGGACTTCAGTGCGCGGGTCAGCTCGATGCCGCTGGCGCCGGGCAGCATCCAGTCCATCAGCACCAGGTCGGGGGGCGCCTTGTGGATCATGGCGCGGGCCTGTTCGGCGTCGCCAGCCTGCAATACCTCGAAGCCGGCATTGCTCAGGGTGTGGTTGACCAACTGCCGGATGGCCTGTTCGTCCTCTACTATCAATACCTTGGTCGCCATGATGTTCGCCAGTACCTTGTAACAATTGCCGCGAATTCAAGCCGACCGTTGTTACACAATGATGACACCCGGGCAGGGGCGTCGTTGGCCAGGCTCAGCCAGAGGCGCCGAGGCTGATGCGATCCGGGTTGTGGCCGAGGATGCGCAGGTTCTCCTTGGCGACGCTGTCGCCCTGGATGGCGGCCCGCTTGAACCACTCGATGGCGCGGCTCATGTCCGGCTCCACGCCCTGGCCGTTGGCATACATGACGCCGAGGTTGGTCTGTGCCCCGGCATAGCCCTGCTCGGCGGCCTGCAGGTACCAGCGGGCCGCTTCGCGGTAGTTGGCGTCGAGGATGATGCCGTCCTCGTAGTAGGAGCCGAGATCGGCCTGCGCCCAGGCCGAGCCGCTGCCGGCGGCCATGCGGATGGGCTCGAGGGCGGCGAGGAACCACTTGCGCGCCTCGGCGCGGTTGGTGGCCACCCCGCGGCCGTTCTGCAGCATCACCGCGAGGCGGAACTGGGCGCGGGCATCGCCGTTCTCGGCCAGCGGTCGCAGGAAGCTGTAGGCCTCGGCGTAGTCGCCGCGATAGTAGGCGCCGATGCCCGACTGCAGGCTCATCTCGGCCTGGGACTGGGCCGCCTGGCGGGCCTTCTCCTGGCTCTGCCGGACCTCGGCCAGGGCCTGCTGCTCCTGCTCGGCGAGCCGGCGACGGGTGTCGATCTGCTCGCGCACCGGCGGGATCTCGGTATTGGCCGGGTCGATGGCGGCGGCGGTGGTCAGGTTGCGGTCGGCGGCGTTGAGGTCGTTGGCGGCGAGTCCCTGGCGGGCCTGGCGCACGAACTGGGCGGCGATCTGCTCGATGCCGGCATTGGCCGACTGGCTCTGCGGATCGATCTTGAGCATTTCGCGGTAGTAGAACAGCGCGTTGTCCAGCGGCGGCTCCACCAGCTTGCCGGCGTCGAAGCTGGCCATGGCGCGGCCCATCAGCGACTGCAACTCGGCCTGGCGCTGCTCGAGTTCGGCCTGGCGCTGCTCGGCGGCCAGGCGCTGGCGTTCTTCCTCCGCCGCCTGTTGGCGCGCGGCCTCGGCGGCCAGCTCTTCCTGCAGCCGGATCTGGGCGATGGCGCCACGGATGCGGCCGACCTCGGCATGTTCGGCATCGATGGCTGCCAGCCGACCGATTTCCTGCTCGGCCGCCTCCAGGTTGCCCGCCGCGAGCTCGTCGGCGGCGGTCTCGGCGAGGCGGCGATGAATCCCGTCGATGCCTTGCAGGGCCTCGGGGTTGCCCGGGTCCAGCGCCAGCACCTGCTGGAAGGCGGCCAGCGCGTTACCGTTCTCCGGCGCCACCAGGCGGCCGTTCTCCAGGTGGGTGCGGGCCTCCATCAGGTGCGGCTCCAGGCGTCGCTCCAGGGCATCGAGCTTGCGCAGCTCGGCGAAGCGCTGGTTGTCGTTGGCGCCGGTGATGCTCGATGCGCTCTCCAGCACCACCTCCGGCACCACCGGCCGATCGGACGACGCGGTGCGCGAAGCGGATTCTCCCTCCGGCACCACGTTGATGCGGGGCAGGGGCTGGCTGTCCACCACCTCGTCGGTGCCGAAGGGCGATTCGCCGCCAAGCCAGAGCCAGGCGCCGACCAGCGCCAGCAGCACCGCGCCCACCCAGGACACCGGGTGGGTCAGCGCGGCGGCGAAGGGATTGCGGCGATGGGATTCGCCGTCGGCGTCCGCGAACCAGTTCTGCGGCTGGCGCATGGGCGCGGCAGCGGCATCGGAATCGGCGTCCAGGTGCGGATCGGTGGCGGGCTTGTGCGACCGCGGTGCCTGGATGGGGGCGTCGTGTCCACGGGAGGCCGGCTGCGAAGACGATCGTGCCGGCTCCGTCCGCGGCGTGGTGCCGGGGGCTGGGCTCGATGTCACCGTGGGGATTCCTGTGCCCGCGGGTCGTTCGCTGGCGGGGGCGGTCTTCGTTGGCCCGCCGGCCTCGTTGGCCGGGCGGCCCGGTACCGGCTCGGCGCCGATCGTTGGCGTGGCCGGGGTCTTTGCCCGGTCGGCATCGGCAGGGGACGATCCGCGACGACCACCGTCCCGCCCCTTCGCTTCGCGGGTTTCGGTGCGGGCATCCTTGTGCGATGCCGGTCGAACCGGGTGACGCTCCGAGCGCAGGTTGGCCCGGGACGGGCCGTCCGGCTTCTGCGCCACCGCACGCACCGTGGGCACGGCGCGACCGGCGCTGGCGTCCAGCGCGTCGAGGGCTTCCAGCGCCGACTGCGGGCGATCGCCCGGCTGCGGCGCCAGCATCCACTTCAGCACCCGCAGCAGGCCGGGGGCGTACTCGTTCTCGATACCGCGCAACTGCTCGTCAACGGGATCTGCCCGCCCGGTGCTCACCGCCCCGGTGCGCCGCGCGGCATGGGCCGGCGGCTCGCCGCTCATGGCATGCAGCAGCACCGCGGCCAGCGAGTACAGGTCGCTGGCCGGGATCATCTCTGCCTCCGAGCGGATGCGCTCGATGGGCAGGTAGAGGTACTCCGGCTTGTGCGGCTCGGTATGGAAGGCCGGGCCGACGCTGTTGAATCCCACCAGGATGGCGTCGCCCTCGCCGTCGAGCAGCAGCGAGTCGGCCTGGATGCCCAGGTGCAGCAGGTTGGCCTCGTGGGGCGTGACCAGGTAGCGCAGGCAGGCCTTCAGCCAGTTCTCGATGTTGCTCCCCGGCACGCGCTTGCCGCTTTGCAGGACATCCTTCAGCGTGCAGCGGTAGTCGAAGGGCACCACGTAGTAGGCGGTGTCGTTGTATTCCAGGCTTGCCACCACGCGGCCCTTGCCGCTGGACTGGGCCAGCGCGCGGGTCAGGCGGTAGAAGCGCGTCAGGCCGAACTCGAACTCGTTGCTGACGGTTTCATCGCGCAGCAGCAGCGACACGCGATCCACGTCGCGCACGCTTACTTCCTCGGGGAAGTATTCCTGGATCACCAGCGGCTGGCGCTCGCCCGCATCCATGGCCGCGTAGGTAAAACCGCTGAAGCTGCTGCAGACCAGCTTGCCGACCACGTAGTGGTCTACCTGGGTGCCGTTTCTCAGCGGCGTGGCGCTGTAGTCGACGGCGTTGTCGACCTCCAGTGGCCGTTCGCGCGACGCGCGGTCGGTCTGCTTGTCTGGGCGATTGTCGTCCAAGGGGAGTGCGGCGCCAGGTCAGGGATGGTCGAGGTCGCCGGGGAGTCCGGCGCAGTGGACGGGGCCAAGGCGAACCGCCTCAGGGGAATCGTGGGCGGCTATAATGGCTGTGAACAGCGAAAAGCGCGTTGGTGGTGAGCCGTTTCCTCTCTTCATCGGACCAGTTCAGTCGCCGAGTTCGCCGTATGATAACGGCATTGTTACGGAAATTGAATACGCGGCCGGGAACGAATTTCCAGCGCCTCGGCGATGCTGCCACGGCCCGCCTCGCCTTTGCCCATCCGACAACATGACGACCGTGTAACCATGACCGAGAACGTGGCCCGACGGGCCTTCGACATTTCCGCGCGCATCGCCGCCGTGCAGCCGCCCATCATCCCCATCGTGGCCGGCATGATCCGCGACAACCCGGGCACCATTTCCCTGGGGCAGGGCGTGGTGTTCTACGACCCCCCGTCCTCGGTCACCGGCGGCATCCAGGCGTTCCTCGCCTCCGCCGCCAACCACCGCTACCGCGAGGTGGAGGGCATCGCGCCCCTGCGCGAGGCCCTGGCCAACAAGCTCGAAGCCGAGAACGGCATCGCCGCCGGACGCTACGACGTGGTAGTCACCGCCGGCAGCAACATGGGGTTTTTCAACGCCGTACTGGCGATTTGTGACCCAGGAGACGAAGTCATCCTGCTGACGCCGTGGTACTTCAACCACGAGATGGCCATCGGCATCGCCGGCTGCACCGCGGTGCCCGTGCCCACCGACGCGAACTACCAGCCCGACCTCGACGCCATCGAGCGGGCCATCACCCCGCGCACCCGGGCCGTGGTCACCATCTCGCCCAACAACCCCACCGGGGCGGTCTACGATGCCGGAATCCTCGATGCCGTGAACGAGCTCTGCCGCCAGCGCGGCATCTTCCACATCCACGACGAGGCCTACGAGTACTTCCTCCACGACGGCGCCAGCCACTACTCCCCGGCCGCGCGAAGCGGTGCCGAAGGGCACACCATCTCATTGTTTTCCTTGAGCAAAACCTTCAGTCTCGCCAGTTGGCGCATCGGCTACATGGTGATGCCCGGCCACCTCACCGACGCCGTGCGCAAGATCCAGGACACCAACGTCATCTGCCCGCCCGTGGTCAGCCAGTACGCCGCCATCGAGGCCCTCCAGCTCGGCCGCGCCTGGTGCGCACCCATGATCGACGAGATCAGCGCCGTGCGTGACCATCTCTACCACCAGCTCGCCGACGTCCCCGGCGTGGTGCCCAACCAGGCCCGCGGCGCCTTCTACGTGTTCCTGGAACTCCCCGAAGCCCGCCGATCCGATCTCGACATCGTCCGCGCCCTGGTCACCGACCACCACGTCGCCGCCATCCCCGGCAGCGCATTCGGCGTCACCGAAGGCTGCCACCTGCGCGTCTCCTACGGCGCACTGGAGCCGGAAACCGCCAAAACAGGCATCGACCGCCTCTGCCAGGGCCTGAAAGCACTCGCCAGCGGCTGAGCATCATTGCCAAGCCCGCCGAGGTGGTTTACCCTTGCGCGCCCCGAACCCGGGTCCCCCCGGGCGACGAACACGCGGAGAGGTGGCCGAGCGGTTGAAGGCGCACGCCTGGAAAGTGTGTATACGTGAATAGCGTATCGAGGGTTCGAATCCCTCCCTCTCCGCCATTAAATTGTTACAACTATTTGATAATAAAAGAACTTAAGAGTCCAAATAGTTTAACGGCCCCCCAAATAGACCCCCACCCCGCGAAATATCGGTCCGGACACCGTGAATCGACGGACGCGTATGGCGACCCGGTGTGTGTGACCACGCGCGGCGCGTACGGCGGCACGTGACCGTCGATTGATACGTCGGTGTGGTTAGGGGTGCACCCCCGCGTTCGCGTCACAAATCACGCGACATTCGACGACACGCGTCGTGCCCGTACCCGCGCACCAAATCACCGAATCGCCCCGGTCGTGATATAATCCATCCCATTGAAATCACGGGATAAATGTCATGGTCGAAGTCCCTGAGATCAGCAAAAAACTCCCGCGCGGACGACCCTTCCAGAAGGGGGTGTCCGGTAATCCTGGGGGACGTCCGCGAAAGACGGACGAAGAGGTCAAGCTGGAGGAAGCCTGCCGCGCCAAGACCCGCGAAGCGTTGGAGGTCATCCAAAACCTAATGACAAACGCCCGGAGCGAACGCGTCCAACTCGCCGCTGCTATGTTTATCATCGAGCGCGGGTGGGGCAAGGCGCGGGAGCGGATCGAAGTCGAGCCGGTTGAACTCGTGGTGAGCCGCAGGGAGGAGCCGTTCGCCGCCTACCTCCGGATGATCGAAGGTGGGGTGCTGGAAGGGTCAATCGACACCTCCGAGTCCGCATAATGCGTTTGTTTCGACCCCCACCCGCTCTGTCTCGACGTTCGAAACCTCCCATAGGGTGACGCCGGAAATTTTTTCTCGAATTGGGAGAACGGGTCATCCCCGCAGGCGGGCAATGTCGCATGTGGTAGCCTGAGCCGTCGACGTGAAAAACGGAGAGGTGGATATGAGGACGCGACAAATCTTCCCTTCGGTACTTGTCCTGGCCTTTTCCGTTAGCGGTGCCAGCGGAGACGGCGTCTACAAATGGGTCGATGAGCAAGGGAATGTTACCTATAGCTCGACGCCACCCCCCACCGAAAGCGATGGCGAGAAGTTAGACCATATCGAACCCGCAGAAGAACCGCTTACCGAAGAGGAACGCCTGGCAATCGAACTTCAAAGACAGCAATGGAGAGCGGATGTCGAACGCTATCGTGAACAAGATGCGAGGAAGTGGCAAGCACGGGACTACCGGCAGAGCGTTCAACAGAATAGCGCTGAGATTGCCCGGCTCCGGCCGCGAAGCACAGGCGTTATACCAGCGGGCGGGTTCTTCGGAACGAATGCTGCGAGCCCAACGTGACGCTCTGCAGGAAAGATCGAGGGCGCTGGAGAGGATGGCAGATTATTTGGCGGGTCGCAGATCGACAATTTCACCGACGCAAGCTGAAGACTACCAACGTAGGATAAGGCGATTAGAGAACCAGCTAGACACACCGAATCCTCCACAGTACGTCCCGTCGATTGGGAAATGGTATCAACATCAAGGTGGTGCTATGAACTGCTGGTAAACAGTCGTCAATGTATCTCTTGCTTCGGTGGGTGCTCGGCTCACGTTGCTCGTAATCGGTAAAGTTGGGACGCTGGCGTCGACCTTGGAGGAGGGCGGTGGGATGAGTCAGGGGGCGGAGGTGTTTTAGTTTGGCTTGTCGAAGGATTCGTCCAATAGTCCAAACTGTAACCACCTCAGTCAAACTGGATCATTGGACGGTATTGTTGGTCGTTATATTCTACTATAATGTCTAGCGAAGGCGTTGCAAGAATGACGAAACAGAGATCGATTAAAAGCTAGTCTATTTTCGAGTGCAAGAATAAAAGTAGGGCGGTTGCATGGAGCTTCCCGAATTTCTTAGAGTATTTGAGGTGCGCGGCCAAAACCTGACATGGTTTCTCGGCGCAGGTTGCTCTATATGTGCGGGTATCCCCTCAGCGAACGATATTATATGGGACTGCAAGAGCCGTATTTACTGCTCAGAGCAAGGAGTAGCGCGCGCGACCGTGGCGGACATTTCGAATCCGCTCACTCGGAAGGTCATCCATGACACGTTGACTCTTAAGAACATCTATCCAAAGACCGAAGAAGACGGCGACGAATATACATATTATTTCGAGAAGGCGATTTCGTCTCAACTAGACCGCCAGACCTATATCAAGGGTCTAGTCTCACGAGCCGTGCCTTCATATGGCCATTTGATACTGGCAAGTCTCGCCAAGGTATCCAAAGCGCCCATCGTCTGGACTACCAATTTCGACAAGCTCTATGAGAATGCTGTCTATGAAATATTCGGAAGCGTAAACGATCTGGTTGTTGCGGACTTGGGAGAACCTGAAAAAGCTGTCAGGGCACTGGATGCGAAAACCTTTCCTATGCTTGTCAAGCTTCATGGCGATTACCATTCTGAACGACTGAAAAACACGAAACCCGAACTTCGGACCCAGGACGAGCGAATGCGAGAAGCGCTGCAGAAAGCGTGTTCCAACTACGGGCTATGCGTAATCGGTTATAGCGGTCGTGATAAGTCAGTTATGGATGCGTTGATCGCTTCGGCTCGACAAAAAGGAAGCTACCCGCATGGTCTTTTTTGGCTGGTACGGGCGGGAACGGAACCGCTTGACAGCGTCAAACAACTGATAGCGGTCGCGCAAAACAGCCATATCGACGCGCATCTTGTAGAAATCAACACGTTTGACGAAACGTTCGACAAGATCCGCCGTTATATGGGTGCGTTTCCGGATGAACTCGAAGAATACCTGAAACCAAAGGCGTCCCGGCGCACCGAAGCTGCCATACCAGCACCCTCTAATAAGCCGCCTTTCCTGCGCCTGAATGCGTTGCGCGTCGATACGGCTCCCACGATGTGTAAGTTGGTCGAGTGCGAGATCGGTGGGTACAAAGATATTCAGGAAGCCATAAAGAACACGAATGCGACGATATTGGCCCGGCGGATCAAGAAGGGCGTCATAGCGTTCGGAGAAGATAAGGAAATCAAGAAGGCGTTCGCAAAGCACGATATCAAGAGCATACAAATATATCCTATCGATCCCGCTCGTCTTGAGTATGCAAGTGAAGAATACAAACTCGTTTTCGACTCGCTGTGCCGCGCGGTCGAACGACATACCGGTTTGACAATCGAGGATCGCAGGGACGGCAAATATCTTGTAGCGGATGAAAAGATTACACCACAAACGACATTCAATGGCCTTGTCGATTGCGCGATGAACGGTGTCAGCGGTACGGTGCCGTCGACGAAGGTGGAGTGGCAGGAAGCGTGCCGCATCGACCTCGACTGCAAGTTCAACAAGCTTTGGTTACTGCTATCACCCCGGTTACTTCTAACGCTGACCGATGACCATAGTGCAACCGATGTAAACCGAGCTAAAAGCTTCGCACGGGAACGGACGGTACCGAGAAGACAACCCTCCACGGGGCAGTTTGTGGGATATAACCCTATTGCTGGAAGCATACTGGCAGGTTGGATGTCGGTACTCAGCGGTAGCACGAATTCCAATACGGCGACGTTATCGGCGTTCGGTCTGTCGGACGGTATGGACCCTCAATTCCTCTTATCAAAGAAGAAAGTTATCAGCGGACGTATGATATGACGGTGGATGAGAACGAAGCACGGAGCATACATTTACCAGGACATTTCGTATTTAGTGAGCCCGAGCTGGCGTTCAGTTGCACGGACCGCAACGCAAGGCACGTCCATCCGCTCGTTGGGTTGAGTCAGTTCGGACCGTTCGGACGGAGTCAGGTTGCAGCGGTTCCCGACCCGATCAGGGTCGCGTTGATAGCGCCTTTTGGACGGCTGAAAGAATTGCGCAGATTCATTAATGAACTCAACAGTTCGCATACGCCCAAGGAACGGAAACAGTATTTGATCGAGTATCCCGGATTCTCGAAGGTGTTTCGGACAGGACTCGTGTGCGCCAAAGATGAAGCGTGCCGGGAATTGCCAGAGGATCTGGACGAGAGAATTAGCAAGAGTAACACTCCGCATACCGTCTTGGCAGAAGCCGTCACCCACGAATTGCAGGCCCTCGCCAGCTTGCAGCACGAGTTTTCTGTCGTCCTGTTACTGTTGCCGACACGATGGGAAAGCGCGTTTCGGGTCCGTAATGAACTGGAGGATTTCGACCTACACCATTATTTGAAGGCGGTCTCCGCTTCAAAGAACATTCCTCTCCAGATCACGAATGATGATGAAGACAGCGCGCTCAAGTATTACTGCCGCTGTAGTGTTGGGTGGCGAGTAGGAATAGCGGTATACGCCAAGGCCGGGGGAACCCCGTGGACCTGGGCTGACAGTCCACTGGACACCGCCTATATCGGTTTACGATATGCCCTGATCAACAGGCAGGACACCAAGCAAAAGTTTGCCATTTGCTGTAGTCAGGTCTTCGATGCCAATGGAGCCGGACTGGAGTTTGTCGCTTACGAAGCAGAGGAAGTCCGAATATTTGGAGAGAACCCGTTTCTCACGCGAGGGCAAATGCTCAGTGTGATTTCCCGAAGTATCGATATCTATCAAAGAAAGCACTATGGCAACAAGCCCCGCCATGTAATCATTCATAAGAACACTGAGTTCAAACCGGAGGAAGTGGACGGCTGTTTCGATGCCCTGAAGTCAATCGAAAGCGTTGATTTGGTGCACGTAAAGCAAATGGCGACCTGGAATGCCGTCCACGTCAATAAGGGACGAAACGGAAAGATTCAAATTGACGGGTTTCCGTGCCTTCGAGGAACATCGTTACAAGTGGGTGGTAACGACAATCTGTTATGGGTTCATGGGAACTCTCATTCTCTAGCCCTGAGGGGTAGCTATTACAAAGGCTCTAAAGGATTGCCGAATCCTGTTCAGTTGGTGCGCTATGCGGGGCACGGTTCGATGGACGAGATATCGCGCTCAGCGCTCGCACTCAGCAAGATGGACTGGAATAGCGACGGGCCTTACGCGCAGCTTCCGGTAACGTTGAGTTATGCGCATATCATGGCGCAAATCGTCGCGCGAATGCCGAAGCTGGAAAGCCGTCCCTATCCAATAAGATTCTTCATGTAAATTTGGAAGTTGCACGCGGTTTTTCTGGTGGGATTCCAATAAGGCGAAAAACAGGAAATAGATTTCCACCTCTCTTGCCAATTCTCCAAACAAACACTTCATCCAAGTCCGCGTTTAACTCCTTGATCGTTTTTTGCCCACGATTCGAGGGTTCCAGGCTTCGCCTGTCGACCCCTTGTAATCCCCCCATTTATAATCGTGTCTGGAAGTAGACATCAGACTGCCTGCGTCAACTTCTGATTCGGCGTGTTACCTCCCAGTCCCATATTGGGCCGTTCGTGATTGTAGCGCCAGAGCCACTCGGTCGCCGTGCTCTGGGCATGGTCGATTGACTCAAACAGGTGCTCGTCCAGCCATTCGTGTCGCACGGTGCGGTTGAACCGTTCGATGTACGCGTTCTGTGTCGGCTTGCCGGGTTGAATGAACACCAGCTCGATACCACGGCGCTCGGCCCAGGTCTGAAACTCAGCACTGCACATCTCGCTGCCGTTGTCGCTTCGAATCGCGCGTGGCACACCGCGCCATTCGATGATCTGCTCAAGCGAGCGGATGATTCGGGGCCCTGGTAAACTGAAGTCCACCTCGATCCCCAGGCCTTCACGATTGTAGTCGTCGAGAATGTCGAACGTGCGAAATGCCCTGCCATCGTGACCTGCCCCCAAAATTGCGACCGATTCCGAGTTAGCTCAGTTGGTCTCCGTTGGGGGTTGATGTCGTAGTTTCTCGGCCGCCTCAGCAGGGGTCTGATACCCCAGCCTCGAGTGGGGTCGAGCCTCATTGTAGTCCTTGCGCCACGTGGCGATCACGGCGCGGGCGTGAGCGAGGGTGTGGAACCAGTGTTCGTTCAGGCATTCGTCCCGGAGCTTCCCGTTGAAACTCTCGATGTAGGCATTCTGCGTCGGTTTTCCGGCCTGGATCAGCTTCAGCTCGACGCCGTTTTCATAGGCCCACTGATCGAGGGCCTTGCCAGTGAACTCCGGGCCCTGATCGGTCCGAATGGCCTTTGGATAACCGCGGAACCGGGCAGCCCGATCCAGCACCCGGGCTACATAGTGACCGGAAATCCCGAAATCCGGCACGATGTCGATCGCCTCCTTGGTACAGTCATCCACGATCGTCAGAATTTTAAGGCGTCGGCCCGTCGACAGGGCATCCATAACGAAGTCCATTGACCAAACCTCGTTGCGGCGCCCAGGAAGCACCAAGGGTTCCCGCTCGACCGCCAGGCGCTTGCGCCGGCGCACGCCGAGATCGGCGGCCTTGTACAGTCGGTAGACGCGTTTGACGTTGATTTGCATACCTTCCCGCCTCAGCAGGGCGTGTATCCGGCAATACCCAAAACGACGACGCTGCTCGGCCAGTTCGCGTATGCGGCAGGACAAAGCCGCATCGCTCTCTTTTCTGATCGCCTCATAGCGCAGCGTCGAACGATGCAACCCCACCAGGCGGCAGGCACGGCGCTCCGAGATCGGTACCGCTTCGCGCATCTCGGCCGCCGCGCGCCGCTTCGCCGGTGGGGTCAGTACTTTTTTCGCAAGGCCGCGGTCAGCGCCTCCTTGTCCAGCATCGTCTCCGCCAGGAGCTTCTTCAGCTTGGCATTCTCTATCTCCAGCGCCTTCAGCCTCTTCGCCTCGGACACCTCCAGGCCGCCGTACTTGCTGCGCCAGGTGTAGAACGACGCATCGCTGAATCCGTGTTTCCGGCACAGCTCCTTGACCGGCAGGCCTGCTTCCGCCTCCTTGACGAAACCGATGATTTGCTCCTCTGTGAACCGCTTCTTCTTCATGTCCGTCTCCGGGTGCTCGAGATGACCTCCTCCTGACCTCCTCCCTAAAAACTGGACCAACGAGAACTGGAAAAATCGGCCATTTGACGTACCCTGACGAGACGGAGGAATGGCCCCATGAAGTCATCGAAGTTTACCGAGGAACAGATCGCGTTTGCCCTGAAGCAGGCAGAGACGGGCACTCGGGTTGAAGAGGTGTGCCGTAAGTTCGGTATCTCGCAAGCCACGTTTTACAACTGGAAGAAGAAATACGGCGGGCTGGGCGTGTCGGAACTGCGACGCCTGAAGCAACTCGAGGCGGAGAATTCACGCCTGAAGAAACTGGTTGCTGATCTGAGCCTGGACAAGGAGATGCTCCAGGAGGTGGTGCGAAAAAAGCTCTGAGGCCAGCTCAAAGGCGTGAGTTGGCCCATTTCGTCGTTGATGCGTATCGCGTCAGTGCCCGTCGAGCAACGAGCTTGGTCGGGGCATCGCGGTCGTCGTACTACTACCGCGCCCATCCCCGGGATGACCGTGCCGAGCGACAACGGATCCGGGAAATCGCCGAGACCCGGGTTCGCTATGGCATGTGGCGCATTCATACCTTGTTGAGGCGGGAGGGATGGGTGATCAATCACAAGAAAACCCACCGGATTTACTGCGAGGAAGGGCTGAACCTCAGGAGCAAAAGACCCCGTCGAAGCGTATCGGCCGCGCACCGCATCGAACGCCCTGATGTCTCCAGGATGAACGAGTGCTGGACTATGGACTTCGTCGCCGACAGCCTGTTCAACGGACGTCGTCTTCGGGCCTTAACTGTAGTCGACATTTTTAGTCGGCGATGTCTGGCGATCACGGTCGATCACCAGCTCAGAGGTGACGACGTCGTATCGACGATGCAGCACGGTTCGGCGATCTACGGTAGCCCCACGCAGATACGGGTCGACAATGGGAGCGAGTTCATCTCCAAGGCGCTCGACTTGTGGGCGTACGAAAACCAGGTCGTGCTGGATTTCTCAAGACGCGGAAAACCCACGGATAACGCCTTCATCGAATCATTCAACGGCAGCTTCCGCGACGAGTGTCTGAACCTGAACTGGTTTCTTTCGCTTGACGATGCGCGTACGAAGATCGAAGCTTGGCGTGTGGACTACAATGAATTTCGGCCGCATCAGTCACTTGGGGGAATGACGCCATGTGAGTTTGCGGTTGAACACCAAGAGGCCGAATTTCTCTAGCACCGGTCGTCCCGAAATCAGGGAGGGGGTCAGAGACGGACTGTACTAACTTTCAAATGGACGTGATATCGGGGGGCAGGTCAATCGTCCAATGCATCGTGCATGAAGTCGATTGACCACACCATGTTGGCCTGGCGCGGCAC
>CAYGJZ010000058.1:4910-27976 GCA_964350265.1 uncultured Gammaproteobacteria bacterium | reverse complement strand
CGGCGGCACCGTGCACATCATCGTCAACAACCAGATCGGCTTCACCACCAGCAACCGCGACGACGCGCGCTCCACCACCTACTGCTCGGAAGTGGCGAAGATGGTCCAGGCCCCCATCTTCCACGTCAACGGTGACGACCCCGATGCCGTCTACCTGATCACGCAGATGGCGCTGGACTACCGCATGGCCTATCACAAGGACGTGGTCATCGACCTGGTCTGCTACCGCCGGCTCGGCCACAACGAGGCCGACGAGCCCAGCGTGACCCAGCCGGTGATGTACCGCACCATCAAGGGCCGTCCGACCACCCGCGAGCTCTACGCCCGCCGGCTGGTGGAGGAAAAGGTCATCGGCGAGGGCGATGCCGATCGCCTGGTGCGCGAGAACCGCGACGCCCTCGACGAGGGCCGGATCGTGGCCGGGCAGGTCTTCGATCCCAACAAGGTCGCGGCGATGGTGGACTGGCGGCCCTACATCGGCGCTGCCTGGACCGACGATGCCGACACGCGCATGAGCGTCGAGCGCATCCAGGCGCTGAACACCGCCCTGACCACCTTCCCGGATGGCTTCACCCTGCATGCCCGGGTAAAGAAGATCATGGCCGACCGCGCCAAGATGGCCGCCGGCGACATCCCGATGGACTGGGGCTTTGCCGAGATCATGGCCTATGCCGGCCTGATCGAGGACGGCTTCACCGTGCGGCTCTCCGGCCAGGACAGCGGTCGCGGCACCTTCTTCCACCGCCATGCCACGGTCATCAACCAGGACGACGGCGAGACCCTGGTGCCGCTGCGCGGCATCGCCGACGACCCCAACCGCTTCCTGGTCATCAACTCGCTGCTGTCGGAAGAGGCGGTGCTTGGCTTCGAGTACGGCTATGCCACCACCGACCCGGACACCCTGGTGGTGTGGGAGGCCCAGTTCGGCGACTTCGCCAACGGCGCGCAGGTGGTCATCGACCAGTTCATCTCCAGCGGCGAGGCCAAGTGGCGGCGTCTGTGCGGGCTGGTGATGATGCTGCCGCACGGCTACGAGGGACAGGGGCCGGAGCACTCCTCGGCCCGCCTCGAGCGCTACCTGCAACTGTGCGCCGAGCACAACATGCAGGTCTGCGTGCCGACCACGCCGGCGCAGATGTTCCACATGCTGCGCCGCCAGATGATCCGTCCGCTGCGCCGCCCGCTGATCGTGTTCTCGCCGAAGAGCCTGCTGCGTCACAAGCTGTCCACGTCCAGCCTGGAAGATCTTTCCGAGGGCGGCTTCCAGACCGTCATCGACGAGATCCAGGACATCGATCCGGACAAGGTCGAGCGCGTCATCGTGTGCAGCGGCAAGGTCTACTACGATCTCCACGAGGAACGCATCAGCCGTGAACGTTTCGACGTGGCGCTGGTGCGGGTGGAGCAGCTCCACCCCTTCCCGAAGGAGCGCCTCGGCGAGGTGCTGGCCCGCTACCGCAATGCCAACCTGGTGGTCTGGTGCCAGGAAGAGCCGAAGAACCAGGGTTCGTGGTACCAGATCGCGCACCACCTGAAGGACTGCCTGTCACCCTGGCAGAACCGCTACTACGCCGGCCGCGAGGCCTCGGCCGCACCGGCGGTGGGCTTCTACAAGCTGCACCTGGAGCAGACCAAGGCGCTGCTTGAACAGGCATTCACCCTCACCGATGCCGCGACATCGCAAACGACGGAGAAAAAGGTCGCTTCCAATGCCCAGTGAAATCAAAGTCCCCACCCTGCCCGAATCGGTCTCCGAGGCGACCGTTCTCGACTGGCACAAGAAGGAAGGCGATACCGTCCGGCGCGACGAGACCCTCGTCGAACTGGAAACCGAGAAGGTGGTGCTCGAAGTGCCGGCGCCGCAGGACGGCGTGCTCGGCGAGATTGCCCACGGCGCCGGCGACACCGTGCAGCAGGGCGACCTGCTCGCCACCATCGCCGACGGCGAGGGCTCGGCGTCGGATGCCGGCGCTGACGACGGCGACGACGCCGCACCGGCCGAGGCAGCCACCGACGGCGACGGCGACGATGGCGGCGACGACGACCGTCACGGTCCCGCGGTGCGCGCGCTGCTGGCCGAACACGACCTCGACGCGGCGAAGATAAAGGGCAGCGGCAAGGACGGCCGGCTGACCAAGGAAGACGTGCTGCGCCACCTCGACGAGGCGAAGAAGAAGGAACCGGCGAAGAAGCCGGCCCCGGCCGGCGGTGGAAGCGGTGACAAGTCCGCCGGCAGGACCGGCGCCGGCGCGGGCGGCGACAAACCCGCCCCGCTGCCGCAGGAGGCCGCCGGCCGTGAACGCGAGCAGTGGCGCGAGCCGATGTCGCGGATCCGCCAGACCATCGCCTCGCGGCTGGTACAGGCGCAGCAGAACGCGGCCATGCTCACCACCTTCAACGAAGTGGACATGACCGAAGTGATGGCGCTGCGCGCACGCTACAAGGAGGACTTCGAGAAGCGCCACGGCGCCCGTCTCGGCTTCATGTCCTTCTTCGTCAAGGCGGCGGCCGACGGCCTGGCGAAGTTCGGCATGATCAACGCCCACATCGACGGCACCGACATCGTGCGTCACAACTACGCCGACATCGGCATCGCGGTGTCTTCGCCGCGGGGCCTGCTGGTGCCGGTGCTGCGCGACGCCGATCGCAAGAGCTTCGCCCGCATCGAGACGGAGATCAGCGATTTCGGCGCCCGCGCGCAGAAGGCCGCCATCACCATGGAGGAACTCAACGGCGGCACCTTCACCATCACCAACGGCGGCATCTTCGGGTCGCTGGTCTCCACCCCGATCCTCAATCCGCCGCAGAGCGCCATCCTCGGCATGCACAAGATCCAGCAGCGCCCGGTGGCCGAGGACGGCGAGGTGGTGATTCGGCCGATGATGTACCTGGCCCTGTCCTACGACCACCGCATCGTCGACGGCAAGGAGGCCGTGCAGTTCCTGGTCAGCATCAAGAACGCCCTGGAAGACCCGGCGCGCCTGTTGCTCGACCTGTAAGGCATAACCCGCCGCGGCGGAGCCCTGCCCGCTCCGCCGCGTGCCATCGAAGGAAACCACCATGTCAGATCACTACGACGTCATCGTCATCGGCGGTGGCCCGGGCGGCTACGTGGCCGCCATCCGCTGTGCCCAGCTCGGCCTGAAGACCGCCTGCATCGACCGCACGAAGAATGCCGACGGCAAGGGCGCTCCCGGCGGCACCTGTCTCAATGTCGGCTGCATACCGTCGAAGGCACTGCTCGACTCCTCGGAGCGGTTCGAGATGACCCGCGACGGTCTCAAGGCCCATGGCATCACCGTCGACGGCGTCCAGCTGGACCTGGCCACCATGCTGGCACGCAAGGACAAGATCGTCAGCGACTTCACCGGCGGCGTGTCGATGCTGTTCAAGGCCAACAAGATCGACTATCACAACGGCCACGGCACCCTGCATGCCGGGCGCAAGGTCAGCGTGAAGGACGACGACGGCAAGGACATCGCCTCGCTCAGCGCCGACCACGTGATCCTGGCCAGCGGCTCGGCGCCGATGGCACTGCCGCCGGTGCCCTTCGACGGGGAAACGGTGGTCGACTCCACCGGCGCCCTCGCCTTCGACCAGGTGCCCGAAACCCTCGGCGTCATCGGCGCCGGCGTCATCGGGCTGGAACTGGGCAGTGTCTGGCGCCGGCTCGGCGCCAAGGTGGTGGTGCTCGAAGCGCTGGACAGCTTCCTCGCCGCCGCCGACACCCAGGTGGCCAAGGAAGCCCAGCGGCAGTTCCGCAAGCAGGGCCTGGACATCCGCCTCGGCGCCCGTGTCACCGGCGCGAAGACCGGCAAGAAGGGCTGCGTGGTCAGCTACGAGAGCAAGGGCAAGAACGAGGAGATCACCGTCGACAAGCTGATCGTCGCCATCGGCCGGCGGCCGTTCACCGAGTCTTTGTTCGACGACGGCCTGGGCATCGTCACCGACAAGCGCGGCTTCATCGAGATCGACGAGCACTACCGCACCGGCATGGACGGCGTCTACGCCGTGGGCGACGTGGTTCGTGGCCCGATGCTGGCGCACAAGGCCTCCGAGGAAGGCGTGGCCGTGGCCGAGGGCATTGCCGGCCACACCGGGCACGTCGACTTCAACACCGTGCCCTGGGTCATCTACACCCACCCGGAAATCGCCTGGGTGGGCCGCACCGAGCAGTCGCTGAAGGAAGAAGGCATTCCCGTGGCCAGCGGCAACTTCTCCTTTGCCGTCAACGGTCGCGCCAGGGCCATGAACGAGGCCAGCGGCTTCGCCAAGGTCATCACCCACGCCGAGACCGATCGCATTCTCGGCGTGCACATCATCGGTCCGCATGCCTCCGAGTTGATCGCCGAGGCAGTGCTGGCAATGGAATACCATGCCAGCTCGGAGGATCTCGCGCGCACCATCCATGCCCACCCGACCCTGGCCGAGGTGGTGCACGAAGCCGCGCTGGCCGCCGGCGGGCGCGCCATTCACAAGGCCAATTGACGCAGCGGTGAACCCAGCGCCAGCCATCAGCGCGTCGATCTTCCGCGCCTACGACGTCCGCGGCATCGTCGACCAGACCCTCACCGACGAGGGTGTCCGCCTGCTTGGCCGCGCCATCGGCACGGTGGCGCTGGCACGTGGCAACCACGAGGTAGTGGTGGGCCGCGACGGTCGCCTGTCCGGGCCGCGCATGGTGGCGGCCCTGGCCGAGGGCATCCTCGCCAGCGGCGCCGACGTGGTCGACATCGGCATGGTGCCGACACCGGTGGTCTACTTCGCCACCCACCACCTCGGCTGCGGCGCATCGGTCTCCGTCACCGGCAGCCACAACCCGCCGGACTACAACGGCTTCAAGATCATGGCCGGTGGCGAAACCCTCTCCGGGGAGGACATCACCGACCTGTACCGGCGCATCGTCGAGGAGGATTTCGCCAGTGGCCATGGCCGCCGCCGTACATGCGCGGTGGTGGACGACTACCTCGAACGCGTCACCGGCGACGTGCGCCTGGCACGGCCCTTCCGCGTGGTCATCGACTGCGGCAACGGCGTCGCCGGTGCCGTGGCGCCGGATCTGTTCCGCCGCCTGTCCTGCGACGTCGTCGAACTGTTCACCGAGGTCGACGGCCGTTTCCCCAACCACCATCCCGACCCCATCGACGAGGCCAACCTGGTGGACCTGAAACGGGCCGTGGCAGACCACCAGGCCGACTTCGGACTGGCCTTCGACGGCGACGGAGACCGTCTCGGCGTGGTCACCGCCGCCGGCGCCACCATCTGGCCGGACCGGCAGATGATCCTGTTCGCGCGCGACATCCTCGATCGCCAGCCGGGCGCGGAGATCATCTTCGACGTCAAGTGCACCCGGCTCCTGCGGCGCGCCATCGAGGACGCCGGTGGCCGTGCCACCATGTACCGGACCGGCCATTCGCTGATCAAGAAGAAGCTGGCCGAAACCGGCGCGGCGCTGGCCGGGGAGATGAGCGGCCACGTATTCTTCCGCGAACGCTGGTACGGCTTCGACGACGGCCTGTACACCGGTGCCCGGCTGTGCGAGCTGCTGTCGCGCACGGCGCAAACGCCGCAGGCGGTGTTCGATGCCCTGCCCGACGCCATCAACACGCCGGAACTGCGGCTGGAGGTGCGCGAGGGCGAACAGCATGCGCTGGTCGCCGCGCTGGTCGATGCCGCCCCCGCCGACCTCGGCGAGGTGCAGACCATCGACGGCCTGCGCATCGACTTCGCCGACGGTTTCGGCCTGGCCCGCGCCTCGAATACCACGCCGGCGGTGATCCTGCGCTTCGAGGCCGACGACGATGGCGCCATGGCCCGCATCCAGGGCATCTTCCGCGACCTGTTCCAGCGCCTGCGACCGGGCCTGCCGCTGCCCTTCTGAAGCCGGTCGCGGCCCGCGGTCGCCAGTGACCGGGGGCTGTGTCAGAATGGCCTTCCCCTTCGTTCGCCGTTGTCCGGCCCACAGTGCCCGTGTTCCGACTCGTCGTCTTCTGCATCTTCGCCGTGCTTGCCCTGGCCAGCGGCAACGAGCTGCACCAGCGGCAGCTCGCCGGTCACCTGCTGATCGAGGACGAACCACTGGATGCCTCGCGCCAGCTGGCCGAGGCCGGCGACCTCGACGAGGCGGCCTTGATGGCGCGCTTCGCCGCCGACACCGCGCTCGCCGACGCCGAGCGCGACGCTGCCCGGGAACTCGCCGCGCAGATCGACTCGGCACGCACCCTGGAGCGCCAGTTCCGCTCCTTCGTGCACGGCATGGCCAGCGGTGAACCCCGTGACCTGGCCGGGTTTCTCGGCTCGCTGTCGCTGGACCTGTTCGTCATTGGCGACCTGCGCGACCTCGCCGTGCAGGGCTACCGGGAAACCACCGCGGGGGACGGCGACATGCTCATCCTGGCGCTGTCGGCGGTGGGCCTGGCCACCACGCTGGCCCCGCAGGTGGACTTTGCCCCGGCCCTGCTGAAGACCTTCCGTCGCGCCGGCGCCCTCGGCGAGCGCTTCGTCAAGTCGCTTTCCCGTACCGCGCGACGGGCGGTTTCCAGCGGCGACTACGCGCGCATCGGCCGCATTGCCGAGGACTTCGGCAGCGCTGCCCGATCCCTCGGCCCGGCACCGCTGGCACGGGTCATGAAGCATGTCGACGAGCCGGCCGAACTGGCCCGGGTGTCGACCCTGGCGAAGACCGATGCCGCGGCCGTCTACGGTCTCGCCACCTTGACCCAGGGGCGCGCGGTCAAAGTCTTCCACCGCACCGCCGACGCCGGTCGCATGGCCAAGGCGGCAAGACGCACCAGTCGCGCCACCAAGCTGTTCGCCAAGGGATTCGCCAGCGTGCCCGACGAGTTGCTGGTGGCGGCCCTGGTGAGCAGTGGCATCATCGCCGCCCTGGTGCTGGCCACGCTGCTGCCTCGCCGGCGACGACGCGCCATTCCGGTGCTCACCGAGCGCCGCCGGAGAACGCCCCGGATGGCCGGCAACCGCGCCTGATTCCCCGGCACCGGCAAGAAAACCGTCATTCGTCGTCCCTGCCGGCATCCACTATACTGCGCCCTTCACCCGCACCCCGCGGCGAACGCCTTTTCGCCGGGGCCAGAATCCACCCCGATGCCCTGAACCCCGATGTTTGCCAAACGCGAAGTTGCCGACGACTCGATCAGCATGGCCACGGACAGCCCGTCCACGGTGTGGATCAATGCCATCGAGTTGAATACCCGTTCGCTGCGCGACACCGCGCGCAGTGTCGGTCTCGGCGGCGGCGGCGGCAAGGTTCGCCTGTCGATGGAATCCATCGAGCGGCGAAGGGCGCAGATCCGTGCCCTGTTCATCGTCCTTTTGATCATCGTCTGCATCGCCATGGCGGCACTGGCCGGGGTACTGCCGGGCAGCCTGCCCGCCTGGCTGCCGGCTTCCTACCTGGTCGGCTTCGTCTTCGCGGTGGCGGCGGGCTTCGGCGTCTACATCGTGCTGAAGGAGCGCCAGTTGCGCCGCCTGGCCCAGTTCGTGATGGACGAACAGTTCCATACCGACGTCGTCAACAAGCGCTTGAAGGTGGTCGAAACCCTGCTGGAAAGCAGCAAGGCGGTGAACCGGGAAATCGATGAGCAACGCGCCATCGACATCATCGCCCGCCAGGCCGCGCAGTTCTTCGACGATGCGCAGATCGGCTTCTACCGGGCGAAGGCTGATCGCAGCGTGCGCCTTTTGCCGGGACAGCGCGACCCGGGCCTTGCGGAACTGGCGGCCGCGGTGGTCGCCCGCGGCCAGTCCCGCCTGCTGCGACCATCGGACGGCACCGGCACCACCCGCTTCGGTGTCCCTGTGGCGACCGGCAAGAAGCTCTACGGTGCCCTGTGCCTGGCCACCGAACGCGGCGTGGACACCTTCGAGGTGCTGCTGGCCATGTCCCTGTTCGCCGAGCAGGCGGCCAGCGCCATCGCCCATGCCCGCGCCCGGGAACGGGAAAAGCACGATGCCTCGCGCCAGGAGTACGACCGCGCCCACGATGCCTTGACCGGGCTGCTGGCGCGGGACGAGTTCCTCTCCCGCCTGGACGAGCGCCTGGCCGCCTACGGCGACGACGCGCCGCGGGTGGCGCTGCTGTTCATCAACATCGACGGCATGTCACGCATCAACAACAGCCTCGGCTACGAGATCGGCGACGCGGTGATCCGCCACTACGGCGAACGCCTCGCCGAGGTGCTGCCCAGCGACGTGCTGGCCGGCCATTTCGGCGGCGACGAGTTCATGGTTGCCCGCTACGACGTGTCCGGCTACGGCGACGCCGAGGAACTCGCCGACCAGATCACCGGGGCAGTGGGCGAGTCCCTGTCGGTGGGCAGCCGCAAGGTCTGGTTCAGTGCCAGTATCGGCATGGCCCTGCCGGAAACCTACGACACCCATGCGCGGGCACTGGTCCGCGATGCCCAGGTCGCCATGCAGAAGGCACGCGCCGCCGGTGGCGGGCAGCGTGCGCGCTTCGATCCCGGCCTGCTGGACGCCGCCGACCGTGACCTCGACCTCGCCGGGGACCTGCGCCGCGCCCTCGAGGCCGACGAGATCGACATCCAGTTGCAGCCCATCATCGACCTGGACAGCGGACGACCGGTGGCCATGGAGGTGCTGGCCCGCTGGATGCACCCCGAGCAGGGCATGATCCCGGCCTCGGCCTTCGTCCCCTTCGCCGAGGGCACCACCCGGCAGATCGACCTGCGCGTGGTCGACAAGGCGGTGACGGCCGCGGCCATGCTGCGGCAGCAGGGCATCGAACTGCCCATGCACCTGAATCTCGATCCCGCCCACCTCGCCGACCCGGGCACCGCCGACGCGCTGTTGCAGCGACTGGCCGATGGCGGCGTCGACCCGGCCACGGTGGTGGTGGAAGTCACCGATGCCGACCAGCAGCTCGGCAGCGAGAAGGTGGCGACGACGTTGTCCCGGCTGCGCCAGCACGGCGTCGGCGTGGCACTGGACGACTTCGGCAGCGGAACCTCCACGCTGGAGTCGGTGGATCGCAGCCGCATCGACATGATCAAGATCTCCCGCGGCGTGGTCGCCGGACTCGACGAGGCCGGCAGCGGGCGGCGGGAACTGGTCGACACCATCGTCTCGCTGGCGCGGCGGCTGGAGTTGACACCGGTCGGTGTCGGCGTGGAAACCGACGCCCAGGCCGAGGCGTTGAAGGCGCTGGGTTGCCGCTTCGCCCAGGGTCACTATCCCGGCCGGCCGCTGTCGGTGGCCGCCTTCGCCGAGCGCTACGCCGGCACCAGCGCCAGCGAAGGATCGACGTCATGAGCTGGTACTGCGACTATGCCATCGGCGACCCCCTGCACGGTCCCTACCACGACAACGAGTACGGCTTCCCGCTGCAGGAAGAGTCCGCGCTGTTCGAGCGGCTGGTGCTGGAGATCAACCAGGCCGGGCTGAGCTGGGGACTGATGCTCAAGCGCCGCGAGGGCTTTCGCAAGGCCTTCGGTGACTACGACGTCGACCGCATCCGCCGCTACGGCGATGCCCAGCGCCGCCGACTGCTGGCCGACGCCGGCATCATCCGCAACCGGCTGAAGATCGACGCGGTGATCCACAATGCCGGCGTCGTGCATGGCTTCCGGCGCAGCCACGGCGGCTTCGCCGGCTGGCTCCAGGCCGCCCATCCGAAGAAGAAGAGCGAGTGGGTGAAACTGTTCCGCGCCACCTTCCGCTTCACCGGGCCGGAGATCACCGGAGAGTTCCTGATGTCCATCGGCTACCTGCCCGGCACCCACCGCGCCGACTGTCCGGTCAGCGCGCGGATTGCCCGCGCCTCGCCGCCGTGGATGGAGGCCGGCGAGGCCTTCTACCGCGAGGCACCGCGGCGCTGAGCAACGCGATCAACGGGCGATCAGCGGGCAATCACCGGGGTAGTGCGAAACTCGCGGCTGATCAGCACCAGCAGCACCAGGGCGCTGGCCACCATGTACACGCGGGCATCGAGGAACCACGACAGCGTCGCCAGGGCGAAGAAGTAGGCGCGGATGCCGCGGTTGAAGTGGGCGGCGGACAACTGGTTGATGCGGGTGGCGCGCTCCACGTACTCCAGGCCCTCGCCGGAGTCGGCGCTGGCCAGCGGCGCCGCGCCGATCATGATGGCATACCAGTTGGCCACCCGGAACGCCCAGGCGAACTTGAAGAAGGCATAGATGAAGATCATCGCCAGCACCAGGGTCTTGATCTCCCAGGCGACCCGGCTGGTGGGCTGCACGTAGGGCAGTTCCGCGAGCAGTTCCACCGCGCGGTCGGTGGCGCCGAGCAGCGCCAGCAGGCCACCGATGGCCAGGATGGTGGTGGTGGCGAAGAAGCCGATGCCGTGCAGCAGGTTGCCGTGGATCTGCGCATCGACGATACGGATGTCCCGCTCCACCATGCGTCGCATCCACTCGCGGCGATAGTGACCCATGGCGGTGCTGACGCTGTAGCGGCTCATCGGGGTGAAGTCCGCCACCAGCGAATAGCCGATCCAGCAGGTCGCGAACCAGGCCAGGGCGATCACGTCCGCGCGGGACAGGTGCATGGTGATCTCTTCCATCGACTACCTCCACGTCCGTCGGCCAGCCACCGCCCGCCGGCCGGCATGCTGCGGCCAACGGTGGCCGTTCACGAACCGACCCGCTCGATGCGCGCCGGGTTCTTGAAGCCCCGCGGCAGCACCCGGCCGCGCTGGGCACGTTCCCCGGCATAGTCGGCGTAGTCGGCCGGCTTCAGGCTGACGAAGCGCTTGCCGGCATGGACACGCAGCGCGTCCGACTCGGCGACCACGGTGCAGCCGACCATCCGCTCGGCGCCTTCCCGGTAACGCTTGGCGGGAATGTTCATCATCTTCACGCCCTTGCCTCGGGCCATGCGCGGCAACTCGGCCACCGGGAAGACCAGCAGGCGGCCGCTGTCGCTGATGCAGGCGACGTGGTCATCCTCGTACTCGCCCACGGCAACCGGTGCCAGCACCGCCGCGCCGGCGGTGTTCAGGCAGGACTTGCCGGCCTTGTTGCGGGTGGTCATGTCCTCGACGCTGGCGACGAAGCCGTGGCCGGCATCGGTGGCCAGCAGGTACAGCTGGCTGGCACCGCCGCCCATCAGCCCGGCGAAGGTCGCGCCGGCCGGTGGGTTCAGCTGGCTGCTCAACGGCTCGCCGAGGCCCCGCGCCGAGGGCAGCCCGTGCACCGCCACGGCATAGGCGCGGCCGGTGGAGTCGAGCACCAGCACGGTGTCGTTGGTGCGGGCATTCACCGCCGCCAGCAGTTCGTCGCCGGCGCGGTAGGCCAACTGCTCGGCCTCGACGTCGTGTCCCTTGGCCGCGCGGATCCAGCCCTTGCGCGACAGCACCACGGTGACCGGCTCGCTCGGCACCAGCTCGGCATGGTCCAGGGCACGGGCCGCGGCGCGCTCGGTGACCGGGCAGCGGCGGTCGTCGCCGAAGGTCTCGGCCACGTCCATCAACTCGTCGCGCACCCGGCGCTTCAGCCGGGCGGCGGAATCCAGCGTGCGACGCAGCTCGTCACGTTCGGCGGAAAGCGCGTCCTGCTCGGAGCGGATCTTCATCTCCTCCAGCTTCGCCAGGTGGCGCAGCTTCAGTTCCAGGATGGCCTCGGCCTGCACGTCGCTCAGGTCGAAGCGCTCCATCAGCACCGGTTTCGGCTTGTCCTCGGTACGGATGATGCGAATCACCTCGTCGATGTTGAGGAAGGCGATCATCAGGCCTTCGAGCACGTGCAGGCGGGCGAGCACCTTCTCCAGCCGGTGCTGCAGGCGTCGGCGCACGGTGTCGGTGCGGAAGGTCAGCCACTCGGCCAGCAACGACTTCAGGTCATAGACCCGCGGCCGGCCGTCGAGGCCGATCATGTTCATGTTGACCCGGTGGCTTTTCTCCAGGTCCGTGGTGGCGAACAGGTGACTCATCATCTGCTCGGCATCGACCCGGTTGGAACGCGGTTCGATGACCAGGCGAACCGGGTTCTCGTGGTCCGACTCGTCGCGGATGTCGGCCACCATGGGCAGTTTCTTCGCCGTCATCTGCGCGGCGATCTGCTCGAGGATGCGGTTTCCCGACACCTGGTAGGGCAACGACCGCACCACGATGTTGCCATTCTCCTTCTCCCAGGTGGCGCGCTGGCGCACCGAGCCCGAGCCGCTCTCGTACATCGCCACCAGCTCGTCGCGCGGGGTGGTGATTTCGGCGTCGCTCGGGTAGTCCGGCGCGGACACGTGCATGACCAGGTCGGCCACCGTGGCCTTGGGCTTTTCCAGCAGGTGGATGCAGGCGCTGACGATCTCGCGCAGGTTGTGCGGCGGGATGTCGGTGGCCATGCCCACGGCGATGCCCGAGGCGCCGTTGAGCAGCACCATCGGCGCCCGTGCGGGCAGGCGTTCCGGCTCGTTCAGGGTGCCGTCGAAGTTCTGCGCCCAGTCCACCGTGCCCTGCCCCAGTTCCGCCAGCAGCAACTCGGCGTAGCGGGACAGACGTGCCTCGGTGTAACGCATCGCGGCGAAGGACTTCGGATCGTCCTGGGAGCCCCAGTTGCCCTGGCCATCCACCAGCGGGTAGCGGTAGCTGAACGATTGTGCCATCAGCACCATGGCCTCGTAGCAGGCACTGTCGCCGTGGGGATGGAACTTGCCGAGCACGTCGCCCACCGTGCGCGCGGACTTCTTGTACTTGGCACTGGCCGACAGTCCAAGGTCGGACATGGCATAGACGATGCGCCGCTGCACCGGCTTCAGGCCATCGGCAAGGCTGGGCAGGGCGCGGTCGAGGACCACGTACATCGAGTAGTTGAGGTAGGCGCGCTCGGCAAAGGTGGCCAGCGGCACCCGCTCGAGGTCTTCCTCGAACAGGCGTGCGGTCTTGCCCTCGCCGTCGCCGGATTCGCGCTTGCTTGCGGCCATCGGGGTTCGTCGTCTCGCGGGGTTCGGCTTGCAGATCAGGCGCCGTGGCGCCGCCGGTGGCGATTATAGCAAGAGCCGGTGGCGCGGGCCGGGCGACGCCGCGGGGCGGGCCGGCCGCCGATCCCGTATCATGCCCGCATTTGCCAACGACGAAACGCTGCCATGACCACGCTCAACGACCCGCAATGGACACCCGAGGGACTGCTCGACTGGATGTCCGCCGAAGGCATCGACTGCCCCACCATCCACCATGCACCGCTGCGCACGGTGGCCGACTCCCGGCAGCACCGCGAGGTGTTCGAGGGGGCGTATACGAAAAACCTGTTCGTGCGCAACAAGAAGGGCGCGATGTGGCTGCTGACCTTGCTGGAGGATCGCCAGGTGGTGCTGAAGACGCTGGCAAAGCGGCTCGGCGCAGGCAACTTCTCCTTCGCCTCGGAAGACCGCCTGTGGCGTCACCTGGGCGTCACCCCGGGCGCGGTATCGCCGTTGGCGCTGGTCAACGATGCGGAAGGCGAGGTCCGTTTCGTGCTCGACCGCGGCATCCTCGACTTTCCCAGGGTGCACTTTCACCCGCTGGACAACACCCGCACCACCACCCTGTCGCGGGAGGACTTCCTGGCCTTTCTCGAGCGCATCGGTCACGCCCCTGAACTGATCGATCCCGCCGGGGGTGACGACCCGCGCACCTGATCCACAAGGTTCACGCTGGTGGCAACCTGCGCACCCGGTGCAGGCAAGGCAACCGGCTCGTCGCGGGGCGGGCGTGATGAGGTGCCGACCCGACAAACCGGCTTGCGTCGACACGACCCTGCGGCCGTCACGGAAGGAGCCGTCTGCCGACAGGCATGGCTTGCATCAGGGAGCGGTTCGCGCCGTCCCGTGGTGCGCGCACCGGCGCGACGAACCCATCTCGGGACGGGGAACGTTGGAAACGTCTACGGACAGGCCGGTGCGAGCCTGTGCCTGGAAGACGGCTGCACCGGCTTCGTCGCGACGGCGGGTTATCCGTCCTTCAGGCAACCACCGAAGTTGCAGGACACGCCGACGTTGACCGTGCCGGGCACGCCGTCGAGGGTGCTGTCGGCCAGCTTCGAGGAGGCCGGGTCGACGTTGCTCAGCGTCAGGTTGAACGGCCCGACCATGGTCGTCCAGTCGTTGCCGGACTTGTTCATGGCCTTCGGCGAGTTGATCACGTTTTCAAAGCTGGTGCCCGGCTTGCAGCTGTTGTAGCCCGCACCGGTGAGCTGCACCGACTGCACCACGCCGGCCACCGCCTCGATGGCAATGGTCAGGCAGTAGTCGAATACGCCAGCCGCTTCCGCCGGGGACACGAAGTAGTCCAGCAGCGACTCGCCGGCAGACGGCGCGGGCCCCGGGCCGGTGCCGCCACCGCCGCCACCACCGGTAACCGTACCCGTGGTGGTCTGGGCATGGGCGGGAAGCATCACCGAGTCGATCACCGGCTTCGACCACTGCGCGGGCAGTGCCGCGCCGGCGACGCCGCCGATGGCCAGCTTCTTCAGCAGGTCGCGACGGGGATCGGTGGGCTTGGATTCGGATTGGGTCGACGGATCGACAGGCGCGTCTTTCTTGGCCATGGGCGAGAGCACTCCGGGCAATGCGGTGGTTCAGGTAAGCGGTCCCGGAAAAAACACCACGCGGCAGCTTCTAGATGCCACACGGCGAGTACACCCACACAACGTTGTTCTTGTCCGGACAGGTAACATGGCAAGAATAGCCGAGAAACGGCTGCCGGCTCAACCACGTTCTGGACACGTGGTCGAGCCAGCCGGTGACGACAGGACGACTACTCTTCTTCCTTGAAACAGCCGCCGAAATTACACGAAGCGCCAGCATTGATGGTGCCGGGCAGACCATCGAACGTGCTGTCGGCCAACTTCGACGCCGCCGGATTGACGTTGCTCAGCTTAAGCTCCAGGCCCATGACCATGGTGACCCAGTCATTGCCGGACTTGTTCATGGCCTGCGGCGAGCCGACCTCGTTTTCGTAGCTGTTGCCCGGCTTGCAGGCATTGAAGCCAAGACCGGTCAACAGGATCGACTGCGCCACGCCGGCCACCGCCTGGATGGAGATGGTGGCACAGTAGTCCGAGACGACAGCGGCCTCGGCGGGGGAAACGAAGTAGTCCAGCAACGACTCGCCCGCCGACGGACCCGGGCCGGTGCCGCCACCGCCGCCGCCACCCGTGACGGTGCCGGTGGTGGTCTGCGCATGGGCCGGCAGCATCACCGAGTCGATCACCGGCTTCGACCACTGTGCAGGGAGCGCCGCACCAGCAACGCCGCCGATGGCAAGTTTCTTCAACAGATCGCGACGGGGATCGTTGTCCGCTGCCGGGACTGCCGATTGCTCGGTTTGCGTCTTCTTACTCACATTCAACCTCCGGCGCCATGCCTTGCTGGGGAATCTTGGAGTCGACGAACGCGTGGCCGTCCGCCAGTCGATCAGCCAGCACTTCTACCCATTGCTGCTGCAGGCCGGACGCGCGCGCTGCGGCTAGCGTACACGACAAGTCAATACGTTCCAAGCCCTTCAGGTGGGCCTGCTCGACGAAGCGCACCAGGTGACGGTCTTCCGGCGGCTGCGCGAAACAGGCCTCGGAGAGACCCAGTGCACGCAGCATGACAGCCAGGTGACAGCACTTCAGGCAGCGGCCGCAGTTGCGGTCGCCGTGGTGATTGACCCAGCACACCCGCAATGCCTCCACCGCCCGTGGCCAGGGAGCCACCGCGCGCAGCTTGTCCAGCCGCAGCACCGCGGCGCCGTCGTGGACGATGGAAAAGGCACCGCCCAGCAGGTGGTCGCCGATCGGCGAGGAGCCCCAGGGAAACAGCATGCGATAAGGCGCCGTGGACGGCACCAGGCCGCGGTCGAAGCCGCCGGCGACGAGGTGCAGCACCGCGGCCAGTGCCGCGCCGTGGGTCTTCTCCCAGGCCGGCAGGTGACTGCGCAGGTTGCTGGCCACGTCCACCAGGGCAACCCCGGCCTCCTCGGCCAGTGGCCGCACGCGATCGAGGGCACCGGCATAGCCGGCGCGGTCGTTGATCG
The DNA here is from genome assembly GCA_964350265.1 of uncultured Gammaproteobacteria bacterium. Classification (GTDB taxonomy): domain Bacteria; phylum Pseudomonadota; class Gammaproteobacteria; order Arenicellales; family CAJQKF01; genus BQJD01. The sequence continues at coordinate 11,988 of CAYGJZ010000058.1, read as the reverse complement.
GAATGTCGTAGCCCCCGGCCATCAGCACGGCGTCGAGACGCGCGTTGCGCCGACCGTCGTCGACCACCCGGTGACGACACAGGGTATACACCGAGTCCAGCCCACCGGAGCAGGCGGCGATGGCGCGGGGTTCGGCCAGGGGTCGTGCCCGGACCTCTTCGGCCTCGATGCCCACCACCTGGAACCAGGACGGCCACCAGGTGGCCAGCAGCTGCTGGTACTCGTCGAGCCGGTCGAGCAGCAGTGCATCCACCGCCGCACCATGCACCTGGATGTCGATGCCGTCGAACATGGCCCGCGGCAGCAAGGCCAGCAGGAAGGGATCGGCGCGCCGGGTCAACGCATCGCGCATGGCCAGGGGAAGATCGAACTCGTGGCGGAAGCGGCCGCCGGCGCCGTCGCCCACGCTGGCCGCCCAGTGCAACCGGCCGCGTCGCCGCCGCGGCGCCTCGATCGCCACCCGCAGGCTGGCACGGCGCAGCACCATCGGCGCACTGTCCGGCGGCACCGGTTGGTCATCGACATCCGTGACACCGTCGCCTTGAAGCGCGCCACGTCCACGCAGGTTGCGCAGCGCTCCCTGCACGTCGCGGGCGATGCGCAGCACGCTCTGGTCATATCGTTCCGCCAGTGCGCCACACAGGTCTTCCACCGACCACTGCCCGTCGCACAGCTGCCAGAGCATGCTCGAGACTGGATCGAGGGCGACGATCTCGCCGTCGGGGCCGGCCAGTTGCGTTGCCGTGTCGGTACTCGACACCGACCAGTCGTCGCGGGTTCGCGGACGGGCATTCCACGGCACCAGCGCGGAGGGCGGGGCCGCGAGCCGCTTCCACAACTCGTCCTCCTCCACCGCCACCGGGGTGCGAAAGCCGTCGGCACGGCTGCGCCAGCGACAACCCAGGTCGCGCAGCCAGGTCTCGTACATGGCACGGTTCTTGTGGTATCCGTTGGGCAGCAGCGTGGCCCGCCGGCCCACCAGCAAGGCGGCAATGGCGAAGTGCAGGCGGTCGGTGACCACGTGCTCGAAGCGCGAGGCCAGGCCGAGATAGTCCTCGGTGGTCGCAGAGACTTCCACCGGATCGCCCAGCGAGACGTCGCAGCCGCCAACGTGGCGTTCGCCGTCGCCGCGCAGCCACACCCCGGTTGCCGCCGACGCACCTTCGTCCACCCAGGGCGGACGGTGGCCGAGGGCGAGATCCGGTGCCAGCACCGTGCCCGGCTTCATCGCCAGGCTGGCCCGCTCGCGCACGTAGACCCTGGCATAGGCGTCGATGGACTCGTCGGCGTCGGTGAAACTCTGCGGCAGCACCGTCACCGGTGCGCCGAGCGCAAGGGCCTTGCCCCGCTGGTGCACGGTGACCGGGTAGCGAGCACCCATGTTGCCACCGCCGGACACCACCACCGCGTCCACCGGGCGCAGCAATACACCGGTGCGCAGTTCCGGCCAGGCCAGCGGCCGGTACGACACCGAGAACTCCTGCATCAACGATTCCGCGGCCTGGTCGATCAGCCGGTCTCCGACGTTTCCATCGAGCGTGACGAAGCCCACGCTCTTCCCGGCCAGCGGCGCGAAGACGGGTTCGAACAGGGCGTGATCAACCAGGGACATGGTGCGCGGACAATGTGCAAAAACCGGCTGGCGAGTCTAAGAGTTCCCCACCATGGCGACAAGCCGGGTGCCCCGGGACGACCACCCGCAGCCCGTGCATTAATGACTTCCAGCGCCATTCGTGGTGAAATCCGGCGCGGGGCGCGGTACAGACCCCATGGACCCGGAGCCCCTCGCAACCTCGGCGACAGGCGTTGCTCGCCGGGTCTACGCGCGGCTTGGCAGGGGTGACGCCGAGACCGACAACGGTGGCCAGCGGTGGCGGAACGCCCCGCGCGAGCGGCCATCGGCACAGAACAACACCGAACTCGCACACGCATGACCAGCGCCGTTTCCCCCCACCAGGCGATGCACTACGGCATGGGCCTGATCGCCCCGTGCCGGGCCATCGAAATCGATCTCGCCAACCCGCTGCAGGACCTGGTGGTCGGCGCCGAGTTTCGCGGCGTACTGGCACTGGTCACCGACCGTGGCGAGCCGGTGGGCAACATCATCCTGCCGGTCCGCGAGGGCACCGTGACCGCGGTGGAGGTGATCCGCACGGTGCACCGCAAGCTCGGCACGGCGTGGCTGCGACTGCTGGTCCGTCGCCGACTGGAGGCGCCGTTGCCGCTGCTCGGCATCGACCACGTCGACGACCTGCGCGATGCCCCGCCGGGCGAACCGCCGGCGCCGCTCACCGCCAGCATCGTGGTCTGCACCCGGGATCGCACCGAGCACCTGGAACGCTGCCTGCGCGCGCTGGCCGCGCAGCAGCACGTGGACCACGAGATCCTGGTGGTGGACAACGCGCCCACCGACGACAGCGTGCGGCAACTGGTGCAGGGCTTCCCGAGCATACGCTACGTGGCCGAGCCCCGACCGGGCCTGTCCATCGCCCGCAACCGCGGCATCGCCGAGTCCCGTGGCGAGGTCATTGCCTTCACCGACGACGACGCGGTGCCGGAGGCCGACTGGTTGTCGCGCCTGCTCATCCCCTTCTCCCTCGATCCGCAGGTCGGCATCGTCACCGGGCTGACCACGCCGCTGTCGCTGGACACCGAGCCACAGGTGATGTCGGAAATGCACCGCAGTTTCGATCGGGGCTACCACCGCCTGTGGCTGCGCGTGAACCCGGCCATGACACCGCCCGACACCAGCCATTACCGTGCCTACCGTTTCGGCGCCGGCGTCAACATGGCCATCCGTCGCGACGTCTTCGATCGCTGCGGCACCTTCGACGAAACCCTGGGCGCCGGCAGTCGGCACCATGCGGGGGAGGACACCGAGTTGTTCTTTCGCGCGCTGGAGGCCGAGTACACGCTGGTCTACGAACCCGTTGCCCGGGTGCGCCACGCCCACCGCGCCAGCTGGCAGGCACTGGCAAGACAGTGGACCGGCTGGACCGACGGCCACGTGACTTCCCTGGTTCGCCTGGCCCGGCGCGGCTACCGTCACGCCTGGCGGCTTTGGCGATTCACCCTCGGCTATGTCCTGCATACCCAGCTGGCCTGGCTCAAGTCCCTGCTCCACCCGCGCTCCATGCCCTCGGCGCTGCTGCGCGGCGAGGCCCTCGGCGCACTGCGTGGCCTGGCCAACGCGTTTCGGCCCATGGCATCTTCGCCGCCGGTGCCGCGCTGCAACCGGCCGGCGCACCACCCGGTGGTCGCCGTGCGCCAGTTGAATCTCGCCACGCCGCTAACGGGCTTCGACGACGTCACCACGGCCGACGCCACCTGGGTCCACGTGTCGCTGGGCAACCGCATGCTCGGCACCATCACCATCGACAACCGCCGTTCACCCATCGGCCGCGCCTGGCTGCTCGACGAGCTTGCCAGCCAGTTGTCCATGCGCATGCTCGCCGACAGCGACCTGGTGCCGGAAAGCGAATTGAAGGACCGCTTCCTCGACCAGTTGCTGCCGGTGCGCACCAGCAACGACACCACGCGGCCGGCCAATCCCCACGAACGCACGCTGTCGGTGGTCATTGCCACCCGCGACCGCCCGGAACTGCTCGGCGAGTGCCTCGACAGCCTCGCCCGCCAGGACACCGCGCTGCCCCTTGAAGTGGTGGTGGTGGACAACCACCCCGAGTCGGGACTGACCCGGCCGGTGGTGGAAGGCCGCGACGGCGTGGTGCTGCTGGAAGAACGGGAAGGCGGTGCATCCGCGGCACGCAACCGCGGCCTGCGCGCCAGCCACGGCGAGTTCATCGCCCTGATCGACGACGACGTGGTGGTGCCACCGCACTGGGCCAACATGGTCCTGCGCAGCTTCGCCCGCTCCGACGTGGCCGTGGTCACCGGCGCGGTGATGGCACGCAGCCTGGCGCATCGCTCGCAGTACCGTTTCGAGACCAACTACGGCTTCGTGCGCGGCTTCGACATCGCCGAGTTCGGGCCGAAGTTCTTCGAGGCGGATCCCTGGCAGGCACCGCCGGTGTCGCACATGGGCGCCGGCGCCATGATCTGCGTGCGCCGCGCGGTGCTGGACGAATCGGGCCTGTTCCTGGAGACCATCGGTCCGGGCACACCGGCGCGGGCCGGCGAAGACCTGTACTTTCTCTATGCGCTCAGCAAGACATCCTGGACGCTGATGTACTCGCCCCATGTCTACGGCCTGCATACCCACCGCGCCGAGGAAGGCGCCCTGCGTCGGCAGATCTTCAACTACGGCGTCGGCTACTACGCCCACCTGACCGCCACCCTGCTGCGCGACGGCGACCTGCGCGCCGCCTACACGATGATGGTGCGCTACCCCCTCGCCCACCTGCAGCGCCTGTTGTTCAACCGACAGCGATCCAACCTGCTGACCCTGCTCGAATGGGCCGGCAATGCCTATGGTCCCTTCGCCTACCTGGTCTCGGTGAGCCGGGCCGCCTGGCGTCGCCGCCAGACCGGTGCGGTGGTCACCGCCGATGCCACCGAGCGGGAAGCCGCCGCGCTGCCACCGCCGGCGGACGGCAAGCGCCGCTCCGGCTAACTAGCTAAGAGCGTGCGCGGCGGAACAGCTCCCGGATCGCCGCCTGGTCGAGGTCTGCCCAGGCCTTCACGCTGTGCACGACCTTCTTGCCGCGGGCGACGATGTCCCGCGGCGACGCGGGCAGCTGCAGCCAGTCCAGCCACAACGGGTCGTCCTCCTGCTCGAACTCGGCCATGCGCAGGCCGGCTGCGCGCAGTGCCAGGCCGAACAGGTGGTCCTCGCCGAGCTCGCTGCGGAACAGGCCGCCCGGGCCCAGCACCCCCTCCGCGCGCATTTGCTCCAGTGCCGCGCGCGTGACATAGCAGGCGCCGCCCAGGCAGTGCTCGCCATCCACGTAGCCGTGGTCCACCGCCCGCCGGTACAGCGCCGCGAGCACCCGCGCGCGACAACGCGCCGCCTCTCGCTGCAATGGCGCCGCGTGCTCGAAGCGGGCGCCGGGTGCCATCTCGGCATGCAGTTGGCCCGCCGCCCAGGTCAGGTCACGCACGGCGCCCTCGGCGGTAAAGAAGTGCGAGCCGAGCATGCCCACCTGCGGCTGCTCGGCGAAACGGCGAATGGCATCTTCCTCGGGGCACGGGCCGGTGACCAGGGCATCGTCGTCGAGTCGCAGCATCACCGCGAAGTCATAGCGGTCGAGCACTTCGCCGATGGCCTCGGTCAGTGCCATGTGCAGGATGCCCGCGCCGCCGATGCCGAAACGGTTGACCAGCACGTCGACATCCTCGCCAAAGATGTCGAAGCGATTGTCCGCGCCGCGGCCGTCGACGATGACGATGCGTCGGTCGGGTCCGGTGTAGTGACGGATGCTGGCCAGGGTATCGTCGACGAAGTCCGCGCGGGCCTCGGGACCCAGGGGCATCAGCACGACATGACGGACCTGGCGTCGTCGCTCCACCACCGCCGGCGCTGCCGGCGCCGGCCAGTAACGCGACCCTCCTCGCCGCACCCGGCCGACGGCGCGCTCGATGGCGGCCTGCGTGGACGGCGACGCAGGCAATCCAAGATGGGCGACCAGCGCCTCGACGTTCTGCCGGGGCCGCGTCACCAGGTCGGCATAGTCGATGGTCAGCACCTCGTGCCCGGCAAGACAGTCGGCCTTGTGCAGCCACAGCCACTGCTGGTGCGCCCGGGCGGCGTCGACATCGATGCCCATGCCCGTCGCGCGCTGCGCCATCGAGTGCAGGGAAGCGGCCAGTGGCCGGTCGACGTGGACCAGCCGCAGCGGCCCCGGCCAGGCCGCCAGCAGTTCCGGCCAGATGCCCGGCAGGGTCGGGTACTTGGCCAGCAGCAGGGGGCCACGCGCGCCCGCTGCCAGGGTCTGCAACCAGTGGGCCAGCCGCGCCGTCAACCCGGGGTGCGCCTCGCGGGCGGTGGCCGGGAACGGCAGCACCGACTCGCAGATCGCGGCCAGGGCAGCGGACTCGTAGCCGTGGGCGCCGCCGAGATCGTCCCCGGCATGGGCGCCCAGCGCCTCGATCACCCCGGCCAGGCAACTGGAGCCGGAGGCATGCAGGCCGATGACCAGCACCAGGGTGGTCCGCTCCGGCGCAGAGCTTGCCTGCGGATGTTCCACGTAGGGGGCGAAGCGCAGCCACTCGCGGTCCCACAGCGACAGGTAGAAGTCCCAGGCCTCGTCGAGCACCGCGCCTTCGTGCTGGTCATAGGCCGCGGCGATGCTGGCGGCGATGTCGCCGATGCTGGCACTGCCGTCGGCGAGCTGCCACAACACCCGCGCGCTGTCGCTCCAGGTCTCGCGCTCACGCTCGCCCTCGCGGTCGCGGTCGTCTTCGTCGGCGGCGAAGGCTGGCGGCGAGAATTCCTCGTTGCGCAAGGGCACCAGCTGCCGCCGGTCCACGTAGTCATGCCAGCGCTCCGCGGCGACGAAGCCGTCGGCAGCGTCGAAGTCGTCGTCCTCGGCACTCACTGGCCCGGAACCCCGTCGAACACCGCGCCGAGTTCGGCATACCAGCCGGCCAGCAGGCGCATCTTCGCCGCCAGCAGCGGATAGTCCGAGGCCAGGGCCGGCCAGCCCCGGTAGCCGGCCACCAGGTACTGGGCGAAGGTGTTGATGTCGTCCTCCACGGTCAGGCGACCGTAGGCGCAGAGAAATCCCGCCGACCAGGTATCGGCATCGCCGACCAGGTCGAGCTGGTCGCTGTCCAGGTTGGCGGCGCTGGAGACGGCGAAGCGATAGGAGAAGCCCGGCGGGTTGAGTGCCGCCCAGGCGCGGGTGTCGAAGACCTCGGCTTGGCGGTGCAGCAACAGCGAGCTGAACTCGTGGTGCAGTCCCATGGCCTCGGCGCGGTCGCCGTCATCACCGAGCCAGTCGGCATCGAGGAAGAGCGTCCCGGTGGCGACATCGTAAGTGCCGCCGTAGTCGCGCCCGGCGATCTCCAGGCTGCGCAGGATGACCACGCCGTCGAGATGGGCGGAGACGAACCGGTCGGGATAGCGGGCCAGGTCGACGGCCAGCCGACGCAGCACCGAGGCCCGCTCGAAGGGCAG
>CAYGJZ010000058.1:0-4810 GCA_964350265.1 uncultured Gammaproteobacteria bacterium | reverse complement strand
CAGGTCTAGAACGGGATGTCGTCGTCGAGATCGTCGAAGCCGGCGCTGCCGCCACCGCCACCGCCGCCGCCGGAGGACTCCCGGGCCGGGGCACGACGGCCACCGCCGGAGACGTCCTGGTAGGCGGGCTCACCGCCGCCACCACGGCCACCGAGCATCTGCATCTCGTTGGCGACGATCTCGGTGGTGTAGCGGTCCTGGCCGGACTGGTCCTGCCACTTGCGGGTCTGCAGGCGCCCCTCGACGTAGATCTGCGAACCCTTCTTCAGGTACTCGCCGGCGACCTCGGCCAGGCGACCGAAGAACACGATGCGGTGCCACTCGGTGCGCTCCTGGTTCTCGCCGGTCTGCTTGTCCTTCCAGACGTCGGACGTCGCCACCGTGACATTGGTGATGGCGGTTCCGTTTGCCGAATAGCGGACTTCCGGGTCCCTGCCCAGATTTCCGACCACAATTGCCTTGTTGATGCCTCGTGCCATGGTGACTCCCCTTGGAAAATCTGCGATGTGAATAGTGACATGATCGTCGACAAATATCGACCGTCCCGCCGGCGGCCGGCGGCCGCGCTCAACCCGGCTGGGCGAGGGCGGGAAAGGCGTCGATGCTGCGCGGGTCGAACACCGCGCGGTCCACCTTGAGGTAGACCATGCCCTCGTCCGGCAACGCGGTCACGTCCTCCACGCCGGGGACGTCGGTGAGCGCGGCGAGCAGGGCGTCGGCCTCGTCCTTGCCGCCGGCGCCGGGCCAGGCATAGGTGACGCTGTCGAGCAGGCGGAAATTTGGCGCGGTGGCCACCAGCGCCAGCCAGGCCACCAGCACCAGCGCCGAGACCAGCGCCGCGCCGCCCACGCCGAAGGCGCCGTAGACCAGGCCGCCGACCAGGCCGCCGGCGAAGATGCCGGCGAACTCGAAGGAATTGTACACGCCGAGCACGGTGCCCTTGGCACCGGCCGGCGACAGGCGCGAGACCAGCGAAGGCAACATCGCCTCCAGCGCGTTGAAGCCGACGAAGAACAGCCACAGCGCGATGACGATGCCCGACAGCGACGCCGGCAGCCAGGCGAACACCACCTCGGCCAGCACCATCACCGCGATGGCCAGCATCAGCATGCCGCGATAGCGATGGCCGCGGTGGGCCGCCACCAGGATCGGCAGCATGCCGGCCACCGAGGCCACCAGCACCGGCACGTAGATCTTCCAGTGCGCCTCGCCGGGCAGGCCGATGCTGTCCACCAGTTTCAGCGGCACCACCACGAACAGGGCGGTGAGGGCGAAATGCAGGGCGAAGATGCCCAGGTCCAGGCGCCACAACTGCGGGTCGAGGAGGATGCGGCGAATCCGCGCGACGTCGAAGGCGACGTCGCCGCGCCGATGGCGGGCGGGATTCGGGGTGGCCCACCACAGGATCGGCAGCATCGCCAGCGGCAGGGCGGCGGTGATCCAGAAAATGCCCGACACGCCCACCATCCCCACCAGCAGCGGCGCCAGCATCAGGGCGAGGAGAAACGATGCGCCGATGCTGCCGCCGATCATCGCCATCGCCTTGGTGCGCTGCTGCTCCCGGGTCAGGTCCGCGGTCAGCGCCAGCACCGCGGCGGCGATGGCCCCGGCACCCTGCAGGGCGCGACCGGCGATGACACCGCCGATGGTGGTGGACATCGCCGCCACCACCGAGCCGAGGGCGAAGATGACCAGCCCCATGGTGATGATGCGCTTGCGCCCGAACCGGTCGGACAGGTAGCCGAAGGGAATCTGCAGCAGGCCCTGGGTCAGGCCATAGATGCCCAGCGCCAGTCCGGCCAGGGCCGGGGTGGCGTCGGGCAGCTCGCGCACGAACACCGACAGCACCGGCAGGATCAGGAACAGGCCGAGCATGCGCAGGGCGAAGATCGAAGCCAGGCAGGCCACCGCGCGGCGCTCGGATGCGTTCAGTGCGGTGTCGGGTCGGGGCATCGGCAAGGGCGGAGAATCCGGGAAAGCGGGCCGGGCGAGCGCCGGCGCGTCGGCCGGTCGCCGCGCGGGCACCGTGGCTTTGCATGCGCGGCGAGCGGCGGCGTATAGTAGCAGGTTTTGCGACGGACGCGACAGTGAGTCTGAAGACCATCAAGATCCGCGGGGCGCGGACCCACAACCTCAAGAGCATAGACCTCGACCTGCCCCGCGATCAGCTGATCGTCATCACCGGGCTGTCGGGTTCGGGCAAGTCCTCGCTCGCCTTCGACACCATCTTCGCCGAGGGCCAGCGGCGCTACGTGGAGTCCCTGTCCACCTATGCCCGCCAGTTCCTCTCGCTGATGGAAAAGCCCGACGTCGACCTCATCGAGGGACTGTCCCCGGCCATCAGCATCGAGCAGAAGACCTCCTCGCACAACCCGCGTTCCACCGTCGGCACGGTCACCGAGATCTACGACTACCTGCGCCTGCTCTACGCCCGCATCGGCGAGCCGCGCTGCCCGGACCACGACGTCACCCTGGAGGCGAAGACGGTCACCGAGATGGTCGACGAGGTGATGGCGCTGCCCGAGGGCAGCCGCATCCTCCTGCTGGCACCGGTGGTCAAGGACCGCAAGGGCGAATTCGCGCAGCTGCTCGACCAGTTGCACGCCCAGGGCTTCCTCCGCGCGCGTATCGACGGCGAGGTGGTGGAACTGGCCGAACCGCCGAAACTGCGCAAGAACTACAAGCACGACATCGAGGTGGTGGTCGACCGGCTGGTGGTGCGCGCCGGCAACCAGCAGCGACTGGCCGAGTCCTTCGAGACCGCGCTGGCGCTGGCCGACGACGTCGCCGAGGTGGTGGTGTTGCCGGCCGAGGGCCGGGAGGAACAGGTGCTGGTGTTCTCCGCCCGCTATGCCTGTCCGCACTGTGGCTACGCCCTCGGCGAACTGGAGCCGCGGCTGTTCTCCTTCAACAACCCGGCCGGCGCCTGCCCGGAATGCGACGGCCTCGGCGTGCGCCAGTTCTTCGATCCCGAGCGGGTGGTGTTCGACGACAAGCTGAGCCTGGCCGAGGGCGCCATCGCCGGCTGGAGCCGACGCAGCGCCTTTTACTTTTCCATGCTCGAATCGCTGGCCAGCCACTACGAGTTCGACGTCGAGGCGCCGTTCGCCTCGCTGCCGAAGAAGACCCGCCAGGCTATCCTCTACGGCAGCGGCCGCGAAGCCATCGAGTTCCGCTACATCCGCCACCACGGTCGCGCCACCCGTCGGAAACACCCCTTCGAGGGCGTCATCCCGAACATGGAACGGCGCTACCGGGAATCGGAATCCAATACCATCCGCGAGGAACTGGCGCGCTATCGCAGCACCCAGAGCTGCGACCACTGCCACGGCAGCCGCCTGCGCATCGAGGCGCGCAACGTGTTCGTCGCCGACCATGCCATCCACCAGGTCACCGGCATGTCGGTGGGCCAGTCGCTGGCGCTGGTGGCCGACCTGTCGCTGACCGGCGCACGCGCCCGTATCGCCGAGAAGATCGTCAAGGAGATCCACGACCGGCTGAGCTTCCTCGCCAACGTGGGCCTGGAGTACCTGACCCTGGACCGTGCCGCGGAATCGCTGTCCGGCGGCGAGGCACAGCGCATCCGGCTGGCCTCGCAGATCGGCTCGGGCCTGGTCGGGGTCATGTACATCCTCGACGAGCCGTCCATCGGCCTGCACCAGCGCGACAACACCCGCCTGCTCGGCACCCTGACCCGGCTGCGCGACCTGGGCAATACCATCATCGTGGTGGAGCACGACGAGGACGCCATCGAGAGTGCCGACCTGGTGGTGGACATCGGCCCCGGCGCCGGGGTGCACGGCGGCGAGGTGGTCGCCCAGGGCAGCCCGGAGGAGATCCGTCGCAGCCCGCGCTCGCTGACCGGCAAGTTCCTCAGCGGCAAGGAGAAGATCGAGGTTCCTGAGCATCGTCACCCGCCGCGCGAGGACGCCATGATCAGCATTCGCGGCGCCGCCGGCAACAACCTGCGCAAGGTCGACGTGGACATCCCGGTGGGGCTTTTGACCTGCATCACCGGCGTCTCCGGCTCGGGCAAGTCGACGCTGATCAACCACACCCTCTACCCTGCCCTCGCCCGACGCCTGCACGACAGCCGGGTGCGTGCCGAGGCGCACGACGCCATCGAGGGGCTGGAGAACTTCGACAAGATCATCGACATCGACCAGAGCCCCATCGGCCGCACCCCGCGCTCCAACCCGGCCACCTACACCGGCCTGTTCACGCCGATCCGCGAGCTGTTCACCGCCACCGCCGAGGCGCGGGCACGCGGCTACAAGCCGGGTCGCTTCTCCTTCAACGTCAAGGGCGGCCGCTGCGAGGCCTGCGAGGGCGACGGCCTGATCCGGGTGGAGATGCACTTCCTGCCCGATGTCTACGTGCCCTGCGACCTGTGCAAGGGCGCCCGCTACAACCGCGAGACCCTGGACATCCACTACAAGGGCAAGAACATCAGCGACGTGCTCGACATGACCATCGAGGATGCCGCCGAGTTCTTCTCCGCCATTCCGGTGATCAAGCGCAAGCTCGACACGCTGCTCGACGTCGGCCTGTCCTACATCAAGCTGGGGCAGAGCGCGACCACCCTGTCCGGTGGCGAGGCACAGCGCATCAAGCTGTCGCGGGAACTGTCCAAGCGCGATACCGGGCGCACCCTCTACGTGCTCGACGAGCCAACCACCGGGCTGCACTTCCACGACATCCGCCAGCTGCTCAAGGTGCTGCACCGGTTGCGCGACCACGGCAACACGGTGGTGGTCATCGAGCACAACCTGGACGTCATCAAGACCGCCGACTGGATCATCGATCTCGG
>CAYGJZ010000057.1:0-28177 GCA_964350265.1 uncultured Gammaproteobacteria bacterium | reverse complement strand
CGGGCACCGTCTCGGTCATGCGCAGCACCTGCTTGATGGCCGGGTAGAGCAGCGGCGGACCATCGGCCAGGGTGGCGGCGATCTGCCGCGCCCGCGCCAGGCCAGCGCCGCTTTCCACCACGTGGTTGACCAGGCCCCAGTGCCTGGCTTCCTCGGCATCCATCCAGCGTCCGGTCATCATGAACTCCACCGCGACGTGGTAGGGCACCCGTCGACGCAACTTGACCACGCCGCAGTCGGGCAGCACGCCGACGTTGATTTCCGGCAGGGCGAAGCGCGCATGGGCTTCGGCGACGATGATGTCGCAGCCGAGCATCATCTCGAAGCCGCCGCCGCAGGCTATGCCGTTGACCGCGGCGATGATGGGCTTGTACAGGTTGCGCGGGTGGTTGAGTCCGCCGAAGCCACCCTCGCCGTAGTCGGAGTCGGAGGCCTCGTCGTTCTCGGCCACGTTCTTCAGGTCCCAGCCGGCGCTGAAGAACTTCTCCCCGGCGCCGGTGAGAATGGCGAAGCGCAGCGTGTCGTCGTCGCGGAACTCGGCCCACAGCCGCGACAGCGCGCGACTGTCGGCGGCGGAGATGGCATTGGCCTTGCCCTTGGACAGGGTCACTTCCAGTACCGGTCCGTTGACGGTGGTGCGATAGGGCAGGTCAGGGCGGTCTTCAGACATGGTCTTCTCCGGGCAGGGTCAACAGGGCGTCCACGGCGACGGCGCCATGCACGCCGACGAGCAGGGGATTGATCTCCACCTCGACGGCATCGACGGCGACCGCGAACCGCCACAGCGCCAGCACGGTATCCGCCGTCGCGTCGATGTTGCCGGCGCGGCCGCCGCGCCAGCCGGCGAGCCGGCCGAACACGGCCAGGCGCGACAGGGCATGAATGATCCCGGCCCGGTCGAAGGGCGGCAGCAGTGTCACAGTGTCGGCCAGGAGCTCGGCGAGCACGCCACCGGCACCGAGGGTCAGGTAGCGGCCGAACTGGGGATCCGTGCCGATGCCGACCAGCAGTTCCGCCACCGAATCGAGGATCATTTCCTCCACCAGCACCTCGTCGGCGAAGGTGGTCATGGACAGCGCGGCAGCGGTGACTTCGGCGGCGCTGAACAGCGAGGCGACCACGCCGCCGTGTTCGGTCTTGTGGGCGAGGTCGTCGGCCACCGCCTTGACCACCACCGGGCCGCCGAGGCTGGCCAGCGCCGCTGCCGCCTGGTCCGGCGCGCAGCGAATGCCCTGCGGTACCGCGATGCCGTGGCGGCCCAGCAGTGCCTTGGCATCGACCTCGCGCAGCGTGCGACGGCAGGCAGGCATCGCAACGGGCCGCGGTGCCGGAGGTTGCCAGCTGCGCCAGGCGGCGCCGCAGGCCGCGGCCAGCACCACCGCGCGCAGGAAGGCGGACAGCCCCTGGGCCGGCAGTACGCCGGCGGCAAGGCACTTGTCGCGGTTGTAGCGGGACAGGCTCTCCGGCAGCGAGCAGAGCACGGCGGCGGGGTGGTCGCGGGCGGCGGCGAGGAAGGCGTCGATGCCGACATCGTAGGCCGCCGGATCGGCCTCGTTCTCGTCCGGCGGATCGAGCATGAACACGGTGAGCGCGGCGCCGGCCTCGAGCAGGGCGCTGAACATGCGGCGCATCTTTTCACCGTCGAACCAGGTATGGGTCTGGAAGTCGAAGGGATTGTCGAAGCGCAGTCCCGGCCCGGTGCAGTCGGCCAGGGCATCGGTGGTGGCCGGTTCGAGGGCCGGGAAGTCGATGGCGAGGTCACGGGCGACATCGGCAACCATGGCCATGTCGCCCCCCGAGGCGCCGGTGACCAGCAGCGATGCCGAGGACAGGGGGCCGTGGCAGTGGAACAGCTTCAACGTTTCCACCAGTTCGTCGAGGGTGTCGCAGCGGGCCACGCCGAGGCCGCGGAACAACGCGTCGTGGAGTTCGTCGGCACCGGTCATGGCGCCGGTGTGGGACAGCGCGGCGGCGCGGCTGCGATCGGAACGCCCGGCCTTGACCAGCGCCAGCGGCGTGCCGTGCCGCCGCGCGCAGTCCACCGCGTCGACGAAGTCGGCGGCGTCGCCGAGACCCTCCACGTACAGGCCGATGGCGCTGACCCGGGTGTCGGCGGCGAGGTGGCGCACCAGGTCGGCGATGCCCAGGCACTGCTGGTTGCCCACCGTGACCACGTAGCCGGTGGGCAGCGAGCGGCGCTGGTACATGAGGGTCAGCGAGATGGTGCCGCTCTGGCCGATGATGGCGACACCGCGATCCACCGCGCTGCCCACGGCCTGGTCCGGCCACAGGGCCACGCGATCGAAGAAGTTGGCGAAGCCGTAGCAGTTGGGACCGAGAAAGGGCATCCCGCCCGCCGCCTTCGCCAGTGCCGCAACCCGCTCGTGGTCGGCCACTTCGCCGAAGCCGCTGGCGAACACCACCACGCCGCCGGCGCCGCGGTCGCGCAGCCGGGCCATTTCCGCCAGCGTGGCATCGCGGTTGATGCCGAGGAACACGCTGTCCGGCGCCGCCGGCAGTTCGTCGGCGTGGCGGAAGCAGCCGTCGCGGGTGGGATGCACGCGCCAGATCTCGCCGTCGAAGCCGAGCCGCTGGCACTGGGCGACCACGTAGTCAGACCAGCGACCGCCGTAGACCGCCAGCGTGCGGGGCCGCAGCAGGCGGGCCAGGCCGGCCTGGCTCAAGCGCCGCGCTCCGCCCGTGCCCGGAGCGATTCCTCGAACTGCCGCAAGGTGTCGCCGGCGCCGATGCCGTGCTGCCGGAGCACGCGCTGGATGGCCACCAGGCACTCGTCGCGGATGCGTTCCAGTTCGCGGATGGATCGTCCCCCGGCCTGCGCCTCGGTGCCGTCGGCGAAGCGGTCGATGATGGTCTCGGTCAGCGGCGGCGCCGGCAGGTGCGACCAGGGCCACTCCAGGGCGGGGCCGAACTGGCGCAGGAAGTGACGCGCGCCGCCTTCGCCGCCGGCGATCATGTAGATCTGGTTCATGCCCATGAAGGCCCAGCGAAGGCCGGGGCCGTAGACGATGGCCTCGTCGAGTTCACCGGTGGTGGCGATGTCGTCGTTCAGGGCATGCAGTATCTCCCGCCACATGGCTTCCTGCAGGCGGTCGGACAGGTGCCCGGGGACTTCCCGCCGCACCTTCAGCGCATGCATGCCGATGGCGCGGTAGAAGTCGCAGGCGCGCTCCACCGTGGCCGGGTCGGTGTCCCTGCCGCCGACCACTTCCACCAGCGGGCACAGGTAGACCGGGTTGAAGGGATGGCCGACGAGGAATCGGCCGGGATGAACGAGGGGTGCCTGCAGTTCGCTGGGCATGAAGCCGGAAGTGCTCGAGGCGATGATCACCGACGCGTCGGCCGCCGCCGAGATCTCGCCGAGGACACGGTGCTTGAGGTCAAGCTGCTCGGGCACGCTTTCCTGGATGAAGTCCGCCGCCGCGGCCATCTCGCTGGCCGAGGTGGTGAAGTGCAGCGTTCCGCTGGCGGGCAGCGGCGCGTCGGCGGTCAGCGCCTGCAGCGCCGGCCGTGCCTGGGCCACCGATTCGCGCAGCCAGTGTTCCATGGCCGGGTTGGGATCGGCGGCGATCACGTCGATGCCGCAGTGCAGGAGCCGTGCCGCCCAGCCGCTGCCGATGACGCCGCTGCCGAGCAGGCCGACGGTGTGGATCTCGTGGTCCGCGTGTTGCCGGTTCGGGTGATTGGTCATGGAGGTTCCGCGTGGTGGACTAAGGGTTCGTGGTTCAGCGCCGGATGGCGATGGCGGCGGCGCGCTGCGCCCTTGGCGGCGCCGGGGCGGCGTTGCGCAGGGCCTCGATGCGAGTGGCCATGGCCGCGGGGAAGGGCGCCGCGCGGGCGCCCTCGCCGGTGCGGGCAACGTGCAGGCTGAGCGATTCGCAGGCCGCCGCCAGCGTGTCGCCGCGGTCGCGGTACAGGCCCTGCCACAGGTGCAGCAGGCGGTGGTCGGCATCGATCACCCGGGTCTCCACGCGAAGCGGGGCGGCGGCGCTGATCTCGTCCAGGTAGAACAGGTGATTCTGCAGCGTGTACAGGGTGCCGCCGCCGGCGCGGTAGGCCTCGTCCATGCCGAGCTCGATCATCAGCGCGTCCACCGCCTGGCTGAAGGCGAGGGCATAGCTGGCGTCGCGCAGGTGGCCGTTGTAGTCGAGCCAGTCCGGCGCCGGTTCGAGCCGGCAGGTGCAGATGCCGTTGGCGGGTTCCATCAGCAGCCCAGCGGGCGCAGCAGCTCGCGGGAGATGATGTGGCGCTGGATCTCCGAGGTGCCGTCCCAGATGCGCTCGATGCGGGCGTCGCGCCAGATGCGTTCCAGCGGCAGGTCGTCCATCACCCCCATGCCGCCCACGGTCTGGATGCACTGGTCGGAAACACGCGCCAGCATTTCCGAACAGTACAGCTTGGCCATCGCGCAGTCGCCGGGGGTGACGCTGCCCTGGTCGATCTTGAAGGCCGTTTCCAGCAGCAGCAGGTTGGCCAGGCGAATCTCCAGCGCCATGTCCGCCAGCGGAAACGAGACGCCCTGGAAGCGGCCGATCTTCTGCCCGAACTGCTCGCGCTCGGCGGCGTGGGCGAGGGCGATGTCGAAGGCGCGCTCGGCGCGGGCCACGCAGGTGGCCGCCACCGTCAGGCGGGTCGGGCCGAGCCACTGGTTGACCAGCGCGAAGCCCTCGCCCTCGGCGCCGAGGATGCGCCAGGCCGGGATGCGCGCGCCGTCGAAGCGCAGGATGTTGTTGGGATAGCCGCGGTGGGAGACGTTGCGGTAGCCCGGCAACACCTCCACGCCGGGATCGGCGAAGTCCACCAGGAAGGCGGAGATGCGCTTGCGGCCCCCGGCTTCCTCGCCGGTGGCCGCGAACAGCACGCAGTAGTCGGAGACCTCGGCCTGGGAGATGAAGTGCTTGCTGCCGTCGATCAGCCAGTGATCGCCGTCGAGGCGGGCGCGGCAGGACATGCCGCGCAGGTCGGAGCCGGCACCGGGCTCGGTCATCGCGATGCAGTCGCGCTTCTCCCCGCGCATGGTCGGTGCCAGGAAGGCTTCCACCTGCTCGCCCTGGCAGGCGGCGAGGATGTTCAGCGGCCGGTGGACACACTCGGCCAGCGCCAGCGAGGTGCGGCCGAGCTCCTTCTCCACCAGCGTCACCGACACCGCGTCGAGGTCGCCGCCGCCCACGCTGGCCGGCATGTTGCAGGCGTACAGGCCCAGTTCCATGGCACGGCGCTTGATGCTGGCGGCCAGTTCCGGCGGCGTGCGACCGGTGCTTTCCAGGGTGGCCTCGTGGGGCATCATCTCGCGCTCGACGAAGGCGCGCGTGGTCTCGACCAGCAGGCGTTGCTCGTCGCTCTGGGTGAAGTCGATCAAGGACATGCTCCGGCAGCCACGGTGTCCTGAAATATAATGGCTATTATATTTCAGAGGCAAGCCGGTGCCGTGGCGGCACCGGCGGCATCCTCGGTTACCATTGTGCCGATGAACCCGACTCCGCGGCGACGCCGCCTGTTCAAGGATCCGCTTGGCCCGCTGGCCCACGGCGCCGCCGTGGCCTATGCCGTGGGCGGCTACCTGGCGGGCTGGGCCGGACTGTTCCATGCCTCGGCCTGGGTCTACCTGCCGGCCACCGTGCTGCTGGGCCATGCCATGGTCATCGCCGCCTACCTGGTGCACGAGTGCGCCCACAACACGGTGTTCCTCGACAACCGCGCCAATGCCCGCCTGGGCGGTGCCCTGGCCTGGCTGTGCGGGGCCTGCCACGGCACCTACGAGGCCATCCGCTACAAGCATTTCCGTCACCACGTCGACAACGACGACGTGGTCTGGTTCGACTACGAGGCCTGGTTCCGACGGCACCCGCGCGTGCTGGCGCTGACCCGGGCGCTGGAATGGGCCTACCTGCCGGCCCACGAAATCGTCATGCACGCGCTGCTGGCGGTGAATGCCTTCGTCATTCCCGAGCGCCGCGACGAACGGCCGCGCAATGCTGTCATCCTCGCCGTCCGCGTGGGCCTGTGGCTGGTGGTGGCGGCGATCTCGCCGCGGGCGGCACTGCTCTACCTGCTGGCCTACCTGCTGATGCTGGTGGTGCTGCGCTTCATGGACAGCCTGCAGCACGACTACGACTATCACCTGACGCTGTACGACAGGCGTCCCTCGCCACGCCGCGGCGACGCCGCCTTCGAGCAGGCGCACACGTTTTCCAACCCGTTGTCGCTGCGTCACCCCTGGCTCAACGTGCTGGTGCTGAACTTCGGCTACCACAATGCCCACCATGCCCGCCCGGCCACGCCGTGGTTCCGCCTGCCGGCCCTGCACCGGCAGATGACCGGGGACGACCCGGCGCGGGTCATCCCGCTGGCCAGCCAGCTGGCCATCTACCATCGCGGCCGGGTCGCGCGCATCGTCAAGTGGGACGACGCCCAGGCGCTGCCCGAGGGCGAGGCCTTCCTCGTCGCCGCCCGCGCCGCCGCCGTCCCCGGGGGCAATGCCGCCTCCTTCCTGACCTCGTTCTGAGGACGCCCCGGCCGTGCGCATCCTGCATACCTCCGACTGGCATCTCGGCCGGCTGTTCCACCAGGTCTCGCTGCTCGACGACCAGGTGTCGCTGCTCGACCAGGTGGTCGACATCGCCCGTGGCCGGGCAGTGGACGCGGTGGTCATTGCCGGCGACGTCTTCGATCGCTCGGTACCGCCGGCGGCGGCGGTCAGCGTGCTCGACCACGTCCTGAACCGCCTCGCCGCGGAACCGGCCATACCTGTCATCCTGGTGCCCGGCAACCACGACAGCGCCGAGCGCCTCGGCTTCGGCGCCGGGGTCATGGCCGGCGCAGGCATCCACATCCGGCACCGCTTCGACGGAGATCCGGTGCGCCTGGCCGATGCCCACGGCGAGGTGCTCTTCCACTGCCTGCCCTATGCCGACCCGGCCAGCGTGGCCGATGCCCTCGGCGTGCCCTGCGCCAGCCACGACGAGGCCATGGCGGCGCTGCTGGCGCGCATCGACCCGGCGCCGGGCGCACGCCACGTGCTGGTGGCGCACTGCTTCGTGCACGGCGGCGAGGTGCGCGACTCCGAGCGGCCGTTGTCGGTGGGTGGTGCGCAGACGGTGTCGCTGTCGAACTTCGCACCCTTCCACTACACCGCGCTCGGTCACCTGCACAACCGCCAGTCCTTCGCCGATGGCCGCGTGCGCTACAGCGGCTCGCTGATGAAATATTCCTTCTCCGAGTCCGAGGACCAGAAGTCGGTGCTGCTGGTGGACCTCGACGGCGACGGCGCGGTGGATGTCGAGGCGGTGCCGCTGGCGCCGACGCGGGACGTGCGCGTCATCGAGGGCGCCTTCGACACGCTGCTGGCCGAGGCGCCGCAGCGGGGGCGCGACGACTACCTGCTGGCACGGCTCACCGATACCCGGGCCATCCTCGACGTCATGGCCACCCTGCGCCGGGTCTATCCCAACCTGCTGCACGTGGAGCGCCCGGCGATGGTGGCCGAGGGCAGGGGGGTGTTGCCGGTGGAGCGGCTGCACACCGGCGAGATGCCGCTGGTGGAAGACTTCTGGCGCCAGGTCACCGGGCATCCCCTCGACGACGTATGCCGTCGGCGTTTGGCGGCGGCGCTGGACCGGGTCCGCGGCGATCGCGCGGAGGACGGGTGAAGCCGCTCCACCTGGCGATGACCGCCTTCGGACCCTTCGCCGGCTCGTGCACGGTGGATTTCACCGCCCTCGGCGAGGGTGCCCTGTTCCTCATCAACGGGCCCACCGGCGCCGGCAAGACCATGCTGCTCGATGCCATCTGCTTCGCCCTGTACGGCGAAAGCACCGGCAACGAGCGCAAGGCCGCCATGTTGCGCAGCGACCGCGCCGACCCCGCCGAGGCGACCTCGGTGCGGCTGGCGTTCTCCATTGGCGGCCAGTGCTACGAGGTGGCACGCAGCCCCGAGCAGGAACTGCCGAAGAAGCGCGGCAAGGGCCTGACCCGGGTCAAGGGCGAGGCCCACCTGTGGCGTGTCGACGACGAGCGCAGCTTGCTCGCCGGCCCGCGGGTGAACGAGGTCAACGAGGCGGTGCGCGGCCTGACCGGCCTGTCCGCCGAACAGTTCCGCCAGGTCATGGTGCTGCCCCAGGGCCGTTTCCGCGAGATGCTGCGGGCCGGCTCGCAGCAGCGCGAGGAGATCTTCGAGCAGCTGTTCCAGACCGGCATCTACCGCAGGCTGGAAGAGGCCCTGGCGGAGGAGGCGCGCAGCCTTGAGGCGGAGCACCGGCGGCTCGCCGAGCACCTGGCCGGCGCCCTTGCCGGCCACCAGCTGGAAGATGCCGCCGCCCTCGATACCGCCCTCGCCGAGGCCGACGCCAGCGTCGAGCGGCTGGGCACCGCGCACCAACACAGCCAGGCCGCGCTGGCACAGGCACAGCAGGCATTGCAACGTGGCCGGCAACTCGACGCGGCCTTCGCCACCCTGGCCGAGGCCAGCGGCCGCTTCGAGCAACTGGCCGCGCGCGACGAGCAGATGACCCGCCTGGGGGAGCAGGCCGAGGCCGCCGAGGCGGCTGCCGCCATCGCCGCCGAGCAGCGCCACCGGCAGGCCCGCGAGGAGGAGTTCGTCCGCGTCGAAGGCCAGCTGGCCGACGCGCGCGCGGCGCTGGCCGCCATCGAGGCCGACCGCGAACCGGCGCGACAACGCTTCCAGGCGGCGTGCGACAACACCGCCGCCATCGACGATCTCGCCGCCGGGCTGGCGGCCTTTGCCCGTCATCGCCAGCGCGCCGCCCGCCTTGGCCCGCTGCGCCGGCAGCAGGACGATGCCGCGGCAGCGCTGGCCCGGGCCGAGCACGAGGCCGGCGAGCAGCAGCACGCGCGGGAAGCCGTCGAGCAGGAGCGGGCGAAGCTGGACAGCCGTCGCGAGGCACTGGCCGCGCAACTGGCGCGCCGGGCCAAGGTCGAGGCGGAGCATGCCCGCACACGCCAGGCCCTGGCCCGCCACCGAGAGTTGCTGGCCGGCGTGCGCAAAGAGGCGGCGCTGGCCGCCAGGGAGGATGCCTGCGAAGCCGCGCTGGCCGAGGCCGGCGCCACGCTGGAGACCCTGCGCCAGCGCCGCGAAGCTTCCGCCGCCGCCGTGCTGGCCGGGACCCTGGTCGCCGGCCAGCCCTGCCCGGTGTGCGGCAGCGTGTCCCACCCGCGGCCGGCCACCGCCGCCGACGGTCCGGGCGAGGAAGCGTTGCGACAGGCCCGGGCCGCCGAGGAATCGGCCCGCTCGGCCCTGGCCGAGGCCCGCCAGGCAGTCACCGAGGCGCGTGCCACCCGTGCCCTGCTGCGTGCCCAGCAGGTCGCCGAGGACGAGGCGGCGGATGTCGACGAGACGCAGCGGGAGGACCTGTTGTCGGCGCGCTTGGCGGCCTGCGAGGCGGCCTTGCGGGAACTCGACGAGGCCGCACAGGCGGCCAGCGACGTGGCCGTCGCCATCGAAGATGCCGATCAACGACGCCGGGCGCTCGCGCATTCCCTGGAGGCGGTCGACGGCCAGCGCCGGGAACACCACGCCCGCCACGCGGCGCTCGGCGCCGCCATCGGCGAGATCGAGGCCGAGTTGCCGGAAGAGCTGCGCGACGAGGCGGTGCTTGCCGCCCGTCACGACGAACTGGCCGCCCGGCATGCCGCGCTGGTTGGCGAACGCGACGCCGCCACCAGCGCCTGGCATGCGCTGGAGCAGCGGCGGGTCGCCGCGGTGGCCGGCTGCGAGCGGTTGGCCACGCAGGTCGAGCAGGCCGACGTGGCCCGCGCGGACGCCCGCCGGGCCTGGCGTGATGCGCTGGCGGAGAGTCGCTTCGACGACGAGGCGGCATGGCAGGCGGCACGGCAGCCGGCGGAGCGCTGGCGCCAGTGGCGAAGCGACGTGGACCGCTGGCGCCAGGCCTGGCGCGATGCACGCTCTGCCCGTGATGCCGCTGCCGAAGCCGTGGCCGGCGCCGAACGGCCGGTGCTTGCGCCGCTGGAGCGGGCCGAGGCCGAGGCGCGGACGCTGGCCGAGACCGCCGCCGCCGCCTACCACCGTGCCGGCCAGCGCCGCGATGCGCTGCACGACCTGCTGGGCCGGGTACGGGCACTGAAGGACGAGCAGGCGCGGGTGGGCGAACAGTACGGGGTGGTCGGCACCCTGGCCCGGGTGATGCGCGGCGAGAATGCCCTGAACGTCAACCTGCAGCGCTTCGTGCTCGGCGTGCTGCTCGACGACGTGCTGCGCCAGGCCTCGTCGCGGCTGGCGGTGATGAGCCGCGGGCGCTTCGCCCTGTACCGACGCGAGGCGCCGGCGGACCGCCGTCGCCAGGCCGGCCTCGACCTGGAAGTGGAGGACGCCTTCACCGGCGCCCGGCGCTCGGTGGAATCCCTCTCCGGCGGCGAGAGCTTCCTCGCCGCGCTGGCCCTGGCGCTGGGCCTGTCCGACGTGGTCCAGGCCCATGCCGGCGGTATCCGGCTGGATGCGTTGTTCGTCGACGAGGGCTTCGGCAGCCTCGATCCGGAGTCGTTGCAACTGGCCATGGATACCTTGCTCGACCTCGGTGCCACTGGTCGCGTGATCGGCATCATTTCCCACGTCGGCGAGCTGCGCGAGTGGATCGACCACCGCGTCGACGTGCTGCCCGGCCCGCAGTCCAGCCAGGTGCGGGTGGTGGCGCCGGGAGTGCCGGGCTAAGGCGCCGCGGCCGCGTGCGGCGGTGCATTGGCGTCGTCGCGCTGGTAGAGTGACCGCGCCGCCACCGGCGGCGCCAACACGACATGTCCCACCCCTTGATCCAAGAAGGCAGGTAATCGATGCACGCGAACCGGCAGCAGCAGGCTGAAACGTTGACCACCACCCTGGGCCTGGCCCATCCACCGCTGGCCATCGTGTTCTCCGACGAGCCCCTTCCCGGGGTCGCCGCGTTCGAGGCGGAAAAGCCGCCGGCCACCGCCGACGGACGTACCGGCGCGGTGCCGGCCGGTTGCGTGTTCTGGATGCATGCCGCCGAGCGGATGTTCTCCACCGTGGCCGCGGACCATGCCAACTGCAGCGTCGGCAGTGTCACCCACGGCTTCCTGCCGTTGGCCGAGGCGGCCGGCCGGGCCGACGTTGCCGCCATCGTCGAGGCCGGCTGGGTCACCCCGGAAATCTTCCCGCAGATCCCGGCGGTGTCGCGCGCCTACCGCCATGTCAGCTACGGCCCGTTGGCGGACTGCCCGGTGGAGCCGGGCGTGGTGCTGCTGCGCCTGCATGCGCGCCAGGCCATGGTGCTGTCCGACGCGGTGCCCGGCCTGCGCTTCGAGGGCAAGCCGCAGTGCCACATCGTGCCGATGGCGCTGGAGGCCGGCGAGGTGGCGGTGAGCGTGGGCTGCATGCTCAGCCGCGTGCGCACCGGCATGTCCAACCACGAGATGACCTGTGCCATTCCCGGCGACCGCCTCGACGAGGTGCTGGCGAAGGTGGTGGCGACCAGCGACATCGATCGCAGCGTGGCGGCCTACGCGGCGGAAGACGCCAAGCGATTTCGCACGCCGACCGGCTAGCGCGGCGCGTCGGTCAGTCTTCCACCGCGGCGAGACGCAGCGCGCTCATCGCCGCCACCAGTGACAGCAGGCCGAACCCGCCGAGCAGGCCGACGATGCCGAACCACTCGGCCAGCAGGCCGATGCTGCCGGCCAGCAGCATCAACGCGCCGATGGCGGTGTTGCTCACCGCCACCAGCATGGCGCGGTTGTCGGCACGGGCGAGATCCACCAGGTAGACCTTGCGGCCCAGCCGGACCCCGGCATGGGCCAGGGAAACGCTGCCGAACAGCAGCGCGTGCAGCAGGCCCGAGGACAGCCAGCCCGGGGCAAGGCTGGCGATGCCGACCGTGACCAGGGCGGTGACGGCGGCCAGCGCCGCGGCCAGCGCCATGACCTGGCGGGCATCGCGGTCGGACAGGCGACCCCAGGTGGGCGCGCCAAGACTGGCGGCAATGCCGCCGGCCGCGATCAGCAGGCCGAGATCGGCGGCACCGCCGGTCTCGCGCTGGGCCAGCAGCACGTAGAACGGCGGCGCCAGCGCCACCGACAGCAGCCAGGCGCGGGTGGCGAGGTAGTGGCGGAAGGCGTGGTCGTCGCGGACCAGCGCGAAGCCCTCGCGCACCGCGTCGATGGCATTGCCACCGCCCTCGCTGGCCCCCGGCTGCTCGGCGATCATGCCGATGCAGGCCATGGCGGGCAGCCAGGCCAGTGCCGACACGGTGAGCAGGACGCCGACCAGGAAGGCATCCTCGCCCTGTCCGGGCGCGCCGGCCAGGCCAAGGCCGATGGCCACCGTCGCCACGCCGGCGATGCCGCTGGCCAGGCCCATCAGGCGACCGCGACGGGTCTTCGACACGGTCTTGCCGAGCACGTCCTTGGCCGCCACCGAGCAGATGCCACGGGCCAGCGAGTAGACGGCGAGGATGGCCAGCATGGCGACACCCGCGAGTGCGCCGCGCAGGCCGAAGGCAGTCAGCGCCAGGCCGAGGGCGGCGGCAGCGGACAGCGCCGCCCCCGTCATCCAGGCACTGCGCCGCAACGGCATGGCACGGATCTTCGCCGCCACCAGCAACTGCGGCAGCAGCACGCCGGCCTCGCGGACGGGCACCAGCAGGGCCGCCAGTGCCGCCGGCGCGCCAAGGGCGCCCACCATCCAGGGCAGCACCAGGCGCGCGCTGGACAGCTCGTCGGCGATCTTGTTCAGCACGTTGGCGCCGAGGTAGGCGAAGAAGTTGCGCGGCTGGTCGTTGCAGGCGGCGTCGGGGATGTCCTTGCATACCCGGGTTTCCTCGTCGCCGGTCACCAGGTCGTAGAGGGAATCAACGGTGGCGGGGAGACGGGTATGGTTGGGCATTGGCGCTTGGCTGGATGCGGACTACAATCGGTTGGAAAGCGGGAACCATTCGTACTTTATTGATTATACCAATCGGAACTGCCGATGAACCTGCGTGACCTCCGCTACGTGCTGGCGGTGGCCGACGAGCGTCACTTCGGGCGTGCCGCCCGCCAGTGCTTCGTCTCCCAGCCCACCTTGAGCGGCCAGCTGAAAAAGCTCGAGGCCGAACTCGGCGTGACCCTGTTCGAACGCGACCGCCGCCAGGTGGAGGTGACCCCGGTGGGCGAGCAGGTGGTGGTCTCGGCCAGGCGCATCATCGACGAGGCCGAACGCATCACCGAGCTGGCCCGCGCACACCGCGACCCGTTGCAGGGGGCGTTGCGCATCGGCGCCATCCCCACCTTGAGCCCCTACCTGATGCCCCTCGTGCTGGCGCCGCTGCGCAGCCGCTACCCGCAGATGCGCCTGGTGCTGTCGGAGGCGATGACGGCACCCCTGCTGCAGCGGCTGGCGCGCCACGAGATCGATGCCGCGCTGGTGGCCAGCGACGTCGATGGCGAGGAGTTCCAGGTGCGGATGCTGTTCGACGAGCCGTTCTGGCTGGCCCACCCGGTGGAGCACCGGCTGTACGACCAGGTCGACATCACCCTCGACGACGTCGACAAGTCCGAGTTGCTGCTGCTTTCCGACGGCCACTGCCTGGCCGACCAGGTGATGGAGGTGTGCCGCATGCGTGATCGCGACGAGCAGGGCGAGGGCGCGGATTTCCAGGCCGCCAGCCTGGAAACGCTGCTGCAGCTGGTCGGCGCCGGTTTCGGCTGCACCCTGGTGCCGGCGCTGGCGGTGCGCGGGCCGTGGCTGACCGACAGCGGCATCATCGCCCGCGAGCTGGAAGGCGGCGGCGCCGGTCGCCGGGTCCGGCTGGTCTACCGCCGCAGTTTTCCCAGGGTGGCGGCGCTGGACGCCTTCTGCCAGGTGATCGGCGACCAGCTGCCGAACACGGTGACCCGGCTCGACCGGGCGCCGGCGACCTGATGCCGGCGCCCGCTGCCCGTGGCCGGGTTCACGCGCGCCAGAACGGCTTGGCGGACTCGCTGCGGGCGGTAAGCTCGTCGATGCCAAGATCCTCGAGCTGGGCCGGGGTCAGCCAGGAGAGCTCCCGGCGGGTGCGGGCGCGTCGGTGGTACAGCGCCAGCCGTGCCCGCGCGCGCTCCAGCAAGGTGCCGTCGTGGTGGGCGGCAAGACCCGTGACGAGTCGTTCCTGGTTGGTAAGTTCATAAGTTTTCATCATTTTGTCCTCTTCGATATAATGACCTGTCCATTCGGGAAGTCACCGAAATCCGTTTCCATGGCGTGCATTGTCCGCGGATTTTCGGGGTCTCACAAACGGGAAGTTTTCATCAACAAAATTAGAAAAACTAATCGATCATGAGACGCCGACTGCCATCGCTGAATGCCCTGAAGGCGTTCGAGGCGGCGGCCCGCTACCTGAGCTTCACGCGGGCCGCCGAGGCGCTGTTCGTGTCCCAGGCCGCGGTCAGCCACCAGATCAAGGGCCTCGAGGAACAACTGGACACCTGCCTGTTCCACCGCCGCGCCCGCTCGCTGGAACTCACCGATGCCGGCAGCCGCCTCTACCCGAAGGTGCAGCAGGCCTTCGACCTGCTCGAACAGGGGGTGCGCGAGGCCAAGGTGCGCAGCGAACGCCAGGGGCTGACCATCTCGGTGCTGCCGTCCTTCGCCTCCGGCTGGCTGGTTCGACGGCTGGCGCGGTTCACCAGCGCGCACCCGACCGTCTCGGTTCGCCTCAACCCGACCATTGCCCTGGCCGACTTCCTCACCGACGACATCGACATCGGCATACGCTACGGGCTCGGCAACTATCCCGACCTGGTGTCCGAGCACCTCATGGACGAGGACATCTTCCCGGTCTGCGCGCCCTCGCTGGCCGGCCAGTTGCAGGGGCCGGAGGA
Source organism: uncultured Gammaproteobacteria bacterium (assembly GCA_964350265.1). GTDB lineage: Bacteria > Pseudomonadota > Gammaproteobacteria > Arenicellales > CAJQKF01 > BQJD01. The sequence continues at coordinate 13,333 of CAYGJZ010000057.1, read as the reverse complement.
CCTTGAACGGGTCACCCTGCTGCACGACGACGGACACGGCCAGTGGAGCACCTGGCTCGAGGCCATCGGCGTGCGCGGAGTGGACGTCAGCCGAGGGCCGGTCTACACCGATTCCACCATGGTCATCCAGGCCGCCATCGAGGGCCATGGCGTGGCCCTGGCGCGCAGCGGCCTGTGCGGCGACGCGCTGAAGGATGGCCGCCTGGTGAAGCCCTTCGCCCATGCCATGCCGTCGCGCTTTGCCTACTACGTGGTCTACCCGCGCGAGTATGCCCAGCGACCCGAGGTGCTGGCCTTCGTGCGCTGGATCCGCGGCGAGATCGCCGCCGATGCCGGCACGGTGTCGTTGAAGTGACGCTGTCCGCCGCGCAGGTGCGCTGGCGGGTGATCGCGCCGCTGGCGTTGGCGGAGACCCTGATCTGGGCGGTCACCTTCTACATGTTCCCGGCCATGCTGCCGACCTGGGAGGCGGAACTTGGCTGGGACAAGGCCCTGCTCACCGGCGCCTTCACCCTGGCCCTGCTGCTGTCGGCGGCGGTGGCGCCGCTGGCCGGCCGCCTGATCGACCGCGGTCTCGGCCGCCATACCATGATCGCCAGCGTGCTGCTCGCCTGCCTGTGCATGGCCTGGCTGTCCCGCGCACAGACCCCGCTGGCCTTCTACCTGGCCTGGGCCGGCATCGGCGTGGCCATGGGCGGGGCGTTGTACGAAGCCTGCTTCGCCTTCGTCACCCGCATGCTCGGCGACGGCGCCCGACGTGCCATCACCGCCATCACGCTGGTGGCGGGCCTGGCCGGCACCGTGTCCTTTCCGCTGACCCACTGGCTGAACGGCGTGCTCGGCTGGCGTGGCACGCTGCTGGTCTACGCCGCCATCGCGCTGGCCGTGGTGGCGCCGCTGATCGCCATCGTGCCGCGTGCGCCACGGTCGCAGGCCGGTGCGGGGGTCACGCTGTCCGGCTACTCGCTGCGCGACGCGCTGAAGCTGCCGGTGTTCTGGCTGCTGGCCATCGGCTTCGCGCTGGTGGCGCTGGAACATGGCATCGTCATTACCCACCTGTTGCCGATCCTCGAGCAGCGGGGCCTGGCGGAGTCGGCGGCGGTGCTGGCGGCGTCGATGATCGGGCCGATGCAGGTGCTCGGCCGCCTGGGCATGGTCGCGGTGCAGAACCGTCTGTCGATCCTGGTCATCGCCATGCTCTCGGTTTGCTGTCTCGCCGCCGCCGCCGTCAGCCTCTACCTGGTCGCCGCGATGGCGCTCATCGCCATCCCCTTCGTGTTGTTGCAGGGCGCCGGCAACGGCGTGGTCAGCATTGCCCGGCCGGTGCTCACCGCCGAGTGCGTGGGGCGCGCCAACTTCGGCGTCATCTCCGGCATCGTCGCGCTGATGTTCATGATGATGATGGCGCTTTCGCCGTCGGTTGCATCGCTGCTGTGGCGGCTCGGCGGCTACGACCTGGTGATCGGGTTCGTCATCGGCTGCTGCGCGGCGGCGATGGCCTGCCTGGTCGGCGTGGCGGTGCTGCGCCGCCGCGACGCGGTCGCCTGATCACCAAAGCGCCCCGAGGGGGCCTGGAGGATGTCGTGAAGGTCGGATTCATTGGTCTTGGCCATGTCGGCGGCGCGCTCGCCGGCAGCCTGCTGCGCAACGGCGTGGCGCTCACCGTGCGCGACACCGACCCGGCCGCGGCCCGCCCGTTGCTGGAGGGCGGCGCGGTCTTCGCCGAGTCCCCGGCGGCGCTGGCGCGCGGCGTCGACGTGGTCATCACCTGCCTGCCCTCGCCGGCGATCTGCGCCGAGGTGATGGAAGCTGCCGACGGTGTACTGGCCGGCCTGCGACAGGGCGCTGTCTGGGCGGAGATGAGCACCACCGCGGCGGAGGAGGTGATCCGTCTGGGCGCGGCGGTGGAGGCAGCCGGCGGACAGGCCATCGACTGCCCGGTGTCGGGTGGCTGCCACCGCGCCGCCACCGGCAACATCTCCATCCTCGCCGGCGCCCGCCGCGAGGTGTTCGAATCCATGCTGCCGCTGCTCACCGTGATGGGACGGCGTGTCCTGCATACCGGTGCGCTGGGATCGGCCTCGCGGTTGAAGGTGCTGACCAACTATCTCGCCACCGCCAACCTGGTCAGCCTGTGCGAGGCGCTGGCCACTGCCGGTGCCGCGGGCATGGACCTGGCCACCACCTACGAGGCCATCCGTATCTCCAGCGGCAACTCCTTCGTCCACGAGACCGAGAGCCGGGTGATCCTCGGCGGCAGCCGCGAGATCGACTTCACCATCGACCTGGTGCTGAAGGACATCGGCCTGTTCCAGGCCATGGCGGAGGAGGCCGGGCTGGCGCTGGAACTGTCGCCCCTGTTGATCCGCATCTTCGCCGACGGTCGCCAGCGCTACGGCGGCGGCGAGTGGTCGCCGAACATCATCCGCCGGCTGGAGGACGCGGCCGGTATCGAGGTGCTGGCGGAGGGCTTTCCCCGGCGCATCGTCGACGACGAGGCCGAGGCCCCCGGCGAGGAGGTGCATCCGCCCGCGGCTTCGTCTCAGCCGAAGCGCGACGGCAGGTAGGGCGACGGATCGATGTCGCTGGCCGCGCCGTCCACGGCATCGGCTAGCAACTGCCCGGTGATCGGTCCAAGGGACAGCCCCAGGTGACCGTGGCCGCTGGCCAGGAACAGGCGGCGATGTCCCGGCAGCGGGCCGATCAGCGGCAGCGAGTCGGGGGTCTGTGGCCGGTTGCCCAGCCAGGTGTCGCCGAGCGGCTCGCCGAGGGCCACCGCCTGGCGGGCCATGGGCAGTACCCGGGCCAGCTGCACCGGGGTCGGCGGCGCGTCCAGCGCCGCCCATTCCACCCCGGTGGTCAGCCGGTAGCCCATGCTCATCGGCGCCACCACGTAGCTGGCCTCGATGTCGTGGACGGGGCGGTTCAGCCCGGTGGCCGGCGGCTGGAAGTGCTGGTGGTAGCCGCGCTCGGCGATCAGCGGCAGGGCATGGCCGAGCGGAGCGAGGATGGCCCGGCTCCAGGCGCCCATGGCCACCACCACGGTGTCGGCGTCGAGGTGGCCGTCGCCGCAGTCGATGCGCCAGCCATTGCCGCGCGCCGACAGCGCGCGTGCCTCGCGGGTGATCACGGTGCCGCCAAGGGCGGCAAAGTGGCTGGCGTAGGCATCCGCCAGCGCGCCGGGATTGCTCACCGGGGCGGCGCTGGTGATCCAGCGGGCACCGGCGAAGATGGGCGCCAGTCCCGGTTCCAGCTCGGCCAGGGCAGCCGGCTCGAGACGGGTGAAATCCACGCCGTGTTCGCGCAGCACGGCTTCCTGGGCCATGCTGGCCTGCCAAGCGCGCCGGCTGCGGTACAGCTTCAGCCAGCCACGGCGGGTGATCAGGTCGCCGGCACCGGCCTCCGCGGCCAGTGCCAGGTGGGTGTCCACCGCCCGCGACAGCAGTACCCCGAGCGCGGTGGTGTTGCGGGCATGGGCGGCGGGCGTGGCATTGCGCAGGAAGTGGCGCAGGAAGGGCAGCATGCGCGGCAACTGGCGGTAGTGCAGGTGCACGTCGGTGCCGCGGTTGCCGAGCAGCTCGGGCAGGTGTCGCCACAGCGCCGGGGATGCCTCGGGAAAGATGGAACCGCCGGCGAGCATGCCGGCATTGCCGTAGGAGGTTTCCCGGGCCGGTGCCCTGCGGTCGACCAGGGTGACCGCGTGGCCGCGCCTGCGCAGTTCGATGGCGCAGCAGATGCCGACGATGCCGGCGCCGAGAACGACGACCTGTGATTGCATGGCAAGACTCGTGGTTGGACCCGTGCCGGGTGGCGCGGCGGGCGCCCAGTGTACCGTCCGGGCGCGGCGCTGGCGACGCCGCGGCCGGCGAATCGGGGTCGCGGCTCTGGTATGATTCGCCCCGTCGGCGGGCGAGCGGGCTGACCGTCGCCGCGCCCATGCACAACAATGAACCTGCGCGGATGTTCCATCGTTCCTTCGAACACGCCCCCCATGCCTGAACCCGTTGCCCCGCTGCTGGTCATCGACGATCTTGGCAAGTCGTTCGGCGGCGTGCGCGCCGTCGACCATGCCAGCTTCTCGGTGGCGGCCGGTTCGATCACCGGCCTGATCGGTCCCAACGGTGCCGGCAAGACGACCCTGTTCAACCTGGTGGCCGGCGCCTTCGCGCCGGACCACGGCCGGGTGTTCTTCGACGGCCAGGACATCACCGGCCTGCCGCCCCACGAGCTGTTCCACCGCCGCTTGCTGCGAACCTTCCAGATTCCCCACGAGTTCGCCAGGCTGACCGCGCGGGAGAACCTGATGATGGTGCCGCCGGCGCAGTCGGGCGAGAACCTGTTCGCCACCTGGACCCGCCACGGCGCGGTGCAGCGAGAGGAGGCGAAGGTGGCCGAGCGCGCCGACCAGGTGCTCGAGTTCCTGGGGCTCACCCATGTCGCCGGACACAGTGCCGGCAAGCTGTCCGGTGGCCAGAAGAAGCTGCTCGAGATCGGGCGCACGATGATGGTGGATGCGCGCATGGTGCTGCTCGACGAGATCGGCGCCGGGGTCAACCGCACCCTGCTGTCGGAGATTGCCGGACGCATCGAGGTGCTGAACCGCGAGCACGGCTATACCTTCTGCCTGATCGAGCACGACATGGACCTGATCAGCCGGCTGTGCGAGTCGGTGGTGGTGATGGCCGAAGGCAGCGTGCTGACCACCGGCACGCCGTCCGAGGTGATCGCCGATGCGCGGGTGATCGAGGCCTACCTCGGCAGTGCCGAGCAACGCGAACCCCGCAGGCGGCGATCGTGAGCCTGCTGCTCGAGGCCCGCGAGATGGTCGCCGGCTACGGCGAGCTGACCATCCTGCACGGCTGCGACATCACCGTCGAGACCGGCCGCATCTCGGTGATCGTCGGCGCCAACGGCGCCGGCAAGTCCACCGCCATGAAGGCCATCTTCGGCCTGCTGCCGTTGACCTCCGGATCGGTGCACTTCGACGGCGCCGATGTCACCGGCCAAACGCCGCAGGCGCTGGTGCGCGCCGGCATGGGCTACGTGCCGCAGGTATCCAACGTGTTTCCCTCGCTGGCGGTGGAGGAGAACCTGGAGATGGGCGCCTTCCTGGCACCGGAGCGGGTGCGCGACGGGCTGGCGCGGGTCTACGAGATCTTCCCGGTGCTGCACGAGAAGCGCCGCCAGGCCGCCGGCCAGCTGTCCGGAGGGCAACGGCAGATGGTGGCGGTGGGCCGGGCAATGATGATGGGGCCGCGCCTGCTGATGCTCGACGAGCCCACCGCCGGTGTCTCGCCGAAGGTCATGGGGGATATCTTCGACATCATCGAGAAGGTCAACGAAGCCGACGTCGGCGTGCTGATGGTGGAGCAGAACGCCCGCCAGGCGCTGGCCATTGCCGACACCGGCTTCGTCCTGCAGACCGGCACCAACCTGTACACCGACAGCGGCGAGGCGCTGCTGGCCGATCCGGACGTGGTGCGATCGTTCCTCGGGGGCAAGGGCTGATGGAATTCGTCGACGGCTTGAACGCCCTCGTCTACCTGCTCAACAAGGGCTTTTTGAATGCCGCCAAGATCGGCAGCATCTATGCCCTGGGCGCGGTGGGCATCACGCTGATCTTCGGCATCCTGCGCTTTGCCCACTTCGCCCACGGCGACATGATGACCTTCGGCGCGCTGGCCGCCTTTGCCGGCACCGTGCTGCTGCGCGAGGCCGGGATCAACACCGAGCCGGTGCCCACCGCGCTGGTGGCGCTGCCGCTGGCGGCGGCGGCCACCATCGTGCTGGCCATCGGCATCGATCGCACCGTGTACGCCCACTTTCGTGCCCAGCGCAGCCCGCCGGTGGTGTTCGTGATGACGTCCATCGGCGTTACCTTCGTGCTGCAGGGGGTGATCCGGCTGATCGGCGGCACCGGCGATCGCCAGTTCTTCTTCAGCGTGGATCGCGGCGGCGAGAGCATCCGCGAGGACAAGGCGCGCTGGCTCATCGACTTCCAGTGGCTCCAGGATCATGTCGACGGCTTCAGCCAGAAGCTGGTGATCACCGCGCCGCAACTGTGGCTGTTCATCTGCACCGCGGTGGCGCTGGTCTGCCTGCACTGGTTCCTCACCCGTACCCGTACCGGCAAGGCCATGCGCGCGGTGTCGGACAACGAGGACCTGGCCAGGATCAGCGGCATCGATGTCGGCCGCATGGTCAACGTCACCTGGGTGATTGCCGCCAGCCTGTGCGCGGTGGCCGGTACGCTGCTGGCGCTGGATACCCAGTACAAGCCGCTGCTCGCCTTCGGCATCCTGCTGCCCATGTTTGCCGCCGCCATCATCGGTGGCATCGGCAAGCCCTTCGGCGCGGTGGCCGGCGGATTCATCGTCGGCGCCGCGGAAACCTTTGCCGTGTTCGACTGGCGGCCGGTGGCCGGGCAGTTGTTCGAGGGCATCGACATGACCCGTTCCATGGCCCTGGTGCCCGCCGAGTACAAGCTGGCGGTGCCCTTCGTGATCCTCGTGCTGGTGCTGGTCTGGCGACCCACCGGGCTGTTCCGCGGGCAGGTGCTGTGATGGGCCGGGTTGCCCTGGCCACGTCGCTGGTGGTGCTGTTGTTCGCTGCCGCCTGGCTGGCGCTGTCGCCGGTCACCGCGCTGCTCTACCTGGCCACCGGCCTGGCCACCGCGGTGATCGTGCTTGGCCTGAACATCCAGTGGGGATATGCCGGCCTGTTCAATGCCGGCATCCTCGGCTTCGTCGCCCTCGGAGGCTATGCCGCGGTGATGGTGTCGATGCCGCCGGTGCCCGAGGCCATTGCCGCGGGCGGTGGCCAGATGCTGCGCATCGCGCTGTCGTTGCTGGCCGTGGTGGTGCTGCTGTATCTCGTCGGTCGGCTGACCGCCTGGCTGCCGCGCTCGCTGGTGCATACCGCCCAGGTGCTCATCGGCATCGTCGCCTGGCTGTGGATCCAGCCCGGTTTCACCACCGCGGTGGAGGCCATCGAGTCGGCGGAGACGGCAGACCAGACCATGAAGGGGTTCATCGGCGGCCTCGGCGCGCCGGTGATCCTCGGCTGGGCGGTGGGCGGCATGCTCGCCGGCCTGGTCGCCTGGTTCGTCGGCAAGGTCACGCTGGGGCTGCGCTCGGACTACCTTGCCATCGCCACCCTCGGCATTGCCGAGATCATCCGCACCTTCCTGCAGAACGCCGACTGGCTCACCCGCGGCACGCTGACGGTGTCGCCGGTGGACTGGCCGGTGCCGACGCCGCGCGACGTCAACGACTGGCTCGAGCGACGCGGCGGCGTCGACCTCGACTGGATGGGCATCAGCGCCGACCAGGCCGGCACCGCCATCGGCCGGATCCTCTTCATCATCGTCGCGGCGCTGATCCTCATCGTCCTGGTGCTGATGATGGAACGCGCGCTGCGCTCGCCCTGGGGGCGAATGATGCGGGCCATCCGCGACAACTACGATGCCGCCGCCGCCATGGGCAAGAACGTGGTGCGGCGCCAGCTCGAGGTGTTCGTCCTCGGCGGTATCCTGATGGGCATTGGCGGCGCCATGCTGACCTCGCTGAACACCCTGTTCAACCCGGCCGCCTACCACCCACCCCGCTATACCTTCCTGATCTGGGCCATGCTCATTGTCGGCGGCAGCGGCAACAATCTCGGTGCCGTGTTCGGTGCCTTGTTCATCTACATGCTCTGGGAGATGTCCGAGCCCATTGCGCAGTTCCTTTTCCTCGGCGGCGCGGACATGCTGATGGCCCTGTTCCCGGGATGGGAACCACCCTCCGACCTGGCCTCGCGGGCGTCCCAAATGCGTGTTATCGTAATCGGGCTGGCGCTGATCATCACCATGCGCTATGCGCCCAAGGGTGTCATCCCCGAGCGCTAGTTTTGCAGGCGGTCGCACGACCCTGCCGCTCGAACCGGCAGCGCATGGAATCCCACAGTGAAAACGAATCAATGGAGACGACCATGAAGATGAAGACTTTGACCCTGGCCATTGCCGGATCGGCAATGCTGGCCGGTACCGCCGTTGCCGATGTCAAGGTCGGCGCGCTGATGGGCTTCACCGGGCCCATCGAATCCCTGACCGTCGGCATCAACCGCGGCGCCGAGATCGGTGCCGAGGAAGTCAACGCTGCCGGCGGCGTGGCCGGGGGCAACATGATCGAGCTGGTGACCGCGGATACCACCTGCGTGGATGCCACCGCGGCGTCGGCCGCGGCCGACCGCCTGGTCAACGCAGAGCAGGTGGCCGCCATCGTCGGCGCGCTGTGCTCCGGTGCCACCATCGCCGCCGCCAACAGCGCCGCGGTGCCGTCCAACGTGGTGATGATCTCGCCGGCCTCGACCTCGCCGGCGGTGACCAGCATCGACGACAACGACCTGGTGTTCCGCACCGCGCCGTCCGATGCACGCCAGGGCGAGGTGCTGGCCCAGGTGCTGCGCGACCGCGGTGTGGGATCGGTGGCCGTGACCTATGTCAACAACGACTACGGCAAGGGCTTCAACGACGCCTTCTCCGCCGCCTTCACCGGCGCCGGCGGCACGGTCACCGGCAGCCAGGCGCATGAAGACGGCAAGGCCGACTACCGTGCCGAGATCTCCGCGCTGGCAGCCGGCGGTGCCGAGGTGCTGGTGGTGCTGGCCTACCTCGACGGCTCCGGCCAGACGGTGATTCGACAGGCCATCGAGGAGGGAGACTTCTCCCGCTTCGCCGGCGGCGACGGCATGGTCGGCCAGTCCCTGGTGGACGCCATTGGCGGCGACCTCGAGGGCATGGTGGCGACCCAGCCCGGCGGCGACAGCGATGGTGCCGCGCGCTTCAAGAAGATCGCCGAGGAAAACGGCCTGACCGTGGACGGCCCGTTCCAGATGGAAGCCTACGACGCCGTCGCGCTGCTGGCCCTGGCCATGCAGAAGAAGGGCAACACCGATCGTGACGGCATGTCCGCGGCGGTGCGCGAGGTGGCCAATGCCCCGGGCGAGGAAATCCTGCCCGGCGAACTGGCCAAGGGTCTGAAGATTCTTGCCGACGGCGGCGACGTCAACTACCAGGGCGCCACCGGCGTCGAGTTCGACGATGCCGGCGACCCGCCGGGATCCTACCTGGTGATGGAGGTGAAGGGCGGCAAGTTCGAGCAGCAGGCCGTGATCAAGTAGCCTCGCTCACCCTGCGAGACAAAAAGCCCGCGCACTTGCGCGGGCTTTTTTTGCCAGGACGAAGGGTGTATCTTTTTCGAACGTGTCGACATCATGGCGTCGAGCATTGGGTCCGCAAAGCGGATCAACATCCAGGAGAGTATCGTGAAATCTCGGAAAGGCGGGCGAGTTCCTGTTCGCGGAGATCGTGTCACCGACACGGCGGCGAGTCGTAGCGCCTCAGGCAAGGGTGCAGACTTTCGTGTGAGTCGAACATCTGCGCGCGTTATTCGGGAAGGGGAAAAAAAATTTGAAAAGGCGCTGAAAAGCCTTGCCAGGCGGTAGACACTACCGTTTGACGTTCGCCGATGCGCTTGGTGCGCATGAGGCGGCACTCAAGACCGGTGGTCTGCCTGGAATTCCCAATCCCTCCTACATTCAGGCTGCCATCGGTAGACCCTACACGGGTTACTATCGTTCCATCCACAAGAAGGCGGCGGCCCTGGTTGAGTCTCTTTGCGGCAACCACGGTTTCGCCGACGGCAACAAGCGAACCTGTCTGCTGCTGTTGCACTTGTTGCTCACCCGAAGCGGGTACACGCTGGAACCGCTGCCCGGCGAGGAGATCAACCAGGCCGTGGAGGATCTAATCGTTGCCGTAGCGGACGGAAACCGTGGATTTACCGATATTGAGCAATGGATGCGGTTGAGGGTCGTCAACAACGCTGACGACGTGAGCTAATCGCACTCATGTCGTTGGCATTCGTCGGATCGCTTGTCTACAACCAGTCGATGATGGCGCCGACCATGCGCGCCACGCCGTGGGCGAACTCGGTTTCCAGCGGGAAGGAGAGCATGCCCATCACCGAGTAGCCGAGCAGCCAGGGCACCAGGTAGAAGCGGATCATGTAGAAGAACCAGGCCACGTACAGCGGCACCAGCGGACGGATGAGGAACTCCGGCGTGATCGGTGAGAACAGCCGCAGCAGGGGATCGGTGACGCGCACGAAGAAGCGCATGAAGAAGAAGTTGCTGTCCTCGCGCAGGAAGATGCCCATGCCGAAGCGACCGATCAGCGTCCACATGATGGTGCCAAGGGCATAGTCGAGGATGATGACCCACAAGGGGAAAGCGTCCAGCATGTCCAGTCGTGATTGTCGTTGCTGTGATCGGGGCAAGAAAAAGCCGGGGCAGGGAAGACCCTGCCCCGGCGACAGTGTAGCGGATCTACGCTAGTGCGCGGATCCCAGGATGGTTTGTCCCCTGGGTATGCGCACCTCGTCCACCATGGCCTGGGTCTCGGCGTCCGGTGCCTTGGTCATCAGGGTGACCACCACCATGGCCACCAGCGAGACCGGCATGCCGATCATGCCGAAGCGCAGGTGGTCGATGCCGATCCACGGCTCCATGCCCGCGAAGTAGATCATGTACAGGTACCAGGTGCCCGCACCGAAGCCGCAGATCATGCCGGCAAGGGCGCCGGCGACGTTGGCGCGCTTCCACCAGATGCCGAGCACGATGGGGAAGAACAACCCCGAGCAGGCGAAGTCGAATGCCCAGGCCACCGCGCCGAGTATGCCGGTCAGGCGCAGGCTGGCGACGAACGCGCCGGCCGCACCGATGACAAGCAGCAGCACGCGGGCCACGATCAGTCGTGTCTTGGTATCTGCCTTCGGGTTGATGATCTTGTAGAACAGGTCGTGGGACAGGGCATTGGCGATGGCCAGCAGCAGGCCGTCTGCGGTGGACATGGCGGCGGCCATGCCGCCCGCCGCGACCAGGCCGGAGATGACATAGGGCAGACCCGCGATTTCCGGTGTCGCCAGCACGACGATGTCGCCGCGCATGAAGAACTCGTTGATCTGCAAAATGCCGTCGCCGTTGCTGTCGGCAATGGCCAGGAAGCCCACGTTCTGCCACTTCTGTATCCACTCCAGGGCGCTGACATCGGCGATGGACTTGCCGATGATGCCTGTCGCCAGGTTGGGGTCGAGGACCTGCAACTTGGTGAACGTGGCCAGGGCCGGCGCGGTGAAGTAGAGCAGGAAGATGAAGAACAGCGACCAGGCCACCGACTGGCGCGCGGAACGCACCGACGGGGTGGTGAAGTAGCGCATCAGGATGTGTGGCAGCGACGCGGTGCCGGCCATCATGCACAGCACCAGGGTGGCGAACTTCCAGTTCGACATCCAGTCGGCGCCGGGGTCGGCATGGGTCACGGTCAGCGCGGAAACGCCGGCAATGGCGTCGACCGGCTTGAGCACGCCGACCTGGTGCATGGCCTCCAGTTCCACCACCCGGGCGACGGCCTCGCCGTAGGAGAACTGCGGGATCAGCCCGAAGCCCTGGGCGTTGGACATCCAGATGACCGGAACCAGGTAGGCAATGATCAGCACGATGTACTGGGCCACCTGTGTCCAGGTCACCGCGCGCATGCCGCCGAGCATCGAGCACAGCAGGATGCCGAGCAGGCCGAACCAGACACCGACTTCAAAGGGTATCTGCAGGGCCCTGGCGGCGATGGTGCCGGTGGCATTGATCTGCGCGGTCACGTAGGTGAATGACGCCACCACCAGGATGATAATGGCAACGAAGCGTACCAGCCTGCCGCCGCCGTAGCGCGTGCCAATGAAGTCCGGCACGGTATAACAGCCGAACTTGCGCAGGTACGGCGCCATCAGCGAGGCGACCAGCACGTAGCCGCCGGTCCAGCCGACGACGAAGGCAAGGTAGCCGTAGCCACCGAAGTAGATGCCGCCGGCCATGGCGACGAAGGAAGCGCCGGACATCCAGTCGGCGGCGGTGGCCATGCCGTTGAACACGGCTGGTACCTGGCGACCCGCGACGTAGTAGGCGTCGACCTGCATGGTGCGTGACAGCCAGCCGATGGCGGCATAGATGAACACCGTGAAGCAGACGAACAGGATGCCGATGGTGTCCGCGGTGACACCCATCTGCTCCAGTACCGCCATCAAGGCAATAAAGACCAGGAAGCCGCCTGTGTACAGGCCATAGATTTTCGGAAGGTTGTCGATGAACGACCCCTTCATCTTCATCGAATCCATCATGGGTAGTTCCTCCCGTTACTCGTCTTCGGCGACGCCACAATCGACGTCGATCCGGTGTTGTCGCCAGGAAAACCAGAAGATCAGTATCACGAAGACGATCAGCGAACCCTGGGCGGCCATGTAGAAGCCGAGGGGAAACTGGAGGAAGGTGATGCTGTTGAGGGAGTGGGCGAACCAGTGAACGAGGAAGGAGAAGACAAACCAGAGAATCAAGGTGGTGATCATCAGTCGCCGCGTGCGCTCCCAATGCACCTCTCTATTCGAACGCGTGGTGTTCATGTACACCTCCCGAAAGTAGAGTTATATAGTTATTGGCCAGCGCTGAAACAGTCTTTCATCGCCGACAAGCATGCTATAACTACTTTTGTCAATTGGCAACATAAAATGAAGCAGATTTCAAGGCCTGTCGGTCAAGTACTCGCTCCGTCTCCTCCGCGCAGGCGACGGCGTCCGGCCGGCGTCGCCACCTCGGTGACGGCACATGCTGCCTAGGCGGCTGTTCGCGGCGCTGCGGGCGCTTGGTGCCCTGGCGCCGTACCTGGGTCTTGGCGGCCGCGGCAGCCAGTCCGTGGAGGACCCGGCGTCGCTGGTGGCCTTCGTCGAGTCGCGTGCCAGCCACGTGGCACAGAGCTCGTTGTTCGGCTACCTCAAGACCCGGGCGGGTACCCGGTTCCCGGCACTGTTCGAGCATCCGGCCATGCTCGAGTCCATCAACGTCGCCAAGTGGCAGACCTTCGCCGCGTCGGTGTCCGACCTCGCCGTGTTCAGTGGCGGGCTGTTGCTGCGCAGGGGGTTGTCGTCGGAGGAGGTGCGTACCTTGATGACCGACGTGGTGACCCAGGTGTTCGTCAACAGCGGTGAGCCGGAGGAGGCGGGGGATTCGTTCCCGGCCACCTGCGGCGCCGTACGCGAACGCATCGCGGGCTGTCGGTGGGACGAGGTCGGCGACGACGAGACCGCCTTCGTCGAGAGTCCCAGGGCACTGGTGCACTGGGCCCCGGTGGTGGACGAGTTGAAGCAGTTCGACGAGGAGATCGTGCGCAACTCCATTCGCTTTCGCTGGATCGACGTGCGCCGGGAACTGCGCGCCAGGCTGGCCGATCCCTTTCCGCGTCCCCGGCCAC
>CAYGJZ010000056.1:8443-28328 GCA_964350265.1 uncultured Gammaproteobacteria bacterium | reverse complement strand
TCAGCCGGCCTCGATCTTCAGGCCGACGCGGCGGACCCGGTCCTGGTGTACCTCTCGCACCACCAGTTCCATGGTGCCGAGCATCATGCGGTCACCCACCACCGGGCCGTTGGGAAAGCCGGCGCGGAAGGCGTCGTCGAGACTGATGGCGTGGCTGCCCTCGGGCAGGTCGATGCCGTAGATCTCCGCCACCTGGTCGATCCGGGCATCGCCGTCGAGGACGAACTCGCCGTAGAAGTTGGCATCGCGCAGGTGTTCGGGGATGCGCTCGCCGGTGAGCAGCCGGTCCAGCGACTCGGCATCCTGTCCACGCACCAGCAGCAGCAACTGGTCGCCGGCGCGGATGACCTGGGCGTGGTGGGCCTTGAGGTTGACCCCGTCGCGCACCAGCCCGGCCACGCTGGCGCCTTCCGGCAGCACCAGCTCCTCCACCCGCCGGCCCACCGCGGCACTTTCCTCGCCCTGCACGTAGGTCACCAGGTCGAGCTCGGTCTGCCCGGGCAGGTCGAGTTCCAGCCGGCGGTTCCAGCCGGGCACGTAGGGAATCTCCAGTTGCAGGCGGCGGGCCAGCGGCGACAGTGTCCAGCCCTGGGCAATCAGCGAGATCATCACCACGAAGAAGGCCACGTTGAAGTACAGCGGCGCATTCGGCAGGTCGGCAAGCAGCGGGAACAGGGCAAGGATGATGGGCACCGCGCCGCGCAGGCCCACCCAGCCGATGAACAACTGCTCGCGCAGCGGGAAGCGGAACGGTGCCAGGCACAGCAGCACCGCCAGCGGCCGCGCCACCAGGATCAGGGTGATCGCCACCACCGTGGCCGGCAGTGCAACGGCCACCAGCGCACTTGGCGTCACCAGCAGGCCGAGCACCAGGAACATCACGATCTGCGCCAGCCAGGCGATGCCGTCGTGGAAGCGCGAGATGGCCACGTTGGACTGCAACGGGCGGTTGCCGAGCAACAGGCCGGCGACGTAGACGGCAAGGAAGCCGCTGCCGTCCACGTTCAAGGTGGCGGCGAAGATGACCAGCGCGCCGGCCAGCGCCAGCAGCGGGTACAGGCTGGTGGTCAACGGCACACGGTTGATCAGCCAGGCCAGGCCGAGACCGCCGGCCAGGCCCATCGCCAGGCCGATGCCGAGCTGCTGCACCAGCACCACCACGATGCGACCGTCCAGCGTGGTGGCGCCGCTGCCGACCAGTTCCACCAGCGCCACGGTGAGAAACACCGCCATCGGGTCGTTGGCCCCGGACTCGATCTCCAGCGTGGCGCTGACCCGCTCCTTCAGCTTCAGGCCCTGGTCGTGGAGCAGGCCGAACACCGCCGCGGCATCGGTGGAACCGACGATGGCGCCAAGCAGCAGGCCCTGCAGCCAGCCGAGGCCAAACACCTGGGTGGCCACCACGCTGGTGATGGCGGCGGTGGCCAGCACGCCAACGGTGGCCAGGGTCAGCGCCGGCTTCAGCGCCACCCGGAAGGCCGAGGCGCGGGTGGACAGGCCGCCGTCGAAGAGAATGATGGCCAGCGCCACCGAACCCACCAGGTAGGCCGCGCGGTAGTCGTTGAAGGCGATCTCCCCCGGTCCCTCCTCCCCTGCCAGCATGCCCAGCGCGAGGAACACGAACAGGATGGGCAGGCCGACCCGCCGCGAGGGAACGCTGGCGAGGATGGCCACCAGCAGCAGCGCCGCGCCGAGCAGGATGAGCTGGTTGACCAGATCCATCGTGACCGCCGCCCGCCGGTCTAGTCGACCGGCTCGTCGCCGTCGCGATCCAGGCGCAGCAGGCCGGCATCGACGAGGTCGTCGAGGAACTCGGCGAGATCGGCCTCCAGTTCCTCGCGACCGACCTTAAAGCCTGCCGCCAGCCGCTCGACGATGGCTTCGACGCCGCGGGTGTCCTGCGCCGCGCGCCAGAACTCGGTGCCCACCGGGTTGAGGCCGAAGTACTGGCCGCTGGCGAGATCCAGCAGCACCGCCTCGCCTTCCACTTCCTGGAACAGCACCTCCGGCGACAACGCCACCGTCAACCCCGCGAACCGGCTCATGCCGCCTCCAGCGCCTGGCCGAGATCGTCGAGGAGATCGACGTGATGCTCGATGCCCACCGACAGGCGCAGCAACGACGGCCCGATGCCCAGTTCCCGGCGCAGCGGCCCGGGCACCGAGGCATGGGTCATGGTCTGCGGGTGATTGACCAGCGACTCCACCCCGCCGAGGCTCTCGGCCAGCACGAACACCTGCAGGGCCTGCGTGAAGCGGGTCACCGCGGCGAAGTCGCCGTCGAGCTCGAAGCTGACGATGCCCGAGAAGCCGCGCATCTGGCGAGCCGCCAGCGCATGGCCGGGATGACCCGCCAGGCCGGGGTAGAAGGTGCGACGCACCCGGGCGTGGCCGGCCAGGTAGTCGGCCACCGCGGCGGCGTTGGCGGCATGCTTCTCCATGCGCACCGCCAGCGACTTGATGCTGCGATGCAGGAGGAAGGACTCGATGGGCCCGGCCACGGCGCCGGCGGCGAACTGCAGGTAGCGGATCTTCTCCGCCCAGGCCTCGTCGTTGGTCATCACCGCGCCGCCGACCAGGTCGGAATGGCCGCCGATGTACTTGGTGGTGCTGTGCACCACGATGTCCGCCCCCAGTGCCAGCGGCGACTGGAACAGCGGCGAGGCGAAGGTGTTGTCGACCACGGTGACGGCGCCGTGCTCGTGGGCTACCTGCGACAGGGCGGCGATGTCGAGGATGGTGAGCGTCGGGTTGGTCGGTGTCTCGATCCAGATCATGCGGGTATTCGGACGCATCCGCCCACGCACCGCGGCCGGGTCGGTGAGATCCGCGAACTCGAACTCGATGCCGAAGCGCGCCATCACCGTGCGGAACAGGCGGCCGGTGCCGCCGTAGACATCGTTGCAGACCAGCACGTGGTCACCGGGGTCGAGGTTCTGCACGATGGCCTGCTCGGCGGCCAGGCCGGAGGCGAAGGCAATGGCGAAGGCGGCGCCCTCGATGGCCGCCAGCGCCTCCTGCAGGGCGTCGCGGGAGGGATTGGTGCCCCGCGAGTAGTCCCAGCCGCGGTGCTCGCCGGGGGCGTCCTGGGCGAAGGTGGAGGTTTGGTAAATCGGCGTCATCACCGCGCCGGTGCGCGGGTCCGGGCGAGTGCCGGCATGCACGGCCACGGTGAACAGGCGGGGGTCGATCATCGGCGTTGGATCTTCGCGTTGGCGGACGGGGCGCGCGCGGCGCCGGGCCGGGAATTCTACCATTCGACGGCGTCGTCACCGCGGCCGTCGCGGCCGGCGGACGACCCGTGCGGGCGTGGTCGCCGGCCGAGGGGAAATGAAACGGCTTCTGGTATAATTGTCGGTTGATTTTCCGATTCGATTTCACTACCCGAGGGAGGCTCATGTCGCGGGATTTCATTTTCACTTCCGAGTCCGTGTCCGAAGGCCATCCGGACAAGGTCGCCGACCAGATTTCCGACGCGGTACTCGACGACCTGCTCCGCCAGGACCGACGCTCGCGCGTCGCCTGCGAGACGCTGGTCAATACCGGCATGGTGGTCATCTCCGGGGAAATCACCACCGAGGGCTATGCCGACTGCCCCGAGATCGTGCGCCGCACGGTGAAGGAAATCGGCTACAACTCCTCGGAGATGGGCTTCGACTACGGCAGTTGCGCGGTCATCGTCTCCCTCGACAAGCAGTCCGGCGACATCGCCCAGGGCGTTGACGAGGGCAGCGGCATCGACCTCGACCAGGGCGCGGGCGACCAGGGCCTGATGTTCGGCTATGCCTGCGACGAGACCGACGTGCTGATGCCCTTCCCGATCACCTATGCCCACCGGCTGGTCAAGCGCCAGTCCGAGGTGCGCAAGTCCGGCGCCCTGGCATGGCTGCGCCCGGATGCCAAGTCGCAGGTCTCGGTGCGCTACGTGGACGGCCGCCCGGCCGCGGTGGATACCGTGGTGCTGTCCACCCAGCACGACCCGGACATCGGCCATGACCAGCTCACCGAGGCGGTGATCGAGGAGATCATCAAGCCGGTGATCCCGGCCGAGATGCTCTCGCCGGACACCCGCTACCTGGTCAACCCCACCGGTCGCTTCGTCATCGGCGGCCCGGTGGGCGACTGCGGCCTGACCGGGCGCAAGATCATCGTCGACACCTACGGCGGTTCCGCCCACCACGGCGGCGGCGCCTTCTCCGGCAAGGACCCGTCCAAGGTCGACCGCTCGGCCGCCTACGCGATGCGCTACGTGGCCAAGAACGTGGTGGCCGCCGGCCTCGCCGAGCGCTGCGAACTGCAGGTGGCCTATGCCATCGGCGTCGCCCAGCCGGTGTCGCTGATGGTCAACACCTTCGGCACCGCGAAGATCGACGAGGCACGCATCGAGGCGCTGATCCGCCAGCACTTCGACCTGCGCCCGAAGGCCATCATCGAACACCTGGACCTGCTGCGTCCCATCTACCGGAATTCCGCCGCCTACGGCCACTTCGGCCGCACCGAGGCGGAGTTCACCTGGGAGCACACCGACAAGGCCGAGGCGCTGAAGGCAGACGCCGGGCTGTAGGTTTTCCGAGAAGGGTTCACCGCCCACCGGGGCGGTACGTGGCTTCGAGAAGCGTTGCAACGGGTTCGCCCCGCCAGGCTCGAAGACCATGCCCGAAACCAAACGGCGCTTGTTCAACACAAGCAAAGGTATGACACATGAGTCAGAGCGCACAATCCAGGCATGAACAGGCCGACCACCTGGTCGCCGATCTCTCCCTGGCCGCCTGGGGCCGCAAGGAAATCCGCATCGCCGAAACCGAGATGCCCGGCCTGGTCGCCATCCGCGACAAGTATGCCGCCGAGCAACCGCTGAAGGGCGCGCGCATCGCCGGCAGCCTGCACATGACCATCCAGACGGCGGTGCTGATCGAGACGCTGACCGCGCTGGGCGCCGAGGTGCGCTGGGCGTCGTGCAACATCTTCTCCACCCAGGACCATGCCGCCGCCGCCATCGCCGAGACCGGCGTGCCGGTGTTCGCCTTCAAGGGCGAGACGCTGGAACAGTACTGGGAATACTGCCATCGCATCATGGAGTGGCACGACGGCGGCACCCCCAACATGATCCTCGACGACGGCGGCGACGCCACCATGCTGGTGACCCTCGGCGCCCGCGCCGAGTCCGACCCGTCCCTGCTCGACAACCCGGGCAGCGAGGAAGAGACGGTACTGTTCGCGCAGATCAAGAAGCGCATCAGCGCCCAGCCGGGCTGGTACTCCCGCATTCTCGCCAACATCCGCGGCGTCACCGAGGAGACCACCACCGGCGTGCATCGCCTGTACCAGATGCAGCAGCGCGGCGAGCTGCCGTTCCCGGCGATCAATGTCAACGACTCGGTGACCAAGTCCAAGTTCGACAACCTCTACGGCTGCCGCGAGTCGCTGGTGGACGGCATCAAGCGTGCCACCGACGTGATGATCGCCGGCAAGATCGCGGTGGTGCTCGGCTACGGTGACGTTGGCAAGGGCTGCGCCCAGTCCCTGCGCGGACTCGGCGCCACCGTGTGGGTGACCGAGATCGACCCGATCTGCGCCCTGCAGGCGGCGATGGAGGGCTTCCGCGTGGTGCGCATGGACGAGATCTGCGACAGCGCCGACATCTTCGTCACCGCCACCGGCAACTTCAACGTCATCACCGCCGAGCACATGTCGCGGATGAAGGACCAGTCCATCGTCTGCAACATCGGCCACTTCGACAACGAGATCGACGTTGCCGGGTTGAAGAACATGGAGTGGGAGAACATCAAGCCGCAGGTGGACCACGTCATCTTCCCCGACGGCAAGCGCATCATCCTGCTCGCCGAAGGCCGCCTGGTGAACCTCGGCTGCGCCACCGGCCACCCGAGCTTCGTCATGTCCAACTCCTTCAGCAACCAGACCCTGGCGCAGATCGAGCTGTGGAAGAACCACGACGACTACCAGCCCAAGGTCTACACGCTGCCCAAGCAACTGGACGAGGAAGTGGCACGGCTGCACCTGCAGAAGATCGGTGCCAGGCTGACCCGCCTGAGCGACGAACAGGCCTCCTACATCGGCGTCGACGCCGACGGCCCGTTCAAGCCGGAGCACTACCGCTACTGATCGCGCAAGGCGCTGCCGAAGCGATCCGGCGTCGGCAGCGCCGCGGCCTCCGGCAGCGCCGCGAAGCGATCTGCGACGGCGGGGTCGTCGTTGACGACCTCGCCGCCGACCTCCAGCCAGGCATGGGCGCGCAGCGATGCGCTCCCCTGCCCCCCGCCTACCGCCCCGCCCGGGGCCACCCCGATACGCAGTCGCGCGGCGATGTCGTGAGCGGCCAGCATGCGCCGTCCGGCCAGGCTGCGCAGCAGGCAGTTGCAGGGAAAAAGGTGATGACGGGCGGCACGCTCGAACGACACCAGCAGGCGACGCGCGCGGGCGGCATCGGCGATGCCCGCCGGCGGGCCCATGGCCTCGGCAACCATCGCGCCCACTGCCCGGCGGCCATGCCATGCCAGCGACAGGCGCTGCTTGAGCAGCAGCCACGAGGCGTGCAGGAACAGGCGGCGATCAGGCGCGGGGAGGGTCAGGAAACGGCGAATCAGCGGGCGGGGCATCGTCGACGACGGGCACGAACCAGTGGCTGGTCCCCCCAGGGGACCGGATGGATGCACCCGGCGCGGGCGCGGTGAACGACAGGCGAAGGGCGCGAGCCGGCCTGCCCGGATGCGTGGGCGCAGGCACCGGCGAGGAATTCGGTCGCATGGCCTGCCACGACCGCCCGCCGTCGCGTGTCCCCGGTCCGGCCTGTTCGATGGTTGCCGCCGGCCGTGGCCGGCCGCGGGTTATCCCCTCAGCTGCCCCTCGATACTGGCAATGGAATCCTTGATGTGCAGCTTCTGTTTCTTCAACGCCTGGATTTCCAGGTCGTCGGACAGCGGGTCGTTGACCATGCTGCCGAGCCGGTCTTCCAGTTGCTCGTGCTCCTTGCGCAGGGTGGCCACTTTCTCTTCCAACTCCGTCGCAGATGAATCGGTCATATTGCCTCCATAGGGTAGAGTTGTTTTACCATAGAGCTTTCACCCGCCCGCCTGATCATCCTTCTTGCAGGGGCATCCGCCAGCGGACGCGATCGGCGAAGTCCATGCTACACCTTTTGCTACCGGGGTTCATCTTTTTGCCATCTTCCCTGACAGCCGGTCGCCACGGCGCCTTCAACGGCGCGGGAATCCGTCCGTGAGCGGGCCCTTGAGCCGCAGCGCGCAGCGCGTGCAGCAGGTCCTGGCGTCGCGGGGCTACGACTTCGTGGTACGGGAAATGCCCGATTCCACGCGCACTGCCGACGATGCCGCGCGAACCTTGGGCTGCGATGTCGGTCAAATCGTCAAGTCGTTGATTTTCCGCGTCGAGGACACCGACGAGCCGGTGCTTGCCCTGGTCTCCGGGCGCAACCGCGTGGACCTTGCCAAGCTGGCCGCGGTGGGTGCCGGGGCGCTGGCCCGGGCCGACGCCGCGTTCACCCGCCGGGTCAGCGGCTTCGCCATCGGCGGCATTCCGCCCTGCGGGCACGAGCAGGCCATGCGCACCTTCATCGACGAGGACCTGCTCGAACACGACCGGGTCTTCGCCGCGGCCGGCACGCCCAATGCCATCTTCGAACTCAACCCGGCGGCGCTGCCGCCGCTGACCTCCGGGGTCATCTGCGACCTCGCCGAGGAACCCTGAACCGGCCTCTTCGGCGGCGGCAGCCGACGAACCACGGCACCTGCGCGAGGAACCCATGGAAACCTGGCAACAAATCGTCCTGCTCCTGATCGGCGGCCTGGTCGCCTTCCTGTTCTTTCCCGGCGTCAAGCGCATGCTCGAGCAAAGCGAGAACGCGCCGAAGGACTGGCCGGCGGTCCTGGTGCCGCTGGCGCTGGTGGTGGTCTTCGTCATCGTGCTGATCGCACTGGTATGACCACGGACCGCCGGATCCTGTGCCTGTACCACGCCAGCCAGCGCGACGACCGCGTCTCGCGCATGCTGCGCCAGCGTGGCCACGCGCTGACCTGGATCAACCCGGCACGGGGCGAGGCATTGCCCGACCGGCTCGACGACTACCACGCCATGGTGGTGTACGGCGGTGAACAGAGCGTCAACGACGACACCCCGGCCATGCACCGCGAACGCGAGTTCATCGGCCGCTGGGTGGCACGGGAGAAGCCCTACCTTGGCCTGTGCCTGGGCGGCCAGCTCCTCGCCGACGCCCTGGGCGCCCCGATCCGTCGTCATCCCGAGGGCCTGCTGGAAAGCGGCTATACCCTGGTCCGCCCGGACGGCAACGGCGCCGGCCTTCTCGAGCGGCCGATGTACGTGTTCCAGTGGCACAACGAGGGCTTCGAGCTGCCGGCGGGCTGCCAGCGGCTGGCATCGGGCAGCCGCTATCCCAACCAGGCCTTCGCCTGGCGCGGGCACCTGATCGGATTGCAATTCCATCCCGAGGTGACCCCGGGCATCATGCTGGCCTGGTTCCGCGAAGGCGGACACCTGCTGACCCGTGCCGGCGGGCAGTGCGCGGCGGCCCAGCTTCGCGATGCCCCTGTCTTCGAACCGGTCATCGAGCGCTGGACCCAGACCCTGCTCGACCACTGGCTCGCCCACGCATCCTGCGCCGAGAGCGCCGAGGTACACTGACCCATGCCGGACGCCCGCCCTGCCCCGCCGCCCACCATCCGCCTGGCCGACTACCGCCCGCCCGACTACGGCGTGGACGAGGTGAAGCTGACCTTCGAGCTGGCGCCGAACGCCACCCGTGTCCACGCCCG
Source organism: uncultured Gammaproteobacteria bacterium (assembly GCA_964350265.1). GTDB lineage: Bacteria > Pseudomonadota > Gammaproteobacteria > Arenicellales > CAJQKF01 > BQJD01. Next base: position 19,522 of record CAYGJZ010000056.1, on the reverse strand, counting down.
CCTGGCCCTGCGTCGCAACGGCGATCACGCCGAGCCGCTGCGCCTGGACGGCGAGGGACTGGATACCCGCGCGGTACGCCTCGACGGCCGCCTGCTCGGCGACGGCGACTACCGCGTCGACGCCGGGCAACTGGTCATCGACGAGGTCGGCGAGCGCTGCGTGGTGGAGACCGAGTGCGTCATCGACCCCTCGGCCAACACCGCCCTGTCCGGCCTGTACCGGTCCAGCGGCAACTACTGCACGCAGTGCGAGCCGGAGGGCTTTCGCCGCATCACCTGGTACCCGGACCGGCCGGACGTGCTGTCGGTGTTCACGGTGACCATCATCGCCGACGCCGAAGCCAACCCGGTGATGCTCAGCAACGGCGACCTTCTGCAGGAGACCACCGGCAAGGACGGCCTGCGAAAGGTCACCTGGCACGATCCGTGGCCGAAGCCGAGCTACCTGTTCGCGCTGGTGGCCGGCGACCTCGGCTGCCTTGCGGACACCTTCGTCACCGCCGCCGGCCGCGAGGTGGCACTGCGTGTCTACGCCGAGCACCACAACATGGACCAGTGCGACCATGCCATGGCCTCGCTGAAGAAGGCCATGGCCTGGGACGAGGCCAGCTACGGCCGCGAGTACGACCTTGGCACCTACATGATCGTCGCGGTGGACGACTTCAACATGGGCGCGATGGAGAACAAGGGACTGAACATCTTCAACTCGCGCTACGTGCTGGCCCGCGGCGAGACCGCCACCGACGACGACTTCGACGGCATCGAGGGGGTGATCGGCCACGAGTACTTCCACAACTGGTCGGGCAACCGGGTCACCTGCCGCGACTGGTTCCAGCTCAGCCTGAAGGAAGGCTTCACGGTGTTCCGCGACCAGGAGTTCTCCGCCGACATGGGCTCGCGGGGGGTCAAGCGCATCACCGACGTCAACCTGCTGCGCGCCCACCAGTTCCCCGAGGACGACGGTCCGATGGCCCACCCGGTGCGCCCGGACGCCTACGTGGAGATCAACAACTTCTACACCATGACGGTGTACAACAAGGGCGCGGAAGTCATCCGCATGCTCTACCACCTGCTCGGCGCCGATGCCTTCCGCGCCGGCTGCGACCTGTACTTCGCCCGCCATGACGGCGAGGCGGTGACCACCGACGACTTCGTGCGCGCCCACGAAGACGCCGCCAACCGTTCCCTTGCACAGTTCCGGCGCTGGTACGAACAGGCCGGCACACCCCGGGTCCACGTCGCCAGCGACTACGATGCCAGGGCCCGCACGCTGACCCTGCGCATGCGCCAGGAATGCCCGCCGACGCCGGGCCAGGCGCACAAGGAACCCTTCCTGGTGCCGGTGCTCGGCGCCCTGTTCGACCACCAGGGCAGGCCGCTGCCAAGCCGCCTGGACGGCGAGACCGATGCCGTTCACGAGCACGTCTTCGAGCTCACCGATGCCGAGCAGGACTTCGTCCTGCACGAGGTCGACGCACCGCCCGTGCCCTCGCTGCTGCGCGGCTTCTCGGCCCCGGTACGGCTCGATGCCGGTCTCGACGCCGAGGCGCTGACGGTGCTGATGACCGCCGACAACGACCCCTTCAACCGCTGGAACGCGGGCCAGCAACTGGCCCTTGGCCAGTTGCTGCCGGCGGTGAAGGCAATCAGCGCCGGCGCGCAGCCGCGCTTCGACGACGCCTACCTCGCGGCCTTCGCGGCGCTGGTCGACAGCGACATCGATGACGGCGCCTTCCACGCCCTGGCACTGACCCTGCCCGAGCAGGCCATCCTCGCCGGCGAACTCGACCCGGTCGATCCGCTGGCCATTGCCGCCGCCCTCGATGCCCTGCGCACCACGCTGGCGCGGCCGCTGGTCGACACCCTGGTGGATCGCTACCAGGCCTTCGTGCCGGAGCCGGCCTATGCCTTCGAACCGGTGCAGAACGGCCGGCGGGCGCTGAAGAACCGGCTGTTGTCGCTGATCACCGCGGGCAACCTTTCCATCGGCGCGCAGCTGGCCGAGGAACAGTACCGGCGGGCCGACAACATGACCGACCGGTTCGCCGCCCTGGCAGTGGTCAGCCGGCACGGCGGCGACGTCGCCGAGACGCTGCTCGCGGACTTCTTCGAACGCTTTCGCGGGCAGTCGCTGATCGTCGACAAGTGGCTGCGGCTGCAGGCCACCTCGCCGGCCATGGGCGACCTGGCACGGATCCGCGCCCTGCTCGACCACCCGGCCTACCAGGGCGGCAACCCGAACAAGGTGCGCGCGCTGGTGGGCGCCTTCTGCCACGCCAACCCGTTGCACTTCCACGCCCGCGACGGCAGCGGCCACGCCTTTGCCGCCGAACAGGTGCTGGCACTGGATCCGCGCAACCCGCAACTGGCGGCGCGGCTGGTCAGCGTCTTCAACCCGTGGCGCCGCCATGCCGAACCGTGGCGCGCGTCCATGCGCGAAGCGCTGCTGCGCATTGACAGCCGGGCCGGACTGTCCCGGGACTGCGGCGAGATCGTCTCCCGCGCGCTGGCGGACGACGGCTGACATGGCCGGCAAGGACAAGTCGCTGCGCCGCGCGGGCTCCTCGGCCCCGGCGCGCTCCTCCAACCAGGAGATCGACGCCTTCCTGGCCAAGGCGCGGGCCATGACCCCGCGCGGCGACGGCAAGGGGCGGCTGCTGTTCGCGCTGGACGCCACCGCCAGCCGCGAGCCGGTCTGGGACCGCGCCACCGCCCTGCAGGCCGAGATGTTCCTCGCCGCCTCCAGGCTCGGCACGCTGAACATCAAGCTGGCCTACTACCGCGGGCTCGGCGAATGCCGCGCCCTGCCCTGGTCCACCACCGCCGCGGAACTGACCTCGGCGATGACCCGGATCCGCTGTTCGGCGGGCAACACGCAGATCGGCCGGGTGCTGAAGCTCGCCCTCGACGAGCACGCCGCCAACCCGCTCAGCGCGCTGGTCTTCGTCGGCGACTGCATGGAGGAAGATCCAGACCGGCTGGCCGCCCTGGCCGGGCAACTGGGCATCCACGGCGTGCCTGCCTTCCTTTTCCAGGACGGCCACGATCCGCTGGCGGAAAAGACCTTTCGCCACCTTGCCCGCCTCAGCGGCGGCGCCTGGTGCCGCTTCGACGCCGCCAGCGCGGCGCAACTGCGCGACCTGCTGTGCGGGGTGGCGGTGTTTGCCACCGGTGGCCGCAAGGCCCTGGCCGACTTCAGCCGCGGTCGCGAATCGCTGAAGCTGCTGACCTCGCAACTGAAGTCCTGATGGCGGTTCGCATCCTGCTGGTACTGGTGGCGGTGGTCGGGTTGATGTACCTGGCCGCGTGGCTCGGCAAGGCCAATCCGCAGCAGCGCGCCCAGGCGCTGCGCAACATCGTCATCTACGGCGTCGCCGCGGTGCTGCTGATCCTGGTGGTGACCGGGCGCATTCCCTGGATCTTCGCCATTGCCGGCGCCGCCGCGCCGTGGCTGCAACGCGGCATGATGGCGCTGCGTGCCTGGAATGCCTTCAAGGCCTTCCGCGGTCCGGCCGCCGGCCGCCAGTCGGCCGTGGGTACCGCCTACCTGGCCATGTCGCTGGACCATGACAGCGGCGACATCGACGGCGAGGTGCTTGCCGGCCAGTTCGCCGGCACCATGCTCTCCAGCCTCGAACTCGGCCAGTTGCTGGCGCTGCGCGAGGAATGTCGCGGTGCCGATCCGCAGTCGGTGGCGCTGCTGGAAGCCTACCTGGATCGCTACCACGAGGCCTGGCGCGAGGACGAGGAGGAACCCGCCGCCGCGGCAACCGCCAGCGGCCCGATGTCGGCGGAAGAAGCGCTGTCCATCCTCGGCCTGGAAGATGGCGCCAGCGATGCCGAGGTGCAGGCCGCGCATCGCCGCCTGATGCAGAAGCTGCATCCCGACCGCGGTGGCTCGGCCTACTTCGCCTCGCTGGTGAACAAGGCCCGCGACCGGCTGCTCGAGCGCAGGACCGACTGAGCCGACGCCGGGCGAGGAGCGGGCAATGATGCCATTGCCCTCGATCAATGTGCGTTAAGCCGTTGATCGGCAAAGGTGGGCAACATTTACAGCGTGGCAGCGCTGTTGGATAATAGCCAGCCATCGCCGATCGGCGCGCGGACCGCGCCCAGGCGGCGCGGGGTGTGCCGGGATCACGGCGCGTTGTCACGAACGAAAACGGTTTCAACCCTTACCAGCAAGACCACGCATGTTTCGCCGCAGGCACCCGACATGGCACGCATCCGCCGGCAAGCGACCGCTGTTCCGCGGCCGCTCGCGCGCCGACACCATCCGCCTGCCGTCCTCGACGTTGAAGCGCAATCCGGTCATCCGGCCGAAGGCGCACAACCTGCACCATGCCGAGAAACCCGCCGTCCGCTACCCCCGCCAGGCGCGCAGCCGTCGTCTCGCCCTCGCCCTGACCAATGCCCTGCTGGCCTGCGGCATCGGCTTCTTCTGGCCCGCCGCCATGGGCACCGTGGAGCATTCCCGCAACCAGATCTGGGGCATCGACGCGGACGACGTGAAACTCGGCCTGGCCGACCAGCTTCGCGACAGCGACCTGCCCGAATCCCTGGCCCTGGACCAACTGCCGGGCAAACCCACCCGGGTACACTACAACATTGATCCCGGCCTGCAGGCCGCGGTGATGAAGGAACTGGAAAAGTACCGGCCGGACTACGGCGTGGTGGTGGCCATCGACGCCGAGACCGGCGCGGTGCTCGCCATGGCCGACATCCAGCGCGACGGCGCCCCGCATCCCAGCCTGGCGCTGCGCGCCAGCTACCCGGCGGCATCGGTGTTCAAGACCGTCACCGCCGCCGCCGCCATCGACCTCGGCAAGGCCGATGCCAGCACCGTGCTGCCCTACAACGGCAAGACCACCACGCTGTACAAGAAGAACGTCTTCAATCACCGCAACAACAAGTGGACCCGCCACGATACGCTGGAAGACTCCTTCTCCCGCTCGGTGAACACGGTCTTCGCCCGTCTTGGCATCTACACCGTCGGCGGCGAGGCGCTGCTGCAGTATTCCGAGCGCTTCGGCTTCAACACCCCGGTGGACACCGACATGCCGGTGGAGACCAGCACCATCGAGCTCGATCCCGGCGAGGACTGGTCCATCGCCGAAACCGCGTCGGGCTATACCCGTGGCACCAACATCAGCCCGGTCCACGGTGCCATGCTCGCTGCCACCATCATCAACGACGGCGTGATGCCGCCGGCGCGGCTGATCGACGCCATCACCGACGAGTACGGCATCATCCTGTTCGAGTCCGACCCCGGCAGCGCCGAGCGCATCATCCGCCCGGAGACCGCCGCGGAGATGCGCAAGCTGATGCGCGAAACCGTGCGCAGCGGCTCTGCCAGCCGCCCGTTCCGCGGCTTTTCCCGCGACTTCAAGGACATCGAGGTCGGTGGCAAGACCGGCTCGCTGACCGGCTTTCACCCGGAAGGCAAGTACGACTGGTTCGTCGGCTATGCCACGGACGGCACGCGCAAGATCGCCTATGCGGCGCTGTGCATCAACAAGGAATTCTGGTACGTGAAATCCTCCTACCTCGCCCGCCGCCTGGTGGAAAGCTACTTCGCCCCGGCGGGCTGAGCAACCCGCGGCCAACGCCGCGTCCGACCGCATCGCTGCCCCGGAGAACGCCCGTGCGCAAGATCCTGATCATTCTCGGCATCGCATTGGCGGTGCTGCTGGCCGTCGCCGCCTACCTGGTGATGAACATCGACTCGGTGGTGCATTCGCGCATCGAGCGAACCGGGTCACGGATTGCCGGGGTACCGGTCACCGTCGGTTCGGTGGAGATCTCGCTGGCCAGGGGCAGCGCCACCATCACCGACCTGGCGATGGCCAACCCGCCGGGCTTTTCCGAGCATCCGGCCATTGCCTTCGACGAGATCCGCGCCAGCATCCGCCTCAACGGAGACGTCACCCTGGTGCATGCCGGCGGCCCGTCCATCCGCGTGGAAGGCAGCGCCCAGCGCACCAACATCGACGTCCTGCGCGGCAACGTGGCGCCGGCCGAGGAATCCGCCGGCGGTGCCCAGACCGAAACCGGCGGCGCGGACGCGGGCGGTGGCCAGGCCGGCGGCAGCGGCGGCGAGAGCGGTGCCGAGGCCGGGGAGGACGAGCCCTCGCGCAACTACGTCATCGAGCGCATCGAGATCGTCAACGCCAGCGCCCACATCGACCTCGACGAGCTGGACCAGCCCCAGGACCTGGTCCTCGACGAGCTGGTCTTCACCAACCTGTCCGGCAGTCGTTCGGACATCACCCGCCAGTTGCTGCGCCAGCTCACCGCCGCCATCAACCAGGCAGTGCGCGGACGGCTGCGCGAGGCCGCCGCCGAGGCGGTGCGCGCGGAGCTGAACGAGCGCTCCGGGGAGCTCAAGGAGCGCGCCCGCAACGAGCTGAAGAAGCTGTTCGACTGACCGGAGCGTGGTCGACACGACGCCCGGCGGCGCCTAGCCAGGCCCGGTGGGCAAGGGCATAATCGGATACCGCCCACCGAGTTACCACACAGTCCCAAGCGCCCTTGAAACAGTACCTGAACACCGTCCGCGAAGTGCTTGCGCACGGTACGCGCAAGGAAAACCGCACCGGCGTCGACACCCTGTCGACCTTCAACATCAACTACGAGATCGATCTTCGCGAAGGCTTCCCGCTGCTGACGACGAAGAAGATCTCGTGGAAGAACATCGTCGTCGAGAACCTGTGGTTTCTCTCCGGCGACACCCACATCGGCCTGCTGAAGAAACACGGCTGCAGGTTCTGGGACCCGTGGGCCGACGACGAAGGGCGGGTGCCCAGTGCCTACGGCAATTTCTGGCGACACTTCCCGGTGCACGACGAGCATGGCCGTGCCGCCCACAACGACCAGGTCGCCTGGGTACTGTCGCAACTGCGCGGCAACCCGATGAGCCGGCGCATGGTGGTGTCGGCCTGGGCACCGGGCAACGCCCACCGAAGTGCGCTGCCGCCCTGCCATGCGTTCTGGGTGGTCAACGTGCAGAACGACGCCAATGGCGAACCGATGGTCTGCCTGCACCTGACCCAGCGCAGTTGCGACGTCGCCCTCGGCGTACCCTACAACATCGCCGGCTATGCCTTCCTGCTGTCCCTGCTGGCGCATCTGGCCGGCATGCGGCCGGGCATCCTCGCCCACACCCTGGTCGACGCCCACGTCTACACCGCCAAGGCCGATGGCAGCATGGCCGAGTACGATCACGTGCCGGGACTGAAGACCCAGCTCGAGCGCGAGCCACGGGCGCTGCCGCGCCTCGCCATCGACCCGTCGATTCGCGAACTCGAGGACATCCGCGGCCTGCTCGATGCCGACACCGACACGCTGCTCGAGAAGTTCCGCCTCGACGACTACCATCCCCACCCCTTCATCGACTTCAAGGTCGCGGTCTAGGCGTCGGCATGCGCGGCGCCATCGTGGCCATCGGCGAGGACAACGTCATCGGTCTGCACGGCACCCTGCCGTGGCACTACCCGGCGGACCTGAAACGCTTCAAGCGGGTCACCATGGGCGCGGCCATCGTCATGGGCCGCAAGACCTGGGATTCCATCGGGCGCCGGGCGTTGCCCGGGCGACGCAACATCGTCGTCAGCCGCCGCGGGGTCGACGACGTCGAGTGCCATCACGACATCGTCGAGGCCCTGCGCGCCGCCGGCGATCCGGCCTGGGTGATCGGCGGTGCCGAGATCTACGACGCCGCCCTGCCCTACTGCGACACCATCGACATCACCCGCGTACCCGAACGCATCGAGCACCCCGACGCGGTGCGCTTTCCGCCACTGGACGCGGACGCGTGGCGGGTCGCCGAGCGCAGCGCGGACCCCGACGATCCGCGCCTGGAGCACCTGGTGATGGTGCGCACCGGGCCGCCGGCTTCCCTGGACTGAGCGACGCGGGCCCAGGCGGCTGCCCGCCGCTATAATCGGGGCATGGATGTTTCGCATATTTTCGATGCCCTCAACGACGCCCAGCGCGAGGCGGTGGGGGCCGAGCCGGGCCCGATGCTGGTGCTGGCAGGCGCCGGCAGCGGCAAGACCCGGGTCCTCACCTACCGCATTGCCTGGCTGGTGGAGGGGCTGAAGGTTTCGCCACTGTCCATCCTCGCCGTCACCTTCACCAACAAGGCCGCCCGCGAGATGCGCTCGCGCATCGAGTCGATGCTCGGCTTCCCGGTTGGCGGCATGTGGATGGGCACCTTTCACGGCATCTCCCATCGCCTGCTGCGCGCCCACCACGCCGAGGCCGGCCTGCCCGCCGCCTTCGAGGTCCTCGACAGCGACGACCAGTACCGGCTGGTACGGCGCATCCTGCGCGACATGAACCTCGACGAGGGCTACTGGCCACCGCGCCAGGTGCAGTGGTTCATCAACGGCCACAAGGAGGAAGGCCGGCGGGTGCACCAGGTCGCCGACAACGACGACTACCAGGTGCAGCAGATGCTGTCCATCTACGCTGCCTACGAGGAGGCCTGCCAGCGGCTAGGACTGGTGGACTTCGCCGAACTGCTGCTGCGCGCCACCGAGCTCATCGAACGCAACGAACCGCTGCGCGCCCACTACCATGAACGGTTCCGCCACGTCATGGTGGACGAGTTCCAGGATACCAATGCCATCCAGTACCGCTGGCTGAAGCTGTTCGCCGAGCCGCGCAACAACATCGTCGCGGTAGGCGACGACGACCAGTCCATCTACGGCTGGCGCGGTGCCCGGGTGGAGAACATCCTGCGCTTCGAGCAGGACTTCCCCGGCACCCGCGTGGTGCGGCTGGAACAGAACTACCGTTCCACCGGCACCATTCTCGCCGCCGCCAACGCGGTGATCGCCAACAACGAGGGCCGGCTGGGCAAGAAGCTGTGGACCGAGGGCGCCGAGGGCGAGCCGATACGGCTCTATGCCGCCTTCAACGACGTCGACGAGGCGCGCTTCGTCATCGACCGCATCGAGGACGTCATCGCCGAGGGCAATGCCCGCGCCTCCTGCGCCATCCTCTATCGTTCCAACGCCCAGTCGCGCATCTTCGAACAGCAACTGATCGACCGCGGCATCCCCTACCGGGTCTACGGCGGCCTGCGCTTCTTCGAGCGCGCCGAGATCAAGGATGCGCTGGGCTACCTGCGCCTGGTCAACAACCGCGACTCCGATCCGGCCTTCGAACGGGTGGTCAACCTGCCCACCCGCGGCATCGGCAACCGCACCATCGACGCGGTGCGCGAACATGCGCGCAACGGGGCGCTGTCCCTGTGGGCATCGGCACGGGCGCTTTGCACCGGCACCTCGCTGCCGTCGCGTGCACGCAGCGCGCTCGCCGCCTTCTGCGATCTCGTCGACGGCATGGACGAGGACACCGCCCACCTCGACCTGCCCGAGCTCACCGACACCGTGCTGCGTCGCAGCGGCCTGGTCGCCCACTACCAGAAGGAAAAGGGCGAGAAGGCGGAGACCCGCATCGAGAACCTGGAAGAGCTGGTCAACGCCACCCGTGCCTTCAACCCGGAACTGGCCGAGGAGAACACCGATCGCCTCACCGCCTTCCTCTCCCAGGCGGCACTGGAGGCCGGCGAGACCCAGGGCGACGAGTGGCAGGACTGCGTGCAGCTGATGAGCCTGCACTCGGCCAAGGGGCTGGAATTCCCGCAGGTCTTCCTGTGCGGCGTGGAAGAAGGCCTGTTCCCGCACCAGCGTTCCATCGAGGAGCCCGGCCGGCTGGAGGAGGAACGACGCCTGTGCTACGTCGGCATGACCCGCGCCATGTCCCGCCTGACCATGACCTGGGCCGAGGTCAGGCGGCTGCACGGCCGCGAGAACTACTCGCGGCCTTCACGCTTCCTGTCGGAAATACCGGCCGGCTTCACCCAGCAGGTGCGGGTGGCCGCCGCCACCGCCATCCCGCGCCAGGTGGACCGCGAGGCCGGCGGCATCCGGCTCGGTGCCCGGGTGGAACACCGCAAGTTCGGTGCCGGCACGGTGATCAACATCGAGGGACAAGGCGAACATGCCCGCGTGCAGGTGAACTTCGAGGATGTCGGTCACAAGTGGCTGGTGCTGGCCTATGCGCAGTTGGAGACCGCGTCCGGCGCGTCCTGAGGGCCGCCGGACCGGGTGAGAGCGGTTACGCTCCCGGCTTGTCTTCGGCGTCGCGCAACCCGTCCAGGTTGACCGGAAACGGCCCCCTGGCGCGCAGGTTGACGTCGCGCTGCGGGAAGGGAATCTCGATGCCGGCCTCGGCGAAGCGCCGGTTGATCTCGGCGTTGATGTCGCTCAGCGCCACCAGGCGCCATTCCAGGCCCGACTGGTAGCAGCGCAGGGACAGGTTCAGGGCACTGTCGCCGAAGCCTTCGAACACCGCCACCGGTCGCGGCTCGTCGAGCACGTTGGGGTGACGGGTGGCGGCCTCGAGCATGATCTTCATCGCCCGGTCGACATCCGAACCATAGGCCACGCCGACGTTGATCACCATGCGGTTGACCTGGTCGGACAGCGTCCAGTTCAACAGCCGCCCGGTGATGAACTCCTTGTTCGGCACCACCAGTTCCTTCTGGTCCCAGTTGCGGATGGTGGTGGCGCGAATGCGGATACGGGTAACCACGCCGTCGGTGTCGCCAAGGGTGATCACGTCGCCGACGCGGATCGGCCGTTCGAACAGCAGGATGATGCCGCTGACGAAGTTGGCGACGATTTCCTGCAGGCCGAAACCAAGACCCACGCCGAGGGCGGCGATCAGCCACTGCAGCTTCGACCAGTCCGCGCCGATAATGCCGAAGCCGGTGATGACGCCGACGGCGACGATCAGGTAGCGGGCGATGGTGATGGTGGCATAGCGCGCGCCGGCGTCGATGGGCAGGCGCTGCAGCACCACGAACTCGAGCAGCCCGGGCAGGTTGCGCGCGCCGATGAAGGTGGCGGCGAAGACCAGCAGCGACACGCCGAGATCGGTCAGGGTGACCGGTACGCGGGACTCGACGCCGTCGCTGGTAACCAGGTGGGTGAAGGGCAACTGGATCTCGTCCAGCGCGCGCAGGGCGGGAAACAGCTCGTCCCAGATCAGGTACATGCCCACCGC
>CAYGJZ010000056.1:0-8343 GCA_964350265.1 uncultured Gammaproteobacteria bacterium | reverse complement strand
CAGGCCGTCGGTGCGCACCATCTGGCGCACGAAGCCGAACAGCGCCAGCACCACGGCCACCCGGATGAGGGCATCGCCCAGCGCCAGCGACAGGTCGGAGACCGCGGCGCGGTCGAGCAGCAGTCCGATACCGCCGAGCAGCACCGGCAGGAACGACGCCAACAGCACGGTGCAGCCGAGGGTGGCGAAGGTCAGCATCATGCTGTCGGTGCGGATCTTGCGCGTCAGCGGCGCAATGCTGCGAATCCTGCGCCTGGCGAAGGGCTGCGAGAGGAACACCCCGCCGGCGACCAGCACCACCAGTACCAGCCACTCGAGGTTGCCCAGCAGCACCGCAACGGTATCGTCGATCAGGGTCAGCCAGGTGCCGGCCTGGAACAGCGTGGCCAGCGCCGCCAGCCAGGCCTGGCCGCTGACATCGTGCAGCGGCTGCTGGCTGGGAATGGTCATCAGCTTGCCCTCGATGAACTGCACGAAGGCCTCCGACTGGCGCACCAGGTCGCGCTGGGCCTGGTCGAGCTGGGTCAAGCGGGCAGCCACCGAACCGTACTGGGCATACAGTTCCGACAGCGTGCTGCGCTTGTCCACCAGCAGTGCGCCGATGCGCTGGCGCAGGGGCTCGACCTCTTCGCTGGGCACCGGCTCGCTGACGCGGATGATGATCTCCTCCACCTGCTGATCCACGGCGCCGAAGTCGCGCAACTGCTCGTCGATGTCGATCTGGCGGTCAATCACCTCGCTGATCTCGTCGCGCCGGGTGCGCGAGGCGCGCTGGTAGCCGGTATCCGAGGGCAGCGCGTCCAGGCGACGCCGCAGCATGCGGCCGATGGCCGGGGTCGAACCGACCACGGCGACGCGGTCGCGGGCGGTGACGAAGTCGTCACGAATCCGGTCGAAGCGGGAGCTGACCTGCTGCAACTGCTCGGCAACGGCACCGTTGCGATGCGACACCGCCGCCAGCTCCTCCTTCAGGGCGACGATCTCGCGGGTCAACTCGCGCACCACCTGCGGCTCGAAGGCGGCCTGGCGCTGGCTCTCGCGGGCATCGCGCAGGGATTCGGCGGCCTCGCGGTCGCGCACCTGGGCGAGCTGGTTGATGGCCTGGTCGACGAAGGCCTCGCGCTGCGCCAGTTCGCGGCGTTCGTATTCGCGCTGGGCGGTAGTCAGCGCGTTGAGCTTCTCGTTGTTGGCCAGGCGCAGCCGGGTCAGGGCGAGACGGGCCTCGCGCACCTGGTGACGCAGGTAGCGCAGGGTCTCCGCCGGGTCTTCGGCGCTCACCGCGGGGCTCCCCTCGCTGCCGCTGTCCGCGTGCGAGGTGGCGGCGACGATGCCGGTGGAGCGGGTGCTGCTTCCCTCGCCGGCCAGCGCATCGCGTTGCGCGGTGAGGCGGGCCGGCGCCTGGATCAGGTCGTTGAGCCGGGTATCCAGCTCGACCAGCCGTGCGCGGTGCTCGCCGATCCGCTGGCGCTGCTCGGCGATGAGCGCGTCCAGCTCCGAACGCGACAGGTCGTCGAGCACGATGGACGAAACACCGGCGAGGTCGGCGTTGTCGGCGAGCTGGCCGCGGATCTGCTCGATGGTGCCATCGATGCCGTCAACCTCTTCGTTGAAACGCGAGATCTCCCCGCGCACCCTGTCCAGCTCCTGTTGCGCCTCGTCGATCTCCGCCTTCAGCGGATCCTCCGCGGCGGCTTCGGTGGAGGCGCTGTCGCCGCTGCTGCCGCCAAGACCCGGCAGCGAGAGCTGTGCCTGCGCCGCGGGTGACACGCATGCGAGGACGACGAGAACCACCAGCAGCGCGGCGAGAACGCGGCGGGATGCGGCATGACCAACTCGGTGAACGTGGCGCACGAAGACTCCGGCAAGCGGCACGCGGCCCATGGCCTGCGCGCGACGGGATGAGGGGGTCGTGGACCGGCCACCCCGGCCGCTCCACCTCCGGATGCGGACTATAGCAGGGCGCAGGCCGAACACCGGTGACAGGACGGCCATCAGCGGTCGCTGGCGGGCGGTGATCCGTTCGCTGCCTGGTCGTCCGGCCAGGGCTCGTGCATGGCCGCCTCGTCGGCATCGTCCGGCCCGTCGCCCGCGGACGCCGCGGGCGACGGGCGGTCGGCGCCGCCGTCGTCGAAGTGCTCGACCTCGCGCAGCCGCCTCGCCATGGCCCGGGTGCGGGTGCCGGTCTGGTCGATGGCACGGCCGGCCAGGTCGAGCTGTCGACGGGCCCTGGCGAGCTGCTCGCCGAAGCGCTCGAACTCGGTCTTCACCCCGGCCAGCAGGTTCCAGACCTCGCTGCTGCGCTGCTCGATGGCAAGGGTGCGGAAACCCATGCGCAGGCTGCTCAGGACCGCCGCCAGGGTGGACGGTCCGGTCACCACCACGCGCTCCTCGCGCTGCAGGGTCTCGAGCAGGCCGGGCTGGCGGAGCACCTCGGCATACAGTCCCTCAGTGGGCAGGAAGAGCAGCGCGAAGTCGGTGGTGCGCGGCGGATCGAGGTACTTGGTGGCAATGTCCCGGGCCGCCGTCTTCACCGCCTTGACCAGCGCCGCCAGGCTCTGCTCGACGGCGGCGGCGTCGGCGGCGACGCTGGCGTCGAGCAGGCGCTGGTAGTCCTCCTGCGGAAACTTGGCGTCTATGGGCAGCCAGACGCCGTCGCCGCCAGGCAGGCGCACCGCGTACTCCACCCGGTAGTCGGTGCCGGCGCGGGTGTTGACGTTGCGCGCGTACTGGCTGGCAGTGAGGATCTCCGCGAGCAGGGCGCCAAGCTGCACCTCGCCGAAGGTGCCGCGGGTCTTGACGTTGCTCAGCACGCGCTTCAGGTCACCAACACCGGCGGCCAGGGTCTGCATCTCGCCCAGCCCCTGCTGCACCGACTCCAGCCGCTCGCTGACCAGGCGGAAGGACTCGCCCAGGCGGCGTTCCAGGGTGCCTTCGAGTTTCTCCTCCACCAGTTCGCGCATGCGCGTGAGCTGGCCGTCCACGCCGGCCTGGAATTCGCCCACCCGGCGGTTCACCGACTCGCGCAGCTGCTCGTGCTGGCGCTCGGCGCGATCCACCTGCTGGGCGAGACGCTGCTCCAGGGCGTGCAGGCTGTCGCGCTGGGCACGGCCAAGCTCGGCGACGCTGGTCACCAGCGCCTGGTTGGCGCGATCCTGGTTGACGGCCTGCTCGTCGCGCAGTTCGAAGGCGTCGCGGCTGGCCGCCTCGCGCAGCTCCCGATACGCGTCGCGCAGCAACGGGTCGAGCCGCGCCAGCCGCGGACCACGCAGCAACAGCACCAACAGCAGCACCACGGCAACGGCGGCGAGGCCGGCCGCCAGCCAGGCGGGGGAGATGGCAACCAGCAAACTGTCGACGGCGGACGGGTTCACCGGGACGGGCGGGGCGTCCGCGCGCGGGGCTTCGCGGCCGGGGCGGTCAATGGCCGATGATGACGGTACCGCCGTTCTTCAGCGCTTCGCGCCTGGCGGCGGCATAGGTGCGGATCTCCTGTTCCAGCGCGGCGGCCTCGTCCATGTCGATGGTGGCCACGTCGTAGCTGCCGGCGTCGTTGCGAATCATCACCTGCTTGCGGCTGGCGCCGTTCTCGCAGGCAATGGTCTGCACCTTGTAGATGCGCGAGACATCCACCGACACCATGCCGGTGTCGCCATTGCACTCCACGGTGGTCACGCTGACCGGGTAGTCGAAGGCGAAGACGGGTGCGGCGAACAGCATGGCCATGGCTGCGAGATGCGCTTTCATCGTCGGGTTCCAGCGTTTACTATTGAGTGTTCACGTTGTAAACGTACGCATTCTACCACTGTCGATCCAAGGGGAAACGCCATGCAAACACGTGCCGCGGTGGCCTTCGAGGCGGGCAAGCCACTGTCCGTTGAAACCGTAGAACTCGATGGCCCCGGCGCCGGCGAGGTGCTGGTGGAGATCAAGTCCACCGGCATCTGCCACACTGATGAATTCACCCGCTCGGGCGCCGACCCGGAGGGACTGTTCCCGGCCATTCTCGGCCACGAGGGCGCGGGCGTGGTGGTGGACGTCGGCAAGGACGTCACCAGCCTGAAGAAAGGCGACCACGTCATCCCGCTGTACACCCCGGAGTGCCGCCAGTGCGAGTACTGCACCAGCGGCAAGACCAACCTGTGCCAGGCCATCCGCGAAACCCAGGGCCAGGGCGTGATGCCCGACGGCACCAGCCGCTTCTCGCTGGGCAAGGACCGGGTCTTTCACTACATGGGGACCTCGACCTTCGCCAACCACACGGTGGTGCCGGAGATCGCGCTGGCGAAGATCCGCGAGGACGCGCCCTTCGACAAGGTCTGCTACATCGGCTGCGGCGTCACCACCGGCATCGGCGCGGTCATCAACACCGCCAAGGTCGAGCCGGGCAGCCGGGTGGTCGTCTTCGGGCTCGGCGGCATCGGGCTCAACGTCGTGCAGGGGGCCCGCATGGTGGGGGCCGACCAGATCGTGGGCGTCGACATCAACCCCAGCAAGCGCGCGCTCGCCGAACAGTACGGCATGACCGACTTCGTCAACCCGAAGGAGGTCGACGGCGACCTCGTCGCCCACCTCGTCGAGCTGACCGGCGGCGGGGCCGACTACAGCTTCGAGTGCATCGGCAAGGTCGAGGTCATGCGCCAGGCGCTCGAGTGCGCCCACAAGGGCTGGGGCGAGTCGATCATCATCGGCGTCGCCGGGGCCGGCGAAGAGATCAGCACCCGCCCGTTCCAGCTCGTCACCGGCCGCTCGTGGCGGGGCACCGCGTTCGGCGGCGCCCGGGGCCGCACCGACGTCCCCAAGATCGTCGACTGGTACATGCAGGGCAAGATCGACATCGACTCGATGATCACCCACACCATGCCGCTGGAAGACATCAACCATGCCTTCGATCTCATGCACGAGGGCAAGTCGATCCGATCCGTGGTGACGTTCTGATGGCCGATGGCACGCCCCACGACGTCCTGACCGTCATCGAAGAGAAGGGCTGCCACGGCGGCACCCACGGGGTCTACCGCCACACCTCGCGGGCCACGGGCACCGAGATGACCTTCTCGGTCTGGCGCCCGCGGGGGGTCGAGAAGCCGCCGGTGCTGTTCTACCTCTCGGGCCTGACCTGCACCTGGGAGAACGCCACCACCAAGGCCGGCGCCCAGCGCTACGCCGCCGAGCACGGCCTGGCGCTCGTCTTCCCCGACACCAGCCCCCGGGGCGACGACGTCGCCGACGACGAGGACTGGCAGATGGGACAGGGCGCCGGGTTCTACCTCGACGCCACCGAGAAGCCGTGGGCCCCGCACTTCGCCATGGAGGCCTACTGCGCCGACGAGCTGCCCCGGCTGGTGTGCGAGGCGTTCGGCTTCGACCCCGCGCGCATGGGGCTGACCGGCCACTCCATGGGCGGCCACGGCGCGCTGACCCTCGCGATGCGCCACCCCGACCGCTTCCGCTCGGTCTCGGGCGTCGCGGCGATCGTGGCGCCGAGCCGGGTCGAGTGGGGCCGCAAGGCGCTGGCGGCCTACCTCGGCGACGACCCCGACGCCTGGGCCGGGCACGACGCCTGTGCGCTGGTCGCCGACCGGGGCTGGCCGGCCGACATCCTGCTCGACCAGGGCCTCGCCGACGGCTTCTTCGACGGCCTGCGCCCGGAGTGGTTCGCCGCCGCCTGCGCCGAGGCGAAGGTGCCGCTCACCCTGCGGACCCACGCCGACTACGACCACAGCTACTACTTCGTGCAGAGCGTGATCGGCGATCACATCGCGTGGCACGCGGAGCGACTGACATGAGACACCTCGTCGCCACGGCCCTGCTCGCGATGGCATCGATGGCCATGGCTGCGTCGATGGCATGCAGCCCGCCCCCGCCGGCCGAGGGCGAAGGCATCGCCCCCAACGCCGCGGCGTGCAAGAAGACCGGCCAGCAGTGCCGGCTCGGCGAGGGCGGCGCGCTCGGCGTCTGCCACGCCCGCCCCGACGGCACCGGCTACGCCTGCACCCCCCAGCACTGACCGTCAGCGGATGGTGTCGACCATCTTCTCCCAGTTGCGGCCGTCGAAGTCGGTGACCTCGAACCGCGCCATCACCCCGTCCTCGACCCCGTCGAAGCAGCGCAGGTTGGTGCTGACGCCCTCCGGATGCGACCGCGGCACGTAGAACGGCTTGACCCCGCACACCGCGCAGAACGTGTGCTGAGCCACCCCGGTGTTGAAGGTGTAGGTCGTCAGCGCCTCGGCCCCCTGCACCAGCGTGAAGGCGTCCCGGTCGACGATGACGTGCAGGAAGCCCAGCTTGAAGCAGATCGAGCAGTTGCACGCCCGGGCGACGTGCGCGTCATCGGCCACCTCGACCGCGAAGCGCACCGCCCCGCAATGGCAGCCGCCGGTGTAGGTCTTCGTCCCGCTCACGCCGCGCTCCTCCGGCCCCCGGGCCGATATTCAGAAAAATCGTCGGTCCACAGATCGTTTCTTTCCGGCCCCCGTGCAAGCCCGCCGTCGCACCCACACGGAGGCCCCCATGAACCGCCTGCTCACCCTGCTGCCCGCCGCCCTCGCCCTCGCCGCCTGCCAGCCCACCGAAGCCCCCGCCGAGCCGGCCCCCGCCGACCCGGCCCGCATCGCCCAGCCCGACCCCACCGCCGACGACCCCGCCGCCGGCGGCCCCGCCGCCCAGCCCGCCAAGCCGGCCCGGATCGCCGCCCCGGCGCCGCCGCCCGTCGTCGGCAGCGTCGGGGTCACCGTCCTGCCCCAGTTCGACCGGATCACCGCCGACGGCCAGCGCGAGCTCAACCTGCTCGTGCGCCTCGAAGGCCTCGGCGAAGTCATCGGCCCCCGCCCGCCGCTCGACCTCGCGCTGGTCATCGACCGCTCGGGCAGCATGAGCGGCGACAAGATCCGCGACGTCAAGACCGCCAGCCTGAAGCTGCTCGACACCCTCCAGCCGGCCGACACCGTCACCCTCATCAGCTACAGCGACGGCGTGAAGCGCCACACCACCCGGCTCACGGTCGGCGACGGCCGCGAGGTCCTGCGCAACCACCTGCTCGGCATCGAGAGCGGCGGCAGCACCGCCCTCGGCCCGGCGCTCATGCAGGCGCTCGACGACCTCGCCGCCGGCAAGAAGGACGACAACCGCCTGACCCACGTCCTCCTGCTCAGCGACGGCCTCGCCAACGAGGGCGAGAAGCGCCCCGACGTGCTCGGCGCCCGCGCCGCCGAAGGCTTCCGCAAAGGCATCAGCGTCTCGACCCTCGGCGTCGGGCTCGACTACAACGAAGACCTCATGACCAAGCTGGCCGACCAGGGCGGCGGGCGGTACCACTTCATCAAGGACGGCGACGCCATCGCCGGCATCCTCGACGACGAGATGAAGGGCCTCGTCGCCACCGTCGCCCGGGGCATGCAGCTCGAGCTCGCCCCCACCCCGGGCGCCGGCGTGGCCAAGGTCTTCGGCTACCCCACCGCCCGCGACGGCGCCCGGACCAACGCCTCCATCGGCAGCCTCGGCGCCGGCCAGACCCGCGAGATCGTCCTGCGCCTCACCCTGCCCGCCCTCACCCCGCCGAAGGTCGCCCTGGGCACCCTCTCGCTCGGCTACCGCGACGTCACCGCCGACAGCATGCCCCGCCGGGTCGACGTGCCCCTCTCCGTCGAGATCACCCCCGACGCCGCCGCCATGCAGCAGAGCGAGCGGGCCGAGGTGACCGTGCGCGTCGCCGAGGTCGAGGCCGCCGAGCGCCTCGAGGTCGCCGCCCGCGCCGCCGACCGCGGCGACTTCGACGGCGCCCGCGGATCGCTCCAGGTGGCCATCGACGACCTGAAGCAGAAGGCCGAGCGCACCCCGAGCCCCAAGCTGCGCAAGCAGCTCGTCGAGCTCGAGGAGGCCCGGGACGAGGTGCAGCAGGCCCGGTCGAGCGCGTCGGGGCGCAAGGCGTACACCAAGAAGTACAAGGCCAAGGCGTACGGGACCCGCAAGAAGTAGGCTTTCGGGCGCGCCGGCCTTCGCTGGGGGCACGAGATTCTCGGGCGTGGCCCGGGCCAGCGGCCCGCCAGCGACACACCGACCCTGCCACACGCCGCCCTCATCCGACCCCTCCCCCCCGACGCTTGCCGACCACCTGAGCCGAGCAGCCCGACGCCTCGCCGCTCGCGGCGTTCGCCCACCCCGCGCAGGCCGACCCATCCCCCGCCGCCCAATCGAACCCCTTCGGCTTCGCCCGCCAACTGAAGCGCGAGGCGATGTCCCGGCAGTCGGGATATATGGCGGCCAGTCCTGCTGAATCGTCAGCCCGCGCCGCACCCGGGTTTGACAGTTCATGCGGCATTTCGGCCCCTCAACAGTCACCTCAGGT
>CAYGJZ010000055.1:0-28773 GCA_964350265.1 uncultured Gammaproteobacteria bacterium | reverse complement strand
AGCACATCACTCATAATGATGGGGTCGGTGGTTCGAATCCACCCATAGCCACCACTTTCCCCCCGCCCGACCTGCCGCGCTTCGTGCTCACGCCCGAGCGTGTCGCATCGGCGTATTGAGCGCGCCCGCCCACTTCTGGCATCTTCGCCGAACCCCGTGCGTTGCGGCCGCCTGCGGCCCGACGCCCCGGACCTTGAACCATTCCAGAAGATCACGAGGGGCGTCGTCATGGCGGCATTTCCGCAGCGAGCAAACGTTGTCATCATCGGCCAGGGCGGCATCGTCGGCGCCTCGGTGGCGCATCACCTGATCGAGCGCGGCTGGGAGGACATCGTCGGCATCGATAAGTCGGCGGTGCCCACCGACATCGGCTCCACCGCCCATGCCTCGGATTTCTGCTATGCCACCTCCCACGACCACATGTCGTGCTACACCACCTTGTACAGCATCGACTTCTACGATCGGCTCGGCCACTACAGCCGGGTCGGCGGGCTGGAGGTGGCGCGCCACGACGACGACGAGCGCATGGAAGAACTCAAGCGCAAGGTCGGCTCGGGCAAGGCCTTCGGTACCCGCGCCCGCCTGATCAGCGCGAAGGAGGCGAAGGAGAAGTTCCCGCTGCTGGAAGAGGACATGATCCAGGGGGCGCTGTGGGACCCGGACGCCGGGCTGGTGGTGCCGCGCTCGCAGACCGTGGTCGGCAAGCTCACGGAAATGGCCGAGGCCACCGGCAAGCTGAAGGTGTTCGCCAACACCCCGGCGCTGTCGCTGGACATCCGCGACGGCCGCATCGTCGGCGTGGAAACCTCGCGCGGCTACATCGAGACCGGCCACGTGGTGGTCTGTGCCGGCCTGTGGGGACGCCTGATCGCCGAGATGGCGGGTGAGGACCTGCCGGTGATGCCGGTGGACCACCCGCTGACCTTCTTCGGCCCCTACGAGGAATTCGCCGGCACCGGCAAGGACATCGGCTGGCCGCTGCTGCGCGACCAGGGCAACTCCGCCTACCTGCGCGACACCGGCGACCCGAAGACCGCCGAGGGCGGGCAGATCGAGTGGGGCTACTACGAGCAGAGCGCGCCGCGCCTGGTGCATCCCCGCGAACTGCTGGAGAAGGGCGAGGCACGGCTGTCGCCGTCGCAGCGCGACCTGGAGCTGGAGCAGGTGCTGGAGGCGCTGGAGCGCGCCATCGAGCTGACCCCGATCCTCGGCGAACTCGGCTTCGACGAGAAGGCCTCCTTCAACGGCCTGTTGCAGGTCACCGCCGACGGTGGTCCGTCCATCGGCGAGTCGCCGGACGTGCGTGGCCTGTGGTACTGCGTGTCGGTGTGGGTGAAGGACGGCCCGGGCACCGGCAAGGTGCTGGCCGACCTGATGACCGACGGTCGCAGCGAGCTGGATACCTTCGGCATCGACATTGCCCGCTACTACCCGATCCAGAAGACGCCGAACTACATCCACGACCGATGCTTCGAGACCGCCTTCAAGATCTACAACCCGCCGGTACATCCGCGCGAGCCGTACAGCAAGGGCCGCAACCTGCGTCGCAGCCCGTTCTGGCCACGCGAGGTCGAGCTCGGCGGCTACTTCATGGAGGCCGCCGGCTGGGAGCGCGCGCATGGCTACGCGCACAACGAGCCGCTCCTGGAGCGCTATGCCGAGCGTGTCCCGAACCGCGCCAACGAGTGGGATGCACGGCACTTCTGGCCGGTGTCCAACGCCGAGCAGCTGGCGATGAGCGACGGCGTGGGCATGATCAACCTGTCGCACTTCGCCATCTTCGACCTGTCCGGGCCGGATGCCGAGGCGTTGCTGGAGTACGCCAGCGTGGCCAAGGTCGGCGGCGACACCCCGCCGGGCAAGGGCATCTACACCCACTTCCTCGACGACGTCGGCGGCATCCGCGCGGACCTGACCATCATTCGCCTGGCTGCCGACCGCTACCGCGTGGTCTGCGGCGGCGACACCGGCCACCGCGACTACGTGTGGATGCGCCGCATGGCCGACGCGCGGGGGCTGAAGGTCCGCTTCGACGATCGCTCCGATGACATCGCCACCCTCGGCGTGTGGGGACCGAAGGCGCGCAGCACCCTCGAGGCGCTGGCCGATCGCCCGTCGCTGCTGGATCCGGCGGACTTCGCCTTCGCCACCACCCGCGAGCTGCGCCTGCGCGGCATCCCGGTGCAGGCCTTCCGCATCTCCTACGTCGGCGAACAGGGCTACGAGCTCTACCTGCCGTTCAGCTACGGCCTGTCGCTGTGGGACATGCTGTTCGAGGCCGGGGTGACCCCGGTGGGCATCGAGTCCTATGCCAACAGCCGACGGCTGGAGAAAAGCCTGCGCCTGCAAAATGCCGACCTGCTGACCGAGTACAACCTGTGCGAGGCCGGCCTGACGCGGCCGAAGGTCAAGCCGGCGGACTTCCACGGCAAGGCCGCCTACCTGGCCCAGCGCGAGCGCGCGCGGCAACCCGCCTACCTGTGCACCATGACCATGACCGACAACGTCGACGCCAGCGGCGTGGCGCGCTACCCGGTCGGCCAGTGGCCGATCCTCGACGCCGACAGCGGCGAGGTGCTGGTGGATGCGCTGGGCCGGCGCTCCTATGCCACCAGCATCGCCTACGGGCCCTCGGTGGGCGCCAACATCGCTCTCGGCTACCTGCCCGTCGAGGCGGCGGTGGCCGGGCGCGAACTGCTGCTGGAATACTTCCACGAGACCTTTCCGCTGAAGGTCGAGGCGGTGGGCTGCCAGGCCCTCTACGACCCGGAGAACCACCGGCCGCGCTCCTAGCACGGACGGCGACAGGCGTTTCGCGCGGGCGCGGAATTCGGCTACCCTTCGGCCCTGCCCGTGCCGCGTCCTGGTGCAACGGGCAACGGCATGGAGACAGCCATGAGCCAGCGCGGTCGAGCCGCAGCGGCGTCGACGCCGAGTCAATCGATGGGGACCCTGCCGGCGGTGGCCACGGCCGCCGCCAGTACCCTGCTGCTTGCCTGGCTGGGGGTCGTCGTGCTCACGCCCACCTACATGACCAACGACGACATCGCCCTGCGATCCATCGTCGAGGGTCTCCTGCCCGGCGGCGCCGGCAATGCCCCGCACCTGCTGCTGTTCGCCAACGTGCTGGTGGGCGAACTGCTGGCGGCGCTGTACCGCCTGGACGCGACCATCGCCTGGTACGACGGTGTCTTCCTGGCATTGACCCTGTGTGCGGCGCTGGTGATCTGGTCCACGCTCTACGAGGCGTCGCGCGGCATCGTCGCCCCGCTGACCGTGTTCGTGCTGGTGCTGCCGTGGCTGCTGGTCTACGTCTACCGCCCGCAGTTCTCGATGACCGCCGCCCTGCTCGCGCTGGCCGCGGTGATGCTGCTGCTGAGCGCCCTGCTGCGTCGCCGGGCGGGTCCCGGCCGCTATCTCCTCGCCGCCGTGCTCGCCGTGCTCGCCGCCCTGCTGCGCCTGGACGCGGCGGCACTGCTGCTGCTCACCGGCAGCCTGGTGGCGCTGCCGCTGCTGCCCATGCGTCGTCCTGGCCGACTGGCGCCGGTGCTGCTCACGCTGGCGGCCGTGCTGGCGGTGGTGGTCGCGGCCAGCCGCTACGATCACGCCGTCTACCACGACACCCCCGGCTACGCGGCGCTGAAGACGCTGAACGCCGACCGTGCCCGGATCCAGGAATACGGCCTGCACCCGGCCTACCTCGACCGCCGGCAACGCGCCGCAGCGGCACAGGCGGTGGCCGCGAGCGGTCTTGGCGCCACCCGCCTGGCACTGCTCGAGCACTGGGTAAGTGCCGATGCCGCGGTGGACGCGGAACAGCTTCGCGCCAGCCGCGAGGCGCTGGCGCCCTACCGCGAGAAGTGGCGCAGCCCCGTTGCGGCACTGCGCCAGTTCCGCGACGTGGTCTTCTACGAGCTCGAGGAGATGATTCCCTGCCTGCTGCTGGCGGTGCTGGCGGCGCTGGCCTGGCCGCGTCGCCTGGCGCCCTGGGTCCTGCTCTGGGCGCTGTCGGTGTTCGCGGTGGCGTACTTCGCCATCTTCTTCGTCTTCAAGCTGCCGCCCTACCGGGTCTACTACCCGCTGCTCACCCTTGCCGCCATGGGCACCGTGCTGGCCGGACTCTACACCGACACCGGCGGACGGCGCCGGCTTCCGGTGCTGCTGCTGGCCGGCGCCATCGTGCTCGGCTTGCTCGGCGCGGTTCGCCAGCACAACCTCAGCGTGCGCACGGACGCCGCCGCGGTGCTGGCGCGGCTCGACGCGTTCGAGGCTGGTCCCCGCTACCTGGCCACCGGGTCGACGCTGCCGATGAAGCAACTGGTGCTGCCCTTTGCCCCCGCGCGGGTGCTGCCACGCATGCGCCTGGTATCCACCGGCTGGACGAGTTTCCTGCCCGGGGAACGGGCGGCATTGCTCGGCACGCAGCCGCACGGCAATATCGTCGACACGCTGTGCCGGAACGATACCCGGCTGCTGGAGTCGAACCGGAGAAGCAGCGTGCGCCCGCTGCTGGTGACCTATGCGCGGGAGACGCTGTCCCGTGCCATTGCCTTTACCGCGACCGAGCAACACGGTCCGTTGACCGCCTACCGATGCCAGGAAACTTTCGTGAGCACCAAGCCGGGGACGACGCCGCCGGCGGGCTAGCGCCGGCGCATACGTTCGGCCAGGGCCAGCAGCCGTTGCGCGGCGCGGTAGGCCGGCACCTCCACCCAGTGTCCTTCCACCAGCGCGCGGTCCTCGCCGCGTGCACGCGCCGCCTCGAAGGCGGACACCTGTTGACGGGCCAATGCGACCTGCGCCTCGCCGGGGGTGAGGGCGGCGTTCACGGCGCTGGCATGATCCGGTCGTACCAGCGCCTTGCAGCGGTATCCCAGGGCCCGCGAAGCCGCGGCCTCTTCGGCGGCGCCGGCGGCATCGGCGTAGGTGAACGGGGCGTCAATGGGCTCGATGCCGGCAGCGCGGGCGTCGAGCAGGAAGCGGTCCCGGGCATGGGCCAGTTCCCGTCCGGCGCGGGAGCGCTCGGCGCCGAGGTCGGCGGCCAGGTCCTCGGTGCCCAGCAGGGCATGGCCGATGCGCCGGCTGGCGGTGGCGATGGTGCGTACCTCGACCACGCCGAGGGCGGTCTCGCACACCGGGACCAGGCCGATGCTGCCCGCCACCAGGCCGAGCCTCGCCTCGCCGGCGGCAACGGCGGCATCCAGCGCCAGCAACTGCGCCGCGGACTCGGCCATCGGCAGGCAGATGACGGCGGCGCCGGCGGCCAGTGCCGCCTCGAGGTCGACGTCGCCGCCGTCCTCGAGCCGGTTGATGCGTACCGCCGGGCACTGTCCGGCGGCGCGGGCGCGGCCGAGGACGTCCGGCAGCGCCGCGCGTGCCCGGGCGCGCAGCGCCGGCGGGGTGAAGTCTTCCAGGTCGACGATGATGGCATCGGCGCCGGACTCGATCATGGCGCGATGGGCATCGGCGTCGGCACCGGGGCCGAACAGCCAGCTGCGCAGGAACGGCGTGTCGTCCACGAAAGAGGGCATGGCAGGTCCTGCGAGGTGGCAAAGCGCGGCATTGTAGGCAGCGGCCGGGAGCCGGTAAAGGCTGCACCGGGCCGGCGGCCATGAGCGGTTCGCTGGTCTCGGTGGTCATGCCGGTGCGCGATGCCGGTGCCCACCTGGCCGGGGCGGTCCGCAGCATCGTCGAGCAACGCCACCGCGCGCTGGAACTGCTGGTGGTGGACGACGGCTCCACCGACGGCGCCCTGGCCGCCTTGCCGGCGTCGCTGCGCGAGCACGCGCGGCTGCGCATCCTCCGGCGTCCCGCCGGCGGGGTGGTGGCGGCCATGCAGGCGGGTGTCGACCAGGCCCGCGGCGACTTCATCGCGCGCATGGATGCCGATGACGTCGCCCTGCCGGACCGCATCGAGCGCCAGCTTGCCTACCTCGCCGACCACCCCGAGGTCGACATCGCCGGCGGCCAGGTGCAACTGGTCCGCGCCGGCGGCGTCGGCGGCGGCTTCACCCACTACCAGGAATGGCTCAACGGCCTGTGCGAGCCGGACGACATCGCGCGCGCCATGTTCATCGAGTGCCCGATACCCAATCCCACCGCCGTGTTTCGCCGGGCCGCCTACGAGCGGCTCGGCGGCTACCGCGACACCGCCTGGCCGGAGGACTACGACCTGTTCCTGCGTGCCCGCGAGGCGGGGCTGAAGATGGGCAAGCCACGGGGCATCGTGCTGCACTGGCGCGACCACGGGTCGCGACTGACCCGGTGCGACCCGCGCTATGCCCATGGCCGTTTCCTCGAGGCCAGCGGCCACTACCTGGCACGGGCCTTTCCCGGCCGCCCGGTCATCCTGTGGGGTGCCGGGGTCACCGGCGGCCACTACCACGACATCCTGGTCGACAACGGCATGACCGTGCGCGGCTTCATCGACATCCACCCGCGACGGATCGGGCGCAGCAAGCGCAACCTGCCGGTGTGGTCGCCGGCGGTGATCGACGAGGTCGGCGAGGCGCTGGTGGTCGGCGTGGTGCGGGCGCGCGGCGCCCGCGAGAAGATCCGCGCCCACCTGCGCGCCCAGGGCCGGGTCGAGGGCGAGGACTTCCTGTTCGTGGCCTGACCCCGGGCCGCGTCGCCGGTTCGCATCGAGGTTGAGCGCCGGCCCCGATCGACATACACTGCGCACTCGCGCCGGCCGTGGACCGACGGCCGGCACTACATGGACGACACCAGGGACGACACATGAAACCAGGCTGGATTCCCGCCGTGCTCGGCGCCTCCCTTCTGCTCACCGGCTGCGTGGTCGGGCAGAAACACACCCTCACCACCGCGGACCCGGCGCTGTCGCTGGCCGGTGACGGCACCCTCGCCGTGGCGGTCACCGATCGCCGATCCTACGTGCTCAGCGCGAACAAGCCGCCCAGCTTTCTCGGCCTGCTGCGCAACGGCTTCGGTGTACCCTTCGACGTCAACACCCGGGCCGGCCGGCCGGTGGCGGAGGAAGTCGCCGAGGTGCTGGCGACGTCGCTGGAAGAGGCCGGCTTCCTCGTCACCACCCTTGCCGCCGACGGGCGCCGGGCCACCACCGAGATCGTCGCCGAGGCCGATGGCCGGCGCCTGTTGCTGCTGCGCCTGGTCGAGTTCAAGAGCGACACCTTCGTGCGCACCCGGCTGGACCACGACCTGGAACTGTCGGTCTACGACGCCGTCGGCGTGCGCCGCGGCCACGCGGTGGTGCGGGGCAGCGAGGAGCTGGGCAGCGGCGTCGACACCTCTGCCCACGTGCGCGGGCAGGTACCGCTGGCGTTGGCGCGGTACCTGGAGCAACTGCTCGCCGACGAGACCGTGGTCGCCGCCCTGCGCTGATCCGGCGCATGCTGCGGCCGCGTCTTGCCGGGGTATTGACGCGACGGTGGGCATGGGCGTGGAATCCGGCCATGAGCGTCGATCCCCTGCTGACCCCGTTCGCGCTTCGGCACCTGGTGCTGAAGAACCGCCTGATGATCACCGCCCACGAGCCGGCCTACGCCGAGGACGGCATGCCCGGGGCGCGCTACCGCGACTACCACGTCGAGCGCGCCCGCGGCGGCGTGGCCCTGACCATGACCGCCGGTTCGGCGGTGGTGTCCCGCGACTCGCCGCCGGTGTTCGGCAACCTGAAGGCCTACAAGGACGAGATCGTGCCCCACCTGCGGGCGCTGGCCGATGCCTGTCACGAGCATGGCACCGCGGTGATGATCCAGCTCACCCACCTTGGCCGTCGCTCGACCTGGAACAACGGCGACTGGCTGCCGGTGGTGGCGCCGTCCATGGTGCGCGAGCCGGCCCACCGCGCCTTTCCCAAGGAGGCCGAAGCCTTCGATCTCGAGCGCATCGCCGCCGACTACGCCGCTGCCGCCCAGCGCATGCGCGAGGCGGGCCTGGACGGCATCGAGCTGGAGATGTACGGCCACCTGCTCGACCAGTTCTGGTCGCCGGCCACCAACCGGCGCGACGACGAACACGGCGGTGACCTCGACAACCGCCTGCGCTTCACCTTCCAGGTGCTCGACGCCATCCGCGCCGCGGTGGGCGGCACGTTCATCGTCGGTGCGCGCATGGTGGTGGACGAGCAGTGGTCTCTTGGCCTGTCCCGGGAAGAGGGCATGGCCATTGCCCGGCGGCTGGTGGCCAGCGGGCAGGTCGACTTCCTCAACGTCATCCGTGGCCACATCGACACCGATGCCGCGCTGTCGAAGGTGATCCCGGTGCAGGGCATGGCCGCCTCGCCGCACCTGGATTTCGCCGGCGAAGTGCGCGCCGCCACCCGCTTCCCGGTGTTCCACGCAGCGCGCATCACCGACGTCGCCACCGCCCGCCATGCCGTTGCCAGCGGCCTGTTGGACATGGTCGGCATGACCCGGGCGCACATTGCCGACCCGCACATCGCACGCAAGGTGGCCGCAGGCCGGGAACACGAGATCCGGCCCTGTGTCGGCGCCACCTACTGCCTCGATCGCATCTACGAGGGTGGCGAGGCACTGTGCATCCACAACCCCGCCAGCGGTCGCGAGGCGACCATGCCCCACGTGATCACGCCGTCCACCCGGCGACGCCGCGTGGTGGTGGTGGGCGCCGGGCCGGCCGGGCTGGAAGCGGCGCGGGTGGCCGCCGAGCGTGGCCACGCGGTGGTGGTGTTCGAGGCCGCCGCCGAGCCGGGCGGCCAGGTACGGCTGGCGGCACGCAGCCGTCGTCGCGCCGAACTGCTCGGCATCGTGGACTGGCGCGTGGACCGCTGCCTGGCCGCCGGGGCCGAACTGCGCTGCCATGTCCTGGCCGACGTCGACGAGGTGCTGGCCGAGGAACCGGAGGTGGTGCTGGTCGCCAGCGGTGGCCTGCCGGACCCTGCCAGGGTGGTCGCCGGCGGTGAGCTGGCGGTGTCGAGCTGGGACATCCTGTCCGGTGACGCGGCGCCGGGGCGGCGGGTGCTGCTGTTCGACGACAACGGCGGCCATCCCGGCCTGCAGGCGGCCGAGTGGCTGGCCGAGGCCGGTGCCGAGCTCGAGGTGGTGACGCCGGAGCGCTTCTTCGCCCCCGACGTCGGCGGGCTCAACCACGTGGCCTATGCCCGCTGCTTCCAGCGCCACGACGTCACCATCACCATCAACCGCCGGCTGTCGGGCATCGCGAGGGAGGATGACCACCTGGCGGTGACCATCGGCTCGGACTACGGCGAGTTCACCAGCACCCGGGCGGTGGACCAGGTGGTGGTGGAACACGGCACCTGGCCGCTCGCCGATGTCTATTTCGCCCTGCGCGACGGCGCCAGCAACGGCGGCGAGATCGACCAACCGGCGCTGCTCGCCGGTCGCGCCCAGTCGCTGGTGCGCAACCCCGACGGGCGCTACCAGCTGTTCCGGATCGGCGACGCGGTGGCCAGTCGCAACATCCACGCCGCCATCTACGACGCCCTGCGGCTGGCCAAGGACCTGTAGGCCGGGGTGCTGCGGGCGACTAGGGCAGCGCGGTGATGCCGCCGTCGACGACCAGCTCCGTGCCGGTGATCCAGCCGGCGGCATCGGACAGCAGGAACAGGCAGGCGGCCGCCAGGTCCGCCGGTTCGCCCACCCGCCCGAGGGGGATCGCGGCGGACAGCGATGCCAGCGCATCCGGGTCGTCTTGCCAGCGTGCCTGCATCGGCGAGCGGGTCGGGCCGGGCAGCAGGGTGTTGGAGCGGATGCCGTCGGCGGCGAACTGCACCGCGATGGACTTCGACAGGGCCACGACCCCGGCCTTGGATGCCTGGTAGGCGTCCTGCGGACGCTGGTCGCCGCGCAGGCACTGGATGGTGGACAGGTGCACCATGGCGCCACCGTGCTCGCGCATCCGCGGCACCGCGGCCCGCACCGTGTGCACCATGGACTTCAGGTTGATGGTCATCACCTCGTCCCAGGTGTCGAGGTCGATGTCCACCACCGAGCGGTCGCGATCGAACCACAGCACGCCGGCGGCATTGACCAGGGCGTCGAGCCGCCCGCTGTCGCGGCAGGCATGCGCCACGGCTTCGGCTACCGCCGCGGCATCGACCAGGTCGACGTTGGCATAGTGCGCCCCCGGCCACCGTGCCGGACGGGGCTTGCGATCGATGCCGGTGACGGTGGCGCCTGCCGCGGCCAGTGCCTCGGCGATGGCCAGGCCGATGCCGCCGCCGGCGCCGGTGACGACGGCGTTGCGATGCTGAAAATCCCAGGTCAGGGGCATGGAAGGTCGGTCTCCCGTGGTGTGCCAGGCGCTGGATTGTAGCGTCGCCGGCAGCGTCGCCGCGAGGGTCGTCAGCCGCTGCCTGCCGCGACCACGCAGCGCCGCAGCGCGGCCAGCGCCTGCGCCACCGGGGGCGCCTGCTCTTCGCGGTCATGCACCACGTAGGCGGGATGGGCGAAGCACGGCGCGTGGTCCACCCGGTGCAGTCGGCCGGCCTCGAGCCACGGCGCCGCCATGCGCAGGGGCAGGTAGCAGCTTCCGCCGCGCTGCTGGAGGATCTTCAGGCCCAGCCAGCCGATGTTCACGCGCATGGCCGGGTGCTCCAGGGACTCGCAATGGGCCCGGTGTCGTTCGCGAAAACCCGGGCCCCAGTCGACGTAGACATAGTCGCGCTCGGGACTTTCGTCTTCTGCCCGGGTGCTGACCAGCACCAGGGTGTCGTCGAACAACGGTTCCACCGCCAGCGCGGGATGGTAGCGGGGCGTGTACAGCACGGCGATGTCCAGGCTGCCCTCGAGCACCCGCGTGGTCAGTGGATCCTCGAAGCCGATCTCGCCCACCAGCGCCAGGCCCGGGGCCTCGGCGCGCAGGCAGGCCACCCAGCGCGGCAGCAGGTCTTCCCACAGGGCGATGCGCCCGCCCACGCGCAGGGTGGCGTCGAAGCGGTGCGAGGCGCCGACGTCCTGGCGGGCCTGGTCCACCGTTCGCACCAGGTTGCGGGCATGGCGTACCAGCCGTCGGCCCGCCGCGGTGAGCCGCGCGCCGGCGCGGTTGCGGACCAGCAGCTCGGCGCCGAGGGACTCCTCCAGGGCACGCATCCGCGCGCTCACCGTGGACTGGGTCACGTGCAGCTGGCGGGCGGCGGCAATGAAGCTGCCATGGCGAACCACGGCGAGGAAGGTGCGAGCCTGGACGGCATCCATATCTATCGACTGCCTCGATATCAACGCGCAATAAAATTTGTTTGTATTGTAGAAGGGTTTGCGGTGTGATGCGCCCATGATGTACCCCCGCCGATGCCATGCCCCGAATGCGGATGTGTCAGCTGCGCGCCGGGCTTGACCAGCTCGAGCGCGACGAGGAGGGTTTCCTGCTCGACCCGGGCGACTGGCGTCCGGACCTGGTTGCTGCCTTCGCCGCCGAGGAAGAACTGGAGATGACCGCCGAGCACCAGCTGGTGGTGACCTTCGTGCGCAGTCATTTCGAGGAGCGACAGGTGGTGCCCGAGGCGCGGGTGGTGCTGCGTTTTCTCAAGGAGCGTCTGGGCCCGGAGCGGGCGACGCGCCGCTACCTGTACCGCTTGTTCCCGCGCGGCTACGGCCAGCAGGCCTGCAAGATCGCCGGGATGAGCAAACCCCGCAAGTTGATGCTCGATGTCTAGACGAGAAAAGACCGTGTTGGCCGAGGCGGTTCGCCGGGCCTGCCTGGAAGCCGCCATCGCCGGCTACGACGATGCGCGCATGAGCGGACTGTGCCAGCAGGGCGCCTGGGACGTCGCCCTGGACCGGATCCGCAGCCTCGACCTTGATGCGTTGCTGGCCGATCAGGCCTCGAGCGACGACCAGAACTCGATGCGACGACCGTCCGGGTCGTAGAGGTAGAAGGTCCGCGCCCCCCAGGCGTGGTCGCCCGGTTCATCGGGCGTGAAGCCCGCCTCGCGCAGCGCCCGGTGGGCGACGTCGGCGTCGTCGACGCGAAAAGTCAGGGTCAGGCCGGTGCCGTCACCGGCATCGATGCGCGTGCGGCTGGCCTGGGCGATGCTGACGAAGGCCGGGCCGGCACGGAACTCCACGAACCAGTCCATGGAGACGTTCACCGCGAAGCCCGGCAATGCCTGGTAGAAGCTCCGGCACTCGTCGAAGCGGTCGGTGTACAAGATGGTGTTGACCGCTTGCAGGGCAAGGCTCATGCCGGGTACCGGGCCATGCCGCGCGCGGCGATGTCGCTCCACAGTTGCTGGAAGGTGTGGGCGCAGTGCAGGGAAAGCCGGGTCGCCAGGTGCAGGTTCTCGGCGTGTTGCCGGGTCACCGCTTCGATGGCATCGGCAACGTCGACCTCGGTCCGCCACGGCATCAGCGGGTCGATGCAATGGACCCGGTAGTGCCGCGCGGCCGCCCATGGCCAGTGCAGCAGGGGGTCCGCGCCTGCCATGGAGACCTCGCTGGTGGCCGGCATACCGTGGTCGCCAGTCGCCGTGGCCGGAACACGGGTGCTGCGCCGTGCGCGGGACGGGCTGACCTTGCTCGCGCCGGCTTTTCGGCGTGTCGCCTTTTTCGCGGCGGGCTTGGTGCTGGTCTTCGCCGCCGACGTCTCGCGGCTGGCTGCGCGGCGGCGTGCGGGGGTTTTCACGGTGCGTGTGCGGGCCATGTCGATGCCTCCGGGAGAGCCACGTTGGGTGCGGGAAAACGACTATAACAAGGGGGTTTGTGCATCGCAACAATCCCGTGCCGCGCCGATGCCGCGCAGCCGTCGAGGCGGGGGCACCGGGGTTCGGAAGCAGAAAAAGGCGCCGGAGGCGCCTTTTTCTGCCAGGTCGCCGGTACCGCTCACGAGGAACCGGACGGCGTGATGTCCTAGCTCTTCACCGACTCCTTCAGCGACTTCAGCGCGGTGACGCGCACCGTGGTGCTGGCCGGTTTCGCGGCAATCTTGATCTCCTCCCCGGTGGCCGGGTTGCGTCCCATGCGTGCCTTGCGTGCAGGCTTCTTCACGCGGCGAATCTTGACCCCGGTCTCGGGAATCTGGAACTCGCCGGAACCGCGCTTGCGCATGTGTCCCTGGACCAGGTCGCCGAGCGCGGAAAGAACGGCAGCGACATCCTTCTTGGTCATGCCGGTGGAGTCGGAAATCGACTGGATGACCTGGGTCTTGGTCTGCTTGCTGGCGATTGCCGGCGCCTTCCTGGTAGCAACCTTTTTCGTGGTCGCTTTCTTTCTGACGGCCATAGGTATTCAAACCCCTCGTGAATCAAGTGTTGTAGGTAACGGACGAGCCGGGAAAATAGCATACCCCCATAGGGTTGTATATCGTTTCACCAGTCTATTTGCTGGCCAACGGCGTTTTCGATCCTCTCGGTACCGTGTTCTTTCGGCTCTGCGCAGACACGCTTGCGCGGGGTCGGGAAATTCCTTCCACGCGACCTCGACAACGTGTCCGTCGAGGTGTGGGTAACGGCTTGCGCGTGATCGTTCAAGGAGCTTGTGAAGACTACATGCAAGCATGCGCACCCGGGTGGTTCCATCGGTTCGACGGCACCGCCGGCACCGGTGATCGATTCGGGCGCAACGGCAATGACACGACCGCCTCGTGCACGAGCCGTCGTGCGATCGCGCGGCACGCGCCGACGAGGTGTCGCGCAGCGGTGGACCAACGGTCGTTGCCAGCCGTTCGTGGCGCCCGCCCCACCGCCTGGCAGCATGGATTCGGCGGCAGAGACAAACTTGACTAAATTACTGTGAAATTGCTAGGATAGTTTCTGACGTAAACAGTTGGTTTTTTGCGCCGCAGCACCCACTTTTCGACCCAGGTCGGGCCGGGTTCGCGGCCGAAAACGGCAAGCCGGGTAGATCGCCAGCCGCCACGTTACTCGCAGGTACGATCCTCCAGATGGAATGCACGACATGAGACTGACCACCAAGGGCCGATACGCCGTCACCGCCATGCTTGACCTGGCCATTCACCAGGATGCCCGGCCAGTGACGCTGCACGATATTGCCTCCAACCAGGAAATCTCCCTGTCCTATCTCGAGCAGTTGTTCGCACGGCTGCGCAAGAGCGGGCTGGTCAAGGGAACCCGGGGCCCGGGTGGCGGCTATCGCCTGGCACGCCAGCCGGGCGAGATTTCCATCGCCGACATCATCCTGTCGGTGGACGAAAAGATCGACATCACCCGTTGCGGCGGGCGTGAGAACTGCCGCGACGGCGAGCGCTGCCTGACCCACGAACTGTGGAGCGACCTGAGCGAGCAGATCTACCTGTTTCTCGACGACATCACCCTTGGCGTGCTGATCGACCGCGAGCGTGGCCGGTCCTGCGACGGTGTCCCGGCGGCGGTGGAAACGCCCAGCGCCCGGGTGCTGTTCGGCGCCAAGGTTTCGGCCGGCGGTTGACCACGCCGATCCATTTCTTCTTACCACGATAGACAACATGGCCAAGACTGCGACGGAACTCGAATCCCTGGTACGGCGGGAGTACAAGGAAGGCTTCTACACCGACATCGAGTCGGACACCTTCCCCCCCGGCCTCGACGAGGACGTGATTCGCGCCCTGTCGGCGAAGAAGGGCGAGCCGGACTTCATGACCGAGTGGCGGCTGGCTGCCTTCGCCCGCTGGCGCGAGATGCGCGAGCCGGACTGGGCCCACGTGCACTACCCGAAAATCGACTTCCAGGCGATCAGCTACTACTCGGCGCCGAAGCGACCGGAGGACGGGCCGCAGAGTCTCGACGAGGTCGACCCGAAGCTGCTGGAGACCTATGAGAAGCTCGGCATTCCCATCGAGGAGCAGAAGATGCTCGCCGGGGTGGCGGTGGACGCGGTGTTCGACTCGGTATCGGTGGCCACCACCTTCAAGAAGACGCTGAGCGATGCCGGGGTCATCTTCTGTCCGATTTCCGAGGCGGTGCACGAGCATCCCGAGCTGGTCAAGGCCTACCTCGGCTCGGTGGTGCCGACCTCGGACAACTACTATGCCGCGCTCAACTCGGCGGTGTTCAGCGACGGTTCCTTCGTCTACATCCCCAAGGGCGTTCGTTGCCCGATGGAGCTGTCCACCTACTTCCGCATCAACGCGATGAACACCGGCCAGTTCGAACGCACCTTGATCGTCGCCGACGAGGGCGCCTACGTCAGCTACCTGGAAGGCTGCACCGCACCGATGCGCGACGAGAACCAACTGCATGCCGCGGTGGTGGAGCTGGTCGCGATGAAGGACGCGCAGATCAAGTATTCCACGGTACAGAACTGGTATCCCGGTGACGAGAACGGGCGCGGCGGCATCTACAACTTCGTGACCAAGCGCGGCGACTGCCGCGGCGAGAACGCGAAGATTTCCTGGACCCAGGTGGAAACCGGATCGGCCATCACCTGGAAGTATCCCAGCGTGCTGCTGACCGGCGACAACTCGGTGGGCGAGTTCTACTCGGTGGCGCTGACCAACCATCGCCAGCAGGCCGACACCGGTACCAAGATGGTTCATATCGGCAAGAACACCAGCTCCACCATCGTCTCCAAGGGCATTTCCGCCGGTCGTGGACAGCAGTCCTATCGCGGCCTGGTGAAGGCGGTGAAGGGCGCTGACAATGCCCGCAACCACTCGCAGTGCGATTCGTTGCTGATGGGCGACAAGTGCGGCGCGCACACCTTCCCCTACATCGAGATCAAGAACCCCACCGCCAGGGTGGAGCACGAGGCGACCACCTCGCGCATCGGCGAGGACCAGCTGTTCTACTGCCGCCAGCGCGGGCTGTCGGAGGAAGACGCCGTGTCGATGATCGTCAACGGCTTTTGCAAGGACGTGTTCAAGGAACTGCCGATGGAGTTCGCGGTCGAGGCGCAGAAGCTGCTCGGCATCAGCCTGGAAGGCGCGGTCGGCTGAGCCGCTTCGCCCCGGGACTGACGAATCACGATTGAATTACTTACAGACATACCAGGTAGACGTTTGACATGTTGAGCATCGAGAACCTGCACGCCACGGTGGCGGGCAAGCCCATCCTGAAGGGCATCGATCTTGAAATCGGCGCCGGCGAAGTGCACGCCATCATGGGCCCCAACGGCTCGGGCAAGAGCACGCTGGCCAACGTGCTGGCCGGGCGCGAGGGCTACGAGGTGACCGCCGGCTCGGTGACCTACAAGGGCAATGACCTGCTGGAGCTGGAGCCGGAGATCCGTGCACGGGAAGGCGTCTTCCTTGCCTTCCAGTACCCGGTGGAGATTCCCGGCGTGAGCAACATCTACCTGCTCAAGGCGGCGGTCAACGCGGTGCGCAAGCACAGCGGCCGCGGCGAACTGGATGCGATGGGCTTTCTCAAGCTGGTGCGCGAGAAACTCAAGCTGGTGGAGATGCGCGACGAATTTCTGCACCGCTCGGTCAACGAGGGATTTTCCGGTGGTGAGAAGAAACGCAACGAGATCCTGCAGATGGCCATGCTCGAACCGACCCTGGCGATCCTCGACGAGACCGATTCCGGCCTCGACATCGACGCGCTGAAGATCGTTGCCGGAGGCGTCAACGCCCTGCGCAGCGAGGAACGCTCGATGATCGTGGTGACCCACTACCAGCGACTGCTCGACTACATCGTGCCCGACTACGTGCATGTCCTGGCCGAGGGCCGGGTGGTGCGTTCCGGCGGCAAGGAGCTGGCCCATGAGCTCGAGGCCCATGGCTACAGCTGGATCGAGAAGGAGCCGGCGGCGGCGGCCGGGTGAAGACGATGGTGAAGCTGACCCAAGACGACGCGCTGGCCACCCTGGAGGCGGCCGCCAACGACCATGCCGGGCGCGATCCCGGCTGGATGCGGCAACGCCGCGCGCAGGCGCGCGAACGCTTTCGCGCCGAAGGCGTGCCGACGCCCCGCCTGGAAGACTGGAAGTACACCGACCTGCGTGCCGTCACCCGCCACGACTACGTGCCGGCTGGCTTCGAAGCGGTCGGCGCACCGGCATCGATCCCTGCCATCGATGGCCTGCAGGCCGTTCGCCTGGTGCTGGTCGATGGCCGCGTCGAGCCGTCCCTGTCCGGGCTCGACCAGCTGCCCGACGGCGTCGAGTTCGGCTCGCTTGGCCATTGTCTCGCCGATGACGGTGAGCGGCTGCGGCCTTGGCTGGGCGCGGCAATGCCCGACGCCGGTCACGGGCTGGTGGCGTTGAACGATGCCTTCGCCGTCGACGGCGCCTGGTTGCAGGTGGCCGACGGCGTCGAGGTCGACATCCCGCTGGAGATCGTCTTCGTTTCCAGGGCCGACGGACGTTCACCGCTGGTGCAGCCGCGCAACCTCGTCGTGGTCGGCGCCGGTGCCCGCCTGCGCCTGCTCGAGCGATACGTGGTGGTCGGTGAAGACCGCAGCCTCACCAATGCGGTCACCGAGATGTTCCTCGCCAGGGGCGCCGAGGTGGAGTACACCCGGCTGCAGGAAGAGGGCGAGCGCGGCGGTCATGTCGGCGGCCTCTACGTGCGGCAGCAGGCTGACAGCCGCTGCACCCTCAACACCGTTTCCCTGGATGGCCTGCTGGTGCGCAACGACCTGCGCGTGGCACTGGTCGAGGCCGGCGCCGAGTGCCGGCTCAACGGCCTGGCGCTGGGCAACGGTCGCCAGCATATCGACAACCACACCACGGTGGAGCACGTGGTCGAGCGATGCACCAGTCGCGAACTGTACAAGTCGGTGCTCGATGGTCGTGCCCGGGCCGTGTTCCACGGGCGCATCGTGGTTCACCCCGATGCCCAGCAGACCGACTCGGAACAGAACAACCACAACCTGCTGCTTTCCGCCGACGCCGAGATCGACACCAAGCCGCAACTGGAGATCTACGCCGACGACGTCAAGTGCGCGCACGGCGCTACCGTCGGCCAGCTCGATGAAGACTCGGTGTTCTACCTGCGATCCAGGGGCATCGACGAAGAGGATGCCCGCGCCCTGTTGACCATCGCCTTTGCCGATGCCGCGGTGGCGGGGATCTCCATCGAGCCGCTGCGCGCACACATTGACCAACGCATCCGGCACAAGCTCGGCCGGACCGACTGAACCGCATACGACACCCGACAAGGAACGACATGTCCCAGTTCATGCAAGACGACAACACCTCGATCAAGGTGCCACGCATCGACACCGACGCCGTGCGTGGCCAGTTTCCCATCCTCCACCAGGAGGTCAAGGGCAGGCCGCTGGTCTACCTCGACAACGCCGCCAGCTCGCAGAAGCCGGAGTCGGTCATCGAGGCGGTTGCCGAGTACTATCGACGCGACCATGCCAACGTGCATCGCGGCGTGCATACCCTGAGCGAGCGCGCCACCGATGCCTACGAGGGTGCCCGAGAACAGTGTCGCGCCTTCGTCAACGCCGCCTCGACCCGGGAGATCGTCTTCACACGCGGCACCACCGAGTCCATCAACCTGGTGGCAAGCAGTTTCGGCGAGACCTTCGTGCAACCGGGTGATGTCATTGTCGTCACCACCATGGAGCACCACTCCAACATCGTGCCCTGGCAGATGCTGTGCCGTCGCACCGGTGCCGAGCTGGCGGTGGTGCCGATCAACGATCGCGGCGAACTCGACCTGGCCGCCTTCGGCGCGCTGCTCGAGCGTTCGCCGAAGATGGTGGCGCTGACCCACGTCTCCAACGCCCTCGGCACCGTCAACCCGGTGGCGGGACTGGCCCGCCAGGCGCGTGCCGCCGGCGCCGCCGTGCTGGTGGACGGTGCCCAGGCGGTACCCCACCTGCCGGTGGACGTGCAGGCGCTGGACTGCGACTTCTATGCCTTCTCCGGGCACAAGATGTACGGACCCACGGGCATCGGCGTGCTCTACGGGCGCGAGTCGCTGCTCGACGCCATGGCCCCCTGGCAGGGTGGTGGCGAGATGATCCGCGAGGTGAGTTTCGAACACACCGAGTACAACGTGCTGCCGCACAAGTTCGAGGCCGGCACGCCCAACGTCTCCGGCGCGGTTGGCCTCGCTGCCGCCATTCGCTTCATGCAAGGGCTTGGCGTCAAGGCCATTGCCGCCCACGAAGCCGACCTGCTGCGTCATGCCACCGCGCTGGCCGCCGAGCGCGACTGGTTCCAGGTGGTCGGGCGCGCGGCGATCAAGGCGGGCGTGCTGTCCTTTACCGTGGACGGCGCGCATCCCAACGATGTCGGCATGATGCTCGACGCCGACGGCATCGCGGTGCGCTCCGGTCATCACTGCGCCATGCCGGTGATGCAGCGCTTCGCGCTGCCGGCCACCGTGCGTGCCTCCTTCGCGGTTTACAATACCCGCGAGGAGATCGAGCAATTCTTTGCTTCGGTGGACAAGGTGCGCAGGCTGCTCGCCTGAGTCGACCGGATTACTGGCCTGGATACGAACCCATGAACGAGACCGACGCAATCCAAGACGAGTCGACGGTGACTCCCTTCAACCACCGCAGTAACGAGCTGTCCGGCCACGAGGATTTGCATGAGCAGATCGTGGCCGCGCTGAAGGAGATCTTCGATCCGGAAATCCCGGTCAACATCTACGATCTCGGCCTGGTCTACAGCATCGACATCGACCCGGAAGCCAACGTGCGCATCGAGATGACGCTGACCGCGCCCGGCTGCCCGGTGGCGCAGACCTTCCCCGGCACCGTGGCCTCGGAGGTCAATGCCGTGGACGGCGTCAAGGACACCCACGTCGAGTTGATCTGGGATCCGCCATGGACCCCGGAGCGCATGACCGAATCGGCGAAGCTGGAACTGGGCTTCTTCTGATGACCGACTGGATCGATGTCGAGGCCGCCGGCGCCATTGGCCCCGGCGAGGTGAAGGTGGTGGACGTCGATGGCGTGATGGTCGCGGTGTTCAACATCGACGGCGAGTTCTTCGCCATCGAGGACGTGTGCACCCACGACGGCGCGGAGATCGCCAGCGGCTGCCTGTTCGGTGACGAGATCGAGTGTCCCAGGCACGGTGCGCGTTTCAGCGTGCGCACCGGCAAGGTGCTCACCCCGCCGGCCTACGAGGATTTGCAGACCTTCCCCGTGCGGGTGGAGAACCACACCGTGCAGGTGCGCGACGACCGCTGGGACTGAGCGTTCGTCCTTCCCGTCGTGTCGACCTACGGCCGTTCCTCGAAATAGGGGTGCAGCAGGTTTCGTTCCACCATCTCGTGTACCACCAGGTCCGGGCGAAGCTGGCGCACCAGGGGCAGGAAGGGTGCCAGGCCGGGTTCGCCGCGGTGCCAGACGAAATCGGTGCGGGAGAAGCTCTCCGCCGCCAGTTGCTTGAAGCGCTGGCCGAAGAAGGAGTCGTGCAGGGCCAGCACGGTGGGCAGGGCCGGCTGTGGCTGGGCAAAGCGCTCCGGCGGGCGGTGCGGGCCGCGGGCATGTTCCGGCAGCCGGTTGCCGAGGGACGTCGCCGCCGGCGCCACCGGCTCGAGGGCGGTGGCGCGATCACGATCCCGGGATACCCGGCCCAGCATGCGCGACAGGCCCCAGCCGCTGCCCTCCCTGGCGACGATGCGGTACCGGCCTGCCTGCACCGCGTCGGGCAGCGACCGGCCGAGGGCGTCGTCGGCGAAATCGAGCAGCGCGCGGTAGCCCGCCGCGGCCCCGGTGGCGTCCCAGTGGGTATCGGTGGGGTGCCACAGCTGCACGCCGTCGGCCGCCAGCGCGCGGAAGCGGCCGTCGAGGTCGATCCAGGGAAAGTCGCCGTGGGCGGCGAGGGCGTGGCGCAGTTGCTCCATGCGCCTGGGTCCGCGCGCGCAGCGCACCCGGCCGGGCAGGAACCCGTCGTGTACCGTCTGCTTGTTGGGCACGACCATGACCACGTAGCGCGATCCGGCAGCCTCGACCTGGCGACGGTTGTGTTCCAGTGCCTCGACCCACAGCGCCAGTTGCCGCGTATCGAAGGGGTTGCGACCGCACAGGTCGGCCGGCAACGGCAGGCGATCGGCGTAGCCGACCGTGTCCCGCAGCAGGTACAGCCAGCCGTCGTCGCCTTGAAGCACCGCGTCGGCGGAGCGCATGAGGTCCTGGGTCAGGAAGCGGTAGGCGGTGACCAGGGTGCCGCGCATGCCGAGATGATCGTCGAACCAGGCACTGAAGGCGGCGGGGAAGGCGCGCAGCGATCGCTTGTCCCGCGGCATGCCGGGGCGCGGCGCCGGGCTGCGGTTCTCGTCGATGACCGGGTCGTCGAAAAGGTCCAGGGTCATCTGCGCCAGCGGCAACGCCAGCAGCACGGCGAACACCGTGACCAGCAGCAGGTTGGAGATGCGCCGAGTCTTGAGCACTAGAAGCGAAAGTAGATGAAGGGGTTGTAGGACTGCGCGCTGACGTAGACCAGGGACAGCAGCAGCAGCGCGACCACGGCCACGTCGCGACCGGCGGCGACGATGCGCCCGCGTCCGGCGTGCACGACCCGTTCCGCGTCCGGGGACAGCCCCGGCGCCACCGCCAGCACGCTGCCGGCGACGAGGGCGACGACGGTCTCGATGTCCAGGTAGAGCAGCACGTAGCCGTCGTTGGCCCGTGCCGACAACCCGGCCATGGCGGCCAGGTAGTCGAGGGCGCTTTGCAGGTCCTCGGCGCGGAAGAACACCCAGCCGACCATCACCACCACCACCAGGTACAGGTGTTGCGCGATGCGCGGCAGGCGGTGGAGCAGCCGTCCGAGCCGGCCACGCTCGGCAACCAGGAACACGCCGTGGAACAGGCCCCAGGCGACGAAGTTCCAGGCCGCGCCGTGCCACAGCCCGCAGAGCAGGAAGACCGCCAGCAGGTTGGCGTGGGTGCGCAGGGCGCCGTGCCGGCTGCCGCCGAGGGGGATGTACAGGTAGTCGCGAAACCAGCGCGACAGGGACATGTGCCAGCGCCGCCAGAACTCGCGCACCGAGCGCGAGCGGTAGGGCTGGTCGAAGTTTTCCGGGAAGCGGAAGCCGAACATGCGTCCGAGGCCGATGGCCATGTCCGAGTAGCCGGAGAAGTCGAAGTAGATCTGCAGCGTGTAGCAAAGGATGCCGAGCCAGGCCAGTGCCGGGTCGAGTTGCCCGGCAGGATGGGCGAAGATCTCGTCGGCGACCTGGCCGAGCACGTTGGCGATCAGCACCTTCTTGGCCAGGCCGGTGACGAAGCGCCGCACACCGCCGGCGAAGCCGTCCAGCGTGACCACGCGCTCGTGCAACTGGGCGGCGATGTCGCCGTAGCGCACGATGGGCCCGGCGATGAGCTGCGGAAACAGGGCGATGTAGAGGCCGACATCGAGCACGCGCCGCTGCGCGGGCACCTGGCGGCGGTAGATGTCGACCACGTAGGAAATGGCCTGGAAGCTGAAGAACGAGATGCCAAGGGGCAGGTGGACGTCGGCGGACGGTCCGCCGGGCAGGC
Organism: uncultured Gammaproteobacteria bacterium; assembly: GCA_964350265.1. Taxonomy (GTDB): domain Bacteria; phylum Pseudomonadota; class Gammaproteobacteria; order Arenicellales; family CAJQKF01; genus BQJD01. The sequence continues at coordinate 6,479 of CAYGJZ010000055.1, read as the reverse complement.
CCATGGCGGTCATCAGCGCGGTGATGTTGGTGGCGACGAAGCCGGCGTACTTGAAATAGCCGAGCAGCAGCAGGTTGATGCCCACGGCGAGGTACAGCCAGGCGCGGCGGCGAGCGCCTTCGGCCCCCTCGATGCGTCGGCCGAGCAGGGCATTGGCGACAACGGAGACCAGCAGCACCACCACGTAGTGGGCTTCGCCCCAGGCGTAGAAGAACAGGCTGGCGGCCAGCAGCAGGGCATTGCGGGTGCGCCAGCCGGGGGCCAGGAAGTAGCCGGCGAGGACCGCGGGCAGGAACAGGAACAGGAAGATCGTCGAGGAAAAAACCATGGCTCGCGGGCGTCGCGGTGGGCAGGACGCGAAACGGTCGCGCCGCCGGTCGGCGGCCGGGGCAGGGCCTGTCGTCCCGCGTCCGCGCGTAGTCCGGCGTATACCGCCTATGGAGATCGCCCGTCAAGTTCGGCATAATCGCCAGCCCGCCCATTTCCCCTGCGACGACGCGCCATGTCCGGCAAGGTGTACATCAAGACGTTCGGCTGCCAGATGAACGAGTACGATTCCTCGCGCATGGCCGATCTGCTGGCGAAGAGCCACGGCATGGAGCGTACCGACCAGCCCGAGAGCGCCGACGTGCTCCTGTTGAACACCTGTTCGGTGCGCGAGAAGGCGCAGGAAAAGGTGTTCTCCGCCCTCGGCCGCTGGAAGCCGTGGAAGGACGCCAACCCGTCGCTGGTGATCGGCGTCGGCGGCTGCGTGGCCAGCCAGGAGGGCGAGGCGATCCGCCGCCGCGCGCCGTACGTGGACCTGGTGTTCGGGCCGCAGACCTACCATCGCCTGCCGGCCATGCTCGACGGCGTCTACGGTTCGCGCACGCCCTCGGTGGACGTCAGTTTTCCGGAGATCGAGAAGTTCGACAACCTGCCCGCACCACGGGTGGACGGGGTCAAGGCCTTCGTCTCGATCATGGAAGGGTGCAGCAAGTACTGCAGTTTCTGCGTCGTGCCCTATACCCGCGGCGAGGAGTTCAGCCGGCCCTTCGACGATGTCATTGCCGAGGTCTTCGACCTGGCCGCCGGCGGCGTGCGCGAGGTCAACCTGCTCGGCCAGAACGTCAATGCCTATCGCGGCGCCACCCACGACGGCGGCGAGGCCGACCTCGCCACCGTGATCCGCTACGCCGCCCACGTCGAGGGGATCGCGCGCATCCGCTACACCACCTCCCATCCGCGGGATTTCACCCCGGCGCTGGTCGACGCCTACCGCGAGGTGCCGGCACTGGTCTCGCACCTGCACCTGCCGGTGCAGAGCGGTTCCGACCGCATCCTCGCGCAGATGAAACGCGACTACACCGCGGCCGAGTACATCGAGCTGATCGACGCCATCCGCCAGGCACGCCCGGGCATCAGCCTGTCGTCGGACTTCATCATCGGCTTCCCCGGCGAAAGCGAGCGCGACTTTCTCGACACCATGGCGCTGATCGAGCGGGTGGGCTTCGACCAGTCCTTCAGCTTCATCTACAGCCAGCGTCCCGGCACCCCGGCCGCCTTCCTCGAAGACGACGTGCCGATGACGGAGAAGAAGCGGCGACTGGCCCACCTGCAGGCGACCATCAACGCCAGCGCGGCGCGCATCGCCGACGCCATGGTCGGCGGCGTGGAAACGGTGCTGGTCGAGGGCGCCTCGCGCAAGGATGCCGCACAGGCCAGCGGTCGCACCGAGAACAACCGGGTGGTGAATTTCGACGGCGACGCCGACCTGGTGGGGCAGCTGGTGCCCGTGCGCATTACCGAGGCGCTGCCCAATTCCCTGCGCGGGGAGCGTGTTGTCGACGCCGAGCCGCGTGTCGCGGCCAATTAACCCGAATGTCTTGCCATCGTCATCTGATCTGAATAGACTGGAACCCGGTTCATCGAGTTTCACAAGCTTTGCAACCACGGATTATTCTCGAATACTCCCGTTTCCTGCGCTTCACACCAATGCGTCCGGTCAGGACGCCGGGCCGAACAGGCCGCGGATTTCCGACTTGAAGGCCCACTCCGCTCCCACGTCGTTTCACCTGATTCCCGAAGACAACCAGCGCCTGGCCGGCCTTTGCGGCGAGTTCGGCGCCAACCTGAAGATTGTCGAGGAACGGCTTGGCGTACGCATTTCCCATCGCGGCAACCTGTTCTACATCGATGGCCGGTCCAAGGATGTCGAGTTCGCCGAACGCGTGATCAAGGACCTGTACGATGAAACCGGCCAGACCACCCACCTTTCCCGTGAGGACGTTCACTTGGCTATGACCCGCTCGCCGGACGCCGTGGCACCGATGGCCGCGGAGAAGGACGTGGTATTGAAGGTCGGCAAGACCAGCATTCGCGCGATGAACCCGCACCAGCGCGAGTACATCAACAACATCATGACCCACGACGTCAGTTTCGGCGTGGGTCCGGCGGGCACCGGCAAGACCTACCTCGCGGTGGCCTGCGCGGTGATGTCGCTGTCGCAGGGCGAGGTCGATCGCATCACCCTGGTGCGCCCGGCGGTGGAGGCCGGCGAACGGCTCGGCTTTCTGCCTGGCGACATCGGCCAGAAGGTCGATCCCTACGTGCGTCCGCTGTACGATGCCCTCTACGAGATGCTCGGCTTCGAACGGGTCGGCAAGCTGGTGGAGCGCGGTGTCATCGAACTGGCCCCGCTGGCCTACATGCGTGGCCGCACGCTGAACGATGCCTTCATCATCCTCGACGAGGCGCAGAACACCACGCGCGAGCAGATGAAGATGTTTCTCACCCGCATCGGCTTCGGTTCGCGTGCGGTGATCACCGGCGATCCCTCGCAGATCGACCTGCCGTCGCGCAGTTCCTCGGGACTGGTGCACGCGCTCAACATCCTCGAGGGCATGGACGGCCTGAGCGTGATGCGCTTCAAGTCCCGCGACGTGGTGCGTCACCGGCTGGTGCAGCGCATCGTCGATGCCTACGAGGCCGAACAAGCACGGCTTGAAACCGGCGAATGATGGCTACTGGAATCACCGGGCACGGGCCCGGGAAGTGTTGAATTGGAAATTCACGTGTACAACGATGCCGGCACCGTGGACGTGCCGGACAGCAACCTCGTCCGCGCCTGCGTCGAGGCGGTGCTGCAGCGCTGCCCTGGGGATCGCGACGAGGTCGCGGTGCGCTTCGTCGACGGCGACGAGATGCGTCAGATCAACGGCCGCTACCGCGAGCGCGACGGTGCCACCAACGTGTTGTCCTTCGTCTTCGAGGATCCGCCGGCGACATCGACCCGGATACTCGGCGACATCATCATCTGTCCGCAGGTGGTGCACGACGAAGCCGAGGCACAGGGCAAGCGCAGCGATGCGCACTATGCACACATGATCGTGCACGGCGCCCTGCACCTGTGTGGCTTCGACCACGAGGAAGACGACGAGGCCGAGCGAATGGAGTCGATGGAAGTGGAGATCCTCGCTGGTCTCGGCTACGACAATCCCTACTGACTCCGCGTGCCTGCCCAGTTCCCGATGACCGCCAACGGCGAAAATTCCATTGATCGCTTGAGCCGCCTGTACCGGCAGCTCACCGGCCGCGGCTTCACCCGCGAAGACCTGTTCGGCGTGCTCGACCGCGCCCAGCGCCAGGGCATGTTCGAGCAGGACACCCTGGATACCATCGAGCGGGTGGTCCAGGTTTCCGAACTGCGTGTGCGCGACATCATGATCCCGCGCGCACGCATGGTGGTGCTGAACAAGAACCAGGGCCCGGAGGAGATCCTGCCGCTGGTGATCGGCTCGGCGCATTCCCGCTTCCCGGTCATCGACGACGATCGCGACAGCGTGGTCGGCGTGCTGCTGGCCAAGGACCTGCTGCGCTACTACCACGACCCGGACGAGTCCTTTACCTGGCGGGACATGCTGCGTCCCGCGGTGCTGGTGCCGGAGAGCAAGCGGCTGAACGTGCTGCTGGTGGAGTTCCGTGCCAGTCGCAACCACATGGCCATCGTGGTCGACGAGTACGGTGGCACCGCCGGCCTGGTGACCATCGAGGATGTGCTCGAGCAGATCGTCGGCGAGATCGAGGACGAGCACGACGTCGACGAGGAAGCGGGCATGGTCATGCGTCGCGGCGAGAACGAGTTCGTGGTCAAGGCGGTGATCGAGCTCGAGGACTTCAACGAGTTGCTGGGCACCGCGCTGGACGAGGACGAGTACCACACCCTGGGCGGCGCGGTGGTTTCCCGGTTCGAGCGGGTGCCGCAACGCGGCGAGAAGATCCGCTTCGCCGGGCTGGAGTTCGAGATCCTCAATGCCGACAGTCGCCGCGTCCACCTGATCCGCGTGCGCCGCCTGCCCGCGGACGCCGCCCACGACGAGTCGGCCGCGAAGTGATCGCGCTGGTGCGCCGCCATCCCGCCCTGGCGGCGTTGGCGGCGGGCGCCGCGACACCCTTCGCCTTCTCGCCCTTCGACCTGTTCTTCCTCGCGCCGCCGGCCCTGGCGGTGCTGTTCCTGGCCTGGCAGGGCCGGCCCGAGCGGCGCTGGCAGGCCGCCTTCGCCTATGGCATCGGCCTGTTCGGCGTCGGCGTGTCCTGGGTCTACATCAGCCTGGCCACCTTCGGCAACATGCCGCTGGCGCTGGCGCTGGTCTGCGTGGCGGGCTTCATCGCCATCCTTGCCGGCTTTCCGGTGCTGGCGGCACTGGCCACCCGCCTCGTCGGCGGTGCATCCGAGGTGGTCTCCCTGCTGCTGGTGTTCCCGGCCTGCTGGGTGGCGGCGGAGGTGGCGCGCAACCATCTCCTGACCGGCTTCTCCTGGCTCGAGTCCGGCTACAGCCAGGTCGGCACGCCGCTGGCGAACCTGGCCACGATGTCCGGCGTGCATGGCGTCAGCCTCGTCACCGCGGTCCTTGCCGGCCTGCTGGCCTGCGCCGCCAGCGGCGCGGGTGGCCGGCGGCTGGCCTGGCTGGCGCTCCTGCCACTGCCCTACCTGGCCGGCCACCTGGCCGGCCGCGTGGCGTGGACCGTGGAGGACGGTCCGCCGGTACGGGCGGCGCTGGTGCAGGGCAACGTGCCGCTCGCCACCAAGTGGAACCTGGCCGCGGCCAACCGCGTCGCCCAGCGTTACCTGGACCTCAGCCGGGACATCGAGGAGGTCGACCTCATCGTCTGGCCGGAATCGCCGCTGCCGTTCTTCATCGACCAGATGGGGGCGCGCTTCTACGACGAGGTGGTGGCCCTGTCGGCGCCACTTCTGTCCGGTTTCCTCGAGCGGCGTCCACGGCCGGACGGCTTCGACTACTACAACAGCGCCGTCTACTTCGGCCTGCCGGCGCAGACCTACCGCAAGCAGCACCTGGTCCCGTTCGGCGAGTACACCCCGCTGGCCACCCTGTTCGAACCGCTGGTGGCGTTTTTCGACGTGCCGATGTCGGTGCTGTCGCCGTGGCGCGGCGAGCAGGCGCCGATGACGATTGCCGGGCGCGCGGCGGCGGTGAGCATCTGCTACGAGGATGCCTTCCCGGCGGATATCCGCCCGCTGGCGCGCCAGGCCCAGTTCCTGGTCAACATCACCGAGGACGCCTGGTTCGGCGATTCGCTGGCCTCGGCGCAGCGGCTGCAGATGGCGCGGATGCGCAGCATCGAGACCGCGCGACCCATGTTCCGCGCCAGCAACACCGGGCTTGCGACGCTGATCGATCACCGTGGCGTGGTGCAGGCGGTGTCGCCGCGCAACGTCGAGTACGTGCTCACCGGCGCGTTGCAGCCACGCGACGGCGAAACCCCCTACCTGCGCTTCGGTGACGGGCCGCTGCTGCTGGCACTGGTGCTGATGGTGCTGGCCGGGGCGGTCGCCGGGCGTCGGCGACGCCGACAGCGCGACGACTAGAACAGGAAGATCGTCGCCAGTCCCAGCACGGCGAAGAAGCCGACCACGTCGGTGACCGTGGTCAGCGCCACCCCGCCGGCCAGTGCCGGGTCGATGCCCATTTTCTCCAGCAGCATGGGGATCAGCACGCCGGCCGCCGCCGCCGCGATCAGGTTGACGATCATCGCCAGGGCGATGAGCACGCCGAGCTCGATGTTCTGGAACCACAGCGCCGCCACCGCCGCCACCGTCAGTCCCCAGATCAGGCCGTTGAGTCCACCGACCAGGAATTCCTTGCGCAGGATCAGCGCCGAGTTGGCGCGGCTGATGGTGCGCGTGGCCAGGCCACGCACCACCATGGTCAGGGTCTGCGTGCCGGCATTGCCGCCCATGCTGGCGACGATGGGCATCAGCACCGCCAGGGCGACCATTTTCTCGATGGTGTCCTCGAACAGGCCGATGACGAAGGAGGCGATGAAGGCGGTGACCAGGTTGATGCCCAGCCACAGCGCGCGCTTGCGCGTGCTCTGCGCCACCGGTTGGAAGATGTCGTCTTCCTCGTCGAGGCCGGCGCGGGCCATCAGGTTGCGATCGGCGCTTTCCTGGATGACGTCGACCACGTCGTCGATGG
>CAYGJZ010000054.1:23841-28874 GCA_964350265.1 uncultured Gammaproteobacteria bacterium | reverse complement strand
CCACCAGTTCGCGCATGCGCGCCTCGTCGCGATCGCGCACCCCGCTCAGGTTGGGTGCCATGTCGGAGACCACCGCGTCGGCCATGGCCCCGTCCAGGGCCCCGACGATGCGCTCGGTGGCGCCGGGATCGAGAAAGTCCCCCTGCAGGAAACAAACCCCCGGCAGCGGCGGCATCGCCAGCAGGTCCAGCGCCACCACCGGCTGATGAACCCGTCCGGCCAGGTACTGGCTCCAGCCGCCGGGGGCGGCGCCGAGATCCACCACCCGCTGGCCGGGGCGGAACAGCCGGTCACGCTGGTCGAGCTCGGCCAGCTTGAAGGCCGCCCGCGACCGCCAGTTTCCCTCCTTCGCCTTGCGCACGTAGGGATCCTTGGCCTGGCGGGAAAGCCAGCGCTGGCTGGAGGCGCTGCGGCGGGTGCGGCTCATCGAGCTGCCGCCACGCGGTGTACGCCGGCCGGGGAAACTGGAATAATCGGCGGCTTTTGCGGCTCGAAACAATGAAGGAACTGCGCGGCAAGCAACTGAATTTCCTGCGTGGACGCGCCCATCACCTGAAAGTGGTGGTCAGCGTCGGCGCGCTCGGCGTCAGCCGGGGCGTGGTGGCCGAACTGGACCAGGCCCTGCGTGCCCACGAACTGGTCAAGGTCAAGCTGGCGGGCGACGACCGTGCCGCCCGCCAGGCCTGCCTGGAGCGTCTGTGCGCCGGCACCGACGCGGCGCCGGTGCAGCTGATCGGGCGGGTCGGCGTGGTCTACCGGCCGGCGGACCCGCCGGTCATCAGCCTGCCCGACTGATCCCGGGACAGACACTAGATCTGCGATTTCACGGCCGGGTTGGCGCCGGACAGGTAGGCGTCCAGGGTGGCGACGCCGAACTCCCGCGCCGCCTGGGTGACCGCTTCGGCGTCGCGACCGCTGATGCGCAGGGTGGCACCGGCATTCAGCGAGATGGTGAACGCGGCATTGCCGTTGCCGTCGTCGGGCAGCAGCGTCCCGGTCAGGCCGTCGACGCGCACCGGCTCGGCATTGACCTGGGCGCCGAGCAGCTTGGACAGCTGGCCAAGGGCGGCCAGCCCGGGATTGCCCTGCCCGCCCTCGGTCAGCACCACTTCCAGGCTGCCACCGTCGGCACGGGTATAGCGGCGGGTGTGGGTGGTCATGCCGAGCACTTCCTGGCGTTCAGGCGCCTGGCCGTCGAACTCTCCGAGTTGCGCCGGAAACAGCGCCGAGATGCGCTCGGCGTGGGCCTTGGCCAGGGCCCGCCTGGCCCACTCCAGTTCTTCCAGTGCCTTGGGATAGTTGCTCGCCTCGACGTACTCGTCGAAGCGCGCCAGGATGTCGTCCAGGTCTTCCTGCGCATTCACTGGCGACAGCGTGGCCATGGCGGCCAGCGCGGCGACGGACAACAGGGATGTTCGGATGGCTTTCATCGGTTGGTTTCCTTGGGGATGGATCAGTTCTGCGCCCGCAGCAACTCGCGTGCCGAGGCGCCGTAGCGGCCGCGAAACACCAGCAGGTGCCAGCGACGCCCGCCGAGCTGGTGCCACAGCCAGGCGTTGCGCACCGCGGCCAGCAACGCGCTGCGCACCTTGGCCACCAGCACGGCATTTTGCAGGTAGCCCTTGGAGCCGTTGACCACGATGGAGGGCGAAAGCTGGCTCAGGGTCTCGGTGTACAGGTCGTTGAGCGAAAAGTATACGTCGTCGGCGAAGGGGATGTCGTGGGCATCGGGATCCAGCCGCGACAGCCGTCGACCGAGCTTGTCCCGGATCAGGTCGCTGCCGCGCAGCGCCGCCTGCAGCTGCAGTGCGGCATTGGCCATGCGCAGCACCTCGAGCTGGCCGGCATCGGGACGCCCGCCACCGACCTCGGCCAGCAGCGTCAGCGCCGCCGACAGGTCGGCCGCGTTGCCGAACAGCTGCTCCGGCTCGGGGGTGTCGAGCATCATCGCCGTGCGCGTCATCCGCGACAGCAGGTTCTCGTCCGTGCTGCCGGCATGTGCCATGCGATGTACTAAAATAGCGCATTGCACGACAGCGGCAAGGCACAGGGTTCGTGGTTGCGTCACCATCGGTCGGTTCGGGATTTCCTGGCGGAGCGTCGTTGTCGTCGTGCCCGCGCGCACTGGCGCGGGACACGGAATTATAACCGGACACCAATCGGGGAAAGATGGCACCTCAACAAGACGTGGTGGCGCTGGCAGCGACAATCAACGCCGACGACGACCGGCTGGCGGCCATTGCCCGCGCCGCCGCCGAGGTCGACAACGGCGCTGCGCTGTGCACGCGCGCGGAAACCGAGGGGGTTGCGCCGATGCTGCACCGCTACCTGTCCACGCTCGGCATCGGCGAGCAGGTGGCCGGCTACCGCGCCCTGCGCGCGCTGGCGGTGCGACATCGCCACGCCACCGAGATCCGCGTGGCCGAGTTTGCCCGCATCTCCGCGCAACTGGCCACGGCGGGCATTGCCAGCGCCGCGCTCAAGGGCGTTGGCCTGGCCGGACTGCTCTACCCCGAACCCGGACTGCGGCCCATGCGCGACATCGACTTCCTGGTGCCGCGCAGCGAGGCCGGCGCCGCCCGCGCCGTGCTCGAGTCGATGGGCTACCGCTTCGACCCGGACCACCCGAGCCGCTACATGCGCTGGCACCACCACCTGCCCAATGCGCGGCGCGAGGTCGACGGACTCACCGTCAGCGTGGAGATCCATACCCGTGCCAACAGCGGCGACAGTCCCGGCCGCACCACCTTCGACCGCCTGCGCGATCCGCTGCAGACGGTGCAAAGCGCCTTCGGCGAATACCGCACCCTGGGACATGGCGACATGCTCAACCAGCTCTGCCGCCACGCGCTGGAACCCGGTGCCCACGTGCGGCTGGTCTCGGTGATGGACATCCAGGGCTACTGCGCGCGATTCGACCAAGAGATCGACTGGGCGGCACTGGCCCGCCGCCATCCCTACATTCCCAACTTCCTCTCCCTGCTCGACCAGGTGGTGCCGCTGCCGTCGACGCTGACCCGGTTCGCCTGGCCGGGCCAGCCGCTGCCCGATCCCGGTCGACTGGTACCCACCGTCGGCACGGTGTTCTCCACCGCGTCGTCTCGGCGCCAGGCCGTGGGCCGCCTGCTGTCGCCGCCGCCGTGGTGGTTTCACAGCTACTACGGCGTGCCCGCCGACGGTCGCGGCAACACCCGGGCGCGGCTTGCCCACGTCGCCCGGGTCGGCACCTGGCTCGGCCGGCGCGCCACTTCGGCGCTTGGCTTCGCGCCCTAGGGCGCGAGGCGAAAATCCTCGCTGAATCAGGTAGAATCGCCGCGGCGGTAGCGGAGTGCCGCGGCCTGGGGATGCGCCGCGTTGCCGCGTTTCGGCAGCCTCGATCCGGTTCGCTGACCGGCCATGGGCGATCAACGCCACCACCCTTCCCGGACGAGAAACCTTTCATGATATCCCGCCAATCCGTGCCCAGGCCCGTCGACGGCTACCGCGTCGAAGAGATCGACGGCGAGCTGCTGCTCTACCACCCGCAGTCCACCGCCACCGTCTACATGAACAACACCGCCGCCCTGGTCTGGCAGTTGTGCGATGGACAGCGTGACGTCGCCGAGATCGTCGACATCCTCGCCGAGAGTTTCCCCGAGTCGGACACCCGCGTGGACGACGACGTACTGCGCGCGTTGACCTCCTTCCGCGAGCAGGGCGCACTCGATCTGTCCGGATGAGCGAAGCCACGGTAACCCGCGTTGCCCTCGGCGAATGCGCGGTGGAGGTGGAATGCCGGGTGGAGGAGCTGGAAGCACCGCTCGCCGCCATGCTGCTGGACACCCGCCGCGAAGGCGGCGAGCTGCAAACCCGCTTCGTGGTCGACCAGGGCAGCGAGCATCGCTACGAGATCCGCCGCGGTGACGACACCTGCTTCCGCGGCGACAGCGCCGGCGACCTGTGTACCTTCCTGGTCGGCGAGATCATCTTCCACCTGATCGAGAACAACCGCAGCGAGCTGCTGGTGCACGCCGCCTGCCTCGACTGCCAGGGCATGGGCATCCTGCTGCCCGGCGTGTCCGGTTCGGGCAAGTCCACGCTGTCGGCCTGGCTGGCCAGCCGCGGCTTTGGCTACCACACCGACGAACTGGTCTGCATCGATCCCCGCGATCACGGCATCGAGTCGTTCACCCGTCCGCTGAACATCAAGCGCGGCGGCATGAGCGCGGTGCGCAGCACCTTCGGCGAGGGTTTCGGCGAAGGCGAGGTGATCGAGGGCGGCTTTTCCAGCCTGGTCCCCCACCGTCTGTTCGGCCCGGCCGGGGCACGACGGCGCGCCACCGCCAGGGTCATCGTCTTTCCCCGCTTCTCCGCGTCGGCGGATTTCTCGCTGCGACCGCTGTCCACCGCGAAGACGGCCCTGCTGTTGATGCAGACCTTCGTCAATGCGCGCAACCACGACGACCACGGCTTCCCGCTGATCACCGCCTTTGCCCGCACCGTGCACGGCTACGAACTGCACTATGCCCACTTCGACCAGCTGCCCGCGCTGGAAGAACTGCTGCGTGATCATGCCGCCGCCGAGGCGGCCGGCGACGCGACCTGAGCCGGCTAGCGCCGGCTGGCGCTGAGGGAACCGCTGGCGGTGGCCGGAATGCCTTCGCAGCGTGCCCCGGAGGCGGAGATGTTGGCGTTGATCGCGCTCGCCGTGACCCGACCGGAAATGTTGATGTTACCGCTGCACTCGTCGAGCCCGGCGTTGGCCAGGGTGTCGGTAATGCGGAAGGAACCGTCCTGGGCGAGTTGGCCGGTGGCGATGACATCGTCGCCGAAGGTCATGGTCAGGCGACCACCCGCGGTCACGGTGGCGTTGACGGTGGAGGTCTGGGTGTCGGAAAGGCCAAGGGCAGACACGGTGATGCGCGCGCTGCCGACGTAGTTCCCGGCCAGCGACGCCAGGTTCACCGCCGGCCCCGTTGGCGAAGCCGTGGAACCCCCGGAACCGCTGCTGCTGTCGCCGTCGTCGCCTCCACAGGCCGCCAGGGCCAGTGCCA
>CAYGJZ010000054.1:16171-23741 GCA_964350265.1 uncultured Gammaproteobacteria bacterium | reverse complement strand
GAACCGCTGCTGCTGTCGCCGTCGTCGCCTCCACAGGCCGCCAGGGCCAGTGCCAGTAGCATGGCCACGGTCATTCGCCAGGTCCGCTTCATCAAGTCTCTCCACAGGTGGGTTTGCCGCACCGTGCGCCCGCCAGGCGCACGTTCTCGCGCGGCCACTCTACCGGTTTTGCCCGCCAGCCGCCATGCATGGGCGACGGACGGCGAACGGACGCGCATCGACGGTCATGGCCCGCCGAGCGCGCGCACCATGGAGACGATGGCGCGCATCTGCGGCGCATCGCGCTCGGCGTAGCGACGGGCGCTGAACCCCCACCAGTCCCAGCAACCCCGCGGGTTGTCGCCGACCGGCCAGGCACGGCTTGCCCGCACCTGGGGAAACAGCAGCACGATGTCGTTGCCCGCCGCCCAGCGCAGGTAGCCGGCGCCGTCGACGAAACGCCGTCCCACCGCACCGGCCTGCTGGCGGCAGCCGTGCAGGACCACGTGCAGCGCGCAGCCGGTCCCGTCGCGGCACGCTGGCGGCACGTAGACGAAACCCTCGTCGGCCATGCCCGCCATCGCCGCGCCGTGGGGCCGCTGGTCGAACACCTCCGTCGATGCGCCCTCCACCGGCGCGCGCAAGGGGCCACCGTGCAGGTGTGCCAGCAGGGCGCCGGCGGTGTCGTAGCCGCAGTCGTTCAGGTAGGGCGAAGCCGTCACCGCACAGTCCTGCCCCACGCCGTCGGTGACGAAGCCATGGCCGGCCGCGATGTCGGCCACCCGGGCGATGGCCTGCTCCGGCAGCCAGTGGCGGTAGAAATCGTGCACCGCGTCCATCACCGCGCCGGGAACGGTGCGGTCGGCGGTACCGCTGAACAGGTAGACACGGTGCCTGCGCAGCAACCCGGGATCGTCGATGCCGCCGGCATCGAAGGCTGCCTGCACCGCGGCGATGGCGGCCTGCGCCCGTGGCGGCCCCTGGAAGGGAACGAAGTCCCCGGGCAGGTCCATGCAGATGGCGGTGGCGGTGAACAGGCGCGGCCAGGCGGTGGAGTCCGCGCAGCCATAGGGCACGCCGGCAACGACACCGGCGGCGGAGAACAGCGACGAGTAGGCGACCTGCAACTGCACCGCCATGGCGGCGCCGGACGACAGGCCCGAGACGCTGATCCGGGACGGGTCGATGGCGAGGGACGGCAGCGACTGGGCATGGACCGAACCGGCCAGCAGCAGCGCGGCCAGGGTGGTGCACCGCCGGCGCACTAGTCCTGCCGCAGTTCGTCCGCGCTGGCCAGCCACGGCGTCAGTGCCTCGCGGATGGGAGCGGGCATGGGCGCCGAGGAACGACTGGCCGGATCGAAGAAGACCTCGGTCACCTCGTAGGTCGCATGCACCTCGCCGCTGTCGACATGACACATGCGTTCGAGGAACGTGCAGCTTCGCCCGCCCAGCCGGGTCAGCACGCAGTCGATAACCACCAAATCGCCGGCCACCACCTCCTTGACGAAGCCGGTGGTGGCGCGGGCGGTGACGGTATGCACCGAGAACTCCGCCTGCATGCGCTGGTGACTGCCCCAGTAGACGGGCCAGACGTGGTAGGCGGCATCGTCGAAGAAATGGCCATACCAGCGCACATTCATGTGGCCGAAGGAATCGCAGTGCCACGGGTGCACCACGCCACGAAGTATTTCCCTGCGTTTGGACACGTCGGTATTCTCCTCTGGACGGGTTTCACGGCTCGCCGCGCACCAGGCTGTCCAGCCATCGGGGCGCGCCATCCTGGGCCACAGTCTTGCCGAGACGACGACCCGGCGCAAGCCGCCCCGGCCACGGGCAATCCGGCTACAATGCCCGCACGGAAAACGCCATTGCCATGCTCATGCTCGCGCGGGTCCGGCCTCGTGACGGGGCACGGGCGCCGGCCAGGTGGAATGCGCACGCGACACCCAACATGATCCGCAAAATCATCCTCGTACTGCTTGGCCTGGCCCTGACCGCGACCTTCGCGCTGAACGTGGTCGGCGTGACCCGCCTGCCCTTCCTCGACCTGCTGGAGTTTTCCGCCTACGACGCCCGCGTTCGACTGACCTCCAGCGGGCAGCAGGACCCGCGCATCCTGGTCATCGACATCGACGAGAAAAGCATCGCCGCCGAAGGCCGCTGGCCCTGGCGCCGGGACGTCATCGCGAAACTGGTGGAACGGCTGGTGTTCGACTACCAGGTGGAGGTGGTGGCCTTCGACATGGTGTTTCCGGAAAAGGAAGAGAATTTCTCCGTGCAGCAACTGCGTGAACTGGCGCTCGGCCGCGGCGACACCCGCATGGTCGAAGACCTGGCACGCTACGAGCACGAACTCGACCGCGACGCCATCTTCGCCGAGGCCATTGCCCGCACCGGCCGCGTGGTGCTTGGCTTCTTCCTGCACCACGATCCGGAGGAAAACCGTTTCGTCGGCGCGCTGCCGGCACCGCAGTACCCGGCCGACAGCGGCATGCAGTTCACCACCTTCGCCATCCAGTCCAGCGGCTATGCCGGCAACCTGGAAACGTTGCAGGCGGCGGCGGCCTCGGCGGGCTTCTTTTCCAACCCGGTGGTCGACGACGACGGCGTCTACCGGCGGGTGCCGCTGGTGGCCGAGCACCGGGGCGATCTGTACGTCTCGCTGGCGCTGGCCGCCGCCCAGGCCTATCTCGGCATCGAGGCCGAGCCGGTGTTCGCCCCCGGCGGCGACATGCTCGGCGACTACCCGGCGCTGGAGGGCTTCGACCTGGCCGGGGTGTACCTGCCCATCGACGCCAATGCCACCGCGCTGGTGCCCTACATCGGCCCGGAAGGTTCCTTTCCCTACGTCTCCGCCACCGACGTGCTGCGCGGCGCGGTGGAGGACCCGCAGCGCCTGGCCGGCACCATCGCGCTGATCGGCACCACCGCCGCCGGGCTGGTGGACCTTCGGCCGACGCCGGTGCAGAACGTCTATCCCGGTGTCGAGGTCCATGCCAACCTCATTGCCGGCATGCTCGACGGCACCATCCGCCAGCAGCCGGCCTACACGCTGGCGCTGGAACTGCTGATCCTGTTGCTGGCCGGCATCGTCCTGTCCGTGGCGCTGCCGCTGACCGGTCCGCTCACCGGCGGCCTGGCGACCTTTGCCACCGCCGCCGTCATCGGCGGCATCAACGTCTATGCCTGGGAGTCCCTGCTGCACGTGCTGCCGCTGGCCTCGGCCACCGTCATGGTGCTGCTGATCTACGTGCTCAACGTGGTCTTCGGCTTCTTCTTCGAGGCCCGTTCACGCAACCAGCTCGGGCGCCTGTTCGGCCAGTACGTGCCACCGGAACTGGTGGACGAGATGAGCCGCGACCCGGGGCACTACTCGCTGGCCGGCGCCAAGCGCGAACTCACCGTGCTGTTCAGCGACGTGCGCAACTTCACCGACATCTCCGAATCCATGGACCCGGAGGAACTGACCCACATGATGGGCAGCTTCCTGACCCCGCTGACCGGTTCCGTGCACCGGCACAAGGGCACCATCGACAAGTACATGGGCGATGCGCTGATGGCCTTCTGGGGCGCGCCGGTGGACGACGAGCAGCACGCCAGCCACGCGGTGGCGGCGGCGCTGGACATGCTGGAACAGATCGACCAGCTGGCGCCGCTGTTCGAGCGCAACGGCTGGCACAGACTGACCGTCGGCATCGGCATCAACAGCGGCGAGATGAGCGTGGGCAACATGGGTTCGCAGTTTCGCGTTGCCTACACGGTGATGGGCGACGCGGTCAACCTCGGTTCGCGGCTGGAAGGGCTGACCAAGCACTACGGGGTCCCGCTGATCGTCGGCGAGACCACCGCGGAACGGGCGCGGGACTACGACTTCCTGGCCCTGGACCAGGTGCGGGTGAAGGGCAAGCAGCAGCCGGTGGGCATCTTCCTGCCGCTGGGCCTGGCCAGCGAAACCACGGAAACCACCGCCCGCTTCGTGCATGGCCACGAAACGGCGCTGGCGGACTACCGCGCTCGACGCTTCCAGGCGGCGCAGCGGTGGTTCGCCCAGGCGCCGGCCATCGACGGCCTGGAAAGACTCTACACGCTGTACCGGGAGCGCATCGACCACTGCCTGGCCAATCCGCCGGGCGACGACTGGGACGGGGTCTTCGTGCTCGACAGCAAGTAGCCCGGGCACGCGCGAACGCGGCCCGGACCCGCACTCAGGTGGTGGTCGACGCCGTGCACAACCCGATGCTGCCCGGCACCTCGATCTCCTCTTCCGGCAACGGCCCGGTGTCCAGCAGGCTGACCACCGGCCCGAAGGGATCCGGCGGCAGGCCCTCGAACGGCGGCCCGGGCGGGCCGCCGGGGGGCGTGGGTGTCGGCAGCGAAGGCCCACCCGGCCCCGGCGGCGGTCCGGCCGGGCCCAGCGGACCCGAGGACACGAAGTAGGTGGTGGTGTTCTGGCCGTCATTGAAGCCCGGCCCGCTGAACGCGGCGAAGGCGCCGTTCACGGTGCCGGCGCTGATCAGGTCGTAGACCAGCGCGCCGTTGGGCGAAAAGCCGTTGATCAGCACCACCGTCATGGTGCCGGCCAGGGTGACGGTGCCACCGACGTTGATGCGATCGTACAGCCCGCTGGCCGGCGTGCCGCCGATTTCCATCAACGTGTTGGTGGTGCCGGCCAGGGTCAGGTTGCCCGGGAACACCAGCACGCCGGGGGAGTTGCCCGGCGCCAGCGTGCCGTTGACGAAGACGTTGGCGGCATTCAGCGTACCCACGCCCGAGGCATCTTCCAGCACCACGTTGCCGTTGCCGGTTACCGAGGGCGCGCCGGAAAGGTTGGTGTCGCCGAGCACGTTCAGCGTGCCGGAAGGCGCCGGCGGGCCGGCCACGGTGCTGCTCAACTGCACCAGGCTGTCATCGCCGTGGAAGTCGAGATCGCCGTTGATGGTCACCGAGCCGTTCAGGCCCTGGTTGACGATGCGGGCAATGCCGCCGCCGGCGGATCGCAGCAACGCGTCGCCGCCGATCTCGATGGTCTGGGTATAGCCCGGGTTGCCGGTGCCGTCGAGGTTGGCGCCGTCGACCAGCTCGATCTGGGCCACCGCGCCGTCGGTGGTCTCGGAGATGATGTTCAGGCGATCGGCGGAGACGAACTGGTCGGTACCGAAGTAGGTATCGTTGAAGGTGCCGAACAACGCGTCCTGGTTGGCATGCGAGTAGCCGCCGGTGCCGATCCAGGCATCGGCGCCGATGGCGGTGATGTTCAGGGCCCCGTCGCCGTTGTAGCCGGCACGCACCTGCTGGCGGGTGGTGACATTGACCTGCTGGTCCACGGTGCCGATGTTGTACTTGCTGAAGTGGCGGATCTCCGGGTCGATGAATGCCTCCGAACCGGAGCCGGCGCCGGACGCCAGGTTGATGTCTCCCGCCGCGTCCACGTACTGGCCGCCGGAGAAGTTCGTCACCCAGGACGAGTCCTCGTGGCCGTTGTCGATCTCCAGGTCGTGCACCTGCACGAAGGTCACCTTGCCCTCGGCGGTGGCGGCATTGCCGCCGAGGATGTGGATGTCGCCACCGGCCTCGACGAACTGCTGGCCATGCAGGGTGATGGTGAAGTCCAGTGCCCCCTCGTCGTCCGCGGAATAGGTTTCGAAGTCCTGGTGGAAGCCGATATAGGCATCGCTGTTGGCGCCGAATCCGGCTTCGACCACGATATCGCCCGATGCCTTGACCCGCTGCACCAGGTCGGCGCGGGCATGGGAGGCACTGTCGCTGTCCTGCGTGGTGTAAACGTCGAGCTGGGCGGTAATGCCGGCCTGGTCGTTGGTGCCGCCGCCACGCACGGTGACATTGCCGTTGCGGGCATGCACGTACTGGGTGAATACCGGCGGCGCGCCCGCATCCGGGTCCATGGCATAGGCGGACAACAGCAGTTCGGCATCGGCGTTGGCGGACGCCAGCACCGAAACGTTGTTGCCGATCACGCGCATGCCGGTGCCCGCCTCCACCAGCACCCCGGAGTCCGACGCACCAGCGGTGAGAGAAACGTCGCCGGCAACATCGATGTCCACCATGCCGGCCGCGCGCACGGTTACCGGCTCGCCGGGGAAGCCACCGCCGGAGGCGGTGAAGGCTGCGCCGCGGGCAACGAAGTCTCCCGCGATGTCGATCTGCGCACCGGTCCCGGAACCACCGCCGAGGATGTTGACGCTGCCGGCGCCGCTGCTGTCGTTGTCGGCGATGAAGTGCACCGAGCCGATGCCGCCGTAGTACAGGCTGGAGTTGAAGATGCGCCCGTAGAAGTTGATGTCGCCGTCGGCGTAGAGGTACAGGTTGCCGTAGTTGCTGGCACCGTAGCTCATGCCGTAGCCATCCAGGTCGGCATCGCCGAGCCAGGTGATGTTGCCGTCCTCGCCCGCGTCATACACCGACGAGTCGGCATGGATGGCCACCGTGCCGCCGTAGTAGAGGCCGTCGTAGATGGTACCGACGCTGATCTCGGCACCGCTGCCATTGGCATAGAAGGCGGAGTAGTCGCCCGGGTGCTGCACGTTGTTGTCGGCGGCGCCGGAAACCACGGTGATGTTGGTCGGGTCGATCAGCCAGGTACCGCCCTGCCCCGCCGGTGCCCGGGTGTCCGGGGCACGGGCTACGCGCAGGTTGGTCTTGCCGGAGGTCTCCACGAAGCCGCCATTGCCGCCGGTGGCGCCGCCGCGGGCGGACAGGTGACCAAGCACGTTGGCGGTGTGGTCGGCGTAGACGATGACCCGGCCGCCATCGCCCTGGCCGGTGGCGTCGGCACGAATGCTGGCTTCCGGCCCCACTGTCACCGCGCGCGCATTGGGCACCTCCGGGTTGCGGCCCTGCTGGTCGCCGCCGACCAGCACGGTGCCGCCACCGGTCTCGCCGGAGGCGTCCACGGTGCTGTCGCCGTAGATGCCGATGCGCTGGCCGAGAATGCGGATGTTGCCGCCCTGGCCGTCCTCGCTGGAGGCATCGACGTCGGCGAACACGCCGGTGGTGCCTGCGCGGCCGGCATCGACCAGGATGTCGCCGCCGTCGGTGTCCACGGTGGCACGAATCACCGCCTGGAAGTCGTCGCCGAAGCCGTCCGGCAGGCTCGGCGCCGGCGGCTCGTCGACCTCGGCGAAAGCGGGGTCGCTGTCGATGGCATCGGACAGCGGCGGCTCGATGGCGGCCATTTCCAGGTCCGGCTCGGGTGGCGGCGTGGACGACGACGCGCCTTCCGCCGGCTGGCCGGCAGGATCGCCATCCACCGGGTTGTTCACGTTTTCGTCGCCGGCATCGGCCAC
Source organism: uncultured Gammaproteobacteria bacterium (assembly GCA_964350265.1). GTDB lineage: Bacteria > Pseudomonadota > Gammaproteobacteria > Arenicellales > CAJQKF01 > BQJD01. The sequence continues at coordinate 16,456 of CAYGJZ010000054.1, read as the reverse complement.
CGCTCCGCCGTCGTCGGCGGGTGCCTCCAGCGGTTCGTCGGCCGGCAGTTCGCCGGGCCCGCTGGCCAGGCCGGTGACCACCTGGGCGAAGTTGCCACCGTTGGTGCGCACCTCGGCATTCACGTGCACGGCGCTGCCGGCGGCAAGAGAAACATCCAGCTTGCCGCTGGTGGAGGTGATCGGCGCGTTGACGTCGATACGGTTGTGCGCGTCCATGGACAGCGCGGCATCGTCGCCGGCGGTCTTGCTGATCGCCGAGGCCACGGTGATGTTGCCCTCGCCGTC
>CAYGJZ010000054.1:12650-16071 GCA_964350265.1 uncultured Gammaproteobacteria bacterium | reverse complement strand
CGTCGCCGGCGGTCTTGCTGATCGCCGAGGCCACGGTGATGTTGCCCTCGCCGTCGCCGGTGTCGCTGGTCTTCACCGAGACATTGCTGCCGGTGTCGAGGGCGGCGCTGATCGAGGCGGCCTCGTCGTCGCCGATGTGGATGTCCTCGGGATCGAGCAGCCAGGTGCCGCCACGGCCGGCCGGCGCGCTGACATCGGCCGGCTGGCCGAAGGCCAGCGTGCGTCGCCCGGAGGTTTCCACCAGGCCGCCGTCACCGCCGGCCGGTCCACCACGCGCCGACAGCGCGGCGCGGGTATCGGTGTCGCCGTCCGACCAGACGATGACCTCGCCGCCGTCGCCACGCTGACGGGCGTCGGCGCGCACGCTGGTGTCGACGTCGAGGCGGGTCTGCCGGGAGCCGCGCAGGTCGCCGCCGCCCTGGTAGCCGCCGCCGATCCGTGCCCGTCCGCCGCCGCTGTCGCCGGAAACGTCGATCTCCGCGCCGGACAGGGTCACCGTGTTGCCGGTGATGTCGACCTGGCCGCCACGGGTGCCCTCACCGGTGGCGGCAATGCGTCCGCCGACGCGGACCTCGTGACTGGCCTCGAGCCGGATGCGACCGTCGTCGCCACGACGGACGCGGTTGGCCTCGATGACGCCGTCGTGGCGCAGCGTGCCCGCGAACAGTGCGGTGACACCGCCACTGGTGATGATGCGACCCAGGTTGAGCACCTGGTCGTCCGGGGCCTGGACACGGAAACGCACGTGTTCGAAGTCCATGCTTTCGATCACCATGTCGCGCCCGGCCGCCAGCACCACCGAGCCGTCCTCGGCCTGCAGGATGCCGGTGTTGGTGACGTCGGGCGCCACCAGCACGATCTCGCCGCCCGGGCGCACGCGGATGAAGCCCTGGTTGGTGACACTGCCGCCGTCGCCGGAAAAGGCCAACCGCCCGGCCACGAAGTCGGCATCGGCGATATCCAGCGACGAGGCCACCATGCCCGCGGTATCGATCAGCGCATGCTTGCCGAAGACGATGCCGTTGCGGTTGATCAGGAACACGCGGCCGTTGGACAACAGGCTGCCGCGGATGTCCGAAGGCATGTTGCCGGTAACCCGGTTGAGCACCGCCGAGGCGCCGTGCTGCTGCACGAAGCGGGTCAGCTCGCCACGGGAGATGGAAAAGTCCTGCCAGTGGATGATGGCACCGGGCGAGTTGGTGATGGACAACTCCCCGGGCCTGGGGTTGGCGAAGGTCGCCTGGCCATGGGTCACCTGCGCCCCGGTGGGATTGGCGCCGGCCGGCGCCGCCAGCACGCCGGACACGGCCACCGCCAACACCGACCTGGCGAGGGGGAAGTCCGCGCCTGCGAGCCCGTGGGCGTTGTCTCGTCGCTTGCTCATTACCCTACCTCCGAAACCGTTGCCGACCTGCCGTTGCACGGGGCAGCACGGTCATCGCGTCCATTACAGCAATTCACACATGGGGTTGCCGTTGTCGCCAACGCCAAGCACCTCGAAGAACTCGAACTCGCTCCAGTCCAGGTTGATCCGGTTGAGGTACTCATCCTGCAGGATGAACCTGGGGATCCCGCTGATGCAGGTCAGGTCCTCGTCGTCGGCATAGCCGGCGCCGGGGGCGACCAGTTCCACTTCCCGGCCATCCTTCTCGCCGAAGACCACGCCCTCGATGGCGGCAAAATAGACGCCGGGCGGCTGACCCTCCAGGTTGACCAGGCACTCGGTGCGCACCGGGTCGAAGCTCGCCAGGGCCAGTTCCTCGGCCTGGCAGGTGTCGTCCACGCAGTCACGGATGACCAGGTCGGTACCACGAATGCCGATGGATGCGGCGCGGGTGCGGAAGCGCACGCTTTCCGGCCTGCGGCTGCCGATGGCCCCGGTGATGGCGCGCAGGCCCCCCTTCAGCAGGTTGAACTCCGCCGCCTCGCTGCCCACTTCGCCGTTGAACTCGTCGATGACGATCTCGCTGTTGGGACGGATCGACATCTTGGTCTGATCAAGGAAGCGGATCACCGCGAAGCTGTTATCGGCGGTGGAAATCGTGTCGAGGCGAAACACCTCGCTGTCCCGGCCGAGCAATCGCACGCCGCCGTCGCCATCACGCGCCGAAACCGCGCCCTTGGCGAAGACCACGTTGCCCACCGCCGCCGCCAGTGCCGACCCGGTGCCGAGCAGCGCGGCCAGTGCCAGGCCCGCCGCCAGTACCGCCGGGCGACGCCATCGTCCGCTAGTCGCTGTAGTACGTAACATTGAAATGTACCCGTTCATCGTCTTCCTGCGTCGACCCCTCGGGGGTGAACCCGGAAACATTCAGGACATGGGCAAAGTCGACGTGCAGTTCCAGTTGGCGGCTGACCTGCCAGTTGGCGGTCAACCCGGTGCTGAGCAGGTCGAGGCGATCGATCTCGCCGACCACCGGCTCGCTGTTCTCGAGCACGGCGCCGTCGAGGAACCAGCCCAGCCGCAGGCCACGCGGCAGGGACGGGCCGAACACCTCCAGGCTGGCGTTGATGCCGCGGTCGGCGGCGAACTCGCGCTCGTCGAAGCCGCGCACGCCGGCGGAACCGCCGACACCGAACTGTTCGCCGGAAACCAGCGGCTCGCCGGCATACTGTGCGGAAACCCTGCCCCGCGTCATCCAGCGGTCAAAGTTCCGCTCGCCGTGGAAGTCGGCGCGCAGCGCCTGCCAGTCCTGGTCGGCGCCGGCCCGGGCAGCGGTGTAGCTGGCCTGGTCGTTGTCGCTGCCGCCGGACAGGTTGGTCAGCGCGGTGACCGAGAAATTGCCCCGCGAGCGATCGCTTTCGAACTCGCCGCGGTAGTCCAGGTACAACGGCCGCGTGCGCACGTCGACACCGATGGGCTGGTCGGCGAAGTCGACATCGTTGTCGAACAGCTTGTCGGTGATGCCGAGGGTCAGCGCCTGGCGAACGTCGCCTGCCCGCGGCAGCACCTTGCTCACGCCGGCCCCGAGCACGGTGCCCGAGCCACGCACGTCGAAGAACTCGGCAACCGTGCCCGAGTCCACGTCGGAGTCCACCGCGAAGACGTTGACCAGGGCGTTGTAGCGATACAGCGGCGCCCGCCAACTCAGACCGAACTGGCTGACCTGGTCGGGGCGTGACGGCGATGTCGACACCGTGCCGGAAAGGTACTGGTCGCGACCCAGGAAGTTGGCATGGTGAAAACCGGCGCCCACCCGGTAGTTGCCGGTCTCGTCGGTGCCGGTATCGTTGGCCCACAGGTAGTAGCGCCTGGGATCACGATCGGCCACTTCCACGCGCGCGTCGAGCAGGCCGGCCCGCTGGCCCGGACCGAAGGTCAGGCGGGCACGCTTGGAGGCGTTGAGGTTGGCCAGGGCAAGGTTTCTGGAGACCGCGCCCGCGTCGGGCGACTGCCCGGGAACCAGCGCGGGCAACGAGG
>CAYGJZ010000054.1:6657-12550 GCA_964350265.1 uncultured Gammaproteobacteria bacterium | reverse complement strand
CTGGAGACCGCGCCCGCGTCGGGCGACTGCCCGGGAACCAGCGCGGGCAACGAGGCGAGAATGTTTTCGTCGCTGTGAAACTGGTTGCCCTCGACCACGATGTCGCCGACGGTGAAGGCATAGACGTGCAGCCGGACGACGCCGTCGGCCACCGTCTGTGCCGGCAGCACCACCCGGTGGAAGGGCTGGCCGCCGGTCTGGATGCGTCGCTCGAGGGCCTCGGCGGCCTCGCGCAGGTCGTCGAGACCACGACCGTTGCCCACGAACGGTGCCAGCACGGCGTTGGTCACGGAGGCGCCAAGCGGGTTGTCCCCCTCGACGATGAACGATTCCACCGTGAACTCGATATCCTGTGCGGCGGCGGCGAACCACCACGACGCGCAGGCGATGAACACCAGAATCCGACCCGGTAAACCCGTCATAGATTCGTTATCTTGCGTGCTTGCAGATCGCCCGGAACACCCGCAGTCCCGGAACGAACCAACGATTTTCTTCTTCCGACTCCGTGTCGGCTACGTGTTACATCGTGCAGGCCCGGCGAACGTGATCGATTCGACCCGCGCAAGGGACTCCATGCCGGACTGCCTGCCTTCCTTATAATCGCACGTTTTTCGCCGCTCCGACAGCCTTGCGACGATGACGGAGCGGAGGTCACGCGACGTGCACCGACAGCACGGCTAGAATACGACAGGCAACCATGCCCCGCGATGCCTACCGAGCCGATGAGCCAGCAAGCCAACGATCCGCCCTACCATACCCGCCTCGCCCTGGACGGCATCGACGACGACCTGCGTGAACAGGTGCGCACGTTGTGGCGGCGACACCAGGCGCTGGCACCGGCGGAAGTCGAGCAGCGCCTACCCCAGGTCGTCGCCGTGGTCCACGACGCCGACGGCGAACTGGTGGCGGTGAGCAGCGTCGACGCCCGCCTCTACCCGGCCCTCGGTCATCGCTTCTTCGCCTTCCGCTGCTTCGTCGACGCCGAACATCGACGCGCCGGACTGGCGGCGCGACTGATCCGCGAGGTGTTCGATGCCTGCAATGCACGCCATCGAGACGGCCAGGCCACGGACGTCATCGGCATGATCGCGGAGGCCGAGAACCCGGGCTTGAACCGGGACCACAACCAGGCGGTGTGGCCGCACTCGCGCTTCGTCTTCGTCGGCTACAACAGCCTCGGCCAGCAGGTCCGGGTACGCTACTTCGATGGCGCCCGGGTGGCCTCGCGCATCTAGTGCCCGCGCCGGTCCTGCTGTGCTGGGAGCTGGGCAGCGGCCACGGCCACCTGGAACCCCTTGGCGCCGTGGCCGGCCCGTTGCAGGCCCGCGGCCACCCGGTGATCCTCGCCAGCCGGCAACTGGCAACGGCGCGACGCTTCCCGCTGACCCGTGACATCAAGACCGTGCAGGCGCCGGTCACCTGGCCGCCATCGGCTTCCGCGGGCGCCCGCTCCCTGGCCGACATGCTGCTCAAGTTCGGCTATGACCGGCGTGACGAGCTGCTGGCCCTGGTGGACGGCTGGCTGGATCTCGTCCATCACCACCGGCCCTCCCTGCTGGTGGCCGAGCACAGTCCCACCGCGGTGCTTGCCGGACGCATCGCCGGCCTGCCCGTGGCCATGCTGGGAACCGGCTTCTCGGTACCGCCGGCACGAACCCCCATGCCCGGCTTCCAGCCCGGCGACGGCGACCCCGCGGAACTGCGGGCGATCGAGGAACGGGCGGTGAACGCCATCAACGACGTCCTGCTCGCCCGCGGTGCCGCGCCCATCGACAGCCTGGCCGCGCTGTTTCCCCCGGCGCATGCCTTTCTCGCCAGCTATGCCGAGTTCGAGCACTTCGGCCCGCGTGCCGGCGGACGCTACTACGGCACCCCGGACCAGCGCCGGCACGGTGCCGAGCCGCGCTGGCCGACGGCCCAGGGGGAGCGCGTCTTCGCCTACATGCACCCGGACTACCCGCATTTCCCGGTACTCGTGCGGCAGCTGGCCAGGCTCGGCATGCCGACGCTGCTGGTCGCGCCGGGCATCGGCGCTGCGGCGCAGAAGCTGTCCACGCCGACCCTGCGCGTGCAATCCGAGATGGTCAATCTCGATGCGGTCGCCGGACTGTGCGCGCTGGCCATCTGTCACTGCGGGCACGGCACGGTGGCACGCCTGCTGCGCCACGGCCTGGCCCCCATCGTCGCGCCCTGTTTCGTCGAACAGACCCTGCTTGCCCAGCGCCTCGGCGCCGCCGGCCTCGTGTTCGCCGCCAGCCCGGACCCGTCGCGGCATGACTACGCGGTGATGCTCGATGCCGCTGCCCGTGGACAGGCACAGCGTCAACGCGCCGCCGACTTCGCCCGCCGCCATCCCGCCGACGGTGCCGGCGAACGCTTCGAGGCACTGGCCGACGACCTGCTGGCGCTGGTCCGCTGACACGATGACGAACCACGCCATCCCCCGGCTGATCTGGCAGACCTGTCCCGGGCCGCTGCCGCTGCCGGCGCGGGAGCCGGTGGGCAGCTGGCAGCGGCAGAACCCGGAATGGACGCACCACCTGCTCACCGACGAGGCCATCGACCACTTCATCGAGGACCACTTCGATGCCGACCTGTTGGCCGCCTTCCGCGACATGCCGCTCGGCGTGATGCGCGCGGACATCTGGCGCTATGCCGTGCTGCGTGTACACGGCGGCGTGTACAGCGACATCGACACCACCTGCCGGCAGCCGCTCGACGAATGGCTGCCCGGCGATGCATCGCTGGTGGTCGGACTGGAGAACGGCACCCACTTCTGCCAGTGGACCATGGCCGCGGCGGCGGGCATGGCGGTGTTCGACATCGCCCTCGCGCTGGTGGTGGAACGCTGGCGCCAGGGCATCTCCACCGAACGCTCGCACTTCGTTCACTACCACACCGGCCCGCAGTTGTGGACCGAAGCGATGCGCCGATACCTCGGCGCCGAGCCGGCCCGCGCGGAACAGATCGTGCAGCGCCACGGCGATCACCCGCAGGTGTGTTTCCTGGCCGAGTCGACACTCAACGACGGAGCGGTCTACCACCACTATGCCTCGCAGCGCTGGGGCAAGGCAGAGCACTACGCGTCCTGGATCACGTTGCGCGACCAGCTCAGCGAGATCGAACATGGCCGGCCGCGTCGAGGGGCATCGTGGACGCTGTGCCGCGACGACGGCGTCCTGCAGATTCGCGACCATCGAGGTCGCTACCGGTTCCCCTGCAACGAGACGCTGGCCTGGCTGTTCGCGCACAGCGACGGCGAACGCACCATCGCCGCGCTCGCCGCCTCGTTGCGCGAAGATCTCGCCGACTGTCCGGACGATCTCGAACGCCAGTTGCACGCCGCCCTGTGCGAACTGCGCGAGCGCGGCATGGTCAGCTTCTGAACGGTCACCTGCCGACCAGCTCGACCCGCGACCAGTCGCCCTCCACCTTCGCCAGCATCTGCTGCAGGGCACGGGACTTGCCGCGGTAGCCGTCGACATCGGCCTGCCAGCGGGCATGTACCGACGCGTGCACCGGGCCGCCGACCTCGCGCACCACCCGGCCGCGGGCGCGGTAGATGCCGCGCCGCGAGTCGTGCAGCCGGTCCGCGGCATCCGGGGCCAGCGAGGCCGGCAGGTGCTCCTCGAAGCCGAGGCCGAAGGACTCCGCCTCGTCCAGCATCCAGCGCATGGCCAGGTGGGCCAGGCCGGTCTCTTCGTAGCCGCCGCCGACGTCGGAATGCGCACCGCTGAACCACACCTGCAGCAGGTCCAGGCCCGCCTTGTCGTCCCACAGGGTGGGCAGGAAGTCCTCGCGCTGCTCGTCGATGGCCATGGCATGCCGGGCATGGGCGATGATCCGGCTCGGCTCGGTATCGTGAAACAGGAAGTCGCGTGCGCCGAGGGTGCCCCAGAAGGGAACGGGGATGCCCAGCGCACCCACCGTGTCCCACACGCCGATGAACTCGATGGGCGTGATGTCGGCCACCGCGTAGCGGGCGCGGAAGTCGGTGGCGCGATCCTCGTCTGGACTGCTGGCCCGGGAGCGAAGCCGGTACAGCTTGTAGGCGTCGACGATGCGGCCGGCATGTTCGCGGCGGAGCAGGCCGCAGTTGCGCACCAGGCCACCCAGCGAGCGCACCGTGTAGGCGCCGCGACTGAAGCCGAAGAAGTACAGCTTGTCGCCCTCGTCGTAGTTGTGCACCAGGAAGCGGTAGCAGTCGGTGATGTTCTTGTCGATGCCGGCGCCGCTGATGCCGCCGAGCAGTTCCTTGCGATCGGTGCCCACGCCCCAGTCGTAGAACACCACCTGGCGGGCGCGCCGATGCCGTGGCGCCACCGCCCGCGCCATGCGCAGCACGTTGCTGCTGCCGCCACGATCCGGCGCGTTCCAGGTGCCGTCGGCAAAGATGGCGATGCGTTTCACCGCGACCCGCCCCGGCCTACCACAGCATCACCGCGGTATCGCCGCCACTGTAGTCGTAGTACAGGCGCACGCGCAGGACGTAGCGTCGGCCCTTCACCAGCCGTACCGTCATCCGTGCGTTGAAGGCCGTGCCACCGTCATCGTCACCCTCCATGTAGACATGGTCTCCGTCGATGTCCTCGAACAGCACGATCACCGTGTCCGACTGGCCAAAGGTGGCGAGCTGGTAGTCCCGGCTGGTCGACGGCCGCACCAGGAAGTCCCGCTGCTCTCCCGGGGACAGGGACAACGGCACCGACACCAGCGGTTCGAGTTCGGTCAGCGTGGCGCCTTCGCCGGGATAGAAGAAGCGGACCTGGGCGATGTCCTGTTCCGACAGGCCCGGGGCCGGCGACAGGCCGGACCGGTACTCGGCCGGCTGGTCGATGAGGCCGGCGCCGAAGGGATAGTGCATCACCGAATCCGGGTCCCAGGGCGTTCCTTCCACCGAGTCCGGGGCGATCTTGCGGATGATGTTCCAGTGGGTTTTCTCCCGCGACCAGAAGTTCGGCGAGCCGGACAGCGCCTGGTACACCGCCTCTTCGTTCCAGACGATGCCCGCGTTCGGGTTCTGGTGCTCGTGGGGGAAGCCCAGGGCGTGGCCGATCTCGTGAATGGCGGTATCCACTTCGCCCGCGGCGGCCAGGTTCCAGCCGAAGTTCATGGTGCGCTCGTTCTGTCCCTGTTCCAGGCAGTCGCGACCGACGAAGGACCAGGCGCCGTCACCGTCCTTGAAGCCGATGCGGATCTCGGCGTCGTTGCGCGAACCGACCTCGCGAAACTCGATGCCGATGCCCTGCTCCGCCCAGGCCGCGAAGCCTTCGCGCACCACCTCGTGCTGCGCCTCGTCGCCGGCGATGCCGTCGTCGTCGAGGAAGTGGTAGTGCAGGATGGTGCCGTTCACCCATTTCTTCGAGATCACCCGGATCAGGCTGGCCCGTTCCGGCGACACTTCCGGCCCGAATTCCCGCTCCGGCACCCTGGGCAGATCGCAGAAGCCGCGGCCCGGGTCGCCACGTCGGCGGGACGAGCGGGTCTTCCCGGCGCCCGCACTACCCAGTCGCGCCAGTCGCGACTCCAGCTTGTCCACGCGCTCGATGAGCTTGTCGATGCGGTCGGAACGGGATTTCTTCGCTGCCATGTCGGTTTCTCCTTGCGTGGTTGCCGATGTCGCGTGGTCGGCGCTGGTCGTCGATGGTCGGGGGCATCGCGCTGCCCGCTAGCGTGGCTCCAGCCAGACGCGAACGGCCTCCAGCGCGCCTGAACGACCGTCGCCACGCACGAACTCGCCGTCGCGGAAGGCGCGGCTTTCGGCGTGGTACTGGAAATGGGCCTGGTAGACGATGCTCCAGTCCCCGGCGCCGGCGCCCGACAGGCGCGCGGCAAAGCCGTCGAGGCCACCGTCGGCCTGGCAGAACCTGCCGTCGGCCAGCCAGCCACTGTC
>CAYGJZ010000054.1:0-6557 GCA_964350265.1 uncultured Gammaproteobacteria bacterium | reverse complement strand
CGTCGAGGCCACCGTCGGCCTGGCAGAACCTGCCGTCGGCCAGCCAGCCACTGTCACCGCCGCGCTGGCGACGGCAGCGGTACTCGATGGACAGGTGGTCGAGAGTCGGCGGCAGGCGCAGCGAGAGACCCTCCAGGTAGCGCCGTTCACCGCGCGTGCCGCACCAGTGCCCGTCGTCGCAGGCTACTTCCCCGATCCGCCCCATGCGCACCACCACCCGTGGCGACAGCCCACCGGCCCGTGCCACTTCCAGGTGATCGAACCAGCCGGCCAACAGGCGATAGGCACCGGGGCGTTCCTCCCGGGCCAGTTCCACCCGTCCGTCGTCACCGCGCCAGCGATGCACCACGACCTGGTAGTCGGCGATGGCCAGCGCGCTGCGCACCGGCCATGGCTCCCACAAGGTGAAGTCGGCCAGGTACTCGTCGCCAGCCTCCTCCGCCGCCGCCTGGTGCACCGTCACCCGTACCCGCCGGGGCAGGAAGCCACGCACCTGCAGCACCCAGCGGCCGGACTCGTCGGTGACGATGTCGCGGTCACCGGTGGACAGCTTGGTGAAGCGCGCGAAACTCTTCGCACCGCCCTCCTCGTCGACGGTGAACAGGCGACCCTGGACCACGGTGGGGGCGACGAAGGCATGCAGGCTGATGACAGCCAGCAGGACGAGGAAAGTCAGGCCGATGGTGTTCTGCAGCCAGCGCGGAAAACTGCTGAAGCGCTTGTCGAGGAAGCCGACGAAGGAAGCGATGAGGGAGAAGCCCCGCCCGGCCGGGTCGCCGCTGTCACGCGATGGTTCGGTGTTGTCCGCGGGCTGCGGTGCGCTGCCCTGCCTGTCGCCCTTGCTGGTCATGACCCGGCCTCCGGCACTGCCGTCAGCGTCACCCCCGGCGACCTTCGCGCAGCGCTGCCCGGCGTCCGTGAAGCGGTGCCGGACAGGCGTCGTCGACGCGCGGTTGTTGTTGTCCCTGGCGCGCGCCGGACGCGATGTCGGGGGATAGATTATTGCGCGGCGCCGGCCTCGTCAAACACTACCGACGAGACGACGTGTCCTGTCTCGAGGACGTCATCAAGCGGCGATGGAAACGATGGCCGATGGATGACACGACGGGGCTGTCGTGCGGATCGGCAGCGGCGATCAGCGGTCTCGGCCCGGGCCAGCCGATCGGCACAGGTGGGGACGGGCCGGCACGGGCCGGACCGTCCCCGTTGCGGCGCTAGGTGGTCGGACCTGCCTCGGCCGGCTCGCCGGTGGCGGCATCGTCACCCGGCTCGGCCTGGGTCGAGCGGTTGTGGTCGCGGGCCATCGCCACGTAGAAGGCGGGCAGCACGAACAACGTGAACAGGGTGCCGATACCCAGGCCGGTGGCAATGGTCAGGCCGATGTGAAAGCGGCTCACCGCGCCGGGGCCGGCGGCGGTCAGCAGCGGCACCATGGCCACGATCAGCGCCACCGAGGTCATGATGATCGGACGCAGGCGTATGGACGCCGCCTCCAGCACCGCCTCGAGCTTCGACATGCCCTCTTCGATCTGCTGCTTGTTGGCGAACTCCACGATCAGGATGCCGTTCTTCGCCACCACGCCGATCAGCGTGATCAGGCCTACCTGGGTGTAGATGTTGATGGAGGCGAAGCCGGTGGTGATGAAGGCCATGGCGCCGGCGATGGACATGGGCACCGAGACCAGGATGATGGCCGGGTCACGCCAGCTTTCGAACTGTGCCGCCAGCACCAGGTAGATCACCAGCAGGGACAGGAAGAAGGTGATGACCAGGGCGGTGCCCTGCTGCTTGAACTGTCGCGAACCGCCGGTGTAGTCGACGCTGTAGCCCGGCGGAAAGATCTCCCGGGCGCGGGACTCGAGGAAGTTCAGCGCATCGCCCAGCGCCACGCCGGGGGCAGTCACGCCCTGCAGGGTGAGCGAGTTGAGCTGCTGGAACTGGGTACGCTTGGACGGCTCGACGTCGCGCTCGAAGCGGACCAGGTTGGCCATCGGCACCAGCTCGTCGTTGCCGGCGCGGATGTAGAAATCCTCGAGCATCTGCTGGTCGAGGCGGAAGTTCCTGTCCACCTGCGGGATCACCTTGTAGCTGCGTCCCTCGAGACTGAAGCGGTTGACCTCGCCGCCGCCGAGCATGCGCGCCAGGTTGACGCCCACGTCCTGCATGGTGATGCCCAGGTCGCCGGCGCGGTCGCGGTCGACGATGATCCGGGTCACCGGGCGATCGAACTCCACCGTCTTTTGCAGGAAGGCGAAGTTGCCGCTGCCCATGGCCTCGCCGAGCAGCTGGCTGGCCACCTGGTCGAGTTCCTCGAAGGAGGCACCGGTGGTGATCACGAACTGCACCGGCAGGCCGCCGGCGGAGCCGGGCAGCGATGGCCGCGGGAAGGCGGCGCTCTGGAAGCCGGCCACCTGCGACAGCGAACCCTGCAACGGCTGCATCACCTGGAACTGGGAAATGTCGCGTTCGGCGAAGTTCTTCATCTTGAAGCCGCCGAACACGGTATTGCCGTTCATGCCGATGATCATGAAGGTCTCGTGGTAGCCGTCCAGCCCTTCCATGCGGCTTTGCATGTCGCGGCCATAGGCCTCCAGGTAGTCATAGGTCGCCGTCTGCGGCGCGGTGCCCTGGAAAAAGATGATGCCCTGGTCCTCGGTGGGCGCGAGCTCGTTCTGGCTGGTGGTGAACATGAACCAGATCGAGCCGAGAATGGCGACCGCGAACAGGATGGTCACCGACACGGTCTGCAGGGAGCGCGCCAGCAACGACTTGTAGCCGCGCGACAGGCCGTCGAAGAACTTTTCCACCAGGTGCTCGAACCGCCCGCCCGTGCCGGCCGGCTTGAGGATCTTCGAGCACAGCATCGGCGACAGGGTCAGCGCGACAATGCCGGAGATGACCACGGCACCGGCCAGGGCGAAGGCGAACTCGGTGAACAGCGTGCCCACCAGGCCACCCATGAAGCCGATCGGCGCATATACCGCCACCAGCGTGGTGGTCATGGCGATGATCGGCACCGCCAGCTCGCGGGCGCCCATGATTGCCGCGTCCAGCCGTGAGCGACCCTCCTCGATGTGGCGGTGGATGTTCTCCACCACGATGATGGCATCGTCCACCACCAGACCGATGGCCAGCACCATGGACAGCAGCGTCAACAGGTTGAGCGAGTAGCCGAGCAGCAGCATGACGAAGGCGCCGCCGATCAGCGACAGGGGCACCGCCAGCGCGGGCACGATGGCCGCGCGCAACGAACCCAGGCACAGGTAGATCACCACCAGCACGATGACCAGTGCCTCGATGATGGTGGCGTAGACCTCGCTGATGGAGTCCTCGATGAACTCGCTGGCGTCGTAGGGCAACACCAGGCCAAGACCCTCGGGCAGCTGCCCGCGAAGTTCCGGAAGGATGTCTCGCACCGCCCGCGCCACCGTCAGCGGATTCGACCCGGGCGCCTGCTCCACCGCGATGAAGGCCGCCGGCACACCCTTGTACCAGGCCGCGGTGTTGTATTCCTCGGCATCCAGTTCCACCGCGGCGATGTCTTCCAGGCGTACCAGCGCACCGTTGCCGGACTTGATGATGAGCTGGCGGAAGTCTTCCTCGCTGGCGACGTCGGTGTTGGCGGTCAGGTTGATGGCGACGTACTTGCCCTTGGTCTGGCCGACACCGGCCAGGAAGTTGTTGGCGCGCAGCTCCGAGGCCACCTCGTCCGGGGTCACGTCCAGTGCCGCCATGCGCTGCGGATCCAGCCAGATGCGCAGCGCGTAGGGCTTGCCGAAAATGCGTGCCTTGGCGACGCCGGCCAGCGCCTGCACCTGGGGCTGGATGACGCGGGTGAGGAAGTCGGTGATGCCCGGCACCGGCATGGTTTCGCTGTAGAAGGCCAGGTACATGAGGGCGGTGGAGTCGCCGGTCTGCGACTCGATCACCGGGTCGTTGGCATCCGCCGGCAGCACGTTGCGCTGGCTGGCAACCTTGGCCTGGATCTCCGCCACCGCCGCGTTCGGGTCGTAGTTCAACACCATGTGCGCCTCGATGGTCGAAGAGCCCTGGCTGCTGGTGGAGGTCAGGAAGTCGATGCCGTTGGCCTCGGCAATGGCCTGCTGCAGCGGCGTGGTGATGAAGCCCTGCACCAGGTCGCTGCTGGCACCGGGATAGCCGGTGGACACGGTGACCACCGTATTCTGCGTTTCCGGGTACTGGCGTACCTCGAGCAGCGTGATCGAACGCAGGCCCACCAGCAGGATCAGCAGGCTGACCACCGAGGCCAGTACCGGCCGGTGGATGAAGATGTCGGTAAATTTCATGGACGGGTCACGCTGGCGTCGTCGAGTTCCACCGAGTTATCCACGGCGATGGCCTGGCCTTCGCGCAGTTTCAGCAACCCGGCACGCACCACCCGTTCGCCGGCCTCGAGTCCCTGTCGCACCTCGATGCGTCCGTCCACCGATTCGCCGGTCTCGACCTGGCGACGGCTGACGGTGAGCTTGCCGCCCTCGCCCTCGGAGACGATGAAGGCGAAGTCGCCGTAGGTATTGAAGGAAATGGCGGTCCGGGGCACGGTCACCACGTCGCGCTTGTTCGGCCGCAGGGTACGCACCTCGGCGAACATGCCCGGCCGCAGGGTGCCGTCGGTATTCGGCAGCGTGGCCCGCACCTTGATGCTGCGGGTGCCCTCGTCGACCCCCGAGTCGATGGCGCTCACGGTGCCCTGGAATTCGCGGTCCGGGTAGGCCGGCACCCGCAGCGCCACCACGTGGCCGGGCTCGAGGTTGCGGAACTCCCGCTCCGGCACCGAGTAGTCGACGTAGATCGGGTCCAGCGCCTGCAGGGTGACGATGGCGCTGCCGGGGGAGACGAACTCGCCGATGTCCACCTGGCGCAGGCCGAGCAGGCCGTCGAAGGGCGCGCGCACGGTCTTCCGCGCCAGCAGCGCCTGCTGCTCGGACACGCGGGCCTGCACGCCTTCGTAGCGGAAGCGGGTCTCGTCGATCTCCGACTGCGAGATGGCGCGCCGCGAGGACAGCTCCGAGGCCCGCTCGAACTGGGTGCGGGCCAGCTCGCGATCGGCGATCAGCCCGGCCAGGGCGCCGCGGTCGACGGCATCGTCCAGGCGCACCAGGATGTCGCCCGCGCTGACCTGCTGGCCGGATTCGAAGCTGATCTCGCGCACCGTGCCGGCCACCTCGGTGGTGACGGCGATGCCGTTCACCGCGGTCAGGCTGCCCACCGCGCGAATGGCCGGCTGCCACTGCTCGGCGCGCACCTCGGTGACGGCCACCGAGGCCGGTGGCGGCGGGGTCGCCTGCATCGCGGCCATTTGCATGCCCTGCTCGCGCTTGAGCATGAAAATGCCGCCGAAAATGGCGCCGAGCAGGAGGAGGACGAGGATCAGCCGGAAAACGAGGCGCATGGAGAAACCCTGGAGCGGTGCTGGTACCCCGGAAAGCGGCAGGAAATCCGGGCGCATCGCGTCACGCGCACACGCGCCCGGGGACGACGTTCGCACGCGTTCGCGGGAAGAGGCAGGTTCAGATGGGGGCGAATTTTAATCGCTCAACAAAGTTTTCGTCTATCGTGTTCAGCGATTTCATGGCCAAGCGGCGACGCCCACCCATTACCGTCGCGCCATCATCCACGGTGCGCCGTCGCAGTCGGCCGCTGGTGGCGCGGGGCTACAGTTCGGTCAGGCCGTGGGTGGTGAGCAGCTCGATCAGCATGCTGCCGCTTTTCTCGCGGTGGGTACGGTGTACCCGGCGCGCGGTATCGGCGTCCCCGCGCGCGATGGCCTCCACCACCGCGCGGTGATCCTGGTTGGAGTCCACCGGCTTCGGCCGCATGCGCAGGGTCATCATGCGCACCCGGTGGGACTGGTCGATGCAGGTCGCCACGGTGGCCACCAGTCGCTGGTTGTTGCTGTAGTCCACCAGAAGACGATGGAACCGTTCGTCGGCCTCGGCCCAGGCCTCACGGTCATCGGCGGCCAGCGCGGTGTCCATGTCGGCGACCGCCTGCCGCAGGGCCTCGACCTCCGGGTCGGAGAGACCGCGCTGGGCGGCCAAGGCGGCGGCCTGGGACTCCAGCGCGGTGAGCACCTCGTAGATCTCCCGCATGTCGTCCCGCGACACCGGCTTGATGCGCATGCCGTGGCGGGGACGGATCTCCACCAGGCCCTCGTTGGCCAGCCGGATCAGCGCCTCCCGGGTCGGCGTGCGACTCATGTCGAGCAGTTCCGCCACCTCCTGCTCCATGTACTGGCGGCCCACCGACAGCCCGTTCTCCAGGATCAGCCTGCGCAGGTCCAGGTAGGCCTGCTCCGAGTAGGGACGACGACCGCTGCGCGTGGTTGTCCTGGCCGGCTTGCGGTTCATGGCGTCGGGCTGCTGGTCATGGTTCCGTCGGCCGCCAGGCACAGGCGGGCGTGTAGTTCGCTGGAACGGTAGATTGCCGCCTCGATGCGCAGGTTGACAAGGTAGGAGGCGGCATCGTTCACCGACGGGGCGCCGTCCAGCAGGTGGTCGACGACGTGCCGGTTGGTGCGGTACACGCAGTCCCCG
>CAYGJZ010000053.1:3300-29220 GCA_964350265.1 uncultured Gammaproteobacteria bacterium | reverse complement strand
TGGATGAACGGGCACGTGCCCTGTTGCTGGCGGTCTACCGCGACGAGATCAGGCGGCTGGAAGCGATGCTGGACTGGGACTGCCGGGACTGGCTGCAGGAGACCTAGACAGGCCCAGCCCACGGCATCGGAAGCGCGATACCACGCGCTGGCGGTGTCCTGGCCGATGGCCGGGGAGATTCTTCGAGAACGAAAGAGAAATGGAGCGGGAAACGAGACTCGAACTCGCGACCCCAACCTTGGCAAGGTTGTGCTCTACCAACTGAGCTATTCCCGCACCGGGAAGGCCGCCGGCACGCGCAGCCGCTGGGCGCGCATACCGGGGAGGGGTGATTCTATCGACTGCGCGGAGCCTGTCAAGTACCCGGGCCGACCGGCGAACCGCGTTCGTCCGCGACCAGCGAGGGCCAGGCGGCGCGCAGGTAGACGAACATGGACCACAGGGTGAGCGCGGCGGCCAGGTAGAGGGCGATCTCGCCGACCTTGAACACGTCGATGCCGGCCACCGGGTGGAAGTACAGCAACAGCGTGATGGCCAGCATCTGCGCCACCGTCTTCACCTTGCCGACCATGCCCACGGCCACGCTGCGCCGCGCGCCGATGCCCGCCATCCATTCGCGCAGGGCCGAGATGGCGATCTCCCGCCCGATGATCACGCAGGTGACGATGGTGAACAGGATCTTGCTGTAGACCGCGTCGAGCACCTCGCGGTCGCTGGCCAGCAGGATCAGGGCGGTGGCCACGATCAGCTTGTCGGCCACCGGGTCGAGGAAGGCGCCGAAGGGAGAACCCTGGTTCAGGCGTCGCGCCAGGTAACCGTCGAGCCAGTCGGTCAGCGCCGCGAACACGAACAGGAAGGTGACGATGGCGTGGGCGTCGCGCAGCGGCAGGAAGTACACGACGATGATGACCGGGATGATCAGGATGCGGATCAGGGTCAGGATGTTCGGCGTGTTCAGGGGCATGTCAGCGATTCAGTGTCTGGTGAATTTTCTCTGCCAGCGTCTTGCTGATTCCCGGTACCCTGGCCAGTTCGTCGACGCTGGCCTGCCCTACCTGCTTCAGGCCGCCGAAGTGATGCAGCAGTGCACGGCGCCTGGTTGCGCCGATGCCGGGGATGTCTTCCAGCCTGGAGGCGGTGCGCGCCTTCTGCCGGCGCGCGCGGTGGCCGGTGATGGCGAAGCGGTGTGCCTCGTCGCGGATGGCCTGGACCAGGTGAGAGGCCCCGGATGCCGGATCGAGTATAGTCGGGGCACCCTGCGGCGACAAGAACAGCCGCTCCTGGCCGCCGCGTCGCTCCAATCCCTTGGCCACCGCCACCACCGCCAGTTCCGACAGCCCGAGCTCGGAAAAGACGTCCAGGGCGCGACCGAGCTGGCCCTTGCCGCCGTCCACCAGCACCAGGTCGGGCAGCCTGCCCTCCCCTTCCATGACCCGCCGGTAGCGGCGCTCGAGCACCTCGGCCATGGCCGCGTAGTCGTCACCGGCGGTCTCGCCGCGGATGTTGAAGCGGCGATACTCCTTGTTCAGCGCGCCCTGCTGGTCGAACACCACGCAGGAGGCGACGGTGCGCTCGCCCATGGTGTGGCTGACATCGAAGCACTCGATGCGCTCGGGCACCCGGCCGAGCTCCAGGGCGGCGGCCAGTTCGGTGAACCGGTCGAGGTTGCGGCCACGGTCCTCGAAGTCGCGTTCCAGGTGACTGGCCGCGTTGACCCGGGCCATCTGCAACCAGTGCCCGCGACGTCCGCGGACCCGGGACTTGATTTCCACCCGACGACCGGCGTTCTCGCCCAGGGCATCGCCGAGGAAGCCGGCCTCTTCCAGTCGCCGGTCGACGATGATCTCCGCCGGCGGCGGGTGTCGCTGGTAGTGCTGGGAGACGAAGGCGGTGAGGATCTCCTGCTCGCCCGAGTCGGCCGGCGCGGTGTCCAGGAAGAAGCGCTGGCCGAGGTTGCGACCGTCGCGCACGGTGGACAGGGCAATGCAGAACCGACGGTCGCGCCGGGCCATGGCGATGACGTCGACATCGCCTTCCAGGTGGGCGACGAACTGCCCGACCTTGATCCGGCGCAGCCGGCGGATGCGGTCGCGGTACTTCGCCGCCTCCTCGAAGGCCATGGACTCGGCCGCCCGGGTCATGCGCCCGTTGAGACTTTCATCCAGGGTCTGGTCGTCGCCACCGAGCAGCAAGGCGGCCTGGGCGACGTCGTCGCGATAGTCCTCGGCGCCGATTTCGCCGGTGCACGGCGCGCTGCAACGGCCGATCTGGTACTGCAGGCAGGGCCGGGTGCGGTTCTTGAACACGCTGTCCTCGCACTGGCGCAGCGGGATGATCTTGTGGATCTGCGCCAGCACCTCGCGGACTGCCCCGGCATTGGCATAGGGACCGAAGAAGCGCCCGCTGCCACGGGTGGAACCGCGGTAGAACACCAGCCGCGGGTAGTCCTCGTCGGTGAGCCGGATCCACGGGTAGCTCTTGTCGTCGCGCATCATCACGTTGTAGCGCGGCTTGAGCGACTGGATCAGGTTGTACTCGAGCAACAGCGCCTCGCTGTCGCTGCGCGTGATGTGGGTCTCCATGCGGTGGATGCGCGAGACCATGGCGCGGGTCTTGGCGTCGGTGATGGAGGCACGGAAGTAGCTCGACACGCGCTTTTTCAGGTTGCGCGCCTTGCCCACGTAGAGGCACTTGTCATCGGCGTCGTACATCACGTACACCCCCGGCTGGCCGGGGACGGTGGCGACGAAGGCCCGCCCGTCGAAGGTTGGTGTTGCCGCGTGGGTCAAGACGGGAGCAGCCCCTCGATGGTCTGGAACACCGCCTCGAACATCGGCGTGGTCAGGCGGCCGGTCTGGGTATTGTAGCGGCTGCAGTGGTAGCTGCTGACCAGGTGCAGGTCGTTGCCGAGCCGGTGGTGAACGTCGTGACCGAAGGGATACTCGGCCGGGCGGACGCCGAGGCAGCGCAGCACCGCGCCGTGGGCCAACCCGCCGAGGGCGAGGATCACCGCGCCGCCGGGCAGCGCATCGATCTCGGCGGCGAGGAATCGTTGACACTGGCGCACCTCGGCGGTGACCGGCTTGTTGGCCGGCGGCAGGCACTTCACCGCGTTGGTGATGCGACAGTTGCGCAGGCGCAGGTCGTCGCCGGCGTGGCGCGACTCGGCGGCGCTGGCATAGCCGAACCGGTGCAGGGTGCGGTAGAGCAGCAGGCCGGCATGGTCGCCGGTGAAGGGCCGGCCGCTGGCATTGGCGCCGTGCTTGCCCGGCGCCAGCCCGACCACCAGCAGGCGGGCATCGGGATCGCCGAAGGGGGGCACCGGCCGGCAGGCATAGTCCGGGTGTTCGGCGGCCACCTCGTCGAGGAACCCGGCCAGCCGCGGGCAGCGGCGGCAGGTGGCCTCGTACCAGCCGGCGGCGGCAAAGGTTTCAGGGCTGCCGGACACGGAAAATCCTCCTGGTGGCGCGTTGGGGTGGCGTGACGAAACTGCTAGAATGCGGCGGTTTTTCAACCCGGACCCACACTACCATGAAAATCTCCGCGTCGGACGTGCGCATCGGCAACCTCATCGAGTACCAGAACAAGCTCTGGCGCGTGCTCAAGAAAAGCCACGTCAAGCCGGGCAAGGGCGGCGCCTTCGCGCAGCTGGAAATGAAGGAGATTCACCAGGGCACCAAGCTCAACGAGCGGTTCCGCTCCGAGGACAAGCTGGAAAAGGCCCACGTCGAGGTGCGGCAGATGCAGTACCTGTACCTGGACGGCGAGCAGCTCGTGTTCATGGATCTTGAAACCTACGAGCAGCTTTTCCTGCCCGCGGACGACCTGCAGGACCAGATCGGCTACCTGCTGCCCAACACCGAGGTGCAGATCAACTTCCACAACGACAACCCGATCGGTTTCGAACTGCCCGCCAACGTGGTGTTGCAGGTGGTGGACACCGAGGCGGTGGTCAAGGGCCAGACCGCGTCCGGGTCGGGCAAGCCGGCGGAACTGGAAACCGGCATCCGCGTCATCGTCCCCACCTTCGTCAACATCGGCGACCGGGTCAAGGTCAACACCGAGTCCGGCGAGTACGTCGAGCGCGCCGACTAGTCGGCGCGGTCTAGGCCACCGCCTTCGCCAGCACCGGGGCGAATCGCGCGACCCGCTCGGCGAGGCCATCGTCAAGCGGGCCGCCGAGCAGGGACGACAGCGGCCGGCGGGCGTCTTCCGGTTCCACCGCGTCGAGTACCCGGTGCGCGGCATCGGGATCGTTGCACACCAGCAGGGCGTCACAGCCGGCAGCCAGGGCCGCCCTCGCCCGCCCGGCCGGGTCGCCGGCCACCTGCGCCGCGGCCATGCTCAGGTCGTCGCTGAAGATGATGCCGTCAAAGCCCAGCCGACCGCGCAGCACGTCGTTCAGCCAGGTGCGGGAGAAGGTCGGCGGTGCCTGGTCCACCTTCGGGAAGCGCACGTGGGCGGTCATCACCGCCTCCACGCCGTCGGTCACCAGTTGCCGGAAAGGCTGCAGGTCCTCGGCCTCGATCGCGGCCAGTTCCCGATCATCCACGGGCAGTTCCAGGTGGGAATCGCCGGTTACCCCGCCATGTCCGGGAAAGTGCTTGGCCACCGAGGCCATGCCGGCGTCGCGCATGCCCTGGCGCCAGGCCCGGGCCAGGGCATGTACCACCACCGGGTCGCGGTGGAAGGCGCGGTCGCCGATGACCGCGCACAGGCCGAGGTCGAGATCCGCCAGCGGCATGTAGCTGAGGTCGACACCCAGCCTGCGCAGTTCGAAGGCCATGGTCATGGCCGCTTCGCGGGCATTGGCCAGTGCCGCGTCGGGGTCGCGCTCGAAGCCGGCGCCGAACCACGCCGGCGGCGGCAGGGCGGTGAATCCCGGTCGAAACCGCTGCACCCGGCCGCCTTCCTGGTCCACCGAGAGCAGCAACGGTCGACCGGCCACGTCACGAATCTCCGCGCAGAGGTCGCGAAGCTGGCCGGGGTGCTCGTAGTTGCGCGTGAACAGGATGATGCCGCCGAGGGCGGGATGGCGCAGCAGCGCATGTTCCTTCGGCGAGACACGGCTGCCGACCAGGTCGGCCACCACCGGGCCGGCCTCGGGCGTGAAACGATGCGAAGACGTCATCGCGCCAGCTTCCGCCTGACCTCGTCCAGCAACCCCGCGCAGGCGGACTCGATCATGTCGAGGACACGCTCGAAGCCGTTCGCCCCGCCATAGTACGGGTCGGGCACCTCGTCGTCCTCGAAGTGGCTGTCGCAGGACATCAGCAGGCGAATCCGGTGGTGGTCGCTGGCATGGGCGAGGTCGCGCAGCGCGGTGACGTTGGCATGGTCCATGGCGATGATGTCGTCGTAGTACTCGAAGTCGGCCAGGCAGACCTGGCGACCGCGCAGGCCGCTGATGTCGATGCCCCGGCGCAGTGCCGCGTCCCGTGCGCGCTCGTCGGGTGGACGGCCGACATGCCAGCCGCCGGTGCCGGCCGAGTCCACCTCCACCCGCGTGGCCAGCCCGGCCTCCTCCAGCAGGGCGCGGAAGATGCCTTCGGCGGTGGGGGAACGACAGATGTTGCCCATGCACACGAACAGCACGCGGTGTTCGGTGGCGCCTGGCGCGTGGTCGGTCATTGTGGCTGGCGCTCGAAGATGCGGATCACGTTTTCCAGGTCGTAGATCGTATCGACGCCCGGCCCGGGCAGGCAAGAGGCCTTGAGCACGCGGATGGATTCGCCATGCCACAGCGCGCGCAACTGCTCGAGCTTCTCCACCCGTTCCAGTTCACAGGGTTCCAGCGCGGAGAACTCGCGCAGGTAGCCGGCGCGGTAGGCATACATGCCGATGTGGTGATGCACCTGGGCCGGCTTCGATGGCCAGCGCGAGGAAAGCCCGTCGTCTCCGCGTGCCCAGGGTATCGGTGCGCGCGAGAAATACAGGGCATGGCCACGACGGTTGGTCACCACCTTGACCACCGAGGGATCGGTGTAGTCCCGCTGCCGGCGAACGTCCTTGCACACCGTGGCGATGCGGCACTCGTCGTCCCCGGCCAGCCCTTCGGCAACCTGGTGGATGAGCTGCGCGGGCACCAGGGGCTCGTCGCCCTGCAGGTTGACGACGATGCGATCGTCCGCGAGGGAAAGACGCTCCACCACCTCGGCCAGCCGGTCGGTGCCCGAATCGTGGTTCTTCGACGTCATCACCACTTCGGCACCGAACTCCGCCGCGACGCGGGCGATGGCGTCATCGTCGGTGGCGATGATCACGTTGCTGGCGCTGGCCGAGGTTGCGCATTCGTAGACGCGCTGGATCAGCGTCTTGCCGGCCACGTCGCGCAGCGGCTTGCCGGGCAGCCGGGTGGACGCGTAGCGCGCCGGGATTACGATGTCGAAGTCGACCATGATGGAGCCAGTCGTGGCAGCAGTTCGCGTTCCAGGTGGGTGACCAGGGACGGGGCAATGTCGAGTTCCAGCTGCACCACCCACAGCGGGAGGGCGCACAGGGCGGGTAGTTTAACCGCGTCCTTGGCGGTGACAAGGATGGCGTCGTAGCCCTGTGCGGGCATGTCGTCGAGGGACAGCGGGTGGTGGTCGGGCAACAGGCGGGCGTCGACGGCCAGGCCGTGGTCGGCGAGGGCGTCGAGGACGCGGCGCGGTCGGGCGATGGCGGTGACCAGCAACAGGCGTTGACCCTGGAACGACGACAGCGGCACGACCCGCGCCGGGTCGCTGAGCGACGCCGCCCGTTCCACCCGTGGCCAGGCACCGCGCTCGCGATCGCCGTAGGCAACCACCAGGTCGGCCTGGCCGAGCCGCGACAACGGCTCGCGCAGCGGGCCGGCGGGCAGGCACCAGCCATTGCCCTCGCCTTTCGCGTCGTGCAGCACGATCTCGAAGTCGCGCGCCAGGGCCAGGTGCTGCAGGCCGTCGTCGCTGATGATGACGTCGCAGGCATGCTCGGCGAGCAGTACCCGGCAGTCTTCCACCCGGTTCGGACCGGCGACCACGGGGACGCCGCTGGTCCGCGCCAGCAGCACCGCCTCGTCGCCGACCTCGCTGGCCGGACTGTCGGCCAGCACCCGTCGTGGCCAGTGGGCGGAGGTTCCGCGGTAGCCCCGCAGCACGATGCCCGGGCGGTGGCCCCGCGCGCCGAGCCAGCGCGCCAGCCACAGCGTGAACGGTGTCTTGCCGCTGCCGCCGACGGTGATGTTGCCCACCACCACCACCGGCGTGCCCGGGTGGTGCCGCGACAGCAGCCCGTGGCGGTAGCCGGCCCGTCGCGTGGCCACCAGCGCGCGGTACAGCCAGGACAATGGGTAGAGGGCCGCGCTGAGCGCGTCGATCGACTGCCAGGCCCGTTCCAGGCGGGCCGCCAGCCGGTCGCGGCGGGTGGCGCCCGTCGCCCTGCCCCGTGCTTGTTCGCCCGGCCGGGCGTGCATGGCGGTCAGGCCTGTTGCCGGTACAGCCGGCTGTAGGCACCGCCGCGCTGCATCAGCTCGGCGTGCGTGCCGGACTCGACGATGCGCCCGGCATCCATGACGTGGATGCAGTCGGCGTTGACCACGGTGGAGAGGCGGTGGGCGATGACGATGATGGTGCGCTCGCCGGACAGCTCGTCGATGGCCTCGCGCACCAGCTGCTCGGAGGTGTTGTCCAGCGCCGAGGTGGCCTCGTCGAGCACCAGGATCGGGGCGCGGCGGTACAGGGCGCGGGCAATGACCACGCGCTGCTTCTGGCCACCGGACAGTCGTCCACCCTGCTCGCCGACGCCGCTGTCGAGACCGCGCTCCATGCGCCCGGCGAACTGGTCGACACGGGCGGTGCGCGCGGCCAGCTCGATGCGTTCACGGTCGGGAGACTCGTCGCCGTAGGCGATGTTGTCGGCGATGCTGCCGTCGAACAGGAAGTTGTTCTGGGTGACCATCGCCACGTTGCGGCGCAGTGCCCGCGTACGGTAGTCGGCCAGCGGCTCGCCGTCCACGCGGATGACGCCCTGGTCGGCATGGTAGAAGGCCAGCAGCAGGGAGATGACGGTGGACTTGCCGCTGCCCGACGAGCCGACCAGGGCGACGGTCTTGCCGGCCGGCACGTGCAGGTCGAAGTCGTCCAGCACCGGCGGCGTGTCCTCGGCATAGCGGAAGGTGACATGATCGAAGCGGATGTCGCCCTTCAGCGTGGTCGGCTCCAGCCTGCCCCCGGCCGATTCCACGGCGAGGTCGATGACGTGGAAGATGCTTTCCGCCGCCGCCACGCCGGTCTGGATGATCTCGTTGACCTTGGCCAGTCGCTTGATCGGCGCCTGCAGCAGCATGACCGCGCCGAGGTAGGAGACGAAGGTGCCCGGGGAGACAATCTCGCCGCCCCCGCCGCCCA
Source organism: uncultured Gammaproteobacteria bacterium (assembly GCA_964350265.1). Classification (GTDB taxonomy): domain Bacteria; phylum Pseudomonadota; class Gammaproteobacteria; order Arenicellales; family CAJQKF01; genus BQJD01. Next base: position 20,851 of record CAYGJZ010000053.1, on the reverse strand, counting down.
TGGCGAAGAAGATGATCACCGCCACCGCGATGCCGGCGACGAACATGATCACCGGCACGCTGGCGGCGGACACCACCGCCTTGCGCATGGCGAAGCGGCGGTTGCCGCGGTTGACCTTGTCGAACAGCCGTTCCTCGCGGCGGTAGCCGTCGAAGACCTTGACCACCTGGTGGCCCTGGAAGGCTTCCTTGGCGGCATGGGTGATCTCGCCCATGCTGTCCTGGATGCGGGTGCTGGTGTAGCGGAAGCGCTTGCTCAGCTTGTTGACCAGGAAGGCGATCAGCGGCGCCACGGCGAGGAAGACCAGGGTCAGTTCCCAGCTCAGCCAGGTCAGCCAGGCGAGCAGGATGATGGCGGTGAAACTGTCCTTGAAGAAGATCCGGACCGCGGTGGTCGAGGCCTGGGCAACCTGTTCGACGTCGAAGATCAGCTTCGATACCAGCTCGGACGTGGCATGGTGATCGAAGTGCACCATGGGCAGGCGGATCATGCGCTGGAACATCTCGGCGCGCAGGTCGAAGATCACCTTGCGTCCCACCCACTGCACGCAGTAGCCATCGACGAAGCCGGCCACGCCGCGGATCACGAACACCGCCACCAGCAGGAACGGTGTCATGCGGATGATGTCCTGGTCGCGGTTGACGAAGCCCTCGTCCATGATCGGCTTGAGCAGCGCCGCGAAGCTGGCTTCCGAAGCGCCGCCGACGAACATGCCGAGGATGCCGAGCAGGAAGATCCAGCGATAGGGCCAGGCATAGGTGAGCAGGCGCCGGTAGATGTTCCCGGTCTTGATCGGCGCCGGTGCCGGCGTCGTGTGCTTGGCGGCCAACGGAGTGCCTAGTCGGGCGTGTTGATCGTGGCGAAGGTGACGCGGCGAAGATCGAGGCGGCGCGCGGTGTCCATGGCGCGGACCACCAGTTCGTGCGGAGTGCGTCGGTCGGCACGGATCACCACCACCGTGTCCGTCTCCACGCCCGGCGTTTCGCCGAGGGCGCGGAGCAGCGTGTCTTCGTCGGCGTTGATCAGGCTGCGCGCGGTCTCCTCCCCCGGCCCGCGAACGGCGAACTGGCCGGACTGCGACACCTGGATCTCGAGCAGGGACACGTCTTCCGCCACCACCGGTTCGACGCTGGCCTCGGGCAGGCGGATGGTCAGCTGGCTCTCGCGGTTGAAGGTGGTCGAGACCATGAAGAAGATCAGCAGCAGGAAGACCACGTCGATCAACGGCGTCAGGTTGATCGACAGGTCCTCGTCCCGCGACTGGTGGAACTTCACGCTTCGCGCTCGCCGTGCACGAACTCGAGGAAGCGCAGCGCGTCCTGCTCCATGTCCACCGCCAGCTCCTCGACACGGCCGCGGAAGTAGCGATGGAACATCAGGCTGGGGATGCCCACGCTGAGTCCGGCGGCGGTGGTGATCAGGGCCTTGGAGATGCCGCCGGCCAGCACCGTCGGGTTGCCGACCCCGGCGGTGGTGATGGCGGCGAACACGTCGATCATGCCGATGACCGTGCCGAGCAGGCCGAGCAGCGGCGTGATCACCGCGATGGTGCCGAGGGTGTTGAGATAGCGCTCCAGTTCGTGGATGACGTGGCGACCGGCTTCCTCGATGGCCTCCTTCATCACCACCCGGTGCTGCTCGATGTTGACCATGCCGGCGGCGAGGATGCGACCCAGCGGCGAACTTCGACGGATCTCTGCCACCTTGGCGGGGTCGAGTTCCTCTTCGTCGAGCAGTTTCTCGACCTGGTCCATGAGGCCGAAGGGCGTCACCGCGCTGCGCTTGAGGGTCCAGGTGCGCTCGATCACGATGGCCACGGAGATCACCGAGCACAGGATGATCAGCCACACCAGCAGGCCGCCGGATTGAATGAGTTCGAACACGTTGCCAGACCGAGGAGTTTGTTGGGTTGCTTGGAATCGGTGGACGCCGGCGCGCCCCGCTGCGCCCCGACGGGGTCGCGAAAGGGGCGATTTTAGCATCAGTTGCCCGCTGAATCCGCTAGCCCGGGCCGTGGTCCATGCGTCCCGCGCCGGATGCCCACGGCGGCTGGTATTCACCCCGGCGGGTCGCCACGCGGACGCCGTCGGCATCGAAGTGCACCTGCACGGCGCCGTCACGCGCGGTGTCCAGGAGGCGAACGCCGGCCTCGTCGAGACGCCCGACGACGTCCGCGTGGGGATGGCCGTGGGGGTTGTGGAGTCCGCGGGATACCACGGCAAGCCGGGGCGAGACGGCGGCCAGGAAGGCCGGCGTGGTGGAACTTGCACTGCCATGGTGCGCCACCACCAGCAGGTCGGCCGCCAGCGTGTCGGCATGCCGCCGCACCAGGCTGGCCTCGCCCGCCGCCTCCACGTCCCCCGGCAGCAGTGCATGGCCAAAACGAGAGCGCACGCTGAGCACGCAGGAACGGTCGTTGTGCCGTCGACGGGAGATGTCGGTGGGCGCGAGGAAGCGGAAGACGACACCATCCACGGCCCAGTGGCCGCCATCCACGCAGGCACGATCCGGGCCCTGCCGACCGGCCTCGCTGGCATAGGCGACCGCCGGCGGAAAGGTGGCGGCGACGGCATTGCGCCCGCCGGCATGGTCACGGTCGCCGTGGCTGATCACCAGCGTGTGCAACTGCTCCACGCCGGTCCGCGACAGGTAGGGCGCCACCACCACCGCGCCCATGTCGAAGCCGCTGCCGTAGCGTACCCCGGTATCGAAGACCAGCACGTGGGCACGGGTGCGCACCACCACCGCCAGCCCCTGCCCCACGTCGAGCACGACGACGGTGAACTCGCCCTCCGCGACCCGGGGATGGGACACGGCCAGCCACAGGGCCAGCGCAGCGGCTGCCAGCGGTCGACAACGACGGTACCCGGGCATGCAGGCCACCACCACGACCAGGAGCAGCAGCACGCGCGCCAGGTCCACCGGGTCGCAGCGCAGCGCGGCGAAGGGCAGCGCGGCCAGCCCGGCCAGCGCCTGGGTCATGGTCGTGGTCGACCAGGTCGCCAGCCCGAGCAGCGACGCCGACGCCGTCTCGGCACCGGTCATCCAGGCCAGCACCCCGAGCATCGCCGGCGGCACCACCGCGATGCTGAACCAGGGGATGGCGACCAGGTTGACCAGCGGCGACAGCAGCGGCAGATCGCCGAAGAAGGCCACCGACAACGGCAGCACCACCAGCGATACCGCCAGTTGCACCCGCACCCAGCCGGCCAGCAGGCGTCGCAGAGCGGCCCACCATCGTGCACCGACCGACGACGGCTCCGGTTCGCGGGTCGAAACCGGCCGCGTCATCACCAGGATGATGGCAGCGACCGCGCCGAAGGACAGCCAGAACCCGGCGGACAGCGAGGCCAGCGGGTCGAGCAGCAGTACCGCGCCGAGCGCCAGGTTGAAGGTCGGCCAGCCGATGACCCTGCGCCCGGCGACGAAGGCCAGGGATGCCACCGCAAGCATCACCAGGGCACGCTGGGTGGGCAACGTGAAGCCGGCCAGCGCCGCGTAGACCACGGTGGGCGGCAGCGCGGCGACCACCGCCAGGCGCTGCGCGGCCAGGTGCCTGAGCAGTGGTGGACAGCCGCGCGCGGCGAGCTTGAAGCCGAACAGGAAGAAGCCGAACACGAGCCCGACGTGCAGCCCGGATATGGCCACCAGGTGGCTGGTTCCTGTGCGTCGGAACACCCGCCAGGCATCGTCGTCGATATCGTCGCGGATGCCGAGCACCACCGCGCGCAGGATGGCCATGGCCGAAGCCGTGGAGCCGGCCTGGTCGAGGAAGCGGTCCAGGCGGACGCGGGTCGCGGTGAGCCAGGGGGGATCGTCGCTCAGCAGGCGGTGATCGCCCGTGCCCACGACGCTGCCCCGCGCCACCAGTCGCTGGGCGAAGGCCCACCGTTCGTAGTCGAACAGGTAGGGATTGGCCAGTCCGTGGATGCCGCGCAGCCGGGCGGTGATCCGCCAGCGCTGCCCCGGCGCGAAGCGGAGCCGGCAACGGTAACAGTTGAGCTGGACGGTGCCGTAGAATAATCCGGGCGTGGCCGTGCGTGCTGGAAGCACCGGGTGTTCAAGGCGCAGGCGTACGCGAACCAGGCCACCCGCCTCGCGCGGGAAGGAAACGACGGTACCCGTGATGGTTCGTTCCAGTACATCTTCGTCGGCGGGGAGCCGCTGCTGCAACCACCAGCTGGCATGGGCCAGGGTGAAGGCCATGCCGATGCCGAAGCACAGCAGCGCGGCGCCGATCCGCCCTGCCCTGTCGCCGCGTCGTGCGCACCAGGCGCTGCCCGGCAGCAACGCACCGAGCATGGCCAGGCTGACCGCGTCGGGGTGCAGCCAGGGCGCGATGATGGTGCCGGCGGCAAAGGCGAGGATGAGCGGATGCAGTGGCAAGCCTCCCTGCTGCGTTCGTCCCCGTCCCTCCGTGTCGCGATTATAGGGACCGGTCGATGCCCAGGAAAACCCTCAAGCGCATCCTGCCCGGGCGTGGCGCGGTGCGCGCCCTGCCGGGCATGTCGTGGTGCGCGCACTGGCTCGGCGATGAGAACCTGTGGCACGTGAACCGTCGCTCGGTGTCGCTGGGCGTGGCGATCAGCCTGTTCTTCTGCTACTGGCCGGTGCCGGTGCAGATGCTGCTGGCGGGGTTGGCGGCCATTGCCCTGCGCGCCAACCTGCCGATCAGCGTGATCGGGGTGTGGATCACCAACCCGGTCACCATCGTGCCGATGTACGCTCCCGCCTACCTGCTGGGCGCCTGGCTGCTGGGAGAACGGGTGCACCCGGTCTCGGAGCTGACCATCAAGGCGCTGGGACAGAACTTCGGCGCCCTGTGGCTGGGCTGCCTGATCTTCGGCAGCGTGTTCGCGCTGCTTGGCTGGACGGTGGTGCGCATTGCCTGGCACTGGCAGGTGCAGCTTTCCTGGCGCGACCGGCGTCGACGCCGCATGCTGCGCGGCAAGGATCGCTAGCCGGGCGAACCCGGTGCGACCAGCGTGCCGTCGCGAATCTCCAGGGTACGGTCCAGCCGGGACGACAGTGCCGGGTCGTGGGTCACCAGCACCAGCGCGGTGCCGTGGTTGCGGCTCATCTCCAGCATCAGGTCGAACACCTGGCCGGCATTGCCGGTATCCAGGTTGCCGGTGGGCTCATCGGCGAGGATGCAGTCCGGCTGCGTCACCAGGGCGCGGGCGATGGCGGTGCGCTGGCGTTCGCCGCCGGACAGCTCGCCGCTCTTGTGCCGCATGCGATGGGCCAGGCCGACCCGTTCCAGCATGCCGGCGGCGGCGTCCAGGGCTTCGCCGCCGGGCACGCGGCGGATCAGCAACGGCATGGCCACGTTCTCCAGCGCGCTGAACTCGCCGAGCAGGTGGTGAAACTGGTAGATGAATCCCAGCGCCCGGTTGCGCAGTGCGCCGCGGGCACGTTCGCCGAGGGCGAACAGGTCGTGACCATGCACGATGACCTGGCCGGTGCTGGGTTCCGCCAGGCCGCCGAGGATGTGCAGCAGGGTACTCTTGCCGCTGCCCGAGGCGCCGACGATGGCCACCGATTCGCCGGGGCGCACCACGAAGTCGACGCCGTCGAGCACGTCCACCGCCAGCCCGCCCTCGCGGAAGGTGCGGCTGACCTGGCGGCACTCGAGCACCGCGTCGGTGCCGTCGGTGATGGCGTCGCTACTCATAGCGCAATGCCTCTGCCGGCTGCGTGCGCGCCGCCCGCCAGGCCGGGTAGATGGTGGAGACCAGACCCATCAGCAACGATGCAGACAGCACGCGGACCACGTCGGGCATCTGCAGCTCGGCCGGGAAGTCGCTGATCACGTAGATGTTGGCCGGGAAGAACTCGATGCCGATCAGTTGCTCCAGGGCCGGTACCAGGGTCTCCACGTTGAGCGCGGTCAGGACCCCGGTGACGCCGCCGATGGCGGTGCCGATCACGCCGATGACGATGCCCTGGACCATGAAGATGACCATGATGGATGCCGGGGACAGGCCGAGGGTGCGCAGGATGGCGATGTCCGGCTGCTTGTCGGTGACCAGCATTACCAGGGTGGAGACGATGTTGAAGGCGGCGACCGCGATGATCAGCATGAGGATGATGAACATCACCCGTTTCTCCACCGCCAGGGCATTGAAGAAATTGCGGTGCTCGATGGTCCAGTCCAGCAGCAGGTAGCCGCCGCCGAGCTGCTCGCCGACCTGGTGGCGAATGCGGGCGACGTCGTAGACGTCGTCCACCGCCAGGCGCAGTCCACTGACCTCGCTGCCGGTGTCCAGCAGCCGCGCGGCGTCGTCGATGTGCATCAGGCCGAGACTGCTGTCGTACTCGTACATGTCCAGCCGGAACAGGCCGCTGACGGTGAAGCGCTTCAGGCGCGGCAGCAGGCCCGCCGGCGTCACCCGTCCCTTCGGCGCCACCAGCGTGACCGAGTCGCCGACGCCGACGCCAAGCTGGCGGGCGAGCTGGAAGCCGAGCACGATGTTCCAGCTTCCCGGGGCGAGGGAATCGACGTCGCCGTCGATGATCGCGCCGAGCAGTTGCGAAACGTTGCGCTCGGCATCGGGCACGATGCCGCGAATCAATGCACCGGTCACCTGGCCGCGGTTGGTGAGCATGCCCTGCACGGTGATGAAGGGCGCGGCGTGGAGCACATGCTCGTTGGCCACCACCCGTTCGGCCACCGAGGGCCAGTCGGTCAGGCCGCCACGCATACCGCTGACGGTGACATGGGAGGCGGTGGCGAGAATGCGGTTGCGCAATTCCCGCTCGAAGCCGTTCATGATCGACATCACGGTGATCAGCGCCCACACCCCCAGGGCGATGCCGAGCATCGATGTCAGGGAGATGAAGGAGATGAAATGGGTCCGCTTCTTGGCCCGCGTGTAACGCAGTCCGATGAGCAGTTCCAGCGGGCGGATCATTTCGAGATTATGGATTAGAAGTTGATCTTAAAAGATTGAAATATCGCAATAATAAACAATATTCAAGCTTCTTCTCAGGTGCTGCCTGCCTCGTGGCGCAGGTGCGGGAACAAGATCACGTCGCGAATCGAGGAACTGTTGGTGAACAGCATCACCAGCCGGTCGATGCCGATGCCCTCCCCCGCCGTGGGCGGCATGCCGTACTCCAGCGCGCGGATGTAGTCGGCGTCGTAGTGCATGGCCTCCAGGTCCCCGGCGTCCTTGGCCGCGACCTGGGCGCGGAACCGCTCGGCCTGGTCCTCGGGATCGTTGAGTTCGCTGAAGCCGTTGGCGATTTCCCGTCCACCGATGAACAGCTCGAAGCGGTCGCTGACGGCCGGGTTGTCGTCGTTGCGCCGGGACAGTGGCGAGACCTCCACCGGGTAGTCGGTGATGAAGGTCGGCTGGCGCAGGTGGCTCTCCACCGTGGCATCGAACACCGCGGTGAGCAGTTCCCCGGCACTGGCGTCCCCGGTGGCTTCCTCGCCGAGCCCGGCGAGATGCCGTCGCAGCGCCACGGCGTCGTCGACATCGTCGGCGGACAGCGACGGGTTGTGACGACGCACCGCGTCGGCCATGGACAGCCGCTCGAAGGGCTGGCCGAAGTCGAAGGTCTCCGCCTCGTAGATTACCTGCGCTGAACCGGTTACCTCCACCGCCAGCGAACGCAGCAACTCCTCGGTGAGGTCCATCAGTTCGTGGTAGTCGGCATAGGCCCAGTAGAACTCGAGCATGGTGAACTCGGGATTGTGCCTTGTGCTCAGTCCCTCGTTGCGGAAATTGCGGTTGATCTCGAAGACCCGTTCGAAGCCGCCCACCACCAGCCGCTTCAGGTACAGCTCCGGCGCGATGCGCAGGTACAGGGGCATGTCCAGGGCGTTGTGGTGGGTGACGAAGGGACGTGCCACGGCGCCGCCGGGTATGGCCTGCATCATCGGCGTCTCCACTTCCAGGAACTCCCGTTCCACCAGGAAGCGGCGCACGTGGTCGATCAGCGCGCTGCGCAGGCGGAAGCGGGCGCGGGTGTCCTCGCTCATGATCAGGTCGAGGTAGCGTTGGCGATACTTCAGTTCCTGGTCGGCGATGCCGTGGTACTTCTCCGGCAGCGGCCGCAGCGACTTGGTCAGCAGGCGCAGCGAGTCCACCTTCACCGACAGTTCGCCGGTGCGGGTGCGGAACAGGATGCCCTCGGCGGCAAGGATGTCGCCGATGTCGTACTTCTTGAACTCTTCGTTGTAGAAGCCCTCGGGCAGCGCGTCGCGCTGCACGAACAACTGGATCTGCCCGCTGACGTCGCGCAGGTGGGCGAAGCTGGCCTTGCCCATGATGCGACGGGACATCAGTCGACCGGCCACCTTGACCCGCACCCCGGCCTCGGCCAGCGCGTCTTCGTCGAGGTCGGCGTAGCGCTCATGCAGCGGGCCGGCCAGTGCATCGCGTCGGAAATCGTTGGGGAAGGCGCCGCCGCCGTCCCGCCAGGCGGCGAGCTTCTCGCGCCGGACGCGGGTTTGTTCGTTGCTGTCTTGTTCCATTGCCCGTCTGCTCAGATGCCGGCCTTGAGGCTGGCTTCGATGAATTTCATCAGGTCGCCGTCGAGGACGGCCTGGGTGTTGCCGGTTTCCACCCCGGTGCGCAGGTCCTTGATGCGCGACTGGTCGAGCACGTAGGAACGGATCTGGCTGCCCCAGCCGATATCGGCCTTGGAGTCTTCCAGTTGCTGGTGCTCGGCACGCTGCTTTTGCAGTTCCAGCTCGTACAGCCGGGCCTTCAACATGGCCATGGCCTCGGCCCGGTTGCGGTGCTGGGAACGGTCGTTCTGACACTGCACCACGATGCCGGTGGGGTTGTGGGTGATGCGGATGGCCGAATCGGTTCGGTTGACGTGCTGGCCGCCGGCGCCGCTGGCGCGATAGGTGTCGACGCGCAGGTCCGCCGGGTTGATCTCGACCTCGATGCTGTCGTCCACCTCGGGGGAAACGAACACCGAGGCGAAGGAGGTGTGCCGGCGATTGCCCGAGTCGAACGGGCTCTTGCGCACCAGCCGGTGCACCCCGGTCTCGGTGCGCAGCAGGCCATAGGCGTTCTCGCCGGAGACCTTGATGGTGGCGCTCTTGATGCCCGCGACCTCGCCCTCGGAGCGTTCGATCACCTCGACCTTGAGGCCGCTGTCCTCGGTGAAGCGCAGGTACATGCGCAGCAGCATCTGTGCCCAGTCCTGGGCCTCGGTGCCGCCCGACCCGGCCTGGATGTCGAGAAAGCAGTTGGCGCCGTCCATCTCGCCGGAGAACATGCGCCGGAACTCCAGCGCCTCGATGTCGCGCTCGATGCTGCGCGCATCGCCGGCGAGATCGGAAAGCGTGGATTCATCGCCCTCTTCGCGGGCCAGGTCCAGCAGTTCGCCGGCCTCCGCGATGGCCCGCTCGATGCCCTCGATGCCGGAGACTACCTCGTCCAGCCGTGCCCGTTCCTGTCCCAGCTCCTGGGCCCGCTCGGGGTCTTCCCACAGCTCGGGCTGTTCCAGTTGCAGGAGGATTTCCTCGAGCCGGTCTTTCTTGCCATCGAAGTCAAAGATACCCCCTGAGCGTACCGATACGCTCCTGGAAGGATTCGAGGCTGGCGACCAACTGGTTGACGGTTTCCATGGGCATGCAACGGGTAATGGGCCTGCGCGCGGCAGGCGGAGACGGGGAATCCTGCACGGGCGCAGGGCGGGCGCAAGGATACCGGAAAACGCATCGGCTTCCCACACCCGGGACCGTCCCCCGGGCGGTGCGGTTGAGTGCCCGAACGGGCTCGGTGCACAATAGCCCGCTTCGAGCAGGATTCTTTGTTTCAACCGGCGAGAAACGAGCATGAAGATTGGCGTACCGGCCGAGGTGTTCAACGGCGAGTGTCGGGTGGCCACCACCCCCGAGGTGGTGCCGCAACTGGTCAAGCTGGGCTACGACGTGGTGGTGCAGTCCGGCGCCGGTGCGCGGGCCAACCTGTCCGACCAGGCCTACCGCGAGGCCGGCGCGGAGATCGCGGCCGACGCGGCCGCGACATGGGGTGAATGCGACATCATCCTCAAGGTGCGCGCACCGCAGGTGGACCCGGAGACCGGGCGCGACGAGGCCGACTACCTGCGCCGGGGCCAGGTCCTGGCCTGCTTCTTCTGGCCGGCGCAGAACGAGGACCGGATGAAGGATCTCGCCGAACGCGGCATCACCCTGCTGTCGATGGACTCGGTGCCGCGGATTTCCCGGGCACAGAAGCTCGATGCCCTGAGCTCGATGGCCAACATCGCCGGCTACCGCGCGGTGATCGAGGCCGCCAACCACTTCGGCCGCTTCTTCACCGGCCAGATCACCGCCGCCGGCAAGGTGCCGCCGGCGCGGGTGATGGTCATCGGCGCGGGGGTGGCAGGCCTGGCCGCCATCGGCGCCGCTGGCGGCCTCGGCGCGGTGGTCCGTGCCTTCGACACGCGGCCGGAGGTCAAGGAACAGGTGGAGAGCATGGGCGCGGAGTTCCTCGAGCTCGAGTTCGAGGAAGACGCCTCCGGCCAGGGCGGCTATGCCAAGACCATGAGCAAGGAGTTCATCGAGGCGGAAATGGCCCTGTTCCGCGAACAGGCGCGCGAGGTGGACATCATCATCACCACCGCCCTCATCCCGGGCAAGCCGGCGCCGGAACTGATCACCACCGACATGGTGGAGTCGATGCGACCGGGCAGCGTCATCGTCGACCTGGCCGCCGAGCAGGGCGGCAACTGCGCGCTGACCCGCAAGGACGAGGTGGTCGACCATGGCGGCGTCACCATCATCGGCTACTCGGACCTGACCAGCCGGCTGCCCACCCAGGCCAGCCAGCTCTATGCCACCAACCTGCGACACCTGCTTGCCGAACTGACCCCGGAGAAAGATGGTCGCCCGGTGTTCGACATGGAGGACGTGGTCGTTCGCGGCACCACCAGCATTCTCGAAGGCGAGGTGGCCTGGCCGCCGCCACCGATCCAGGTCAGTGCCGCGCCGGCCCGTCCGCGGCCGGCCAGGCCGGTACCGAAACCGGAGGACGGCGCGGCTTCGAAGCGTCGCCATGCATTGACCACCGCGGCCGTGCTGGCCGTCGGCATCGCCGTCATCCTGTGGATCGGCTCGGTGGCACCGCCCTCCTTCATGCCGCACTTCATTGTCTTCGTGCTGGCCTGCTTCGTCGGCTGGCAGGTGGTATGGGCGGTGACGCCGGCCCTGCACACGCCGTTGATGAGCGTGACCAACGCGATCAGCGGCATCATCGTCATCGGTGCGCTGCTGCAGCTGGACAGCGGGCAGTTCATCGTCTGGTTGCTGGCGGCGGTATCGGTCCTGATCGCCACGGTGAACATCGCCGGGGGCTTCCTGGTGACCCAGCGCATGCTGAAAATGTTTCGCAAGTAGGATGAACACATGAGTAGCGGAATCGTCACCAGCGCCTACATCGTCGCCAGCATCCTGTTCATCCTGAGCCTTGGCGGGCTCAGTCACCAGGAATCGTCCCGCCGCGGCAATCTCTACGGCATGATCGGCATGGCCATCGCCATCGCTGCCACCATTGCCTCCGCCGAGGTGAATGCCTACACCACCATCATCATCATGATGCTGATCGGCGGCGCGGTGGGCGCGGTGGTGGCGGCGCGGGTGGAGATGACCCAGATGCCGCAGCTGGTGGCCATGCTGCACAGCTTCGTCGGCCTCGCCGCGACCCTGGTTGGCTACGCCACCTACCTCGACCATTCCATCGAGCTGACCGGTGCCGAGAAGACCATCCACGACGTGGAAATCTACCTCGGCATCCTGATCGGTGCCGTCACCTTTACCGGTTCGGTCATTGCCTTCGGCAAGCTGCAGGGAATGATCGGCAGCCGGCCCCTGCTGCTGCCCGGCCGCCACTTCATCAATGCCGGCATCGGCCTGGCCTGCATCTGGCTGGGTTCGGTGTTTCTCGGCGCGGAGAGCACCCTCGGCGGCTTCCTGCCGCTGTTCGTGATGACCCTGCTGGCCCTTGCCTTCGGCGTGCACATGGTCATGGCCATCGGCGGCGCCGACATGCCGGTGGTGATCTCCATGCTCAACAGCTACTCGGGCTGGGCGGCGGCCGCCACCGGCTTCATGCTCTCCAACGACCTGCTCATCGTCACCGGTGCGCTGGTCGGCTCCAGTGGCGCCATCCTGAGCTACATCATGTGCCGCGCCATGAACCGTCGTTTCCTGGCCGTGATCATGGGCGGATTCGGCACGTCCGGGGCCGCCGCCAGCAGCGACGAGGCCGGCGAGTACACCGCCACCACGGTGGAGGAAACCGCGGAACTGCTGCGCGACGCGTCTTCGGTGATCATCGTTCCCGGCTACGGCATGGCGGTGGCGCATGCCCAGCACGGCGTCTCCGACCTGACCCGGCTGCTGCGCGAGCGCAACGTCGAGGTGCGTTTCGCCATTCACCCGGTGGCCGGTCGCATGCCCGGACACATGAACGTGCTGCTGGCCGAGGCCAAGGTGCCCTATGACATCGTGCTGGAAATGGACGAGATCAACGAGGACTTCGGCAGTACCGACGTGGTCATCGTGATCGGCGCCAACGACACGGTGAACCCGTCGGCGCTGGAGGATCCCGCCAGCCCTATTGCCGGCATGCCGGTGCTGGAGGTGTGGAATGCGCGCCACGTGATCGTCTCCAAGCGGAGCATGGCGGTGGGCTATGCCGGGGTGGAGAACCCGCTGTTCTTCCACGACAACACGCGCATGCTGTTCGGCGATGCGCGCGATTCGGTGGAACAGCTGGTGGCGGCGCTGAAGTAGCCGCGCCGGGCCGGCCCCGGGCGGGCCGCTTCGGCCAACGTGCCGACGACCCGGTGGCCGTCGGCACGCGGGTGGGTGCGTCGGGCTAGAGGATGCGGGACGCCATCAGTTCGCCGATCTGCGCCGGGTTGCGGGTGACCGAGACGCCGGCGGCTTCCAGTGCCTTGATCTTCTCGTCCGCGGTGCCCTTGCCGCCGGCAATGATGGCGCCGGCATGGCCCATGCGCTTTCCCGGGGGCGCGGTGACGCCGGCGATGAAGCCGACCACCGGCTTGGTCATGTTGTCGGCGATCCAGGCTGCGCACTCTTCCTCGTCGGTGCCGCCGATCTCGCCGCACATGACCACCGCGTCGGTGTCCGGATCGTCGTTGAACATCTTCATCACGTCGAGATGCTTCAAGCCGTTGACCGGGTCGCCGCCGATGCCGACACAGGTGGACTGGCCCATGCCGAGCTTGCTCAACTGGTCCACCACTTCGTAGGTAAGCGTGCCCGAGCGCGAGACCACGCCGATGCGACCCTTGCGGTGAATGTAGCCGGGCATGATGCCGATCTTGATCTCGTCCGGGGTGATCACGCCCGGGCAGTTCGGCCCGACCAGGATGGTCTTGCTGCCGCGCATGCGGTCACGGGTGCGGATCATGTCCTTTACCGGTATGCCCTCGGTGATGCAGATGACCACGTCCATGCCGGCGTCCACCGCCTCGTCGATGGCGCTGGCCGCGAATGGCGGCGGCACGTAGATCACCGAGACGTTGGCACCGGTCTCGTCACGGGCCTCGGCCACGGTATCGAACACCGGCACGCCCTCGACCACCTGGCCGCCCTTCTTCGGCGTGACACCGGCCACGTAGCAGTTCTTGCCATTGGCATAGGCAATGCTGTGGTGGGTGTGAAACTGCCCGGTCTTGCCGGTGATGCCCTGGGTGACGACCCTGGAGTTTTCGTCGATCAGAATAGCCATGTGGATTCAGGCTCCTGCTACGGCCGACACCTTCTCCGCGGCGTCGGCCATGGTGGTGGCGGTGATGATTTCAATGCCGGAGCGCTCGATGATCTCGCGGCCCTGCTTGACGTTGGTGCCTTCCAGCCGGACCACCAGCGGCACGTTCAGGTTGACTTCGCGGGCGGCGTTCACCAGCCCTTCGGCGATGACGTCGCAGCGCATGATGCCGCCGAAGATGTTCACCAGGATCGCTTTCAGGCGATCGTTCTTGAGCATGATCTTGAACGCCTCGGTGACCTGCTCGGTGGTGGCGCCACCGCCGACATCGAGAAAGTTGGCCGGCTCGGCGCCGTACAGCTTGATGATGTCCATGGTGGCCATGGCTAGGCCGGCGCCGTTGACCAGGCAGCCGATGTTGCCGTCGAGGGCGATGTAGTTGAGACCGAACCTGGCCGCCTCGATCTCGTCGGCGTCCTCCTCGTCGAGGTCGCGCAGATCGGCCAGCTCGGGGTGGCGGTACATGGCGTTCTCGTCGAAGTTGATCTTCGCGTCCAGCGCCAGCACGCGGTCGTCGCCGGTGACGATGAGCGGATTGATTTCCGCCAGCGAGGCGTCCTTGTCCCAGAAAGCCTGGTAGAGCTTGCCGAACAGAGCGGCCGCGTCGTCCACCAGGTGATCGGGGATGCCGATGGCGCGGGCCAGTTCCGCGGCCTGGGCATCGGTGAGCCCGGTGCCCGGGTCGACCGCCGCCTTGTGGATCTTCTCCGGCGTTTCCTCGGCCACGGTCTCGATCTCGGTACCGCCCTCGGAACTGGCCATGAACACTACCCGCTGGCTGCTGCGATCGACCACTAGGCCGACGTACAGTTCGTCGCGGATGTCGGCGCCCTCTTCCACCAGCAGGCGCTTGACCACCTTGCCCTCGGGGCCGGTCTGGTGGGTGACCAGGGTCATGCCGAGAATGTCGCTGGCATGCTGGCGCACCTCGTCGATGCTCTTGGCGACCTTGACGCCACCGCCCTTGCCCCGGCCGCCGGCGTGGATCTGGGCCTTGACCACCCAGACACTGCCGCCGAGATCCCTGGCCGCCTGCACGGCCTCGTCGACGCTGAAGCAAGCCTTGCCGGCCGGCACCGCGACGTCGTATTCGCGGAGGATCTGCTTGCCCTGGTATTCGTGAATTTTCATAGCGATTCAGGAACCATCTTTGTTGTGAAATCGGTCATCCGGCCTGTTTCGACAGCTGCTTGCGCGCGGCTTCTTCCACGCGCGGCACGACCCATTCGTAGAGCCGTGGGTCGAACTGCTTGGGCAGGATGTAGTCGGGGCCGAAACTCATCGACTCGGCGCCGTAGGCGGTCAGCACCTCGGCCGGCACCGCTTCCCGCGCCAGCGATGCCAGTGCATGCACCGCGGCGAGCAGGATCTCCTGGTCGATGTAGCGGGCACGCACGTTGAGCGCACCCCGGAAAATGAACGGGAAGCACAGGGCGTTGTTGACCTGGTTCGGGTAGTCGGAACGTCCCGTGGCGATGATGATGCCCGGCTTCGCCGCCAGCGCCTCGGCCGGGTGAATTTCCGGGTCGGGGTTGGACAGGGCGAAGACGATGGCGCGGTTGGCCATGCGCCGGACCATGTCGGCGCTCACCGTGTTCGGGCCGGACACACCGATCAATACGTCGGCACCGAGCACCGCCTCGTCCAGCGTGCGCAGGGGCGTATCGATGGCGAAGGCCTCCTTGTGCACGTTGAGGTCGTCACGTCCGCTGTGGATGACGCCGCGGCTGTCGACCATGACGATGTTCTGCTTCGGCGCACCGCAGGCGATCAGCAGTTTCGCCGAGGCGATGCCGGCCGCGCCCGCACCGAGAATCACCACCCGCGCATCCTCGATGCGCTTGCCCTGGATGTCGAGGGCATTGAGCAGCCCGGCGCAGGTGATCACCGCGGTGCCGTGCTGGTCGTCGTGGAAGACGGGGATGTCGAGACGCTCGCGCAGCGCCTGCTCGATGGTGAAACAGGCCGGTGCGGCGATGTCCTCGAGGTTGATGCCGCCGAAGGTGGGCGAGATGTTGACCACCGTCTCGATGAAGGCCTCGCTGCTTGGCGCATTGACCTCGATGTCGAAGACGTCGATGTCGGCGAAGCGCTTGAACAGCACGGCCTTGCCTTCCATCACCGGCTTGCCCGCCAGTGCGCCGACCTTGCCCAGGCCGAGCACCGCGGTGCCGTCGGTGATGACCGCCACCAGGTTGCCCTTGTTGGTGTAGCGATAGGCATCGGCGGCATTGGCGTGAATACGCCGCACCGGTTCCGCCACGCCGGGCGTATAGGCCATCGACAGGTCCTCCGCGGTGGCGAAGGCCTTGGTGGGTGAAATGGAGGTTTTTCCGGGGCGCGGGAACTCGTGGTAGTCGAGCGCCTGGCTCGGTTCAATCAGGATTTTCTTCGACACTCAGTCGCTCTTTTCCGTGGCTACCGGGCGGGACGGGTCGTCCACCCATTGACTCCAGGACCCGGGGAACAGGCGTGCGCCAGGCAATCCTGCCACGGCCATGGCCAGCAGGTTGTGGCAGGCCGTGACCCCGGAACCACACATGTGCACGAACTGCGCCGGGTCGCGCTCACCGCCCAAGGCGGTGAACCGCTCGCGCAGCACGTCGGCAGGCAGAAAACGACGCTGCTCGTCCAGGTTGTCGCTGAACGGCGCGTTCAACGCGCCGGGCACGTGCCCGGCCACCGGGTCGAGGGGCTCCTTGCGGCCGAGGTAGCGATCCGGGTCGCGGGCGTCGAGCAGGACGAGGTCCCCTGTCCCGGCGGCAATCGTCTCGATGGTGTCGAGGTCGCAGGTCCCCGCCGCCGCCGCGACGGCGGTGATGCGACCCGGCTCGGGTCTGGGCACGTCGGTCTCCAGCGGGAAGCCCGCCGCGGTCCACGCCGACAGGCCGCCGTCGAGCACGCGGGCATTGTCCAGTCCGATCCAGCCGGCCATCCACCACAGGCGGGCGGCGATGGCGCCGCCGGCGTCGTCGTAGCAGACCAGTTCGGTATGGTCCGACACGCCGCAGGATTCCAGCCAGCGACGAAACACGTCGCGGTCGGGCAGCGGGTGGCGTCCGGCGCGGGGTACGGTCAGGTCGGCAAGGTGCCGGTCGAGATCGGCATACACGGCACCGGGAATGTGTCCTTCGCGGTACTGCGCCAGGCCCTGTTCCGGGCGTGGCAGCACGAAGCGGCAGTCGAAAATGACAAGCCGGTCGTCCACTGGCCGCGCGGCCAGTTCCTCGGCACTGATCAGGGGCGAATGATCCATGACCGTTGTCAGGCTACTCCGGGAAACAGGTGTTGACGGGGATGGGTACGAGCGAGAGGCGGTACGCGGAAAGATTGTACGTGAATCCAGCGCGATGCGTGTAAGTGCTTCAAATTCCGCGTGTCATGGCCCATGCCGGAAACCCTCCCGGCGGCGACGGCGTGCACCCTATCGCAGAGCCCCTGCGCGCGCAACCGGGATCACCGGGTCCGGACCCCGGTGAGCGTCCCGACACGGCAGCGGCGCTGCCGCCGGGTTGCGGGTGGGGATTGCTCCGTATCGCCGATTGGCGTAACGTTCCAATGGTATCGACTCGAAAATGATTCGCCGTTGCCCGGACCGGGTGAACGAGTCCGGGACACGCGGAGAACAGACATGAGCATGGCAGCGCCAAGTGGCACCCTGGCGGCCCCGCCACTGGTGGTGGAACGCTGGTTCAATACCGAGCAGTCGCCGAACCTGGCGGACTTTCGGGGCCGGGTGGTGGCCATCGAGGCCTTCCAGATGCTCTGCCCGGGCTGCGTGT
>CAYGJZ010000053.1:0-3200 GCA_964350265.1 uncultured Gammaproteobacteria bacterium | reverse complement strand
CGGGGCCGGGTGGTGGCCATCGAGGCCTTCCAGATGCTCTGCCCGGGCTGCGTGTCCCACGGCATTCCCCAGGCCCAGCGCATCCGTCACACGTTCGCCGAGGACGACGTCGTGGTGCTCGGTCTGCATACGGTCTTCGAGCACCACCAGGCCATGACCCCGGTCTCGCTGGCCGCCTTCCTGCACGAGTACCGGGTCGGCTTCCCGGTGGCGGTGGACCGCCCGGACGGCGTCGGCGTGCCGCGGACCATGGCCGCCTACCGCATGCGGGGCACGCCGACCCTGCTGCTGATCGATGCGCGCGGCAGCCTCAGGCAGCACTGGTTCGGCCAGGTCGAGGACCTCGTGGTCGGCGCCGAGATCATGCGCCTGCTGCAGGAGCGCAGTGCCACGCAACCCAGCGTTGTTGCGACCACCGAAGGCGAGTCGAGCGGTCGCTGCGACGAGGATGGCTGTGGCCTGGACGGGACCGCTGCCGCCCTCGGCGGACAGGATGCTACGGATTGACCGCGCACCGCTCCGGGTCGTGGCTCACCGAGGCGAGGTAGGCGACCAGGTCGATGCGGTCCTGCGCGTCGATGATCCCGGCCTGCGCCATGCTGGTGCCCGGCACCACCGCCGTGGGTGCGGCCAGGAACCGCTCCAGGGTGGCCTCGTCCCAGGTCAGCCCGACCTCGCGCATGGCCTGCGAGTAGTCGAAGCCCGGCACCGAGCCGGCGACGCGACCCAGCAGGCCGCAGTGCTTCGGCCCGGTGCGGTTTCGGTCCAGCGAGTGACAGCCGATGCATCGCTGGTAGACGGCTTCCCCGGCCACCGGGTCCGGGGCTGCCGGCATCGCCCCCGGCGGCCAGGCCAGCAGGCACAGGGCCAGGACCAGGCCCGCCGACCACGCCCGTCGGCACCCTGCCGTGGTCGCCGACGAGGCGACCACGGCGAGGCGTTCAAGGGTGCCGATCACGAGAAGAAGGCACCGGGCACCGGGTCCAGGCCGAGGGCCTGGCGCAGCACTGCCCAGTGCATGGCTTCGTCGGCGAGAATGCTGGCGGCGGCCGCCGACAGGTCGCGGTTGTCGAACAGCGGGATCGCGCCGGCATAGGCGCTCACCGCGCCCCGCTCCAGCCCGGCGGCAAATTTCAGCACGTCTTCCTGGGAGCGCAGCTGGTCGACCGGGAAGTCGAAGCCGGCCGGTGCCTCGCCGACCTGGCCGCCCAGCGTGCCGATGGTGGTGGCCAGCAACTCGACGTGTTCCCTGTGATGGGACTGGAACGCGACCGCCACCTTCAGCACGCCGGGGGTCAACAGGCCGCTTTCCGCGCCGACCTGGTAGGCGGCCACCGCCTCTCGTTCGGCGTTGAGGGCGGTGTTGAGGATGCGAACGTCGGCTTCTGCCTGGTCGTCGCTGGCATCGGCGGCGGTGACCAGGCTGCCACAGCCGGCGAGCAGGCCGACGGCGGCGCCGGACAGGGCCAGGGAAAGACCGTCGAAGACGAAGCGGCGCCGCGCCGGCATGGCAATGCGCTGCTCGTTGCGGGTCGGTTCAGGGTGTTCGGACATGGGAGGATTCCTCGTGTACGGGTTGAACGGATTGCACACGCCTGCGACGTGTTGCCGGATCAATGCCCGCGCGACGGAAAAGGTTCCCGCCGAGTCGAGGAAAAATCGAAAACAGGTTTCCGGGAACCTTTTCCCCCGTCGATGCATCGGTAGCCAGATGAACAGCAAACAACGCTTCGAAAGAGAACCCGGGCCGGCCACGGTGCCGGATGCCGAACTGGTCCAACGCATCCGCCAGGGTGACGATGCCGCCTGCGAACTGCTGGTGCGACGATTCAACCAGCGCCTGTTCCGGGTGGCCCGGGGCATCGTCAGCGACGATGCCGAGGCCGAGGACGTGGTACAGGAATCCTACCTGCGCGCGTTTTCCAGGCTGCACCAGTTCAGCGGGCCACATGGCCTCGGTGCCTGGCTGGCGAAGATCGTCGTCAACGAGGCGCTGGGACGCCTGCGACGCCACCGCCGCCTCGTCTTTCTCGATGATCACCTGGGAGGTGATGATGAAACATCCTCGACGATGCGTGCCTCCGCGGTTCGCGCAATGACCAGCCCGGGACCGGGTCCGGAACAACTGGCGGCGAGCGGAGAACTCGGCCGGATCCTGGAACGTGCGGTGGACCAGCTTCCCGATCCCTACCGCTCGGTGTTCATGATGCGCGCGGTGGAGGGCATGAGCATCGCCGAGACCGCCGAGTCGCTGTCGATTCCGCCGGAAACGGTGAAGACACGCCTGCACCGGGCACGCAGGATCATGCAACGATCGCTGTCCGGGCAACTGGAGGGTCAGCTGTCCGGCGCCTTCGCCTTCGACGGCGCGCGATGCGATCGCATGGTCAACGCGGTGATGGGACGGCTGCGGGCGCAGCCCGGCTGGTCGCGATAGGCTCTGGACGGGCGACAGGCTGGGACGGTCGGAGGGCGTCATGCCGCTGGCAAGGCGCCTGCTGGTCCAACTGGCGGAGAGGCAGGGATTCGAACCCTGGGAAGGCGTAGACCTTCAACGGTTTTCAAGACCGCCGCTTTCGACCGCTCAGCCACCTCTCCGCGGATCGGGCACGTTCGTCCGTGACCGCGATTCCGGCCCTTCCGGAGCCGCATGCGGCACGCTGGCGACGAAACGCAAACGAAGACCCGGCCGGGGCCGGCAAAGGCTTGGAATTATAGGATTTTCCGGCCCCGTTCTCCAGCATGCCGTTACGTAAACGACACTTGATTTTCCGCCGACAACCGCTATTCTTCAGGCATTGCATCGTAACCTTAGGAGAATTGGTTGACATGAGCAGACTGAACCCGGCCGTATCCCACGCACCCGTTCGTGGGATCGAGGCCAACAAGGTCCTGAAAAATACCTATATCCTGCTGTCCGCGACGCTGCTGTTCAGCGCCCTGACCGCGGGACTGTCGATGGCGTTCGGCTGGCCGCACCCGGGCATGATCATCACCCTGGTGGGTTACTTCGGCCTGCTGTTCCTGACTTCGCGCTTTCGCAATTCCGCGCTCGGCCTGCTGTTCGTCTTTGCCCTGACCGGCTTCATGGGGCTGACCCTCGGACCGATCATCGGCTACTACATCACCGCCATTCCCAACGGTGACCAGCTGGTGATGACCGCCATGGGTGGCACCGGGGTGATCTTCCTCGGCCTGTC
>CAYGJZ010000052.1:26028-29391 GCA_964350265.1 uncultured Gammaproteobacteria bacterium | reverse complement strand
CGATGATCAGCGGGATGCGCCCGCCGGCCTTGACCTCGTCGAGCAGCACGTCGGTCTTCAGCGTGAATTCGCTGATCACCTTGCCGGACTCGTTCTCGATGACGCCCTGGTGGGGCTTGACCACGATGACGTCGCCCATGTGCAGGTCGTCCACCGGGCACTCGATGGGCAGTGCGCCGGAGTCTTCCACGGTGTTGAAGAAGATCGGCGCGATCTTGCCGCCGAGGACCACGCCGCCCTGGCGCTTGTTGGGCACGAAGGGAATGTCCTCGCCCATGTGCCAGAGCACCGAGTTGGTGGCCGACTTGCGCGAGGAGCCGGTGCCGACGACGTCGCCGACGTAGGCCAGCGGCAGCCCCTCGTCCTTCATCTCGCGTACCTGGGCCATGGCATCGGTGATGCCGTCGCGGGGGTTCTTCAGCATGGCCAGCGCATGCAGCGGAATGTCCGGTCGCGACCAGGCATCCTGGGCGGGGGAGAGATCGTCGGTGTTGGTTTCGCCGGTGACCTTGAACACGCGCAGGCGGATCTCGGCGGGCACGTCCGGCCGGCGAATGAACCACTCCGCATCGGCCCAGGACTGCATCACCGCGCGGGCATGGGCATTGCCGCCCTCGGCCTTTTCCGCGACGTCGTGCAGGGCGTCGAACATGAGCAGGGTGTACTTGAGCTGCTCGGCGGCCACCTCGGCCAGTTCGTCATCGTCGAGCAGCTCGATCAGCGGGGCGATGTTGTAGCCGCCGAGCATGGTGCCGAGCAGTTCCACCGCGCGGCGGCGGTCGATCAGCGGCGAGCGGGTCTCGCCGCGGGCGAGGGCGGCGAGGAAGCCGGCCTTGACGTAGGCGGCATCGTCCACCCCGGGCGGCACCCGTTCCACCAGCAGCTCGACCAGGGCGTCGCCCTCTTCGCCGGCGTTGTCCGGGTTCTTGAGCAGTTCGACCAGGCCGGTCACCTGTTCGGCGTTGAGCGGCAGCGGGGGAATGCCGAGTTCGGCGCGTTCGGCTTCGTGTTGACGATAGGCTTCGAGCATGTGGATACCTGCGGACATCTGCGTGGGTGGCGGTCGCCGGGGCGGCCGGGAAAACACGGGCTACGCTAGCAAAATCATAGACATAAGTAAAATTGATAGTTTGCATGGTTATCATGCTAATCTTGCATGTTATGGACCTCGACCTGCTGCGCTCCTTCCTCGCCGTCGCCGACGCCGGTGCCATCACCACCGCGTCGGAGCGCATCAACGTGACCCAGCCGGCCCTGTCCCGCCGCATGCGCCAGCTCGAGGAGCATTTTCGCGCCACCCTGTTCGATCGCGGCCGCAAGGGCGTGGCCTTGACCGAGGCCGGCCGCGTGGTCGCCGCCGAGGGGCGCATCCTGGTCAGCCGCTTCGACCAGTTGCGCAGCCAGGTGGCGGCGCTGCAGGGACTGGCCGCCGGCACCGTGCGCATCGGCGGCGGCGCCACCGCGGTGTCCTTCGTGCTGCCCGAGGCCATTGCCGCCTTCCAGCGCGAGCATCCCGGCATCCGCTTCCACCTCAAGGAGGCTGGCAGTGCCGAGGTGGTGCGCGACGTGATCGACGGCGCGCTGGAGCTGGGCGTGGTCACGTTGCCGGTGACCCGCGGCGAACTGGCGATCCACGAGCTGCGCTCGGACCGCGTCGTGCTGGTGGCGCGGCCCGATCACCCGCTGGCACGGCAGCGCCGGCTGACCGTGCAGGATCTCGACGGCCATGCCCTGGTCGGCTTCGAAGGCGGCAGCGCCATCCGCTCGCTGATCGACGGCGCACTGCGCGAGGCCGGCGTGAGCATGGAGATCGCCATGGAACTGCGGTCCATTCCCGCCATCCTGCGCATGGTCGCAACCACCGGCTACCTGGCCTTCGTCAGCCGGCTGGGCCTGGCCGGGCAGGGCGATGTCCGCGAGCTGGTGGTGGAAGGGCTGCGCGTGGAACGCCGGCTGGGCATCATTGCCCGCACCGGCACGCTGCTGTCGCCGGCGGCATCGGCATTCTCGATGCGCCTGCGCGGTGGCTACGCCCCGGCCTGAATGCCACCGGACCCGAAGACACCCGTGCCATCGACCCTGCAGTTCCCGGGCGCTCGGGTTGTCGTCAAGACGTGGACGGACGACATCGAAGCCTCGGCCCTCGGCCAGCTCGAGAACCTGGCGCGACTGCCCATCGTGCATGGTCATGTTGCCGCCATGCCCGATGTCCACGCCGGCATCGGCTCCACCGTGGGCGCGGTCATCCCCACCCGCGGCGCGGTGATCCCGGCAGCGGTGGGCGTGGACATCGGCTGTGGCATGAACGCGGTACGCCTGTCGCTCAGCGCGTCGCAACTGCCTGCCGGCCTGCGACGGGTGCGCGAAGAGATCGAGAAGGCGGTGCCGGTGGGCTTCGACATGCACCGTCGTGACGTCGCCCGGCCGGCCACCGTGGCGCGCGTCGGCCGCGGCCTGCAGGCAGTGCTGGCCCGTCACCCGAAGCTCGAGCCGTCCGGCAGGCCGTTTCGCACCTGGGTTCGCCAGCTCGGCACCCTCGGTGGCGGCAACCATTTCATCGAGCTTTGCATCGACGAGGCCGATGCCACCTGGATCATGCTCCACTCGGGCAGCCGGGGCATCGGCAACCGCATCGGTCGGCACTTCATCGAGGTGGCCCGGCGCACCATGGAAGACCGTCTCGGCAGCTTGCCCGACCACGACCTGGCGTGGCTCGACGAGGGCACGACGGCGTTCGACGACTACCTGCGTGCCGTCACCTGGGCCCAGGACTATGCCATGGAGAACCGTCGCGAGATGATGCGGTTGATCGTCGAGGCACTGCGCAGGGTGCTGCCACCGTTCACCCTCGAGGACGAGGCGGTGAACTGTCATCACAACTACGTCGTCAGCGAGCGCCATCTCGGCGCGCGCGTGTACGTCACGCGAAAGGGTGCCATCCGCGCAGGGGCGGGCGAGCTGGGCATCATTCCCGGCAGCATGGGCGCGTGCTCGTACATCGTGCGCGGGCGTGGCAGTGTCGATTCATTCGACTCCTGTGCCCACGGCGCCGGGCGGCGCATGAGCCGGGCGGCGGCAAAGAAGCGCTTCTCGCCCGCGGATCTCGCCGCGCAGACGCGGCACGTGGAATGCCGCAAGGACCGCGGCGTGATCGACGAAATTCCCGGCGCCTACAAGGACATCGACGCGGTGATGGCAAAACAGGCCGACCTCGTGAAGGTGGTGCACACGCTCCGCCAGGTGATCTGCGTGAAGGGGTGAGCCCTGCCTGCGGCTGGGTCGCGGCGCGCAGCCTGGCCGGCGGACGCGCGAAAAGGAGTATCATCGATGGCCGGCAGCCCGGCGAACACCAACCACCAGGAA
>CAYGJZ010000052.1:22998-25928 GCA_964350265.1 uncultured Gammaproteobacteria bacterium | reverse complement strand
GCTGCCCGGCGACGGCGGGCGGTAACATGCTGGAAACCGCCATCGTCGCCTTTGCCACCTTCTTTGCCACCGTTGGTCCGCTCGACGTCGCCGCCATGTTCGCCGCCATGACCGCCGGCCAGGATGCCCGTTCCCGTCGCCTGGTGGCGTTGCGCGGCACCGGTATTGCCACCGCCATCCTGCTCGCCTTCGCCATCATCGGCGACGGCGTGCTCGCCGGCCTGGGCATTTCCATGCACGCGCTGCGCGTGGCCGGCGGCATCCTGCTGCTGCTGATCGCCATCGACATGGTCTTCGCGCGCAGTTCCGGCGGCGTGTCCACCACCGACGACGAGGCCCGCGAGGCATCGACCAAGGAAGACATCTCGGTGTTTCCGCTGGCCACGCCGCTGATCGCCGGGCCGGGCGCCATGGGCGCGGCGATCCTGCTGATGGCGGATGCCGAGGGCGACGTGCGCGCCCAGGCGGCGGTGATCGCCGCGCTGCTGGCGCTGATGTTGCTCACGCTGGTCCTGTTGCTGCTGGCCGGCAAGGTGCAGAAGTTGCTCGGCGTCACCGCCATGCACGTGATCAGCCGCGTGTTCGGCGTACTCCTGTCGGCGCTGGCGGTGCAGTTCATCTTCGACGGCATCGCCAACAGCGGACTGCTGGGCGGCTGAGCCCTGCCGCCGGCGACTACCAGCCGAAGGACTGCGACTCGAGCAGGTCGGAAAGCCCCGAGTACTCCAGCATGTTGGCGGGCACCATGCTCTGCGCGGTGCTGTCCGACTGGTTGCGCACGCCCTCGGTGGCGGCGACGCCGGAGGTGTCGTTGACCAGGCCGTCGATGATGCGGTCCTTGGTCTCGAAGGAGATTCTCGGCGAGGCCACCAGCGCCTCGTTGACCATGCCGCGGGTCTGCACCACCACCCGCAGCAGTGAACGCTGGGCCTCGCTCAGCACGTCGGCGTGGAAGGAGGCCGTGAGCAGGGCGGCATCGCAGGCGCCGTCGTAGAGCCCGGCCAGCACGTTGATGTCGCCACCGTTGACATTCTCCAGCGATGGCTGCTGGAAGGGGTTCTCGAAGGTCTCGTAGAACAGCAGGATGCCCAGCGACGGCGGCGGCCGCGAGCAGACGATACGGGTGACCAGGTCATCCGGGGTGTTGACCCGGGTGTCGTCGGCCGGCACCACCGCCACGTACTTGAGCAGCGAGGGAAACTTGACCAGCGGCTCGTAGTCCAGGTTGTCCATCAGCCAGCCGACGATGTGCGGCTCGGCGATCATCAGGTCATAGGCGCCGGACTTGATGTCGGACTGGTACTCGAACCAGCCGGTGGCGACCTTCATCTCCACCGGCTCGCCGGTGACCCGGGACAGGTAGTCCACCAGCGGCGAGTAGGTCACCAGCGCGGTGCGCGCATTCTTCTGCGGCGGCACCCCGTAGACCAGTTGTGCCTCCGCCAGCGGTGCCGCGATGACGGTGACCAGCGCGACGAGGGTCCGGATGGTTGTGCGAAAACCGTTCACCTGGCTTCCCGCCCGGCTACTGCAAGCCGACCTCCTGGAAGTAGCGCAAGGCACCGTCATGCAGCGGGACACTGATGCCGTCGCTGATCATGCTCGATGCTTCCAGGGTGGCGAAGCTCGGGTGCATGCGCTGCATCCGCGAGAGGTTCTCGAACACCGAGCGCACCACGCCGTGGGCGGTGGCTTCGCGCAGGCGGGTCGAGGTCACCACGGTGGCCTTGACGCCGAAGGTGGTGACATCGTTGTCGTGGTTGCGGTAGAGGCCGGCCGGTATGGTGGCGGTGGCGTAGTAGGGCCGCGTGCTGATCAGGTTGTCGATGGCCGGACCGGAGACTTCCACCAGCACCGAGTCGCAGGTGGCCATGGCTTCCTGGATGGCGCTGGAGGGATGGCCGACGGTGTAGACGAAGGCGTCGATCTCGTTGGAGCACAGGGCGTTGGACTGTTCGGAAGGCTCGATCTCTTTGGCCTCGGCGAACACGCTCATGTCCCAGCCGAGTTCGTCCATCAGCAGTTCCAGCGTGCCGCGCTGCCCGGAGCCGGGGATGCCGACGTTGACGCGCTTGCCACGCAGGTCCTCGAACACGGCGATGCCGGCATCGGCACGGGCGACCACGGTGAACGGCTCCGAATGCAGGGAGAACAGCGCGCGCAGGTCGGTGAAGGCGCCGGCGTCGGAGAAGCGGTCGGTGCCGCGGTAGGCATGGTACTGCCAGTCGGACTGGGCGATGCCGACGTCGAGGCCGCCGGCACGGATGGTCTCGATGTTGTACACCGAGCCCTTGGTGCTTTCCCGGGCGCAACTGATGCCAAGCTCACCCTTGAGCCGGTTGACCATCTGGCAGATGGCGCCGCCGGAGGGATAGTAGACGCCGGTCACGCCACCGGTGCCGATGACGATGGAGTCGGCGCTGGCGGCGGTGGCCTGGGCCGGCGCCTGGCTGGCCGCCTGCGTGCCGCCGGCAGACGGACTGGCCGCCTGGCCGCTCGCCTGGCCGCTTGCCTGGCTCGGGGCGGGCGCCGCGGGAGCGCGGGCCACGGCACCGGCGGGACTGGCCGGCTGCACGGTGATGTAGGGCAGGTTGACGTACTGACCGAATCGCTCCGGATGGGTCAGCACGTAGAAAATGGCGAAGACCACCGACAGCGACACCACGACGGATACCACGGTCGCGGTGACCAGCTCGACGATAAATCGGACAAAACCCATTTCGGTTGCTCCCGGTTGCGTGACTGACAGGTCGCTTCCCTTAACCAATCCCGTGTTCAGGCGAGCCGCGCGGGCGTGGTTCGCCGTCGATCCCTCATGACTTCCCTGCGCTCATTCAAGCGACTGGAATGTTCTTCGACCGGGTCCCCCCCGGCACACCCGGGAAGCCGGTGCCTGTCGGCACCGCGCGACGCGGGTCGATCGATCCGTG
>CAYGJZ010000052.1:0-22898 GCA_964350265.1 uncultured Gammaproteobacteria bacterium | reverse complement strand
CCGTCAGCCGCGGTCGGCGGGCGGGTCGACAGGTGGCACCGGCCGTGTTCAAGCAACCCGGGACGCCCATGCCCGGGTCTTCGCCAGCGCGGCGACCCGGCCGACAACTCCAGGCAACACAGCACCGTTTTGAAGGGTCAATCCGTATCCGCGCCGCGGCGCGAGCAGGCTGCGCACGGCGTCGGTCGTGCATGGGAAGGCGTGCTCGGCGCGCTGGTGGTGGGCGTGGTCACGGTGGCCTACAGCCTGTCCTTCGCGGCATTGATCTTCAGCGGCGAGCTGGCCGGCGCCATGCCCCAGGGGCTGATGGCGGCATTGATCGGCGCCGCGGTGAGCGCGCTGGTGGTGGGGCGCTACAGTTCCCTCGCCGGGGCCACCGCCGGACTGGACACCCCGACCATGGCGGTGGTCGCGACCATGGCGGCGGCCATCGCCGCGCGGATCAGCGTCGATGCCATCGGTGGTGCGGCGGTGCAGGACCACGTGCTTGCCGCGGTGGTCAGCAGCACGCTGCTGACCGGTGCGGTGCTGGTGATCCTCGGCCGCTTCCGGCTCGGCCAGTGGATGCGCTTCATTCCCTACCCGGTGGTCGGCGGCTTCCTGGCGGCCTCCGGCTTCCTGCTCAGTCTCGGCGCGGTGAAGGTGATCACCGGCCTGCGTCCGGGCTTCGATACGCTGGCCGCCGACATCGATCCGCAGCGACTCTGGCCGCTGCTGGTAGGCGCCGCCTTCGCCGCCGGCATCGGTGTCACCCGTCGTGCCAGCCAGCACTTTGCCGCCGTACCGGTGGTGGTGCTGCTCGGCACGCTGGCCCTGCACGCGGCACTGCACCTGGCCGGCCTCGACATCGAGCAGGCACAGCAGCGGCACTGGCTGTTGCCGCCGTTGGCCGAGGTGGCGCCGTGGAATCCCTGGCGGGTGGACCTGTGGCTGTCGCTGGACTGGCCGTCGCTGCTGCTGCATGCCGGTGAACTGGGCGCCGCGGTGGGGGTGACGGCGGTGGCCGTGCTGCTCAACGCCACCGGGCTGGAGGTCGACCAGCGCACCCATGCCGACATCGACCGCGAGCTGGCCGCCAACGGCTGTGCCAACCTGCTCTCCGGCGCCCTCGGCGGCATGATCGGCAACCTGTCGCTGAACCGTTCGCGGCTGAACATCCAGGCCGGTGGCGCCTCGCCGGTGGCCGGGCCGGTGGTGGCGCTGGTCTGCGTGGCCTTCCTGTTCCACGGTCGTGACCTGGCCGGCCTGGTGCCGACCCCGGTGCTGGGCGGCCTGCTGCTCTATCTCGGCGGCGCCATGCTCTACGACTGGCTGGGCAGGACGCGCAGGCGCATGTCGCCGGGCGACTACCTGCTGGTCCTGGCCATCGCCGTTGCCATCGTCAACTTCGGTTACCTGCCCGGCGCCCTGCTCGGCATGATCGCGGCCAGCGTGCTGTTCGTGCTTCGCTACAGCCGGGTGCGGGTGATCAAGCACCGCATGAATGCCCGCGAGTACGCCAGCTACGTGGAGCGTGCCGGCGACGAGCGGCGGGTGCTCAACCAGTACGGTGGCAGCATCCGCATCTTCCAGTTGCAGGGCTACCTGTTCTTCGGCACCGCCAACAGCCTGTTCGAGGAAGTGCGCGAGTCGGTGGCGACGCAGGCGGGCGGCCCGGGCTGCTGCGTGGTGCTCGACTTCCGCCTGGTGTCCGGGTCGGATTCTTCCGCGGTGTTCAGTTTCGTGAAGATGATGCACCTGCTCGAGCGCGGCGGCTGGCAATTGCTGTTGTCCTCGGTGCGGCCGGATCTGCAACGCATGCTCGAGGCCGAGCACGTCGTCGGAGGCGGGCACGGCGGGCGGGTGTTCGACAGCCTTGACCTGGCCCTGGAGGCAGCCGAGGACGCGTTGCTGGCCAGCCGGGGCGACGGGCACCTGGAGACCCGTACCCTGGCCGAGTGGCTCAACGGCGAACTCGACGACGAGGATGCCACCACCCGCATCATCGCCTACCTGCAACGCTTCGAGGTGGGCGCCGGCGAGGCGGTCTGCCGCCAGGGCGAGCCGTCGGACGAGATCTACCTGGCGGTATCCGGACGAATCAGCATCCTGCTGTCCCTGCCCGGCCAGGGAGACATCCGCCTGCGCAGCATGGCCAAGGGCACGCTGGTCGGCGAGATGGGGTTTTTCCGCGACGTCATTCGCACCGCCTCGGTGGTGGCCGAACAGCCCACCGTGCTCTACCGCCTGGATCGTGCCGGCTTCCGGCGCATGCAGCAGGAGGATCCGCTGGCCTGCATCGGCTTCCAGCGCTTCGTCATCCGCGTGCTGTCCGATCGCCTGGCCTTCGCCAACAGCGAGATCTCGGCGCTGCAGCGCTAGCCGCGGCGGCGGCAAAAAAGAGCCCGGTGCAAGCCCGGGCTCAATGTCTCGAGGAAGCGGAGACGTACCCTTAGATCAACCGCACTTCGAGTCACCACAACTGAGGCAGGTCATGCAGCCGTCGAGCAGCACGACGGCCTTGGTCTGGCACTTGCGGCAGACGCTGGCGCCGTCGGGATAGTGCTCGCCGTCTTCGGCGCTGCCCTCGGTGGACAGCACCTGGCGGCTGCGATCCTCGAACTCGCGTCGCTTCTCGTCCATGATCTTCTGCCGGTGTTCGTCGACTTCCTCGTCGCGGATCATGCCGATCATGCGCATGTGCGCCTCGATGGCGTCGCCGATGTCGGCAACCAGCGAGGGCGTGTAGCGGCCGCCGCGCTTGAAGTAGCCACCCTGGGGGTCGAACACGCTGCGCAGTTCCTCGACCAGGAAGGTCACGTCGCCACCCTTGCGGAACACCGCGGAGATGATCCGGGTCAGCGCCACGATCCACTGGAAGTGATCCATGTTCTTCGAGTTGATGAAGATCTCGAAGGGCCGGCGCTTCTCGTAGGGCGTGTCGGGATTGAGGATGATGTCGTTGATGGTCACGTACAGCGCGTGGTCCGACAACGGCGTCTTGATCTTGTAGGTGCTGCCGAGCAGCATGTCGGGCCGCTCGACCTTCTCGTGCATCTGGATGACGTTGGGAGTCGGCGTCTCGTCGGCGGTGATCGACGACTGCTCCTTGATGTCGGCGGCCGGCCTGGCCGGCTCGCTGCCCGACTCGGGCTTGACCACCTCGTAGCCGGCGATCTTTCCGGAAATCTTGATTGCCATGGGTGAGGTTCCTTAAAAGCGTCCGTAGTAGCCTTCTTTGAGGGCGTCGAAGAGATTGGCGGCGGTGTGGGTCTCGCCGTCGTACTCGACTTCCTCGTTGCCCTTGACCTCCACCGTCTCGCCGTTGTCGAGGACGAAGCGGTAGGTGGTGTTGGCCAGGTCCGCGTCCTTGACCAGCACGCCCTGGAAGGCCTCCGGGTTGAAGCGGAAGGTGGTGCAGCCCTTCAGTCCCTTCTCGTAGGCGTACATGTAGATGTCCTTGAAGTCCTCGAAGGGATAGTCGGAGGGCACGTTGGCGGTCTTCGAGATCGACGAGTCCACCCACTTCTGTGCCGCCGCCTGCACGTCGACGTGCTGTTTCGGCGTGACCTCGTCGGCACTGATGAAGTAGTCCGGCAGCGCGTTCCCGCCTTCGCCGTCGGGAGATGCATGCTCGTTAACCAGGGTGCGGTAGGCGAGCAGTTCGTAGGAGAACACGTCCACCTTTTCCTTGGTCTTGCGCTTCTCGCGGATCACGTTGCGGCTGTAGTGGTGGGCAAAGGACGGCTCGATGCCGTTGCTGGCATTGTTGGCCAGCGACAGGCTGATGGTGCCCGTCGGTGCAATGGAGGTGTGGTGGCTGTAGCGTGCACCGTGCTCGACGATGCGCTCGCGCAGTGCCTCCGGGAACTGCTGCATGTAGCGGCTGTAGCGCCCCATCAGCAGGCGGCCGGGCACCTTGTCGCCGGGCTTGAAGCCGTCCTTCGCCAGTTCCGGGCGCTTGCGGATCAGCTCCGGGGTGATGTCGAAGACATCGTCCATGATCGGCGCCGCGCCTTTCTCGATGGCCAGCTCCACGCCGGTTTCCCAGCCGACCTCGGCCATCTCCCGGGCAACCTGCTCGGTGAATGCGAGGCTGCGCTCGTCGCCGTACTGCATGCCGAGCATGGTCATGGTCGAGCCAAGGCCGAGAAAGCCCATGCCGTGGCGTCGCTTGTAGGCGATCTCCGCTGCCTGGCCGGGCAGCGGCAGGCCGTGGATCTCGACCACGTTGTCGAGCATGCGGCTGAAGATGGCCACCACCTTGCGATAGCTCTCCCAGTCGAAGCGGGCCTCGTTGGTGAACGGGCGGGAGACGAAGCGGGTCAGGTTGACCGAGCCGAGCAGGCAGCTGCCGTAGGGGGGCAGCGGCTGCTCGCCGCAGGGATTGGTGGCGCGGATGTTCTCGCAGAACCAGTTGTTGTTCATCTCGTTGATGCGGTCAATGAGAATGAAGCCCGGTTCGGCGTAGTCGTAGGTGGACGTCATGATGAAGTCCCACAGGCGTCGCGCACGGATGCTCTGGTAGACCCGGCAGGCCACCAGTCCTTCCTCGTTGACGGTATAGCCGTCGTGGGTGGGCCACTCGCGCCAGCGAATGTCCTCGGGATGCTCGTTGATCTCGTGCTCGGTGGCGGGGAACAGCAGTTCCCAGTCGCCGTCCGCCTTCACCGCCTGCATGAACTCGTCGGTGATCAGGCACGACAGGTTGAACTGGCGCAGGCGGCCGTCCTCGCGCTTGGCGCGGATGAAGTCGCGCACGTCCGGGTGGGAGATGTCGAAGGTGCCCATCTGCGCGCCGCGACGCCCGCCGGCGGAGGACACGGTGAAGCACATGGCATCGAAGATGTCCATGAAGGACATCGGACCGGAGGTGTAGGCGCCGGCGCCGCTGACGAAGGCGCCCTTCGGCCGCAGGGTGGAAAACTCGTAGCCGATGCCGCAGCCCGCCTTCAGCGTCAGGCCGGCCTCGTGCACCGAGCTCAGGATGCCGTTCATGGAATCGGGCACCGTGCCCGACACCGTGCAGTTGATGGTGCTGGTGGCGGGCTTGTGCTGCTGGGCACCGGCGTTGGACATGATGCGGCCGGCGGGAATGGCGCCGTGCTGCAGTGCCCAGACGAACTCGCCGTACCAGTGCTCGCGCAGGTCCTCGCCGTCCTCGACATCGGCCAGCGCCCGCGCCACCCGGCGGTAGGTGCCGTCGATGCTGTCGTCGATGGCCTCGCCGGCCTTGGTCTTCAGGCGGTACTTCTTGTCCCAGATGTCCTTCGAGGCGGGCTGGAACTCGATCACCGGGATGTCGGCGTCGAGACGGGTGATGGAGGCGGATTTCATCGCTTGGCTTTGCTCCGTGGATCGTTCATTCTCGCGTGCTCTTTCGCGGCGGCGGACGACACGATGGTGCGCCAGGTGGCGCGGAGCGTGCCAGTCCGCCTTGGGTGGGCGAACCGGACGGCCGCGCCGAAACTGCCCTCGGCTCGCGTCCACACGAACCTGTCGCGCCCGGGGCTCGATCCCCGCGGAACACAACATCTAGGCATTCATGCAAGAATAACCCCAAGATATTGTGTCGTCAACGCCACGATGGTCTTGACTTGCAGGCCCGGATCAGGATCGACGACCGGTGGTGTCGTCGCCCCGACAAGGGGTGTTTCAAGGGCCTGTCACGGGGTGGAAAACATCCGGTCACGCAGTCCCGTGGATACTCTGCGGCCCGTCCGCCGGCCGTGCCCGGCGGCACCACCGGAATCGACCCCCGTTCTTCAGGAAGCCCACGACATGACCGATCCAACCCGTCGCCGTTTCGCCACCTTGGAAGACATGGACGACGTCCCCGTACCTCGTTCCACCGCCCCGGACTTTCAGCAGGTGCTGGCGCGCAGCGTCAGCCGTCGCGGCGTGCTGCTCGGCGGTACCCGCGCCGCCGCCCTCGGCGCCGGTGTCCTCGCCGCGCCGTCGCTGCTGGTCGGCGCCGACGCCCGCGCCGCCGGTGCCGACCGCTTCGACTTCGAGGAGATCGCCCACGGCATCGACGGCACCCACCACGTCGCGCCCGGCTA
The DNA here is from genome assembly GCA_964350265.1 of uncultured Gammaproteobacteria bacterium. Classification (GTDB taxonomy): domain Bacteria; phylum Pseudomonadota; class Gammaproteobacteria; order Arenicellales; family CAJQKF01; genus BQJD01. The sequence continues at coordinate 16,857 of CAYGJZ010000052.1, read as the reverse complement.
CGAGGCCGACGTGCTGCTGCGCTGGGGCGATCCCCTGTTCACCGACTCGCCCGCCTTCGACCCGGTGAACCAGACGGCGGATGCCCAGGAACGCCAGTTCGGCTACAACAACGACTTCATCGGCTGCATCGCGCTCGAGCGCGACGGCGACGAGGTCACCCGCGCGGTGCTGTGCATCAACCACGAGTACACCAACGGCGAGCTGATGTTCGCCGGACTCGGCGACCAGTCCCGCGCCGAGCCGCGCTTCGCCGACATGACGCTGGCGCTGGTGGACACCGAGATGGCCGCCCACGGTGGCAGCGTGGTGGAGATCGTCAAGCGCGACGGCCAGTGGCAGGTGGACCCGGCCGGGGCGCGCAACCGCCGCATCTCCGGGCGCAGCACGGTGTGCACCATCTCCGGACCGGCCGCCGGCAGCCCGCGCCTGGCCACCAGCGCGGACCCGGACGGCAACCGCATCATCGGCACGTTGAACAACTGTGCCGGCGGCATGACCCCCTGGGGCACCTGGCTGACCGCGGAGGAGAACTTCAACGGCTACTTCTCCGGCGACATCGCCGACAGCGGCGCCGAGCAGGCCAACCACGAGCGCTACGGCGTGCCCGGCAAGTGGTATGCCTGGGGCCTGTTTCACGATCGCTTCGACATTTCCCGCGAACCCAACGAGCCCAACCGCTTCGGCTGGATCGTGGAAATCGACCCCCACGACCCGGCGTCGGTGCCGGTCAAGCGCAGCGCCCTCGGTCGCCTGAAGCACGAGGGCGCCCAGTGCCTGGTCAACAGCGACGGCCGGGTGGTCATCTACACCGGCGACGACCAGCGCTTCGAGTACCTGTACAAGTTCGTCTCCGACGGCAAGGTCGATGCCGACCATGCCGCCGCCAACCGCGACCTGCTCGATCACGGCGTGCTCTCGGTGGCGGTGTTCCACGAGGACGGCACGGTGACCTGGAAGCCGCTGGTGCACGGCGAGGGGCCGCTCACCGCCGACAACGGCTTCGCCGGCCAGGCCGACGTGCTGATCGAGACCCGCCGTGCCGCCGACCTGCTCGGGGCGACGCCGCTGGACCGGCCCGAGGACGTCGAGGGTGACGACAAGGGCAATGTCTACGTGCTGTTGACCAACAACAGCAAGCGTACCGCCGAACAGGTGGACGCGGTGAACAGCCGCTCGAACAACCTCTGGGGCCAGGTCGTGCAGCTGGTGGTGGCCGGCAACGACCACTCGGCGACGCGCTGCGAGTGGCGCGCGCTGGTGCAGTGCGGCAACCCGGCCGACCCGGCCGCCAATGCCCTGTGGAACCCGGCCACCAGCGAGAACGGCTGGTTCGCCTGTCCCGACAACTGCGCGGTGGACCACCGCGGCCGGCTGTGGATCAGCACCGACCAGGGCTCCGGCTGGAGCAGGGCATCGGGCACCGCCGACGGCATCTGGGCGCTGGAAACCGAGGGCGAGGGACGCGGCACCGGCAAGATGTTCTACCGCGTGCCGGCCGGCGCCGAGATGTGCGGGCCATGTTTCAGCGAGGACGATGCGACCTTGTTCGTCGCCGTGCAGCACGTGGCCGCCGACGGCATGAAGGACTATCCCGGCTTCGAGCGCGAGTCCACCTTCGACGATCCGGCCACTCGCTGGCCGGACTTCGACCCGGCGCTGCCGCCGCGGCCGTCGGTGGTGGCCATCACCCGCAAGGGCGGCGGCAGGATCGGCTGAGCCGACAGCCCGCCTGGTGCGCTGGCGTGCGTGGAATGACGAAAACGCGCCAGTGCACTTTCCAGCTTGCGACAGTGGTCGCGAATTCCCCCTTGCGGTCGCTTTTCTGTCCGTTGTCCGGGACGCGGCCGGCGCACAATGCGCGCCGGTCAACATCTGCACCGTGCCGGACATGGAACGCGAGTACGTCAAGGGCCTGGCGCTTGCCTGGGCGGCGAACCTCCTGTGGGGGATATACCCGGTGTTGTTCCGCCAGGTCGACGGCATCGACCCGGGTGCCTTCGTCGGCTACCGCATGGCCTGGAGCACGCCCTTCCTGCTGCTGGTGCTGGTGGCGCTGCGCGAGCACCACGCCTTCCTGCAACTTTGGCGCGATGCCGCCACCGTGCGCTGGCTGATCCTGTCCACCGCGCTCACCGGCCTTGGTTGGGGCCTGTACGTGTGGTGCGTGCAGAACGGGCGCATCGTGGAAAGCTCCCTCGGCTACCTGCTGACGCCGATGTTCAACGTGCTGCTCGGCGTGTGGCTGTTCGGCGAGCGGCTCGACCGTCGACGCTGGTGGTGCGTGGGATTGGCCGCGACGGGGGTCGTCTACATGGCCGCGGCCAGTGGCGTCGTGCCCGTCTACGGCATCATTCTCGGTGCCGCCTTCGCCGCCTATGCCGCGGTGCGTCGCATCGCCCAGGTCGAGGCCCTGGCCGGTGTCGCCGCCGAGAACCTGGTCCTGTTGCCGGTGGGCGTGGTGCTGATTCTCACCGCGACCTCGCCGGCGCCCGTCGGTGCCGACGCCACCTGGATGGCGGTGGCCGGACTGGCCACCGCCCTGCCGCTGGTCTGGTACGTGGCCGCCGCGCGGCGCATCGCCATGACCACCCTGGGCAACCTGTTCTACCTCTGCCCGGCATTGAGTTTCCTGATCGGCGTGTTCGTCTACGACGAGCCGTTCACCCGCCACCACCTGGTCATGTTCAGCATGATCGGCATTGCCCTACTGGGCTTCTCCCTGCCCGCCGGCGTGTTCGTGCGTCCGCGGCTGTCGGCCTAGCCGCGCGCCCCGCCGCGGGCCACCAGCAGCCCGGACAGGACCAGCAGCAGGGCCAGCCAGGTGGTGATGCCCGGTGGCTGGCCCAGGATCGCCCAGCTGAACAGCAGGCCGAACACCGGGATGATGTAGCTGACCTGGGAAAGAAAGGTGGCGCCGAGCTGCTGCACGATCTGCACCCGCAGCACGTAGGCCGCGGCGGTCGGCACCAGGCCGAGGAAGACCAGCGCGATGACCGGCGCCGGGTCGTCGACGACGGGCAGGGGATGGCTGAACACGAATGCGATCGGCACCATGTACAGCGCCGAGGTGGCCAGCACGGACACGCTCAGTGCCAGCGGCGCGGTGCCCGAGATGCGACGGATGATCAGCGACGACAGCACGTAGCAGGTCACCGCCGCGACCATGGCCAGCTGGCCGGCGACACCGCCGCGGCTGCCGGCCAGCACCTGTTCGCCGAGCAGCACCACCACCCCGGCAAAGCCCAGGCTGACCCCGGCCAGCTTGCGCAGGGTGAAGCGGTCGTCGCGGGTCAGGAAATGCGACAGCGCCAGCGCGACGAAGGGGCCACAGGACATCAGCAGCGCCGCCATGCCGCTGGAAATGTGCTGCTGGCCCCAGCTGATCAGGGTGAAGGGCACCGCGTTGTAGAGCGCCCCGGCGGCGGCCACCAGCAGCCAGTTGTGCGTGCCCCGTGGCCAGCGCGGCTGGCCGAGGAAGGCGAACGGCGCCAGCGCCAGGGTGCCGATGGCAATGCGCCAGGCGGCGATGGCCAGCGGCGAGAAGCCGGTGAGCGCAATCTCGATACAGGCGAAGGCCGATGCCCAGATGGCGCCCAGGGTGGTGAGCTTGGCGAGGTCGACGAGGGTCGGCGGACGAATCGACTGCACGGGGTGTTCCGGTCGGCAAGGGAGAAGGCGGCGGCCCGCGGATACTACGGCCCGGTGCGCGGCGATTCCAGTGCCGGGTTGCGTCGGCGCTCCTGGCGCAGGCGGGCCAGGTAGCCACCGCCGAAGCCGGTGGCGCCGGCCACCAGCACCAGGCCAAGGCCGAGGAACTGCGTGAACAGCATCAGCGCGCCGGCGGTGGCGGCGCCGGCCAGGGCAAGCGCGACCCTGCGGTTGGCGGCGGCACCGAGACGGCGGCGTTCGCGCTCCAGGTCCCGGTGCTGCTTCGCGGTGAGGTGGGTCTTCGCGCGTTCGGCATTCACCTTCAGCTTCTCGCGTTCGCCGAGGTGGCGCTTTTCCAGCGCCGACAGCGCGCTGGCACCGGCCTGCCGCGCGACCACCGCGAACCACGTCGCGGTGATCACCGCCAGCGCCAGGGCAAGGCCCGCCAGGGACCACGTGAGCGCCGGGTCGTCGAGACGGTCGATGCCGATCAGCAGCAGGGCAGCGGTGATGCCCTGGACGAGCAGGATGCCGGGCAGGTAGCGAAGCATGACGGGCGGGCGCGTCTCCGTGGCACAATCGGCGGGTTCGCGGGAACGGCGTGCCCGGCAGGTCCACCTCCGGGCCCACCGTGGCTGCCGCGTCCACAGGTCCATTCATTCTGCCACGGCCCGTCGGCCCGGACACCATGCGTCTGCCCATCTTCTGCCAGCTCGTCCCGCGTCATGGCCACTGACCCGGCGCAGTCGCGCCGGGAGATGGTGCTGCTGGCGCTGGGTGGATTGGCGGCGCTGGCCATCGCCATGGGCTTCGGGCGATTCATCTACACCCCGCTGCTGCCGTGGATGGAGCAGGGCCTTGGCCTGTCCAAGTCCCAGGCGGGGGTGCTGGCCTCGGCCAACTACCTGGGCTACGTGGCCGGCGCGCTGCTCGCCGCCTCGCCCTTCGTGCCCGGCTCGCGGCGCGCCTGGATGCTCGCCGGGCTGTCGCTCTCGGCGGTGACCACCGGTGCCCTGGGGCTGGTGGAGTCGATGCTGGTGATGTCGGTGCTGCGCTTTGCCGGCGGCGTCGCCAGTGCCTTCGTGCTGGTGTTCTGCTCGGCGCTGGTGGTGCAGCGGCTGGCGGTGCGCGGGCATGGCGGGTTGTCGTCGCTGCACTTCGCCGGCGTTGGCACCGGCATCGCCTCCTCGGCGCTGCTGGTGACGGTGCTGGCCGGCCTGTCGGTGGGCTGGCGCGGCATGTGGCTGGCGGCCGGCGTCGTCTCGGCACTGGTGGCGGTGCTGGTGGCGCGCCTGGTGCGCGCCGATGTCGGTGCCTCGCCGTCGGCGCGGGGGACGGTGCGCGAGCAGCCGGCGATGCTGCGCACGCTGGTGGTGTCCTACGGCCTGTTCGGCTTCGGCTACGTGATCACCGCCACCTTCGTGGTCTCGATGGTGCGCGACATGGAACAGGTGCGGGTGCTCGAGCCGGTCATCTGGCTGGTGGTCGGCCTGGCGGCGGCGCCGTCGGTGTGGTTCTGGTCGAAGGTCGGCGCGCGCACCGGCCTGGTGCCGGCCTATGCCATTGCCTTCGTGGTGGAGGCAGTGGGCATCGCCGCCAGCGTGCTGTGGCCCACCGTGCCGGGACTGCTGCTGACCGCGGTGTTCCTCGGCGGCACCATCATGGGCATCACCGCCCTCGGGCTGATGGCCGCCGGCGACCTGTCACGCCAGGACCCACGCCGCACGATGGCGCTGATGACCGCTTCCTTCGGTCTCGGCCAGGTGATCGGGCCGCTGTTCGGCGGCGTGGTGGCGGACCGCACCGGCAGCCTGCTGGTGCCGTCGCTGGTTGCCGCCGCCGTGCTGCTGCTCGGCGCCGGCATGGTCTTTCACCGGCTCTGGCGCGGCGAGGCTTCCACCCGGCGCTAGCGACCGGGTCAGAAGGCGAGCTGGGTCTGCGACTGCTCGACACCGGTGTCGCGCTCGTGGCCGAACCAGGCACGCTCGATCTCCAGGTGCAGTTCGGCCAGGTGGAGCTGGCAGGCATCGACGAATTCGTGCAGCACGTCCTGGCGCAGGTTTCCGATGTCGACATCGGCCACGGTCCGCTTGAGTCGGCCGCAGTGACGCAGCACGCCGTCGTGGCGGGGCAGTTTCGAGGCGCCCAGCTCCACCGTGCTGACGCAGTGGAACACCGCGCGCGGAAAGTCCGGGTCCTGCAGCAGGAAGGACAGCACGTCGGCACGGCGTACCCGCGCCTGGCGGCTTTGCCGGTACATCTGGTAGCCGGTCAGCGAGCGCAGCACGCTGACCCACTGGATGGTATGAAACGGACGCAGGTCGAGTCCTTCGTCGATCAGGTCGGCGGAACGCACGTCGATGATGCGGGTGGTCATGTCGGCGCGCTCGATGTTCCGGCCCATGATCAGGAACTGGTAGCCCTGGCCCTTGTTCATGGTGCCGCCGAGCATGCCGGTGATGGTCTGCACGCCGAGGATGAGCTTCTTCAGGTAGGTGTGGCGGCCGCGCTTGGACAGCCCGCTGTCGAGGTTGTCGCGGGCGAACAGGTCGAGCTCGTTGATCTGCTCCCAGGCTTCCCTCGGCATGATGTCGCGAATGGTGCGCGCGTTCTCCCGCGCCGCGCGCAGCGAACTGATCACCGAGCCGGGATAGTCGCGGTCGCCGAGCAGGAACATGACCACCGCGCGTTCCTCGTACTTGCGCGGCTTCGATTCGAACTGTTCGGTGGCGCCGTTGATGAAGACCAGCGGTTCCCACTCCGGCTGCGCGCCCTTGGGCAGGTCGAGCAGCAGGTTGGCGTTGACCATGACCATGCGCGCGGTGTTTTCCACCCGCTCCAGGTAGCGGGCCATCCAGTAAATGCTTTCGGCTACCCGTGACAGCATCAGTTCTTCCCTCCGCTTTGCGAAACGATCCAGGTGTCCTTGCTGCCGCCACCCTGCGACGAGTTGACCACCAGCGAGCCCTTCTTCAGCGCCACCCGGGTCAGGCCGCCGGTGGTGACCGACTGCCGATCGCCGCTCAGGATGAAGGGTCGCAGGTCGAGATGGCGCGGCTCGATGCGGTTGCCGATGATGGTGGGCATGGTGGACAGCTTCAGGGCCGGCTGGGCGATGTAGTTGCGTGGATCCTTGCGCACGACCTTGGCGAACTCGGTGCGCTCGCGGCGACTCGAGGCCGGCCCCACCAGCATGCCGTAGCCGCCGGACTCGTTGGCCGGCTTGACCACCATGTCGGCGAGGTTGGCGAGCACGTGCTTGAGCACCGCCGGTTCCATGCAGCGATAGGTCGGCACGTTGTCGATCTTCGGGTCCTGGTCGAGGTAGTAGCGAATGATCTCCGGCACGTAGGAATACACCACCTTGTCGTCGGCGACGCCGGCCCCCGGCGCATTGGCCAGCGCCACGTTGCCGGCCTTCCAGGCGCGCATCACCCCGGGTACGCCGAGCATGGACCCGGCGTTGAACACTTCCGGGTCGAGGAACAGGTCGTCGACGCGGCGGTAGATGACGTCGACCCGTGACGGGCCGTCCACGGTCTTCATGTAGACGCAGTCGTTGTCCACGAACAGGTCGCGTCCCTCGACCAGTTCGCAGCCCATCTGCTGCGCCAGGTAGGCATGTTCGAAGTAGGCGGAGTTGTAGATGCCCGGTGTCAGCACCACCACCTCGGGGTAGTCGGCGGGTCGTGGCGACAGCGCCGCGAGGGTGTCGTAGAGCTGGTTCGGGTAGTCGTCCACCGGCAGCGGCTGGTAGTGCTCGAACAGTTCCGGGAACACCCGCTTGGTGACCTGGCGGTTCTCCAGCATGTAGGACACCCCCGAGGGCACCCGCAGGTTGTCCTCGAGCACGTAGAGGCGGCCGTCGCCGTCGCGCACCAGGTCCGAGCCGCAGATGTGTGCCCAGACGCCGAAGGCGGGCCGGATGCCGACGCACTGCTTGCGGAAGTTCGACGACGAGGCCAGCACCTCGGCGGGGAAGACGCCGTCGCGCACGATCTTCTGCTCGTGGTAGAGGTCGTCGATGAACAGGTTCAACGCCTCCACCCGCTGCTTGAGGCCGGCCTCCACCCGCTCCCACTCGCTGCGCGGGATCATCCGCGGGATGATGTCGAAGGGCCAGACGCGGTCGATGGCGTTGCCGGACTCCTCGCTGTAGACGGTGAAGGTGATGCCCATTTCCTTGATCGCCAGCTCGGCGGCGGCCTGGCGCGAGGCGAGTTCGGCCTCGTCCAGGGAGGCCAGGTAGCGGGCCACGTGGCGGGCATGGGCGCGGGGGCGGCCGCCGGCACCGATGAATTCGTCGTGAAACGGTCCGGTATCGTACTGCTTCCAGCGTATGGGCATCGGCTGGGGCTCCTCGTTAGGCAGGCATGGTCAACGTACGGGGTATCGCAGGTCGAGTGTATAGGGATATTCCGCCGAGGATTTCTCGACCGGGGCGAAGACCCGGCCGGGTCGGTGGCCGTGATCGTGGAAACGGGCCAGCCGGCGTGCCTCGGCCTCGAAGGCATTCACCGGGAAGGTTTCGTAGTTGCGTCCACCCGGATGGGCCACGTGGTAGGTGCAGCCCCCCAGGGAAAGATCGTTCCAGGTGTCGATCAGCTCGATACGCAGTGGCGCCTGCACGCCGATGGACGGGTGCAGGCCCGAGGGCGGGTTCCAGGCCTTGAAGCGGATGCCGGCGATGCGTTCGTCGTTGCGCCCGGTGGCGCGCAGCGGCACGCGGCGACCGTTGCAGGTGACCACGTGGCGGCCTTCCACCAGCCCGGTGACCTTGAGCTGCACGCGTTCCACCGAGGAGTCGACGAAGCGCGCGGTGCCCTGGCCGGTGACTTCCTCGCCGAGCACGTGCCACGGTTCGATGGCGAAGCGCAGTTCCAGCTCGACGTCGTCGATGGTGACGCGTCCGTGGGTGGGGAAGCGGAACTCGACGAAGGGGTCGAGCCAGTCGCGCTGGAAGGGCAGACCGAAGCGGGCGAGGTCGTCGCAGACGTCGTGGACATCCCGCTCGACGAAGTGGGGCAGCATGAAGCGGTCATGCAGGGCAGTGCCCCAGCGTATCGGCTCGCCGCGGTAGGGCTGGTCCCAGAAGCGCGACACCAGCGCGCGCAGCAGGAGCATCTGCACCAGACCCATCTGCCAGTGGGGCGGCATCTCGAAGCCGCGGAACTCGAGCAGGCCGAGGCGGCCGGTGGCCGAGTCCGGCGAGTAGAGCTTGTCGATGCAGAACTCGGCACGATGGGTGTTGCCGGTGACGTCCACCAGCAGGTTGCGCAGCGCCCGGTCCACCTGCCACGGCGCGCTGGCATCGCCCTCGGGCAGTTGTGCCAGGGCGATGGTGAGCTCGTAGAGCGCGTCGTCGCGGGCCTCGTCCACGCGCGGCGCCTGCGAGGTGGGGCCGATGAACTGGCCGGAGAACAGGTAGGACAGTCCCGGGTGGCGTTGCCAGTAGCGCAGCAGGCTGGTGAGCAGGTGCGGGCGGCGCAGCAGCGGCGAGTCCGCCGCGCTGGGACCGCCCAGGGTCACGTGGTTGCCGCCGCCGGTGCCGGCGTGGCGGCCGTCGAGCATGAACTTCTCGGTGCCCAGGCGACTCAGGCGGGCCTCTTCGTAGAGGCTCTCGGTGAGGGTCGACAGCGCTGCCCAGCTGGCCGACGGCGGCACGTTGACCTCGATCACGCCCGGGTCGGGCGTGACCAGCAGGCGGCGCAGGCGATCGTCCCGGGGCGGCTCGTAGCCTTCCAGGATGACCGGCAGGTCGAGCTCGGCGGCGGTTTCCTCCAATGCCTCCACCAGTGCCAGCCAGGGGCCGAGGGTGGTCAGCGGCGGCAGGAACACGTGCAGCACGCCGTCGCGCGGCTCGACGCAGATGGCGGTGCGCACCAGCGCGCCATCCTTCGCGGTCATCGGCGACAGCCGTTGCCGCTGGTCGTCTACCCGCCCCGCGGCAAGCGGGGTCGGCTCGGCGAAGGGGTCCGCCGGATGGTCGCGCCGCTGCCGCTCCTCTTCCTCGAAGAGCAGCGCGTCCAGCGGCAGGCGAAGACCCATCGGCGAATCCCCGGGCAGCAGGAACATGGCGCCGCGGCGAAACCGCCACGGACTGGAGATCCAGCGGTCGTCGTCGTCGTCGAAGGCCAGCGGCAGGGCATGGCCGGCGGCGCGGTCGAGGCCGCGGTCGAACAGCCGTCGCAGCCGGTCGCGCTCCAGGCGGTCGCGCAGGCGGCTGTCGAGGACGTCGACGTTGTCCGGCAGGTTGCCCTCCTTCCACAGGTAGTAGAGCGCGTCCTCGTGGCCGGCGACCACGTGGTTCGGGTCGACGCCCAGCCGGCGGCCGAGGGCGGTGGCGAAGCGCTCGCCGTCGGCATCGTCGGCCTGGCCCTTGCCGCCGGGGTCGGCGAGCAGCGCCGGGTCGCGCCAGACCGGTTCGCCGTCCTCGCGCCAGAAGCAGCCCAGTGCCCAGCGCGGCAGCGGCTCGCCGGGGTACCACTTGCCCTGGCCGTAGTGCAGCACGCCGCCCGGCGCCCAGCGCCCGGCCAGTCGTCGCAGCAGCGCCATGGCGCGTTCGAGCTTGTGCTCGCCAAGCGCGGCGGTGTTCCACTGCGGGTGGTCCATGTCGTCGATGGAGACGAAGGTGGGTTCGCCGCCCATGGTCAGGCGCACGTCGGCGGCGGCCAGGCGGGCGTCCACCGCTTCACCGAGGTCGCTGATCTCCTGCCACTGCGAAAGGCTGTAGGGCCGCGTCACCCTCGGGTCCTCGTGCACCCGGAGTACCTCGTTGCGATAGCTGAACTCGGCCGCCACCGCGTCGCCCTGGTAGGCGCCGGTGATCGGCGCGGCGGACACCGGGTCCGGGGTCGCGGCCAGCGGGATATGCCCCTCGCCGGCGAACAGCCCGGAGGTCGGATCGAGGCCGATCCAGCCGGCGCCGGGCACGAAGACCTCGGTCCAGGCATGCAGGTCGGTGAAATCCTCGGCGGTGCCGCTGGGCCCGTCGAGACTCTTCACGTCGCTTTTCAACTGCACCAGGTAGCCGGAAACGAAGCGCGCCGCGAGGCCGAGGCGGCGCAGCACCTGGGCCAGCAGCCAGCCGCTGTCGCGGCAGGAGCCAAGAGCGGTTTCCAGGGTCCGGTCCGGAGTCTGCACCCCGGGCTCCATGCGGATCACGTAGCCGATTTCCTGTTGCAGCCGCTGGTTCAGGCCGACCAGGAAATCCACCGTCGGCGTCGGTGTCCGCGCCACCTGCGCCACCCACTTCGCCAGCAGTGGACCCTCGTCACGCGGCTCGAAGTAGGGGGCCAGTTCGCGGCGCAGCTGTTCGGGGTAGGAAAACGGCCATTCCTGGGCGAAATCCTCGATGAAGAAGTCGAACGGGTTGATGGTCACCAGGTCGGCCACCACGTTGACGTCGATGGTCAGCGAACGGGTCGGCTCCGGAAACACGTAGCGGGCCACGAAGTTGCCGAACGGGTCCTGCTGCCAGTTGACGAAGTGCTTGGCCGGGCTTACGTTGAGGGCGTAGTGGTGCAGCGGCGTGCGGGTATGCGGCGCCGGTCGCAGGCGGATGAGCTGGGGGGTGAGCTGGACCGGTTTCTCGTACCGATACTCGGTAACGTGACGAAGGCTGATTCGGATCGCCATGGTAAATTCGCGTTGACCTCAAGCGTCGGACTGGTAGTACTATAGCGCACTCGCACGGGTGTTGTGCGGCGCACCATGAGGGGGCCTTGCCCGGGTCGAGATTTTCCCTGAGGAAACCTGAAAATGACATATTGCGTGGCCCTGACCACCGACGAGGGGCTGGTGTTCGCATCGGATTCGCGCACCAACGCAGGGGTAGACTACGTCACCACGTTCAGCAAGATGCACTTGCTGACCCCGGCCGAGGATCGTTTCTTCGTCCTGCTGTCGGCGGGCAACCTGGCCACCACCCAGGAGGTGCTCAACCGGGTCAACCGCGACCTCGAGAAGGGCGCCGCGGACGAGCCCAACCTGGCCAACGTCCACTACCTGTTCGAGGCCGCCGACTACATCGGCAACATCTCGCTGACCGTGCAGAGCGATCGTGGTCCGGCCCTGCAGGCCAGTGGCGTCAGTGCCGACACCACGCTGATTCTCGGCGGGCAGATCGCCGGCCACGATGCCGGGCTCTACCAGATCTACCCGCAGGGCAACTACTTCGCCGCCACCGAGGAGACGCCCTACCTGCAGATCGGTGAGAACAAGTACGGCAAGCCGATTCTCGACCGCATCAGCCGCGCCACCCGCTCGCTGGACGACGGCGCCCGGCTGCTCCTGGTGTCGCTGGACGCCACCTCGCGCTCCAACGCCGCGGTCGGCCCGCCCTTCGAGGTGGTGACCTACGTCCGCGACAGCCTGAAGGTGCAGCAGCACATCAAGCTGGAAGCCGACGACCCCTACCTGAAGAACCTGCAGCGGGAGTGGAACCAGGGCATCACCAATGCCTTCTACCACCTGCCCCGCTTCCCCTGGGAGCAGGCCCCGGTCAGCATGGTGAAGTCCTGATCCGGCGCCTGCCGAACGCCTTGGCTGGGAGCCGGTGAGCGCGCACGACGGGTTCGCCCTGCCGCCGGTGCCTTGCCGCGACGACGGCGATGAGCGGCGGGTAGGCTTCGAGCTGGAATTCACCGGGCTTGGCCTGGAACCGCTGGCGGAGGTGGCCCGGGAAGCGTTGGGCGGCCGCCTGTCCGAGGAATCCCAGGCGAAGTGGCGGCTCGATGTCGACGAACTCGGCGAGTTCGTGATCGAGCTCGACTGGGCATACCTCAAGCGCCGGGCCGCGGAGTCCGGGCAGACCGGCGACGACGACGAGTGGCTGCTGGGCGCGCTGAAGTCCGCTGCCGAGTGGCTGGTGCCGCTGGAGGTGGTCTGCCCGCCGATCCCCCTGTCCCGCCTGTCCCGTCTCCATCGCCTCACCGATGCCCTGCGCGAGGCCGGCGCCGCCGGCACCGACGACTCGCTGCTGGCCGCCTTCGGCGTGCACGTGAACATCGAGGCGCCATCCATGGATGCCGCCACCCTGGTCCGCTATACCCGTGCCTTCGCATTGCTGCAGTGGTGGCTGGTGGAGGCGCACGAGGTGGACCTTTCGCGGCGCATCACCCCGTACATCGACCCCTGGCCGCAGGACTACGTGACCGAGGTGCTGGCCATCGACGAGGACGACGGCGATGCCTTCTTCGACGGCTACCTGCGGCACAACCCGAGCCGCAACCGCGGCCTCGACCTGTTGCCGCTGCTGGCCGAGATCGATGCCGGGCGCGTGCGCGCGGTGGTCGACGACGCGCGGGTCAAGGCGCGACCGGCCTTCCACTACCGGCTGCCCAACTGCCACGTGGACCGTGCCGACTGGTCGCTGGCCACGCCGTGGGCGAGCTGGCTGGTGGTGGAGCGCCTGGCCGCCGACGGCGACGCGCTCGAGGCGCTGGGACAGTCGTGGTCCGGACAGCTGCGGCCTTTGATCGGTGCCAGTCGACGGGCCTGGGTAGACCACCTGGATACATGGCTGCGCGACCGCGGATTGGTGTAACCGGCGCCGCGCGGCGCTGGTCGCCGTCGTGGTGGTGCACCCGGCTGGCGGTCCGCCTGGCCGGCGGCCGCGCCGTTCGCATCAGCGTGCGCAACCCGGAGCCCGGCGAGACCCTCGACGGCCTGGTCATCGGCGGCGGCGACGACATCGGCGTGGAGCACTACGGTGGCGACATTCGCCAGCAGGTCAAGGTCGACGCCGATCGCGACCGGCTGGAGATCGCCTGGATCCAGCGCGCGCTGGAGCAGGGCTGGCCGCTGCTCGGCATCTGCCGCGGCGCGCAGCTGATCAACGTGGTGCTGGGCGGCACCCTGCACCAGGACATCCGCTCGCTGCGACGCCGCACCTACAACCGCCCGGGTCTTCTGCCCACCAAGCAGGTGGCGCTGGAACCCGGCTCGATGATCGCCGCCACCTGCGGCCGCGGCCGGCTGCGGGTGAACAGCCTGCACCACCAGGCGGTGCGCGAGTCGGGCGGCCGCCTGCGCATCGTCGGTCGCGACCTGGACGACATCGTGCAGGCGGTGGAATGCAGCGAGGGCACGCCCATCCTCGGCGTGCAGTGGCATCCCGAGTACCTGTTCTACCTGCCTTCCCAGCGCCGCCTGTTCCGCTGGCTCACCCGCCGGGTCCGCAGCTAGCCGGCAACCCGGTCAGCCGTCGGCCGGCAGCTTGTCGGCCGTGCGGTGCAGGAAGTCGCTGGCATCGTGCCGCTCGGGCAACTGCTCGGCCGGCTCGCCGCTGGTGCGGTTGACCATGCGGCCCCGCTGCACTGCCTCGCGGGCGGCGATTTCCTCGCTCCAGCGCCCGACGTGGGCATAGCGCCCGGCGTCGAGGAAGGTGTCAGCGCCGTAGACCTCGCCGGTGACCAGCTGGCCATACCATGGCCAGATGGCGATGTCGGCGATGGAATAGGTGTCGCCGCCGACGTAGCGGCTCTCGGCCAGGCGACGGTCGAGCACGTCCAGCTGCCGCTTCACCTCCATGGTGTAGCGGTTGATCGGGTACTCGAATTTTTCGGGGGCGTACTTGTAGAAGTGACCGAAGCCGCCGCCGAGGATCGGGGCGCTGCCCATCTGCCAGAACAGCCAGTTCAAACACTCGGTGCGTTCGGCCACCTCGGTGGGCAGCAGGGCACCGAACTTCTCCGCCAGGTAGAGCAGGATGGAGCCGGACTCGAATACCCGGATGGTGGGCGAGACGCCGTGATCCACCAGCGCCGGGATCTTCGAGTTCGGATTGGCCGCGACGAAGCCGCTGCCGAACTGGTCGCCGTTGAGGATGCGGATCAACCAGGCATCGTACTCGGCGCCCTCGTGACCGAGGGCGAGGAGTTCTTCCAGCGCGATGGTCACCTTGACGCCGTTGGGCGTGCCCTGGGAGTACAGCTGCAGGGGGTGACGTCCCACCGGCAGGGGCTTGTCGTGGGTGGGTCCGGCCACCGGCCGGTTGATGCGGGAAAACTCGCCGCCGTTGTCCGTGTCCCAGGTCCACACCGCGGGGGGTGTATAGAGGTCGTCGCTCATGCGTTGAAGATTCTCTTGCGAAGGTTCGGCACGACGCGACGCCGTGCTACGGGGAGGTTTGTTCCACGCAGATGTGTTCAGCGTCGAAGGAAGTCAAGGCTTCGCCCAGCAACTCGCAGCGATGCGGCGCACCGTCGGGGTGGTCGACGGCGAAGTAGCGGCAGCGGCGGCACAGGCCGAAGGGAGAGCGATCCTGTGCCAGCATGCGTTGTCGCAGCAACTGTTCCAGGCCTTCGTGCAGGGAATGCCGGAGGGCCGGGGAAAGCGGCTCCAGCGCCTGCGCCATCTGGTGCAGCGGGTCCTTGTCGAGGGCGGCCTTGCCGGCCGCGGTCAGGAACAGCCGGATGGTGCGCTTGTCGCGGGCGTCGGCCTGCTTGCGAACCAACCCCTTGTCGGCCAGGGCGCCGATGGACTGCGACACCGTGCCCTTGGTCAGCCCGAGGTAGCTGGTCAGCGAGGCGGCGGTGTTGGAAAAGCGGTTGCAGCGCTCGAGGTAGCGCAGCGCCTCCCAGTGCACCGGCTTGAGGCCGTCGCGATAGGCATCGCAGAAGGCCAGCCGGCCGAGACGCTCGATGAGCGCGGCAGTGCCATGTTCTGTATTCTCCGTCACGGCTTAATGGTATCGAGTGAAAACAAGTCTTGCAATCGGCAATCGTGACGAATAGGATAGTATCGACTCAAAACCAACATGCCGGAGTTTCCCATGAGCCGATCTGCCCGTCCCCGATCCAGCCGTCGTCCCGCCCACCGGTGGCTGGCGCCCCTGTGCCTGCTGCTCCCGGCCACCGCACCGGCCCACGACATCGTCGCCGCCAGCGACGACGCGGTGGACAAGGCATTCGACATTACCGCCGCCAGTGCCCGGGCAGATCACCACCTGGTGACCTTCGCCATGGAAGTCGCCGGCCAGGCCGGCAGCGTGCTGCCCGCGCCTACCGGGCAACTGCCCGGCGCGCGGGTGAACGCCTACGTCTGGCCCACCGACCTCGACCCGGCCCGGGTCGGCTTCGACGCCGGCTCCGGCACCCTGGCCCTGGCCATCACCGCCCATCCCGACTTCGACGACACGCCGTTGTTCGACGAGAACAACGACGGCGACCCGGCCAACGACGGCAAGACCTGGCACGCCCACTGGGTGGTACTGGTGTCCGAGGAGGCCTGCGGCGCCGGGCTCGCCGTGCGTGATGTCTCGCCCGGCGTCGACCTGCTGCCGCCCACCGCCCCGGGCCTGCCCATTGCCCTGGACAGCCCGGGCATGAGCCCGCGCATGGACGGCAGCCAGGCCAGCATCACCGTGCCCCTGGCCGACGCCGAGCAGGCCGCCTTCGACGCGGTGACCAGCGAACTGGTGGTGCATGCCGAGGGTGGCACGCCGCTGCTGTGCGTCCACGGCGTGCACGACATCGCCTCCGGCGACCTGTCGCTGCCGGGGCGGGTACAGGCAAAGACCCCGTGATCCCCCCGCGCAGCCGCGCTCGCCTGCGCGGCTGCGCCCGGCCGGGGTTACACTGGGCAGGACACCCGTTGCGCGGTGGGCATCACCCTGCCCACTCCCGTTCACCCGGTACACGGAGCGAGACATGACCACCTTCAGCGGCGGATGCGAAGTGCGGCGCGTTGCGCGTCACCGCCAACGGCCAGCCCGATCGTGTCGGCCTGTGCCACTGCATGGACTGCCGCAAGCACCACGGCGCGCTGTTCCATGCCTCGGCAGTGTTTCCGTCCGCCGCGGTCACCATCGAAGGGAAGAGCGGGCAGTACGCCGACCGCCACTTCTGTCCGCGCTGCGGCTCGTCCGTGTTCTCGCGCAGCGGTGACGAGATCGAGATCCACCTGGGTGCACTGGATGCCCCGGACCAGTTCCAGCCCAGCTACGAGTTGTGGACCATTCGCCGCGAGCGCTGGTTGCCACCGTTTCCGCTGACCGCCCACTACCCGCGCGACCGGGACGACACGGAATTCGACGCCTAGCTCGCCGCCGGCCCGCTTGCGCCGTCCTGCGGCGAGCCGCTACACTGGCCCCGCATCCAGGGAACCCGGCACCTGTCCCCAGCTGCCGCAGGCGACGTCCCACGTCGCGAATGCATGGAAGAACATCATGATGCCAGTCCGCAGCCAGGAAAACCCGCCGCTCC
>CAYGJZ010000051.1:0-30872 GCA_964350265.1 uncultured Gammaproteobacteria bacterium | reverse complement strand
CGTCGACCACGTCGTCGATGGTGATGCGGCCGAGCAGGGTGCCGTCGTCGTCGACCACCGCCGCGGAAATCAGGTTGTAGCGCTGGAAGGCATCGGCCACGTCGCTGGCGGTGGTCAGCGGCTTGAGCATGATCGGCGTCTTGTTGCACACCGCGCCGACCTTGGCGTCGGGGTCGCCGGTGAGCACCGTGGACAGGTACAGCGTGCCGGTGAGGTGGTTCTCGCGGTCGACCACGAAGAGCTTGTCGGTGTACTCCGGCAGCGACGACTTCAGGCGCAGGTAGCGTTGCACCACGGCCAGCGAGATGTCGGCCCGGGCGGTGACCGTGTCCACGTTCATCAGGCCGCCGGCGGTGTCTTCCGGGTAGGAGATCAGGGCATCGAGATCGTGCCGCGACTCCTTGTCCACGGTGTAGAGGATGTCGGCGATGACCGCGTCGGGCAGCAGCGGGATGACGTCGGCGATGTCGTCCATGTCCAGCATCTGCACGGCACGGGACAGTTCGCCTGGATCCATCTCGCTGATCAGGTCGCGACCGACGCCCTCGGCAACCTCCGCCAGCACCTCGCCGATCTTGGCGAGGTCGATGGAACGCCATACCTGCGGGCGGTGCTCCGGCGGCAGGCCCTCCAGCAGGTCGGCGATGTCGGCGGGGTGAAGCTGACCGACGATGTTCTGCAACTCGTCGTCGTAGCCCTCTTCGATGGCCGAGAGGACGAGATCCTGAATATCCGACTGTTCCAGGTGTTGCATCGTCGGTGCTCGCCGTGTGCTGGGCTGTGGCAGGTGGGGGCGGAGGCGCCCGGAGCAGGCGCGGGAGGCGGCTAGCCGTGGCCTTTCGGCCGGCGGATCAGACCGCGCGGATAGTGTACACAATTCACCCGGCGCATCCCATCAAGCACCCGGTGTCGACGCCGGTGCGCGGCGGGGAAGACGGTCGCGCAACAGCCCGGGAACCTCGTCGGCATGGACCGCCTGGCTGAAGTAGAAGCCCTGCACCGCATCGCAGCGCCTGGCCCTGAGCAGCGCCAGCTGGCGCTCGTTCTCCACGCCCTCCGCCACCACCCGGATGCCCATGTTGTGTGCCATGGTGATGATGGCGGTGATGATCTCCAGCGAGGTGGCGTCGTGCTCCATGTCCTGCACGAAGGAATAGTCGATCTTGATCAGGTCCACCGGGAAGCGACGGATCGCCGACATCGACGAGTAGTCGGTGCCGAAGTCGTCGATGGCCAGGCGCACACCGATGCCGTTCAGCCGGTTGAGGGTCTCCACGGCGTTGTCGATGTTGTCCAGCGCGGTGGTCTCGGTGATCTCGATGATCACCTGCTCGGCGGGGATGTCGGCTTCGATGAGCGCGCCGCTGATGCGTTCGAACAGGTTCTTGTCGCGGAACTGGCGCGCCGACAGGTTGATGGACACCGGTACGGTGGCCAGGCCGGCACGGCGCCAGGCCGACAGGTGACCGCAGACCTGCGCCAGCACGTGGTTGCCGAGCGCGAAGATCAGCCCGGTCTCCTCGGCCAGCGGGATGAACTCCAGCGGGCTGACCTCGCCGAGGGTTTCGCTGTCCCAGCGCGCCAGCGCCTCGAGGCCGTTGATGGTGCCGTTGGCGAGGTCGATCTTCGGCTGGAAGGCGATGGAGAACTCGTCGCGGTTCAGGCCCAGGCGCATGTAGCGCTCCAGTTCCACCTTGCGGTTGGCGACCAGCTTCAGTTCCTCGCTGAACATCTGCACGTTGTCACCGCCGAGGGACTTGGCATAGTAGGCGGCGGTGTCGGCGCCGACCACCAGGTTCTTCAGCGCATTGCCGTGCGCCGGGTACAGGGCGATGCCGATGGAAGCGGTGATGAACACCTCCGCCGAGCCGATGTTCACGCTGCCCGAGACGTCGCGCAGGATGTTGCCGGCCAGCGCCATGCAGTTGGCCGGCACGTTCTCGCCGGCGTCCATGCCGCCGACGAACAGCGCGAACTCGTCGCCGCCGTAGCGGGCGAACAGGTTGCGCGGGCTGGCATAACGCTTGAGCTGGCGGGCGATGTGGTTCAGCACCAGGTCACCGCTGGGATGGCCGAAGCTGTCGTTGATGATCTTGAAGCGGTCGAGGTCGATGAAGAACAGTGCCGCCAGGTGACCCTTGCGACGCGCATCGGCCAGCGACCGCCGCACCAGGTCCTCGAAGTAGGCGCGGGTCAAAAGGCCGGTGATGCGGTCGTGGCGGGCGATATGCTCCATGTGCCGGCGCGCCTCGGTCAGCGCGGTGACGTCGTGGAAGATGCCCACCGTGTCGCCGTTGGGGGTGACGTGCTCGTTGACCTGGAAGACCAGCCCGGAGGCGTGCTCGATCTCGAAGAAGCCGTCGGGCTTGGCATGCCACTTCAGGAAGGCATCGAGGCGTTCGCGAAAGAAGTAGCCGGACACCGAGTGGCTGTCGCTCAGGATCAGCGAGTAGGCGATCTCCCGGTAGGGCATCATGTACAGGTGGTCCTGCAGTTCCGCCGGGAACAACTGGCGGTAGCGGGTATTGCACAGCAGCAGGCGATCGTCGCGGTCGAACAGGACGAAGCCCTCGCTCACCGTCTCGATGGAGTCCACCAGTCGATGTCGCATGGTGGACAGGCGGCTCTCGGTGGTGTTCCTGCGGATCACCAGCACGATCACCGCGCCGGCGAAGGCGCACAGGGCCAGCAGGTACAGCACCATGGAGGCGCGGAACTCCTCCAGCAACTGTGCCTGTCGACCGACCAGTTCCAGGGCGTTGTCGCGCACGATGGCCGCCAGCCGCGCCGCCCGGCCGTAGCTGTCGAGCAGCCGGTTGGAGACCACCGTCAGCGTACTGCCGTCGTCTTCGGCCAGGCCCGGCACGCCTTCGGTGAGCCACAGTCGCGCGTCCAGCGCGGCCGGGTAGAGCACGGCGTGGACGGCGCTGGCACCGATGGGGATGGTGAAGTCGCTGCTGTGACGCAGTTCGGTCAGGCGCTCGACCAGGGTTTCCAGGTGCTGGACCAGGGGAGCACGATCCACTTCGCCGACCTGGCCCGCCGCCCGTTCCAGGTTGCCGACCAGCACGGCGGTATCGGCGACCAGCGCGGAGATGTCCGAGGACTGCTTGAGCACGTCGAAGGGCAGTTCGTTTTCCAGCCGGGACAGTGACTGGTGCGTGGACCAGACCAGCAGGGTGGTGGCGGCGATCGCCGTCCACAGCACGGCCCAGGCGGCCACCGTGAGCGGGCGCAGGGCGGCGCGCGAGCGCGGGATCAGTCGTTTCGGTGCGGGCTTGAACAAGGTGCCTGGTCAGTCGGCGTCGATGCCGTGTTCCAGGAGGAATGCGCGGACGCCGGGGTGCACGCCGATGGCCTTGTCCTCCACCGACTCGGCCAGGCTGTGGCCGCCGATGGGGTGGTGTGCGCCGACCAGGGCGCGTCGGCCTTCGCGTGACCAGATGCGGCGCATCACGCGGTCGACCAGCGCGTCGTCGAGATCGCGTCGGGCTACCAGGTAGGCCTCCACGCCCACCGTTTCCACCGTGCCGACCCCGGCGTAGGTACCCGCCGGGATGGTCACCGGCGCCATGTAGGCGTAGCGCGCGGTGATGTCGGCGGCGACCTCGCCATCCACCGCGAGCAACCGCACCGGGTGCTCGTCGGCCAGGGCGCTGACCGACTGCGTCGGGGTGCCGGCGACGATGAAGAAGGCGTCGATCCGTCCTTCGCGCAGTTCCCGGCCGGCGAACTCGGGCTTGAAGTAGGCGGCGGTGAAGGCGTCCGTGCCAATGCCGTGCTCGGCGAGAACCGCAAGGGCGTTGACGTGGGTGCCGGAGTCCTCCTCGTCGATGGACACGGTGGCGCCTTCCAGTGCACCGATCTGCTGGATGGGGCCGTCGGCATCGACCACCACGTGGACGGCCTCGACGTAGAGGGCGCTGACCAGGGCGATGTCGCCCGCTTCCTCGTCGCTCACCTGGTCGGCCTGGACCAGGGCCAGTTCCACCCGCCCGTCGGCCAGGTCGGCGAGGTTGGCAAGGGTGCCGCTGGACAACTGGGGCAGGGCGACGATGCCGGGGTCGTTGCAGGCCGGGTCGGCGCGGCAGCGCCGGGTGTCCTCGTTGACCAGCTCGGCGATGACCCGTCCCACCGGGTAGTAGGTGCCGGCGATGCCGCCGGTGCCGATGCGCAGGATGGTGTCGGCCATGGCCACCGTGCCGGCGGCCAGCAAGGACAGCGCGAGGAGGACGCGAGCACATCCGGCGGCCCGGCGGTGCCGGGCCGCCGGGTACCAATGCGGTGGAGGCAGGCTCATCTGGGCGCGGAGTTGATCGTCAACCGGTATCAGGTGACAGGAATTGCCGCGTCCTGGCGGAAGGTTGCTCCGCGCGTGGACGCGAGCCGCGGATGGGGTCCAGTGCCCGCAAGTGTATCCAACCCGGGGTCAAACTGCGAGGCTCGGCGGCGGTTTTTGCCCGCGAGGCGGATTTTGTCCGTCGCCGTGCGGGGGCTACAATGCGCGGCATGGCCAGCACCACCGCCCCGTTGATCGTCGCCATCTCCTCGCGTGCCCTGTTCGACCTCGAGGAGAGCCACCGCGTGTTCACCGAGTCCGGGGTGGAGGAATACTGCCGCTACCAGATCGAGCGCGAGAACGAGGTGCTCGGACCCGGCGTGGCCTTCCCGCTGGTGAAGAAGCTGCTCAACCTCAACCGCCTGCTGGCCGGCCAGCGACGGGTGGAGGTGGTGCTGATCTCCCGCAACAGCGCCGATACCGGGCTGCGCATCTTCAGCTCCATCCACCACTACCAGCTCGACATCTCCCGCGCCGCCTTTTCCGGCGGCGAGAGCCCCTATCGCTACGTGCACCCCTTCGACGCCAGCCTGTTTTTGTCCGCGGACCCGATGGACGTGGTCGATGCCTTGAACGCGGGCATTGCCGCGGCCACCATCCTGCCGTCCCATGGCGGCAGCAATACCGGCGACCAGCTGCGCATTGCCTTCGACGGCGACGCGGTGCTGTTCTCCGATGACGCCGAGCGCATCTACCGCGAACGCGGCCTGGCCGAGTTCGCCGAGAGCGAGAAGCTCTCCGCGCACACGCCGTTGCCCGGCGGACCGTTCAAGGACGTGCTGGCGGCGCTGCACGCCATCCAGTCGGAGTTTCCCGCCGCCGAGTCGCCGATCCGCACCGCCCTGGTCACCGCCCGCGCCGCGCCCGCCCACGAGCGCGTGATCCGCACGCTGCGCGCCTGGAAGATCCGCATCGACGAGGCGGTGTTTCTCGGCGGGCTGCCCAAGGGCCGCTTCCTGGATACCTTCGGCGCCGACATCTTCTTCGACGACCAGCAGGGCCACTGCGATTCCAGCCGGGTCCACGTGCCCACCGGGCACGTGCCCCACGGTGTCGCCAACCAGGCCTGAGCGCCCGCGGCGGCGGTCCGGGCGGGTACAATAGCGCCCGCCCGCCCGACGGGTCGTCACCCCACCTGCCAACTGCCCGGAAGCCAGACATGACCGACTCCGTCATCGCGCCATCGATCCTGTCGGCGGATTTCGCCCGCCTCGGCGAGGAAGTCGACGCGGTCCTCGCTGCCGGCGCCGACTACGTCCACTTCGACGTGATGGACAATCACTACGTGCCGAACCTGACCATCGGCCCGCTGGTGTGCGAGGCATTGCGGCGCCACGGCGTGACCGCGCCCATCGACGTGCACCTGATGGTGAAGCCGGTGGATCGCATCATTCCGGATTTCGCCGAGGCCGGTGCCAGCTTCATCACCTTTCATCCCGAGGCCAGCGAGCACGTCGATCGCAGCCTGCAACTGATCCGCGACTGTGGCTGTCGCAGCGGCCTGGTGTTCAACCCGGCCACACCGCTCAACTGGTTGCAGCATGTCATCGACAAGGTCGACATGGTGCTGCTGATGTCGGTCAACCCCGGCTTCGGCGGCCAGGCCTTCATCGACAGCACCTACCGCAAGATCCGCGATGCACGGGCATTGATCGAGGCCAGCGGGCGGCCGATCCGGCTGGAGGTCGACGGCGGGGTGAAGATCGACAACATCGGCCGGATTGCCGAGGCCGGAGCCGATACCTTCGTCGCCGGCTCGGCGATCTTCGGCACCGACGACTATGCCGCCACCATCGCCGCCATGCGCGCGGAGATCGACGGGGCCCGCCGATGAACCTGTCGCGCGGGGTGCTGATCGACCTCGACGGCACCCTGGTGGACTCGGTGCCCGACCTCGCCGCCGCCGCCAACCGCATGCTGGCCGATCTCGGCCTCGCCGCGGTGACCGACGACGACGTGCGCCGCTTCGTCGGCAACGGCGTCTCCGTCCTGGTGCACCGGCTGCTCACCGGGTCGATGGACGGCAGGGCCGACGCGGCGACCTTCCCCCGTGCCCACGCCGCCTTCCTGGCCCACTACCAGGCCCACCTGTGCGACCGGAGTCGCTGCTACGACGGCGTCGTCGACGGCCTTGCGCGGCTGTCCGCCGCCGGCCTGCGCATGGCCTGCGTGACCAACAAGCCCGAGGCGCCGGCCCGGGCGCTGCTGGGCTGCCTGGGCATCGACCCGTACTTCGACGTGGTGATCGGCGGCGACACGCTGCCCGAGCGCAAGCCGCACCCGCTGCCGCTGCGGCAGGCCGCCGCCGAGCTCGGGCTCGCGGTCGCCGACTGCGTGATGCTCGGCGACTCGGTGAGCGACATCCAGGCCGCCGCCGCCGCCGGCTGCATATGCGTATGCCTGCGAACAGGCTACAATCAGGGGCTGGATCTTTCCACGTATGCGCCGGACTACCTGGTGG
Source organism: uncultured Gammaproteobacteria bacterium (assembly GCA_964350265.1). Lineage (GTDB taxonomy): Bacteria > Pseudomonadota > Gammaproteobacteria > Arenicellales > CAJQKF01 > BQJD01. The sequence goes on along the minus strand of CAYGJZ010000051.1, from coordinate 24,072 downwards.
ACGACTTTCCCCAGGCGGTGGAGCGCGTGTTGACCGTGTTTTCTTCCTCGGCAACGGAGCCGAACCGTGTACCTGCCTCGACCAATCTTTGAGCCCTGCCGCACCCTGGACTTTCGATGGTGACGACGACGCCGCGCATTCGCCCGTCCCGTTTCCATTCCCAGCCAGGGAGCCAGAGTCCAAGATGATCGATCAACAGCAGTTCCAGCGGTTCAAGGCCGAGGGCTACAACCGCATTCCCGTGGTGCGCGAGGTGCTTGCCGACCTCGACACCCCCGTCAGCACCTACCTGAAACTCGCCAACCAGCCGTACTCCTACCTGTTCGAGTCCGTGCAGGGCGGAGAGAAATGGGGGCGTTACTCCATCATCGGCCTGCCCTCGGAGACCCGCGTGCGGGTGCGCGGCACGGAGTTTCTCATCGAGCGCGGCGACGAGGTGGTGCTGCGCAAGGAAACCGCCGATCCGCTGGCGGAAATCGCCGCCCTGAAACGCCAGTTCAAGGTTCCTGCCGTGCCCGGCGTGCCGCGCTTCAGCGGCGGCCTGGTGGGCTACTTCGGCTACGACACGGTGCGCTACATCGAGCCGCACCTCGGCGAATGCCACAAGCCCGACCCCATCGACGCACCGGACATCCTGCTGATGCTCTCCGAGGAAGTGGTGGTGTTCGACAACCTGAGCGGGCGGCTGTACGTGATCGTGCATGCCGATACCGAGAACGACGACGCCCATGCCCGGGCCGGCGCCCGCGCCGACGAGATCGTCGCCCGCCTGGCCGGGCCGGTGCCCGAGATGCCGGCCCGGGTCGGCGAGGCGGTGGACGAGTCGGCCTTCGAGTCCTCGTTCAGCAAGGAGCGCTACATGGACGCGGTGGAGTCCTGCCGCGAGTACATCAACAACGGCGACATCTTCCAGGTGGTGCTGTCCCAGCGACTGCGCATTCCCTTCACCGCCCAGCCACTGGACCTGTACCGCGCGCTGCGCACCATCAATCCCTCGCCCTACCTGTACTACCTGCACCTGGACGACATGCACGTGGTGGGTTCCTCGCCGGAGATCCTGGTGCGGCTGGAAGACGACGAGGTCACCCTGCGGCCCATCGCCGGCACCCGTCACCGTGGCTACGACGCGACCGAGGACGCACGTCTTGCCGAGGAGCTGATGTCCGATCCCAAGGAACTCGCCGAGCACCTGATGCTGGTGGACCTGGGCCGCAACGACGTCGGCCGGGTGGCCGAGATCGGCAGCGTGAAGCTGACCGAGAAGATGCAGATCGAGCGCTACTCCCACGTCATGCACATCGTCTCCAACGTGCGCGGCACCCTCGCCGAGGGGCTAACCGCCAGCGACGTGCTCAAGGCCTGCTTCCCCGCCGGCACCCTGTCCGGGGCGCCCAAGGTGCGGGCGATGGAGATCATCGACGAGTTCGAGCCGGAGAAGCGGGGCGTGTATGCCGGCGCGGTGGGCTACATCGGCTGGAACGGCAACATGGATACCGCCATCGCCATTCGCACCGCGGTGATCAAGGACGGCATGCTCTACATCCAGGCCGGTGGCGGCATCGTCGCCGACTCGGTGCCGAGCCTGGAATGGGCCGAGTCGATGAACAAGGCGCGGGCGGTGTTCAAGGCGGTGTCGATGGCCAGTGCCGGCCTCGACGGCGCACGCGTGGAATTCCGGTGACGCCGCCATGTTGCTGATGATCGACAACTACGACTCCTTCACCTACAACCTGGTGCAGTATCTCGGCGAACTCGGTGTCACCGTGAAGGTGATTCGCAACGACGAGCTCGACGTCGACGCCATCGAGGCATTGGCCCCCGAGCGCATCGTGATCTCGCCGGGGCCGTGCACGCCCAACGAGGCCGGCGTGTCGGTGGACGTGGTTCGCCGCTTCGGCGAACGACTGCCGATTCTCGGCGTCTGCCTCGGCCACCAGAGCATTGCCCAGGCCTATGGCGGCGTGGTCGGCCGGGCGCGGACGCTGATGCACGGCAAGACCTCCATGATCCACCACCAGGGCAGCGACGTCTTCAGCGGCCTGGCCGACCCGTTTCTCGCCACCCGCTACCATTCGCTGGCGGTGGAACGCGACTCGCTGCCCGACTGCCTGGCGGTCACCGCCTGGGTGGACGACGGCGAGATCATGGGCATCGCCCACCGTGAACACCCGGTCTACGGCGTGCAGTTTCACCCCGAGTCCATCCTGACGCAGCACGGCCACCGGCTGCTGAAGAACTTCCTGGAGCTGTAGCCGTGGCCGCCGAGACACCGGACATCCTGAAACGCATCATCGAGCACAAGCAGGCCGAGGTGGCCGAGCGTAGGGGGCGCATGCCGCTGGCGGAGATTCGCGCCCGCGCCGCCGATGCGCCGCCGCCACGCGGCTTCGTCGATGCCCTGTTTTCCCGCCTCGAGGCCGAACAGCCGGCGGTGATCGCGGAGGTCAAGCGGGCCTCGCCGAGCAAGGGCGTGATCCGCGAGGACTTCGACCCGGCCGACATTGCCGTGCGCTATGCCGCCGGCGGTGCCGCCTGCCTGTCGGTGCTCACCGACGAAAAGTTCTTCGGTGGCGGCGATCATTGCCTGGTCGCGGCGCGCGAGGCGGTGTCGCTGCCGGTGCTGCGCAAGGACTTCATCGTCGACCCCTGGCAGGTCTACGAGTCCAGGGCCATCGGCGCGGACTGCATCCTGCTGATCGTCGCCGCGCTGGAAGACGGGCCGATGGCGGAGTTCGCCGACCTGGCCGCTGACCTCGGCATGGACGTGCTGGTCGAGGTTCACGACCGCGAGGAGCTGGATCGCTCGCTGGTGGTGGACTCGCCGCTGATCGGCATCAACAACCGCGACCTGCACACCTTCCACACCACCTTGAACACCACCATCGATCTGCTCGGATCGGTGCCCGGTGGCCGCGAAGTGGTCACGGAAAGCGGCATCCACGGCCGCGACGACGTACGATGGATGCGGGAAAATGGAGTACACTGCTTTCTCGTCGGCGAGGCGTTCATGCGCGAGGAAGACCCGGGCGCGGCGCTTCGCCAACTGTTCTTCGACGGCGACGGCTAGCCGCGCGCGGCGCCCGTCATCCTTCTCCTCGTCATGGTCATCACCCGCTCATCATGAAGGCGACAGTCACACTCAACCAGGGCGTCAGTTTCACCGCGGTGGCCGACAGCGGTCACCCGGTGGTCATCGACGGCGCCCCCGAGCACGGCGGCGAGAACCGCGGTTCCCGCCCGATGGAATTGATCCTCATGGGGCTTGGCGGCTGCTCGGCCTTCGACGTCGTGCACATCCTGCGCAAGTCGCGCCAGGAGGTGAGCGACTGCAAGGTCGAGCTGAGCGCCGAGCGTGCCGAGGAACCGCCGCGGGTATTCACCCGCATCCACCTGCATTTCATCGTCTCCGGCCAGGGACTGACCGAGTCCCGGGTGGAGCGCGCCGTGCGCCTGTCGGCGGAGAAGTACTGCTCGGCATCGATCATGCTGGGCAAGGCGGTGGACATCACCCACGACTTCGCGATCGTCGAAACCTAGCGGCAGCGAACCCCGATGCACCTCATCGCCGAGTGGTTCAAGCGACACTTCTCGAATCCCGAGGTCGTCTTTCTCGCCATCTGCCTGCTGGTCGGGTTTTCCATCATCGTGTTCTTCGGCGATGTGCTTGGCCCGGTGCTGGCCTCCATCGTCATCGCCTACCTGCTCGAGGGCATCGTCAAGGTCATGGTGCGCAACCACGTGCCGCGCTTCATTGCCGTGGTGGTGGTCTTCGTGCTGTTCATGCTGGCGTTGACGGTGGTCATGTTCGGCCTCATGCCGCTGCTGTCCAACCAGCTCACCGAACTGGTGCAGCAGATTCCCAACATCCTCGCCCGCGGCCAGGAAGCCCTGCTGCAGTTGCCCGATCGCTACCCGGAGATCATCTCGGCCGAGCAGGTCAACGAACTGATCACCGAGCTGCGGCGGGAGCTGACCTCCTGGGGGCAGCGCGTGGTCACCGTGTCGCTGTCGTCGGTGGTGGACATCATCACCATCCTCGTCTACCTGATCCTGATGCCCATCCTGGTGTTCTTCTTCATGAAGGACAAGCGCAAGATCATCGACTGGCTGCTGCGCTACCTGCCGAGCGACTACATGCTGGCGCAACGGGTGTGGCAGGACGTCGACGTGCAGATCGCCAACTACATCCGCGGCAAGTTCTGGGAAATCCTCATCGTCTGGGGGGTGTGCTTCTTCACCTTCTCCTTCTTCGGCATGGACTACGCCATGCTGATCGGCCTGCTGGTGGGGCTGTCGGTGCTGATTCCCTTCGTCGGCGCCGCCGTGGTCACCATACCGGTCTATCTCATCGCCTGGTTCCAGTGGGGCTGGAGCCCGGAGTTCATCTACGTCGCCATCGCCTACCTGGTGATCCAGGCGCTGGACGGCAACCTGCTGGTGCCGATCCTGTTCTCCGAGGTGGTCAACCTGCACCCGGTGGCCATCATCACCGCCATTCTCATTTTCGGCGGCCTGTGGGGAATCTGGGGCGTGTTTTTCGCCATCCCGCTGGCGACCCTGGTGCAGGCCGTGCTGAGTGCCTGGCCGAAGCAGGACGAAACCCCCGTCGGCAGCCGCTGATTCCACCGTCGTCACCGATCTTTCGGCGCCGGCAGCCCGCTTGATCCCCGGGCGATGGTTGTGGAAAATTGCCCCGGACCCCGGAAGATCCGGCACAGGGGCTGCCGGTGAGCGCCGCGCGTCGAAGCAGCCGAAGGACCGGAGCCTGTACAGCGCCTGATCGAATTCCGGTGTCCCGAACGGATTGAGTGAGAATGACTTGCCATGGCCGAAAACACCCGAGAAGCAGCCGGTAGCGACGTCGATACCGACACCCCCGACAACCTGGTCACCCGGGGGCTTGTCCCCGCCGCCCCGGCGACGCACGACGACGGTCCTTCGCGGTCCTACGAACGCTACGTGGTGGAACGGATTCTCGGTCTGCTCGGCAATGCCGCGGTGCGCATCGAGCTGTGGGACGGCTTCGCCGTCGAGGGCCAGACCGACTCGGCCCTGGTCGGTACCCTGCGCATCCAGTCGCGCAAGGCACTGAACCAGATCATCAAGGCCAACATGGTCGGCCTCGGCGACGAGTACTGTTCAGGCGGGCTGGAGGTCGACGGCGACCTGGTCGACGTGCTGACCGAGTGCTTCCCGAAGATGTCCGATCCCACCGGTGCACTGGGTATGCTCAAGCGGGTGGTCGAGCGTCGCCCGCGGGCCAATTCCCTGAACGGTTCGCGGCAGAACATCCATCACCACTACAACCTGAACAACGACTTCTACCGGTTGTGGCTGGACCACGAGATGCAGTACACCTGCGCCTACTTCGCCGGTGACGACTACACGCTGGAAGACGCCCAGCTGGCCAAGATGGACCATGTCTGCCGCAAGCTGCGCCTGCAGCCGGGGGACCGCGTGGTCGAGGCGGGCTGTGGCTGGGGAGGGCTGGCGCGGCACATGGCGCTGTACTACGGCGCCCGCGTGACTGCCTACAACATCTCCACCGAGCAGATTCGCTATGCCCGCGAACGTGCCGAGCGCGAGGGCTACAAGGACCGCGTCAACTACGTCGAGGACGACTATCGCAACATCTCCGGCGAGTACGACGTGTTCGTTTCGGTGGGCATGCTCGAGCACGTCGGCAAGGCCGCCTTCCCGGTGCTGGGCAAGGTCATCAACGAGCACCTGACGGACACCGGGCGTTGCCTGATCCACAGCATCGGCCGCAACCGCCCGCGGCTGATGAACGCGTGGATCGAGAAGCGCATCTTCCCCGGTGCCTACCCGCCCTCGCTGGCGGAGATGATGACCATCTTCGAGTCCGGGGGCTTCTCCGTGCTCGACGTGGAGAATCTGCGCCTGCACTATGCGCGCACGCTGGAACACTGGCTGTACCGCTTCGACAAGGCCCACGACAAGGTCGCCAGCCTGTTCGACCCGGTGTTCGTGCGTGCCTGGCGGCTGTACCTGTCCGGGTCCATCGCCGCCTTCCTGTCCGGCAACCTGCAACTGTTCCAGGTGGTGTTTTCCCGCGAGCGTGACAACACCATTCCCTGGACCCGGGAGCACATCTATCCCGGCGCCTGAGTCATCGCTGCGCCGCGCTCCCCGGCCTCGGTGAAGCGACTGTATACCGCCTCGGGCCTGCCCGAGGCCCACCTGCTGCGAGACCGTCTCGATGCCGAGGGGATCGCCGTGGTCATTTTCAACGAGCACAGCGCAGGCGCCGTCGGCGAACTGCCGTGCAACGAGGCGCTGCCCGAGCTGTGGCTGCCCGACCATGCCCAGTTCGCGCGTGCGCGAACGCTGTTGCTCGACTACGAGCATGCCGCCAGCGCGCCGCCGCGCGACTGCCCCAAGTGCCAGGAAGCCAACCCGGGAAACTTCGAGCTGTGCTGGCGTTGCGGTGGCGCGCTGACCGACTGATTCCACCTGCCACCCCCGCATGCCGGGTGTAACGAGGACCGCTGTTTTGCCACCTGCACAAGCCATCCGCTGCCCGCGGCCGACATGCTGAACCGTGGTCGCAAGGCCGCGGCGAAATCGCCCGCGCGGGGTCGCGGCGGCACGAGCGCCAGGCGCGGCAAGGGCGGGGGCAAACGTCGCAAAGGCCGCGCCAACCGTCGCGGTCGACTGCGCCTGTACCTGGCGCTGGCAGGCATCGTCCTGGTGGCCGGGGCCGCGGCGCTGGTGTGGCTGGATCGCCAGGTGGTGGAGCGCTTTCGCGAACGTCACCTGGCCGCCCCGGTACGGGTCTGGTCGCGACCGGTGGAGTGGTTTCCCGGCAGCCCGCTGAGCCGTGCGCAGGCGCTGGCGACGTTGCGCGCCATCGGCTACCGCCAGGTGAACGGCACGCCCTCGCCGGGCGACTTCGTGGCCGCGGACGCCTATCTCGACATCGCCACGCGAGCCTTCGAGTACTCCGGTGAGCGCAGTGCCGCCGGCCGCGTGCGGGTACGTTTCCGGGACGGCGTCATCCACGACATCCGCGCCGGCGACACGCCGCTGCCGGCGTTGCGACTGGACCCGGTGGTGATCGGTTCACTGGCCTCGCGAGCGCACGAGGATCGCAAGCTGCTGCGACTGCACGAGGTTCCCGATCACTTCCTCGAGGTGTTGTTGATGGTCGAGGACCGCAACTTCATGAGCCACCCGGGGATCGACCCGATGGCCATTGCCCGTGCCGCCTTCGCCAACCTGGTGTCCGGGGAGGTCACCCAGGGCGGCAGCACCATCACCCAGCAGCTGGTCAAGAATCTCTACCTCGGGCCGCAGCAGACCTTGAGTCGCAAGGCGGTGGAGGCGTTGTACGCGGTGGTGCTGGAATGGCACTTCGACAAGCACGAGATCCTCGAGGCCTACATCAACGAGGTGTTTCTCGCCCAGGCCGGCAACCGCGCCATCCACGGCTTCGCGCTGGGCGCGGAGTACTTCTTCGGCCGCTCGCTTGGAGAACTGGACATTGCCGACTACGCCCTGCTGGTGGGCATGGTCAAGGCGCCCTCGGCCTACAACCCGCGTCGACACCCGGAACGCGCGCGCGCCCGCCGCGACGTCGTGCTCGACGTGCTGGTGGACGGCGGCCTGCTCGAAGCCGGGCAGCGTCAACGGCTGGCCGACCGGCCGCTGGGCGTGGTCGACGCCGAGCGCGGCGGTAACCAGTCCCATGCCGCCTTTCTCGACCTGGTGCGACGACAGGTGGCCGAGCAGGGTGTCGGCGACACCTCCGCGAGCACCGAGCTGAAGGTCTGGTCGACCATGGATCCGATGGTGCAGCGAGCAGCGGAAGACGCGTTGTCGGCGACACTGTCCCGCATCGAGGAAGGCCGCAACCTGGCCGCGGGCACGCTGCAGGGTGCGGTGGTGGTGCTGCGTGCCGAGAACGGCGAGGTGGTTGCCCTGGTCGGCGATCGCCGACCCGGCTATGCCGGCTTCAACCGCGCCCTGGACGCGCGCCGGCCGGTGGGTTCCCTGCTCAAGCCGGTGATCGCCCTGACCGCGCTGGAATCCCCGCTCGGGCTGCATCTCGCCACCCCGGTGGCGGACGAGCCTTTCAGCGTGACGTTGAAGAACGGCCAGACCTGGACGCCGGGCAACTACGACGGCGAATACCACGGCGTGGTGCCGCTGGTGACCGTGATGGAACGCTCCTACAACGCCGCCTCGGCGCGCCTGGGCATGGAGGTAGGCGTCGGGCCGTTCGTCGAGCGACTCGGCCAGCTTGCACTGGAGGAGGCGCCGGCGCCATTTCCATCGGCGCTGCTCGGCGCGGTGGACATGTCGGCGTTGCAGGTGGCGCGCCTCTACCTGCCCTTCGCCAACGGTGGCCTGGGGTTCGCCCCGCGCGCCTACGTCACCGCCACCGACGACCGCGGCCGGGTGCGCAGCCGCAATCCGTCCACCAGCCGCCGGCTGATCGGCGAGCAGGCCCACTACCAGTTGCACTTCCTCCTGCGCGGCGTGGTCGACCGCGGTACCGCGCGGGCGGGTCTCGGCGAGTTCGGTCGCACCTTCGGCCTGGCCGGCAAGACCGGCACCACCGACGACTACCGGGACAGCTGGTTCGCCGGCTACTCGGGCAACTACCTGGCGGTGGTCTGGGTGGGCCGGGACGACAACCAGCCAACAGGCCTGTCCGGCGCCAGCGGCGCCCTGCCGGTTTGGCGGGAGCTGATGCGCGCACTGCCGCTGCGCCGGGCCGCCTTTCCCGAGCCGCGGGGCATCGAGTGGCACACGGTGGACACCCTGTCGGGATACCGGGTGCGTGGCAACTGTGCCAGCGCCGTGCCCATGCCCTTCATCGACGGCGGCGCGGTGCCACCGCGGGGCGGCTGTGGTGATCGCGCCACGGTGGAGCGGGGGGATGGCGGCGCGGTGCGTCGCTGGCTCAACCGGCTGTTTTCCGGCGAGCACGAGGGCAGTGGCGGGAACTGGCCGGAGAGCGGTCGTCGCTAGCGGCGAGAAACCGGGGTCAGTCCGGGGTCTGCGACCCGTCCGCCGGGCGGGTCTCCAGCCGCCGGGCAAGCCGTTCCAGGGCGAGTTTCAGGTCCGGATGACGCACCGAGCGGGCGCTTCCCCGCAGGAGCGGGGCGGCGCTGGCATCCGGCGGCAGTGGTTTCGCCAGCGGCCGGTCGGCGGGTTGCTCAGTGCGCGGCGCCACCCGCACGGTGACCCGGGCAATGGCCAGGCGCCGGTCGGCGAAGCCCTCGCGCAGCCGTTCTCCGCGATTGCGCAGCCAGGTGGCCCAGGCGGCGCGCCGGGCATACAGGCGCAGTTCGCCGTTTCGAAACAGCAGCACGGTACACTCGGCGGCGATTTCCGCGGGCACGAGGTCGAAGAAGGCGCGTCGCGCGCGCTCGTTGGACAGCTCGTCGGCGAGCTGGTCCAACGCCCCGTCCAGTCCGCAGCAGGCGAGGTAGCCGCGAAGCTGTCGTGGCCTGGTATTTTCCCTGTATAATGACAAGTTGACTCTGTATCTGGTTGAGATTCCAATAATTCCAGACGGCGACGCAATGGTGCTATGCGAATCGTAATCCTGCCCGGCCACGACCGCAATGGTCGTCGTGTCGGCCTTGGTCCGGTCACGTTGCTGGTCTCGCTGTTCCTGGTGGTGCTGCTTGGCGCCGCCATCGGCCTGTCGGCGTACCGCATCAACGTGTTCCTGTCCAAGGACATGGACTCGGTGCTGGACGACGTGCGCATCGCCGAACTGCGTGAAGAACTGCGCGAGCGGCGCTGGGACCTGGTGGAGCGCAAGGAGGACCTTGCCGCCACCCGCGGGGAGGTCCAGGATCACCTCGATGCCCTTGGCGTCCGCCTCGGCGAGATCCAGGCGCAGATGTTCCGCGTCAATGCGCTCGGCCAGCGGTTGACCGAGATCTCCGGCATCGAGCGCGGCGAGTTCGACTTCTCCTCCGTTCCGGGCACCGGCGGCATCGCCGAGGACGGTGCCGCGGGCGAGAGCTACGAGTACCCGGAATTCCTTGCCCGGCTGGACGACCTGGCCATGCAGCTGCAGTACGACGAGAACCGCCTGGCGGTGATGGAGTCGCTGCTGATGGACAAGAAGGTCAGCCGCACCATGTTCCCCGATGCCTGGCCGGTCAAGGGCGGCTGGCTGTCGTCCCTGTTCGGCTACCGCAGCGATCCGTTCACGGGCAAGAAGACTTTCCACTCCGGCGTCGACATCGCCGGGCGCAAGGATTCGCCGATCCAGGCCGCGGCCGCGGGCGTGGTGGTGCACGCCGGCCGGCGGGCGGGATACGGCGAGTCGCTGGTGGTGCAGCATGCCAACGGCTACTCGACGCGCTATGCACATGCCAGCCGGTTGCTGGTGGATATCGGCGAGAAAGTGGAGAAGGGACAACCCATCGCCACCGTGGGCAGCACCGGCCGCTCCACCGGCCCGCACCTGCATTTCGAGGTGATCCGGGACGGCCGCCGGGTCAACCCAAGGGATTTTCTGCAGGCATCACGCTAGGCATCCGACACGGGCCGGCATGCCGGCTTGATATCGCCCAACGGCCCCTCACCTTTATGGCGTGCGGACCGGCCGGTCGCCGGCGAATGTGTCGTGGCGCCGGGCAATTTACCAACGAGTTCAGTTCCAGATGATCGGAAACGTATTGACGAAGGTGTTTGGCAGCCGCAACGAGCGGCAGATCAAGCGCATGGGCAAGGTCGTGGAGGCCATCAACGGCCTGGAAGCGGGTCTCGAGGCCCTCGACGACGAGCAACTGAAGGCGAAGACGGAGGAGTTCCGACGTCGATCCGCCGACGGCGAAAGCGCCGACTCCCTGCTGCCGGAGACGTTCGCGGTGGTCCGCGAGGCGGCACGCCGCGCCCTCGGCCTGCGCCACTTCGACGTGCAGCTGATCGGCGGCATGGTCATCGACAGCGGCAAGATCGCGGAGATGCGCACCGGCGAGGGCAAGACCCTGGTGGCGACGCTGCCCGCCTACCACAACGCGGTGTGCGGCAACGCCGTGCACGTGGTCACGGTGAACGACTACCTGGCCCAGCGCGATGCCGACTGGATGGGCGAGATCTACCGCTTCCTCGGCCTGTCGGTGGGCGTGATTCTCTCCGGCCAGAACCAGGCCATGAAGAAGGAAGCCTATGCCTGCGACATCGTCTACGGCACCAACAACGAGTACGGCTTCGACTACCTGCGCGACAACATGGCCTTCACCGCTGCCGATCGCGTGCAGGGAAAGCTCGACTTCGCCATCGTCGACGAGGTCGACTCCATCCTCATCGACGAGGCGCGCACGCCGCTGATCATCTCCGGCCCGGCGGAGGAAAGCACCGAGCTGTACGGCCGCATCAACGGCCTGATCCCGAAGCTCGACCGCCAGCAGGAAGAGGACGGGCCGGGTGACTACCACGTCGACGAGAAGACCCGCCAGGCCTACCTCACCGAGGAAGGCAACGAGAAGGCCGAGGCCCTGCTGGTCGAGGCCGGGCTGCTCGAGGCCGGCACCAGCCTGTTCGACGTCGGCAACATTTCCCTGGTTCACCACCTCAATGCCGCGCTGCGTGCCCATGCGCTGTTCCAGCGCGATGTCGACTACATCGTGCGCGATGGCAAGGTGGTGATCATCGACGAATTCACCGGTCGCATGATGGCCGGCCGACGCTGGTCGGAAGGTCTGCACCAGGCGGTGGAGGCCAAGGAAGGGGTGCCGATCCAGCAGGAGAACCAGACCCTCGCCTCGATCACCTTCCAGAACTACTTCCGGCTCTACGACAAGCTCTCCGGCATGACCGGTACCGCCGACACCGAGGCGCCGGAGTTCCAGCAGATCTACGGCCTGGAAGTGGCGGTGATCCCCACCCACCGGGCAATGATCCGCAACGACGAGAGCGACCTCGTCTACCGCACCGCGGCGGAGAAGTTCAACGCCATCGGCGAGGAGATCAAGGACTGCGTGGAGCGCCAGCAGCCGGTACTGGTCGGTACCGCCTCCATCGAGACGTCCGAGTACCTGTCGAACCTGCTGACCCGCCAGAAGATCCGTCACGAGGTGCTCAACGCCAAGCACCACGAGCGCGAGGCGCAGATCATCGCCGAGGCCGGCCGGCCCGGCGCGGTGACCATTGCCACCAACATGGCCGGTCGCGGTACCGACATCGTGCTCGGCGGCAACCTGCAAAGCGAGCTTGTCGGGATCGAGGACGAGGCCGAGGCCGAGGCCATTCGCAAGGGCTGGCAGGAACGTCACGACCAGGTGCTGAAAGCCGGCGGGCTGCACGTGCTCGGCACCGAGCGCAACGAGTCCCGCCGCGTGGACAACCAGCTGCGCGGCCGCAGCGGACGCCAGGGCGATCCCGGCTCCAGCCGCTTCTTCCTGTCCATGGAGGACAGCCTGATGCGCATCTTCGGTTCCGAGCGGGTCTCGAACCTGATGCAGAAGCTGGGCATGGAGGAAGGCGAGGCCATCGAGCATCCCTGGGTGACGCGGGCCATCGAGAACAGCCAGAAGAAGGTCGAGGGACGCAACTTCGACATTCGCAAGCAGTTGCTCGAGTACGACGACGTCGCCAACGAGCAACGCAAGGTCGTCTACTCCCAGCGCGACCAGCTGATGCAGGTCGACGACATCTCCGAGCACATCGAGTCGATGCGTGCCGAGGTCGTCACCGATACCATCGGCCAGCACATCCCCCCCGAATCCCTCGAGGAACAGTGGGACGTGCCCGGCCTGGAAGCCGCCTTCGAGTCGGAATTCGGCGTCCACGCGCCGGTTTCGCAGTGGCTCAAGGACGATGACTCCCTGCACGAGGAAACCCTGCGCGAGAAGCTCGCCGCGGCGGTGACCGAGGCCTACCAGGAGAAGGAGAAGTCGGTAGGTGCCGACGTCATGCGACACCTGGAGAAGGCGGTCATGCTGCGCGTGCTCGACGACCAGTGGAAGGAGCACCTGGCCAACATGGACTACCTGCGCCAGGGCATCGGGCTGCGTGGCTATGCGCAGAAGAACCCGAAGCAGGAGTACAAGCGCGAGTCCTTCGAGATGTTCACCGACATGCTCGCCCGGGTGCGCCACGACGTGACCTGCATCCTGATGCGTATCCAGGTGCGCGCCGAGTCCGAGGTGCAGGCGATGGAACAGCAGCGCGCGGACGCTTCGAAGATGGAGTACATCCATCCCGAGGCGGAGTCCGAGCCCGAGACCGCCGAGGCGGAGACGGCCGAAAGCGGTGTTCGGCTGCAGGCGCGCAACGATCCCGAGCCGGTGCAGACCTTCGTGCGCGATACCCGCAAGGTGGGGCGCAACGAGCCGTGCCCGTGCGGCTCGGGCAAGAAGTTCAAGCAGTGCCACGGCAAGCTGTAGCCGGCAACATCCCCTTCGGGCCGACTCCATGACCGAATCCGTTTCCCCCCTGGCGCCGGCGTCGTTTCCCGCGATGCCCGCGATACGCGGCCTGCGCATGGGCACGGCCGAAGCCGGGATCCGCTACCGTGACCGCACCGACATGTGGCTGGCGGTGCTCGACCCTGGCAGTGTCATGGCCGGCGTGTTCACCCGTTCGAAGACGGCCTCGGCGCCGGTGGACTGGTGCCGGGACATTCTCCACGGCGACGCACCGCGTGCCATCCTGGTCAATTCGGGCAACGCCAATGCCTTCACCGGGATTGCCGGTCGCGAGGCGGTGGCGGCCACCGCCGGGGCGGTGGCCGAGCGGCTCGGCTGCGATGCGCGGGACGTGTTCCTGGCCTCCACCGGGGTGATCGGGGAACCGTTGCCGGTGGCGCGCATGCTCGCGCACATGGATGACCTGTGCGCTGCCGTCGGCAGTGCCGACTGGCCGATGAGTGCCGCCGCCATCATGACCACCGACACCTTCCCCAAGGGCGCCAGCGCGCATTGCCGGGTGGACGGTGTCGAGGTCACCCTGTGCGGCATCTGCAAGGGCTCGGGAATGATCGAGCCGGACATGGCCACCATGCTCGGCTTCGTGTTCACCGATCTTGCCGTTCACCGCGACGTGCTGCAGCAGTTGCTGGTGGATGTCAACGAGCGCAGCTTCAATGCCATCACCGTGGACAGCGACACCTCGACCAGCGACACGGTGCTGATGGCCGCCACCGGTGCGGCGGGCAACGAGCCGGTGCGCCGGGTCGACGACCCGCGCCTGGGTCCGTTCCGTGCCGCCCTGGAAACCCTGATGCAGGACCTCGCCCAGCAGGTGGTGCGTGACGGCGAAGGTGCCTCGAAGTTTATCACCGTGATGGTCGAAGGCGCCGAGGACGACCGCGCCGCCCGGGTCATCGCCAAGTCCATTGCCAACTCGCCGCTGGTGAAGACCGCCATTGCCGGCGAGGATGCCAACTGGGGCCGGGTGGTCATGGCGGTGGGCAAGGCCGGGGAAAAGGCCGATCGCGATCGCCTGGTGATCCGCATGGGCGGCACGAAGATCGCCGCCAACGGGCAGGCGGTGGACGACTACGACGAAGCGCGGCTGACCGCCCACCTGAAAGGGGATGACATCCTGGTCGAAGTCGACCTCGCACTGGGCGAAGGCCGCGCGCGGGTCTGGACCTGCGATTTCACCGAGGGCTACATCCGCATCAACGCCGACTACCGGTCGTGAAGCCGCTGATCGAGGCCGTGGTCGGCGTCCTCGCCGACGGGCATGGCCAGGTGCTGGTAGCCCAGCGACCGGCCGGCAAGGTGGCCGCCGGCAAGTGGGAGTTCCCCGGCGGCAAGATCGAGCCCGGCGAGTCTGCCCGGGCCGCGCTGTGGCGCGAGATGAACGAAGAGCTCGCCGTCGATGTCGATGTCGAATCCTGCGAGCGGCTGGTGCAACTGGTCAACGAGTTCGACGACCGCCGGGTCCGCCTGGACGTGTGGCTGGTACGGCGCTGGCAGGGAACCGCCCACGGTGCCGAGCGCCAGCTGCTGCGCTGGCTGCCGCCGGAAGACGTCCCTGGCCTGGACTTCCTGCCAGGGGGCGAGATCATCCTGCCCCGCCTGGCCGATGCCCTGGCCGCTACGCCCGGCTGAGCGGCCCGTCTTCCTCGTCCCTGGCCGTCTCGGCGAGTGCCAGGTAACGTGCATGCAGCGCATCCACCTGTTCCCGTAGCTGTTCGATGGTGCCGTCGTTGACGATGACGTCGTCGGCGGCCGCCAGCCGCTGCTCGCGGCTGGCCTGGGCGGCGAAGATGCCGTCGATCTCCGCCTCCGACAGCCCGCTGCGTGCCTGGATCCATTGCCTGCGCAGGGCATCCGGGGCGTCCACCACCAGCACCCGGTCCACCCGGCCGGGCTCCTGCGACTCGACCAGCAAGGGTATGGAGACGATGCAGTAGGGGGTGGTCGAGGCGGCTTCCTGCAAGGTCATCTCCCGGCGCACCATCGGGTGCACGATGGCCTCGAGACGCCGTCGTTCCCCGGGATCGGCGAAAACCCGTCGGCGCAGCGCGTCCCGGTCGAGCGTGCCACCGGCGTCGGCAACCTCGTCGCCGAAGGCATCGATGACCGCGGCCACCGCGTCACCCCCCGGGGCGGTAAGGGCGCGGGAAATGACGTCGGCGTCGATGACGTCGATGCCGAGTTCGGCGAAGCGGTCGCTAACGGTGGTCTTGCCGCTGCCGATGCCGCCGGTGAGGCCGATGCGCAGGTTCACGGCGTCCACCCGTGCGTGCGCGGCACTAGCCGAGCCCGGCGAACTGCAGGTAGGCATCGAGGATGCGTTCGCCCTGCAGCATGGCAAGCCAGCCGGAAGCGGCCAGGAACGGACCGAAGGGAATCGGGTGATCACGGCCACGATGGGATACCGCGAGGTAGAGGCCGCCGATCAGCGCGCCGGCCACCGAGGCCAGCAGGACCACCAGTGGCAGCATCTGCCATCCCAGCCAGGCGCCGATGGCCGCTACCAGCTTGAAGTCGCCGTAGCCGAGACCCTCCTTGCCGGTGAGCAGGCGGAACAAGTGGAACACCGCCCACAGCACCAGGTAGCCGGCGGCGGCGCCGATCACCGCCGAGGACAGGTCGGTGAAGGTGCCGTCGAGGTTGACCAGGAGGCCAGCCCACAGCAGCGGCAGGGTAATGGCGTCCGGCAGCAGGTAGTGCTCCAGGTCGATGCAGACCAGCGCCAGCAGGGCGAAGCTGAACACCAGGGCGCCGAGCATGGCCATCGGCGTGGCGGCGGTGGCGGCGATGAACAGGCCCAGCACCCCGCCGATGATCTCCACCAGCGGGTAGCGAAGCGGTATGGTCCCGGTACAGTGCGCGCAGCGGCCACGCAGCAGCAGGTAGCTGACCACCGGGATGTTGTCGCGCGCGCGGATCGGCGACTGGCAGTGCGGGCAGCGCGACGGCGGCGAGAACAGGTTGGGCACCGCGTCGTCGTCGTCGCCGGTCGCCAGCGCCGGGTCGATCATGCCCGGCAGGCGGTGAATGACCACGTTGACGAAACTGCCAAGGCACAGCCCGACGATGGCGGCGGTGACCAGGAAGAAGGCCGGGTCCAGGCCGAGCAGGGCGGCCAGGGTCATCGTCGGCACCGAGCCGGGCCACGCCCGCGCGCGGGCCAGCCCCGCGGCTTGTCCTGTCGCATCGGGCTAGAACGCCGATGCCAGCTTGAAGATGGGCAGGTACATGGCCACCACGATGGTACCGACGATGCCGCCGAGAATGACGATCATGATCGGCTCGATCAGGCTGCTCATGGCGTCCACCGCGTCGTTGACCTCGCTTTCGAAGTAGTCGGCGGTCTTCGCCAGCATGCTTTCCAGTTCACCGGTTTCCTCGCCGGTACCGACCATCTGCAGCACCATCGGCGGAAACAGGCGGGTCTGCGACATGGCGGCCTGCAACGGTCGGCCGGTGCTGACGTCGCGGCGGATCCGGTAGCAGGCATCGTAGTAGACCCGGTTGCCGGTGGCCCCGGCCACCGCGGCCAGGCCGTCGACCAGCGGTACGCCGGCGCCGAACATGGTGGCCAGCGTGCGGCAGTAGCGGGCGATCACCGCCTTGCGCAGCACCGGCCCGAAGATGGGCAGGTAGAGCACGATCCGGTCCATCATGTGCTGCATGCGCGAGGAGCGCTTGTACATCGCGCGCAGGGAGAAGAAGGCGATGATGAGCACGACGAAGAACACGTACCACCATTCCCGGAACCAGTGCGACAGGTCGATCATCGACTGCGTCAGCGTGGGCAGGCCGGCGCCGAAGCTGGAGAACAGCTTCTCGAACTCGGGGATGACGAAGATCAGCATGATGGAAACGATGGCGACGGCCACCACCAGCACCATGATCGGGTAGAACATGGCGGCACGGATCTTGCCCTTGATCTCCTCGATGCGTTCCAGGTAGGAGGAGATCTTCTGCAGCAGGTGATCCAGCGTGCCGGACTCCTCGCCCACCGAGACCAGGTTCACGTACAGCCGGTCGAAGATGGCCGGGTACTTGCGGATGGCGTTGCTCAGGCTGATGCCGCCTTCCACCTCGCGTCGGATCTTGTCGAGAATCTCGCCAAGACGCGGATTCTCCACGCCGCGCGACACCGCCGCCACCGACTGCGCGATGGGAATGCCGGCGGAGATCAGCGTGGCGATCTGGCGGGTGGCCAGGGCCACCTGCTTGCCGGTGATGCGCTTGGCGAACAGCACCGAGCGGCCGGCCTTCCTGCGCACCCGGGTGACCTGGATGCCCTGGCGCTTGAGCAGCGTCCGCACGAAGGCCGGACTGGGCGCTTCCTGCTCCCCGGATATCTTGCGCTTGCGGGCGTCCACGCCCGTCCACTGGTAGGTTTGCAGCTTGTTGCTCGGATTCTTCGCCATGTTCGGTCTTGCGTGTTCCGTTCTAAGTTCCGTGCCCGGTGCGGGTCAGGCCCGCCGGACATGATGGGATTCGTTACAGGTTGGTGACCCGCTCGATCTCGGCCAGGCTGGTCACGCCCTTCAGTATCTTGACGATGCCGGCCTGGCGCAGGTCCTTGATCTTCTCGCGCTGGGCGATGCGTTCCAGTTCGTCGGGCGGTGCGCCGGCCATGATCTTCAAGGACATCTCCTCGGAGATCGGCATCATCTGGAATATGCCGGTTCTGCCGCGGTAGCCGTCGGTACAGTTGCTGCAGCCCACCGGGCCGAACAGTTCCGCGTCGCGCGCCTGCTCGCGGGTGAATCCCGCAGAGAGCAGCGCCTGTTGCGGAATTTCCAGTGGTTTCCTGCACGAGGTGCACAGCTTGCGCACCAGGCGCTGGGCCATGATCAGGTGGACCGAGGAACCGACGTTGAACGGTTCCACGCCCATGTTCAACAGGCGGGTAATGGTGCCCAGGGCATCGTTGGTATGCAGCGTCGACAGCACCAGGTGACCGGTCTGCGAGGCCTTCACCGCGATGTCCGCGGTTTCCAGGTCGCGGATCTCGCCCACCATGATGATGTCCGGATCCTGGCGCAGGAAGGCGCGCAGCACGGTGGCGAAGCCGACGTTGGCCTTCTCGTTGATGTTGACCTGGTTGATGCCGGACAGGTAGACCTCCACCGGGTCCTCCACCGAGGAGATGTTGCGGTCCACCGAGTTGAGCACGCTGAGCGCCGAGTACAGCGAGATCGACTTGCCAGAGCCGGTGGGGCCGGTGACCAGGATCATGCCGTAGGGACGCTTGATGGCGTTGCTGTAGATCTCCAGCTGGTCGGGCTCGAAGCCCAGCGCCTCCAGGTCCAGCGCGATGCCGCCGGTATCGAGGATGCGGATCACGATCTTCTCGCCGAACAGGGTCGGCATGGTGCTGATGCGGAAATCGATCTCGCTGTTCTTGGTCAGCTTGAGCTTCATGCGGCCATCCTGGGGCACGCGCTTCTCGGCGATGTCCAGGCGCGACATGATCTTGATGCGGGCGATGATCTGCGGCGCCATGCCGGACGGCGGCGCGGGCACCTCGTGCAGCACGCCGTCGATGCGGTAGCGGATGCGCAGCAGGCGTTCGTAGGGCTCGACGTGGATGTCCGATGCGCCCTGGTTGATGGCGTCGAGGAACATCTTGTTGACGAAGCGCACGATCGGCGTGTCGATCTCGCGCTCGAGTTCCTTGTTGAGCTTTTCCTGGACGTCTTCGTCGGTGGTGATCTCCAGGTCGTCGAAGCTTTCGTCCTCCAGCGTCAGCAGCGTGGTATCCGACGCCGAGGAAACGTCGTCGATGAGCTTGGTGATCTTCGCCGGGTCGACCAGGATAGGCTCCACCGCGATGGCCGCGTGGAAGCGAATGGCGTCCGGCCCGGTGGTGTCGGTGGGATCCACCACCGCCAGGAACAGTCGCGAGCCCCGCTCGTAGATGGGCACCACTTGGTGCTTGCGCAGCACTTCCGGTGGCACCTTGGTTTCGGGCAGGAACTTGCGGTCCAGGGAGGCGACGTCGAAGAAGGGAATGCCGTAGATCTGCGAGGCGACGCGGAACAGGGTGGGCTTGTCGACCTCGTCGTCGAGCAAGGCGGCCCGGTAGGTGGAGATGCTTTTCTCCCGGGCGCTGCGTTCCAGCCGTTCGGCCTGGGCGCGGTTGATGACCTGCTGATCCACCAGCAAGCGGCCGATGCCCACCAGGGACTGGTCGGCGCGGTTGTCGGCGGTGGCCTGACGTAACGTAGAATCACTCACGATACACAATCACCCACGGTGCAGGACCTTATGGTTACGCGTGGTTCCAACGGGGCATGACACGCCGCCGACGTTTCTTCCCGGTGTTTCCCGGTGCAGGGGTGTCGGCGATGCATCGCGGGATCCAATCCGGCCAGCGCCGTGGACACCGGGTGCGACGTCGATCGACACGCTACGGATGACGTTGCCATCTTGGATAACAATACCAGACAAGTATCGGATATTCCAGATGATTTCCATTGCAGGCAGGGCGGGTCCAGGGTCCGGCGACACGCCTGGCACGATGGTCTTTCGCCGAGCGGGGGACGAGCGGCCGGCTGGCGCGCCGAACGGTAGGACGTTGCCGGTGGGTGGTCGTTGAACATCCTGTTGCTGTGCAAGCGGCGCTACACGAACAAGGACCTGCTCGACGATCGCTTCGGACGCCTGTTCCACCTGCCCGTGCAACTGGCCCGGCGCGGCGCACGGGTCACCGTGCTGGCCCTGGACTACCAGCGGCGTCGCGCCGAGGAACGACGCCTTGAAGGGGTCACCTTTCGCACGTTGCCGGCAACGGTCCTGCACCTGCCCCTGGTGCTGCCGACGCTGCAGCGGCTTGTTGCGGACATCGACCCGGGCCTCGTCATGGCCAGCGGCGACAGCCACCTGGGCTGGGTCGGTGCCCGACTGGCGGCGCGCCGAAAGGTCCCCTTCGTGTTCGATGTCTATGACTACTACCCCGCCTTCGCCGGCAACCGACTGCCGGGCATGAAGGCCATGTTCCGCTCGGCGGCGAGCGGCGCCTGGCAGGTGCTCGTCGCCAGCGATGCCCTGGCCCGTCGCCTGGCGCCGCTCAACCCTCGCCTGGCGGTGGTGCCCAACGGCGTGGATCGCGACCTGTTCCGGCCCGGTGACAGGGATGCCGCGCGCAACGCCCTTGGCCTGGCCCATGCCGGCCCGGTGATCGGCTACTTCGGTTCCCTGGATCCCTCGCGGGGCCCGTTGCTGTTCGATGCGGTTCGACAGCTTGCCGACGAGATGCCGGGCATCCGCTTGCTGCTGGCCGGCCATGCCACCATCACTTTGCCCGACGAGCCCTGGGTCACCTACCTTGGCCCGGTCAGCCAGCAGCAGGTGCCTGAACTGGTCGCGGCCAGCGACGTGGTGACGCTGCCCTATGCCCGTTCATCCTTCAACGACCACAGCGGCGCCTGCAAGATCGCCGAGTACCTCGCCTGCCAACGGCCGGTGGTGGCGACCCGGGTCGCCGACCATGCCAGCGTCTTCGCCGCGGCGCCCGGTGCCTTGTGCGAACCAGGCGCCGAGGACATGGCCAGGGCCATCCGGCGGCAACTCGACACGCCGGCGCTGGTGGATTTTCCGCTGCAACTGGACTGGCAGGTGATCGGCCGCGACCTGCACGAGCTGCTGGCAAGGGCCGGTTGAACGTGCTCACCGTCGTCCTCACCGACTTCAACGGCTATGCGCAGACCCGTCGCTGCCTGGCGGCATTGTCGGCCAGCCGCTGCACCGATTTTGGCGTGGTGGTGGTGGATCACGGCACCGATGGCGTCACCCGCGCCGGCCTCGCCGCGGAGTATCCCCACGTGACCCGCCTGCACGGTCCCGCCGATGCCTGGTGGGCCGGCGCATGCAACCTCGGCATTCGCCACGCGCTGGAGGCCGGTGCCGGGGCGATCGTCCTGCTGAACAACGACTGCTACGTGCAGCCGGACACGCTCGACGTTCTGGAAGAGGCCGCGGCACGGTCCCCCGGGGCCATCGTCGCCGCGGTGCAGCGTGACATGGCCACCGGTCGACGCACCGTGGGCGCAGACAGTTGCCTGCTGCTCGGCTTCCCCACCCGGCCATCCAGGGTGCCGGAAGGCGGCAGTGGCACGGTGTCCGTGCCCCTCGTCATCGGCGGTCGGGGCGTGCGCATTCCCGCCGACGTGTTCGGCACCGTCGGCCTGTTCGACGAGGAGCAGTTGCCGCACTACGGCGCCGATCACGACTTCTATTTCCGCGCGCGTCGCCTCGGCATCGCGCTGCTGGTGGCCAGGGACAGCATCGTCGACGTCGATCCCGAGCGCACCAGCCGCGCCAGCACGCCCGGTGCGTTGCGCGTCCGGGAATTCCTCGAGACTCTGCGCGACCCGCGATCGCACCGCAATCTCGCCGCGGTGCGCGCACTGTTCCGCAAGCACTATCCCCTGCGCGGGGCGCATGGCGTCGGCCTCGCCCTGTACCTGTGCCGCTACGTGCTCGTCTACGCGTACGCACGTTGCCGCCACCTGCTGGCCGGGTCAGCGTCCCGCTGAGCCCCGGTGCCGCTCGAGCACCTCGCGGTAGAGATCCAGGTACTGCGGCACCACCACCTCCGGTGCCCACAGGCGTACCGCCCGCGCCCGCGCATTGGCCGACAGCCGCGCACGCCGTTCCTCGTCCTCCAGCACGAAGCGAATCCCCCGCGCCAGGTCCTCGGCCTCGAAGGGCCGCGCCAGGTAGCCGGTCTCGCCATGCTCCACCACGTCCGGCAATCCGGTGCCGTCGAAGGCCACCACCGGGCAGCCGCAGGCCTGGGCCTCCATGCCGGTGAGTGGAAGGTTGTCACGAAGCGACGGCAGCACGAAGACATCCGCGGCGCTGTACAGTACGGCGAGCAGGGCGTCTTCGCCGATCCGGCCAGCCCAGTGGACAGGCACCGGCAACGCGGCCCGCGACGATGGTGCGTCCTCGCCGAACACCATGCCGGAAAGTCCCGAGGCGCGCAGCGCCGGGTCACCCATGGCCTCGACCACGTGGCGCCAACCCTTGCGCGGATCCCGCGTGCCGCCGATGGCGCCGAACAGGACCAGCGGTCGGTCGATGGGCAGGCCGAGACGCAGCCGGGCCTCGGAACGTGGCAGGGGCCGAAAGACCTCTGGGTCGAGCGCATAGGGGATGACGCGGACCGGCCAGTCCGACAACAACGCGCTGCCACGGGCACAGTCCGCCAGCCAGCGGCTCGGGCAGACCAGCGGCATGGGTGTTCGCCAGGCCCGTTGCTTGCGTTGCCAGGTAAGTCGATCGAGGTCGATGCCGACATGCTGCCGCGGACGGTTGCGGGTATCGTAGCCCTGTCGCCAGCGAGCATCCGGGTCGTCGTCGGCATAGTGTTCGGCGCCGCAGAAGGCCCACATGTCATGCAAGGTCCACACGACGGGTTCCGTGATCCGGCCGATTTCCGCTACCGACAGGAACTCGTTGCCCACCCAGTGCAGGTGGAGAACTTCCGCGCCGGAGAGTGTTGGCGACGTGCATTGGCGGGACGGCAGCAGGCCCAGGGACCGGTACTCCGGGTCGCCGGGACGCTGCAGGGCCTTGATCGTCCGGGCAATGAGCGGTCGGGCGATGGCCAGCATCCTTGCCCGCGCGGAGTTCCCGCCAACAACGTCGGTGACAGGGGAATCCCTGCGTGCCACCTGCAGGCGACTGTCGATGCCCTGTTCGCGCAAGGCACCGTGCAGCCGATGACAGGCACGGGCAGCGCCACCTCGCTGCTCGTAGGTGGACAGGTGACGTACCCGGGGATGGTCGCGCGCGCTTTTCATCGTGGCTCAGGATACCGATAATCGACGAGGGGGCGGGCAACCTGAAGACGGTCGCGTAGCGGGAAATTTCACGGGCGAGAATCCAGGAACAGACATCGAATGATACTGCGATCGTTGAGGAATGCGTTGAGAAGGCTTGGCGTGGACGTGACCAGGTACCGAACGTCGCCCTACGAGTACCTGCTCAACAGGCCACGCTACCAGGAAACCATCGTATCCCTGCAGGGACATCGTTTCCGGGTCGCCGATGCCGCTTCCTTCTACTGGAGCCACCGGGAGATCTTCATCGACGAGATCTACCGGTTTCCGGCGCGCAACGATCGCCCGGTGATTCTCGACTGCGGTTCCAACTACGGTACCAGCATCGTCTACTTCAAGGCACTCTATCCGGGGGCACGGGTGACCGGAATCGAGGCGGACCCGGACGTGTTCGCCTTGTTGCAGGACAACCTCTCGGTCCGTGGCCTGGACGACGTCGTCCTGCACGACCGTGCGCTGTCTGCCACGAATGCACCCGTGACTTTCCGGCGCGAAGGTGCTGACGCGGGCCACGTCGTACACGGAACAGACGGGTCCACCGACCCACGGCTCGTCGTCGTGGATTCGATGACACTCGACGAGTTGATCGTCGGGCCGGTGGATTTCCTGAAGATGGACATCGAGGGCGCGGAGACGGACGTGCTCGCGAGCAGCCACAGGCTTGCCGACGTCGACCGGTTGTTCGTCGAGTACCACTCGTTCGAGGACCAGCCACAAACACTCGGTCGACTGCTGGAACTGCTCAACGACCAGGGATTCCGTGTCTATGCCCATACGCAGTATTGCTCTTCTCGCCCACTCGTGGAGAGCGA
>CAYGJZ010000050.1:21627-31213 GCA_964350265.1 uncultured Gammaproteobacteria bacterium | reverse complement strand
GCCTGCTTGATGCCCAGCGAGATGCGCTCGCGCTCCGGGTCCACCGACAGCACCACCGCCTCGACCTCGTCACCCTTCTGGTACTCGCGCACCACTTCCTCGCCCGGACGGTCCCAGGACAGGTCGGACAGGTGGATGAGGCCGTCGATACCGCCCTCCAGGCCGATGAAGACGCCGAAGTCGGTGATCGACTTGATCTTGCCGGTGATCTTGTCGTTCTTGTTGTGGGTGGCCGCGAACTCTTCCCAAGGATTGGAGGTGCACTGCTTCATGCCCAGCGAGATGCGACGGCGCTCGGAATCGATGTCCAGCACCATGACCTCGACCTCGTCGCCAACCTTGCACACCTTGCTCGGGTGGACGTTCTTGTTGGTCCAGTCCATTTCCGACACGTGCACCAGGCCTTCCACGCCCTCCTCGAGTTCGACGAAGGCGCCGTAGTCGGTGAGGTTGGTGACCTTGCCGAACAGGCGGGTCTTCTCCGGGTAGCGACGCGGCAGGTCCTGCCACGGGTCGTCGCCCAGCTGCTTCAGGCCCAGGGATACGCGGTTCTTCTCGCGATCGAACTTGAGCACCTTGACCTCGATCTCGTTGCCCACCTCCAGCACCTCGGACGGATGCTTGACGCGGCGCCAGGCGATGTCGGTGATGTGCAGCAGGCCGTCGAGACCGCCGAGGTTGACGAAGGCACCGTAGTCGGTGAGGTTCTTCACCACGCCCTTGACCACCTGGCCCTCCTCGAGGGTTTCCAGCAGCGCTTCGCGCTCGGCCATCAGCTCCTTCTCCACCACCGCGCGCCGCGAGACCACGACGTTGTTGCGCTGGCGATCGAGCTTGATCACCTTGAACTCCAGTTCCTTCTTCTCCAGGTACTGCGAGTCGGTGACCGGTCGGACATCCACCAGCGAGCCGGGCAGGAAGGCGCGGACCTCGTCGATGGAGACGGTGAAACCGCCCTTGACCTTGCCGGTCAGGACGCCGGTGACGATGCTCTGATCCTCGAAGGCCTGCTCCAGCGCCTTCCACGCCTTCGCGCGACGGGCCTTTTCCCGCGACAGGCGGGTGTTGCCGTGACCGTCTTCCAGCGCCTCGA
Source organism: uncultured Gammaproteobacteria bacterium (assembly GCA_964350265.1). Lineage (GTDB taxonomy): Bacteria > Pseudomonadota > Gammaproteobacteria > Arenicellales > CAJQKF01 > BQJD01. Next base: position 30,120 of record CAYGJZ010000050.1, on the reverse strand, counting down.
TGGCGACCTCGACGCTGTCTCCGACCTTGACCATAAGATCGCCATGCACATCCTTGAACTGGGAAGCGGGGATCTCCGCTTCCGACTTCAGGCCGGCATTGACGATGACGAAATCGTTGTTGGCATCCACCACTTCACCGATGATGACTTCACCGGGCTGCATGATGGCGGATTTGAGGCTTTCTTCGAAAAGTTCAGCAAAAGTTTCAGACATGTTGGCAGGAGGACGACGGTCGAGGCCGGCGCGTGGGTTGAGTGTTGAAAAAACCGGTGCCGCGCAGTTCGCGATCCCGGAGCCTGGGTTATCGTGTCGCCGGGCCAAGGCCCGGCGGAATGCACACCGGTGGAACCGGTGTCTTCGCTGCCGGGTTCAACCCGGCCGGGAAATACCGACGCTGGCAGGCAACCTGGCCAGCACCGCAGCGACCACCTCGTCGATGGCCATCTCGCTGGTATCGATGCGCACCGCGTCGCCGGCCATCGCCAGGGGGGACGCCGAGCGCGTCGCATCCCGTGCGTCGCGCGCCTCCATCTCCTCGCGAAGGCGGGCAAGACTACCATCGAAACCCTTTTCCTTCAACTGCTTATAGCGCCTCTCGGCGCGCACGTCGGCGCGGGCGTCGAGGTAGATTTTCAGCGCCGCGTCTGGAAACACGGTGGTGCCCATGTCGCGACCGTCGGCCACCAGTCCAGGCGGTCTGCGACAGGATCGCTGCAGGGTCATCAGCAGCGAGCGCACCCGGGGCACGGCGGCATAGCGGGAGGCCAGTTCGCCGCCGCGCTCGCCACGAATGGACGGGTCCAGTTCCCGCCCGTTGCACCAGATCCTGCCCTGCTCGTCGCCAGCGCCGAAACGAATCCGCAAGCCGGAGGAAAGTTCGCTCAACTGGTCGATATCTTCGGCGGAAACCCCGTTTTCGTCCGCGATCCAGCCGAACACGCGGTAGATCGCGCCACTGTCGAGGTAGTGCCAGCCGAGACGGTCGGCGATGACGGTGCTGACGGTTCCCTTGCCGGTGCCGCTGGGACCGTCGATGGCCAGTACCGGGACCTCAGTGGTCGGCGGCATGCATGGACTCCTCGATGACCAGCCCCGCCTGGCGGGCGCACTGGACGAAGTCGGGAAAGGAGGTTGCCACGTTGCGGCAGTCCAGCACCCGCACCGGGGCGGTGGCCACCGAGCCGGCGATGGCGAAGGCCATGGCGATGCGGTGATCGGAACGACTGTCCACCTCGCCACCGCCGATCTCGCCGCCGCGCACCGACAGGCCGTCGTCGAATTCCCGGGCGGAGACGCCGAGCCGGGCGAGGCCGGCGGCCATGGCGGCGATGCGGTCGCTCTCCTTCACGCGCAGTTCGGCGGCGTGCCGGATCACCGTCTCGCCCTCCGCCGCCGCGGCGGCCACGATGATGGCGGGAAACTCGTCGATGGCCAGGGAAACCCACTCGGCGGGGACCTCGATGCCGTGCAGGCGACGGCCCTCCACGCGAAGATCGGCGACCGGCTCCCCGGCCACCAGGCGTTCGTTGGCGACGGTGATGTCGGCGCCCATGGCGTCCAGCACGTGCAGGATGCCGGTGCGGGTGGGGTTGACGCCAACTCCCTCGATCAGCAGCCGGGCACCCGGCCGCATGGCCGCACCGACCAGGAAGAAGGCCGCCGAGGAGATGTCGCCGGGCACCACCACGCTGGTCCCGGCCAGCTTCTGCCCGCCGGCGATGGATACCCAGTCGTCGCCCCGGTGCAGGCGGGCGCCGAAGCCCTCGAGCATGCGCTCGGTGTGATCGCGGGTCACCGCCGGCTCGAACACCCGGGTCTCGCCACGGGCATACAGACCGGCCAGCAGCAAGGCCGACTTGAGCTGGGCGCTGGCCACTTCCAGGTGATGCACCTGCCCGGACAGCGACGCCTCGGGTGGCTGGATGCGAATCGGCGGCCGACCATCGAGGGTATCGATGCGCGCGCCCATCTGGCGCAGGGGCCCGGCCACGCGCTCCATCGGCCGCCGCATCAGCGAGGGGTCGCCAACCAGTTCGCTGGCAAAGGACTGGCCGGCGAGAAGCCCGCACAAGAGCCGCATGGCGGTGCCGGAGTTGCCCATGTCCAGCGGCCCTTCCGCGGCACGCAGGCCGTGCGCTCCACGACCGGTGATGACCACCCTGCCCTCGCGCGGACCTTCGATCTCCACCCCCATGGCCCGCATGGCGGCCATGGTGGCGAGCACGTCCTCGCCTTCCAGCAGGCCGGTTACCTCGGTGGTGCCCTCGGCCACCGCGCCGAGCATCACCGCGCGATGGCTGATGGACTTGTCGCCCGGCACGGTGATCTCACCGTCGATGGGCGGCGATGGCTGCACCTGGAACTCGAGGTTGAATCCGCCGCTCATGGCGCCTGTCTCCGTCGTCGATCAATCAGTTGTTCACGCGCCTGCCGGGCATTGGCGAATACCCGTTGCAACTCGTCGGCGCGACCTTGGTCCACCAGCGTCTTCAGACGCGCCAGCGCGTCGATGTAGCCGCCGAGGGCCTCGGACAGGACCGGTGCATTGGCCACCGCCACGTCCCGCCACATCACCGGGTCGCTGGACGCGATCCGGGTAAAGTCGAAAAAGCCGCCCGCGGCCAGTTCGAAGCACTGGCCGGCATCCTCGCCGCGGGCGATGAAGTCGACCAGGGCAAAGGCCAGTGCGTGCGGCAGGTGGCTGGTCATGCCGAGAATGCGGTCATGGGTCACCGCGTCCATGCGGTCGATCACGGCGCCGCACTGGCGCCACATCCAGTCCACCCGTGTGGTGGCCTGCGGATCGGTCTCGCCGCAGGGCGCGAGGATGACCCGGTGATCCTGGTACAGATCGGCACGGGCGGCGGCGACACCGGAACGTTCCGAACCGGCAATGGGGTGTCCGGGCACGAAGCGGGGAAAGGCATCGCCGAGCGCCCTGCGCGCGGCCTCGATGGGCAGCACCTTGGTGCTGCCGCCGTCGGTGATCACGGTATCGGCGGTGATCGCTGGTGCCATCGGTGCGAGCACCGTGCCGATGGCACCCACCGGCACGCCGAGGAAAATCATGTCTGCATCGGCGGCACCGGCGGCAGGGTCATCGGCCACCTCGTCGATGACGCCAAGGTCCAGGGCCTGCTCGAGAACCTCGCGGCGACGGCCGTAGCCGCTGACATGGTCGACGACGCCGGCACGCCGCAGTGCCAGTGCCAGCGAGCCACCGATGAGGCCGACACCGACGACGAACAGCCGGCGAATGCGCGCGTTCGGGGGATCCATGTCCATGCCGGGTCAGTCCACCGCCTGCGGATAGGAACCGAGCAGGCGGAACAGCGCCGCGTTGTGCGCGAGTTCTTCCAGGGCCGCGGCCACCGATGGCTCGGAGCGGTGACCGGACATGTCGACGAAAAACAGGTACTCCCAACCACCGCGCCGCGCCGGCCGCGACTCGATCCGGGTCAGGTCGATGCCATGCCGGGCCAGCGGCTGCAACAGGTCGAACAGGGCCCCGGGACGGTTGCGCGCGGACAGCACCACGCTGGTCTTGTCGCGCCCGCTCGGTCCCGGCTCGGTATCGCCGATGACCAGGAAACGGGTGGTGTTGTCGGACATGTCCTGCAGGCCGCGCTCGAGCACCTCGAGCTGGTACAGCTCGGCAACGCCCTCGCCGGCGATGGCCGCCAGCGAGGCATCCGCCGCCGCCAGCCGGGCCGCCTCGGCGTTGCTCGCCACCGAGCGCAACGGCACCCCGGGCAGGTTGGCCGACAACCAGCGGCGGCATTGACCCAGGGCCTGCGCATGGGCCAGCACCTCGCCGATGGCGTCCAGCGAGGCGGCGCGGGACAGCAGGCAGTGCCGGATCGGCAGCTTGACCTCGCCGCAGATTCCCACCCGGCTGTCGAACAACGCGTCAAGGGTGTTGCTGACACCGCCCTCGATGGTGTTCTCCACCGGCACGGTGCCGTAGTTGGCATCGCCCCGCTCCACCTGGCGGAACACTTCCTCGATGGAGGGCGCGGTGATGATCTCCACCTGGTGGCCGAAGTGCTTCAGCGCCGCGGACTGGGTATAGGTACCTTCCGGCCCGAGCACCGCCACCCGGGTGACGCTCTCGGCGCCCCGGCAGGTGGAAATGATCTCGCGGAACAGCAACAGCAGGGCATCGTCGTTGATCTCGCCGCTGCTGATCTCGCGCACGTGGCGCAGGATCGACGCCTCGCGATCGGGGCGGTAGATGGCCGGGTCGCCGGCTTCCCGCTTGATGCGACCCACCTCGGTGGCCAGCGCAACCCTCCGGTTGAACAACGCGACGAGTTCATCGTCGACGGCGTCGATCTGCTCGCGCAGCGCCAGCAATGCCTTGTTGTCCGTCATCCCGCCTGCCCCCTGTCGTTATCAATCATCTTGTGCCGCGCGTGGCACGATCAGATCAACCGCGCACTCAACACGCCGTCAATGGACTTCAACCGGTCGATGACCGTGTCCGGAATGGCGCTGTCGGTATCCACCACCGTGTAGGCCAGCGAGCCGCGCGACTGGTTGATCATGTCGTGAATGTTCAGCCCCGCCTCCGCCATGGTGGTGGATATCTGTCCCAGCATGTTGGGCACGTTGCTGTTCGCCACCACCAGGCGGTAGGGCGAGCCCCGCGGCATGTTCACCTCGGGGAAATTCACCGAGTTGCGAATATTGCCATTCTCCAGGTAGTCGCGCACCTGGTCGACCACCATCACCGCGCAGTTTTCCTCGGCTTCCAGGGTGGAGGCGCCAAGATGCGGCAGGGTGATGACCTTGTCGTGGCGGATCAACTCGGGGGTGGGGAAATCGCTGACGAAACGCGCCGCCCGGCCGGCATCCAGGGCGCGGATGACGGCATCGGCATCGACGATCTCGCTGCGGGCAAAGTTCAGCACGGTGGCCCCGGCCTTGAGCGCGCCGATGGAATCCTCGTTGAGCATGCCGCGCGTGCTGTCGTTCAACGGCACGTGGAAGCTGACGTAGTCCGAGCGCGACAACAGGTCGGCCAGGGAACGCGCCCGGCGAACGCGCGAAGACAGCGACCAGGCGCCTTCCACGGTGAGCATCGGGTCGTAGCCGATCACTTCCATGCCGAGCATCAGGCAGATCTCGGCCACCGAGCGGCCGATGGCGCCGAGACCAACGATGCCGATGGATTTTCCCGGCAGTTCGCTACCGGCAAACTTCTTCTTGCCGGCCTCGACCTGTCGCGCCACCTCTTCGGGGCTGCCCTCCAGCGCCCGGGTGTACTGCCAGGCCTGGGCCAGGTTGCGGCAGGCCAGCAACAGCCCCGCCACCACCAGTTCCTTGACCGCGTTGGCGTTGGCGCCGGGGGTGTTGAAGACCGGGATGCCCAGGGCCGACAGCGACTCCACCGGGATGTTGTTGACACCCGCGCCGGCGCGGCCGACCGCCTTCAGCGACTTGCCGGGCACCAGGTCGTGGAGCTTGTGGGAACGCAGCAGGATGACGTCCGGGTCGGCGGCGTCATCCACCAGCTGGTAGCCGGCCTCGGGCAGACGCTTGAGACCGCGGGGCGAGATGTTGTTGTAGACGAGTATGTCGAAACGGCTTTGCTTCATTGCGGGGACAACCTGGAAAGGGGATTGGAAAACTGCCCGAGGCGGAGGCGACACGTACCGCTGGCGACACTGGCCAGCAACAACCGCTCAGGGGAATGGCCAACCCCTGCCGCCGGGGCAGCAGGGCATCCTTGCCGGCGGACTAGCTCGGTTCACCGTGACCGGTTTCCTCGTCGCCGGCGCCATCCTCGTCATCGCCGTTGCCACCTTCCTCGACCCGGTTGAGACTGATCAGACGCTCGTCCTCGGAGAGGTTGATCAGGCGCACGCCCTGGGTGTTGCGGCCGAGCACGGAAACTTCCGCCACCCTCGTGCGAATCAGCGTGCCGCCGTTGGTAATCAGCATCATCTCGTCGTCGTCGCCGACCAGTTGTGCACCGACCACGTCGCCGTTGCGCCCGGAGGTCTGGATCGAGATGACGCCCTGCCCGCCGCGGTTGTGCTGCGGGAACTCGGCCAACGGCGTGCGCTTGCCGTAGCCACGCTCGGTGCCGATCAGCGCATGCAATGAGCGGTCGGCCTCGCCAAGCACCAGCATGGAGATCACCCGCTGACCCGCGGCCAGCCGGATGCCACGCACGCCCTGGGAGACGCGACCCATCTCGCGCACCCCCGACTCGGCGAAGCGCACCGCCTTGCCGCCGCTGCTGAACAGCATGATGTCGCACTCGCCGTCGGTGATGGCCACGTTGACCAGTTCGTCGCCGTCCTTCAGGTCGATGGCGATCAAGCCGCTGGAGCGCGGTCGGCTGTAGTTGGCCAGCGCGCTCTTCTTGATCGTGCCACCGGCGGTGGCCATGACGATGTGATAGCCCTCGGGATACTGGTCCAGGGTCAGCGTGGTGCTGATCTTCTCGCCCTCCGCCAGCGGCAGCAGGTTGACCAGCGGGCGACCGCGGGCGGCACGGCCGGCCTGCGGGATCTGGTAGACCTTCAGCCAGTAGACCTTGCCGAGATTGGAAAAGCACAGCACCGTGTCGTGGCTGTTGGCAACGATCATGCGCTCGACGAAATCCTCTTCCCGGGTCTGCGTCGCCATTCGGCCCTTGCCGCCGCGACGCTGTGCGCGGTACTCGGAAAGCGGCTGCGACTTGGCGTAACCCAGGTGCGAGATGGTCACCACCATGTCCTCGCGGGCAATCAGGTCCTCGTCGGTCAGGTCCTCGTAGGATTCCTGGATCTCGGTGCGTCGCTCGTCGCCGTAGGCGGTGCTGATCTCGGTCAGTTCCTCGCGGATTTCGCGACGCAGCCGGTCGGGGTTCTCGAGAATCTCGATCAGGTCGGCAATGGTGTCGAGGATCTCGCCGTACTCGGCAAGGATCTTCTCCTGCTCCAGCCCGGTGAGACGGTGCAGGCGCAGGTCGAGGATGGCCTGGGCCTGGGTGGGCGACAGGTGGTAGGCGCCCTGCTGCAGGCCGTAGCCGGGCTCGAGATCATCCGGCCGCGAACTGGCCGAATCGGCACGCTCGAGCATGCGCAGCACCACGCCGGGCGCCCAGGCGCGGGCCACCAGCTCGTTGCGGGCATCCGCGGGGCTGGCCGATGCCTTGATCAGCTCGATGATCTCGTCGATGTTCGCCAGCGCCACCGCCAGCCCTTCCAGCACGTGGGCACGGGCACGGGCCTTGCGCAGTTCGAACAGCGTGCGCCGGGTGACCACCTCGCGACGGTGACGCAGGAAGGCATTGAGGATGTCCTTCAGGCCGAACAGCCGCGGCTGGTTGTTCTCCAGCGCCACCATGTTGATGCCGAACACGGTCTGCAACTGGGTGTGCTGGTAGAGGTTGTTCAGCACCACCTCGGGAATCTCGCCGCGCTTGAGCGCGATCACCATGCGCATGCCGGACTTGTCCGACTCGTCGCGCAGGGCGGAAATTCCTTCCAGGCGCTTGTTCTTCACCAGGTCGGCGATCTTCTCCATCAGCCGCGCCTTGTTGACCTGGTAGGGCAACTCGTGCACCACGATGAGATTGCGATCGGTCTTCGGGTCGGTCTCGAAATCCACCCGTGCACGCACGTAGATGCGACCGCGACCGGACCGGTAGGCCTCGCGGATGCCCTTGCTGCCGTTGATGATGCCGGCGGTGGGAAAGTCCGGGCCCTTGATGAACTCCATCAACTCGGCAACGTCGAGGTCCTCGTTGTCGAGCAGCGCCAGGCAGGCGTCCACCACCTCGCGCAGGTTGTGCGGCGGAATGTTGGTGGCCATGCCCACGGCTATGCCCGAGGAACCGTTGACCAGCAGGTTCGGCACGCGGGTGGGCAGCACCAGCGGCTGCGTTTCCGACTCGTCGTAGTTGAGGCCGAAATCCACCGTTTCCTTGTCGATGTCGGCCAAAAGCTCGTGGGCAATGCGCGACAGGCGGATCTCGGTATAGCGCATCGCCGCCGGGGCGTCGCCGTCGATGGAGCCGAAGTTGCCCTGCCCGTCCACCAGCGGGTAGCGCAGCGAAAAGGGCTGGGCCATGCGCACGATGGTGTCGTAGACGGCGGAATCGCCGTGGGGGTGGTACTTGCCGATGACGTCGCCGACGATACGGGCGGATTTCTTGTACGGCTTGTTCCAGTCGTTGCCCAGCTGCGACATGGCGTACAGCACCCGGCGGTGCACCGGCTTGAGCCCGTCGCTGACGTCCGGCAGGGCACGCCCGACGATGACGCTCATGGCGTAGTCGAGGTACGACTGGCGCATTTCCTGCTCAAGGTTGGCAGGAACCATTTCTTTCGCGAATTCGGTCATCTTGTCGAACATTTGCCGAACCCTCGGGATGCACCGGATGCGCAGCCGCGACCGGACAGTGCCTGGGTTCGTTTGGGGAGGGGCGTTACGGGCGCGGAAACCGCGCCGAGAACGAGCCTGTGCAACGTCGGGATTTTACCACATTCGGCGGG
>CAYGJZ010000050.1:0-21527 GCA_964350265.1 uncultured Gammaproteobacteria bacterium | reverse complement strand
TGTGCCTAGAGGGTCGCCACCGCCCGCTGGCACAGGTCGATCAGGGTCCCGGCAAAGGGCATCAGCCACAGTACCGCCAGGGCGTTGATCGACAGCAGGGAGACGGCGAAGCGCTGCGGCACCAGTTCCCTGGATTCGGGCGGATCATCGAAGTACATGATCTTGATCACCCGCAGGTAGTAGAAGGCGCCGACCACGGCCAGCAGCACCGCGATCACCGCCAGCGCGATGTGGTCCACCGAGACGAGAGCCTGGATCACCGACAGCTTGGCGTAGAAGCCGATGGTCGGTGGCACCCCGGCCATGGAGAACATCAGCAGCAGCATGAGCAGGGCCAGCCACGGGTGGGTGGCGTTGAGGCCGCGCAGGTCGGTGAGCTGCTCGACCTCCAGGCCGCGGGTGGACAGCACCAGCAGCACGCCGAAGGCACCCAGGCTCATCAGGGTGTAGGCGAAGACGTAGAACAGCGCCGCGCCGTAGCCCAGCGAACTGCCGGCCAAGATGCCGAACAGGAAGAAGCCCATGTGCGAAATGGTCGAGTAGGCCAACATGCGCTTGATGTTGCTCTGGGCAATGGCGACCACGTTGCCGATGGCCACCGAGGCAATGGCCAGCACCGCCAGCATGTCGCCCCAGTGCACGTGAAGATCCTCCATGCCGGACACCAGCAGGCGCGCGAACATGGCGAAGGCAGCAAGCTTGGGGGCCGAGCCTATGAACACTGTCACCGACGTCGGCGAGCCGTGGTAGACGTCGGGAATCCACATGTGGAACGGCACCGCGCCGAGCTTGAACGCCAGCCCGACGACGATGAAGATCACCGCCAGGATCAACGGCATGGCCTGGGCATCCACCGACGCCACCCGCTCCGACAACGGCCCGATCTCCAGGGTGCCGGTGATGCCGTAGAGCAGCGACATGCCGTAGAGCAGGATGCCCGAGGCGAGTGCGCCAAGCACGAAGTACTTCATCGCCGACTCGCTGGCGCGGCCGGAATCCCGCTGCATGGCGATCATCGCGTACAGGCACAGGGAGAGCAGTTCCAGGCCCATGTACAGGGTGACCAGGTGGTTGGCGGAGGCCAGCACCATCATGCCGGCCACACCGAACAGGGCGAGGACGAAGAACTCGCCCTTGAACAGTTCCCGGTCGCTGTTGTACTGCCGGCCATACACCAGCAGGAAGGCGGTGGAAAGCACCACGCCGATCTTGACCAGGGTGGACAGATCGTCCACCACGATGGCGCCGTGAAACAGCACCTTCGATCCCTCGCCGTATCCGGACAGCAGCGCCACCAGCGCGGCCAGCAAGGTAGCCAGGGAAAGGTAGTAGACGGGCTGCTTGCGATCGGCGGGCAGGAACAGGTCGAGCACCAGCACCACGCAGGCCAGCAGCGAGACGATGATCTCGGGCAGCACCGGGAGAAACTGGATCGATGCATTCATCAAAGCTTACTCCGGGTGGCGAGTTCGACCAGGTTGTCCACCGTCACGTGCATCACGTCGAGCAGCGGATTCGGCCAGATGCCGAAGAACAGCACCGCTACCGCGAGCAGCGCGAGCACCACGAATTCCGGTCGGTTGATGTCCTTCAGGCCGGCGACCTGTTCACTGGTGACGGCGCCGAAAATCACCCGCTTGACCATCCACAGGGTATAGGCGGCACCGAGAATCAGGGTCAGTGCGGCGACCACGGCGAACCAGGCGTTGACCTCGAAGGCGGCCAGGATGACCAGGAACTCGCCGACGAAGCCGGAGGTGCCGGGCAGGCCCGCATTGGCCATGGCGAACAGCACAGCGAAGGCACCGTAGACGGGCATCGGCTTGACCACGCCGCCGTAGGTGGAGATGTCCCGCGAATGCAGGCGGTCATAGAGCACGCCGACGCACAGGAACAGGGCACCGGAAATGAAGCCGTGGGAGATCATCTGCACCATCGCCCCCTCGATCCCACGGGAGGAGAACAGGAACATGCCCAGGGTGACGAATCCCATGTGGCTGATCGACGAGTAGGCGATCAGCTTCTTCATGTCCATCTGCACCAGCGCAACGAAGGCGATGTAGACCACCGCGATCAGCGAAAGCGTGATCATGATGCCGGCCAGCTCGGCGGCGGCATCCGGGGTCACCGGCAGGCTGAAGCGGAGGAAGCCGTAGCCACCCATCTTCAACATGATCGCGGCCAGGATCACCGAACCGCCAGTGGGCGCCTCGACGTGGGCGTCCGGCAACCAGGTATGTACCGGGAACATCGGAATCTTCACCGCGAAGGCGGTGAAGAAGGCGATGAAGATCAGTGTCTGCGCGGTCGCGCCCAGCGGCACCGCGTGAAAATCGGCGATGGAGAAGCTGTCGCCGGCCACGTTGTACAGGTACAGGAACGCCACCAGCATGAGCAGCGAACCGAGCAACGTGTAGAGGAAGAACTTGATGCTCGCGTAGACGCGATTGGCGCCACCCCAGATACCGATGATCAGGTACATCGGGATCAGCATCGCCTCCCAGAAGACATAGAACAGGATGGCGTCGAGGGCGCTGAACACGCCGACCATCAGCCCTTCCATGATCAGGAAGGCGCCGACGTACTGTGCCACCCGCTGCTTCACCGAGGTCAGCGCCGCGATCATCACGATGATGGTCAGGAACGTGGTGAGCAGGATCAGTGGCATGGAGATGCCGTCCACGCCGAGGAAGTACTCGATGTGGTAGGTCTCCACCCAGGTGGTTCGCTCGACGAACTGCATCGCCGCGGTGGCACGATCGAAGCCGGTGTACAGCGGCAGGCTGGCGAGAAAGGTCACCACCGAAAAGCCGATGCCCAGCTTGCGCGCAATCGGCGCGCCACGATCGTCCCCGGTACCCAGCACCAGCAGGCCGCCGATGATCGGCAGCCAGATCAGGATCGAGAGAAGATTTTGCTCGAAGAAGCCCAATGCGATCCTCCCGAATCGATCAGAACCACAGGAACCAGGACATCAGCAACAGCAGTCCCAGGATCATGGCAAAGGCATAGTGATAGACGAAGCCGGTTTGCAGGTGACGCACCAGGGCCGAACACCAGCCGACCACGCGGGCACTGCCGTTGACGAAGAAGCCGTCGATCACGGCCACGTCACCCACCCGCCAGAGCAGCCCGCCCAGTCGGCGGCTGCCGCCGGCAAACAGCGCCTGGTAGAGTTCGTCGACACCGTACTTGCGCACCAGCACGTAGTGAATGGGTGCCAGGACCGAGGCCACCTTCGCCGGCAGCCCGGGGGCGGCGATGTAGAACAGCCAGGCCAGCACGATGCCGCCGATGGCCAGCCAGAACGGCAGCGAGAACGGGGCATGCTTCATCATCGCCCAGGCCCCGGCATGGCCGTGCATGCTGGCGCCAAGGGCGGCCACGGTATCGTGGGCGGGGTCGACTTGGATGGAGGTACCGAAGAAGTCGCCGAACAGCATCGGTTCAACGAACAGCATGCCGGCGATGATCGACGGGATCGCCAGCAGAACCAGCGGCAGGGTGACCACGCCGGGCGATTCGTGCAGGTGCTTGCGGGTGTGGTCGTCCATGCGGCCCTTGCCGTGGAACACCAGGAAGATCAGCCGGAAGGAGTAGAAGGCCGTCACCACCACGCCGGCCAGCACCGCGTAGTAGGCGAGACTGGCGCCGGGCAGGCTGGAATAATGCACCGCCTCGATGATGGCATCCTTGCTGAAGAAGCCGGCGAAGGGCGGGATCCCGGCCAGCGCCAGCGAGCCGATGATGGCGGTGAGATAGGTGATCGGCATCAGTCGTCGCAGGCCGCCCATCCTGCGCATGTCCTGCTCGTGGTGCATGGCGATGATCACCGAGCCGGCGCCGAGGAACAGCAGCGCCTTGAAGAAGGCGTGGGTGCCGAGGTGGAAAATCGCCGCGCTGTAGGCCGAGGCGCCCAGCGCCACGGTCATGTAGCCGAGCTGGGACAGGGTCGAGTAGGCGACCACCCGCTTGATGTCGTTCTGCACCAGGCCGACCAGGGCCATGAAGAAGGCGGTCAATGCGCCGATGACCAGGATCACCGACAGCGCCGTCTCCGACAGTTCGTACAGCGGCGACATGCGCGCGACCATGAAGATGCCCGCGGTGACCATGGTGGCCGCGTGAATCAGCGCCGAAATCGGCGTCGGGCCTTCCATCGAGTCGGGCAGCCAGACGTGCAGCGGCACCTGTGCCGACTTGCCCATGGCACCGACGAACAACAGCAGGCAGATGATGGTCATCCAGTGCCAGGTGTTGCCGAAGGGTCCGTCGACGGTGAGGTCCGCGGCCCCGGCGGCGCCGGCGAACACGGCCTCGTAGTCCAGCGACCCGAACACGTAGAGAATCGCCGCGATGCCGAGCAGGAAGCCGAAGTCGCCCACGCGGTTGACCAGGAAGGCCTTCATGTTGGCGAACACCGCGGTATCGCGCTCGTACCAGAAACCGATCAGCAGGTAGGACACCAGGCCCACCGCCTCCCAGCCGAAGAACAGTTGCAGGAAGTTGTTCGACATCACCAGCATCAGCATGGCGAAGGTGAACAGGGAGATGTAGCTGAAGAACCGCTGGTAGCCCGGGTCCTCGTGCATGTAGCCGATGGTGTAGACGTGCACCATCAGCGAGACGAAGGTCACCACCACCATCATCATGGCGGACAGCGGGTCGATCAGGAAGCCGATCTCGAAGGGGATGCCCGCGCTGATCAGCCAGGTGTAGACCGAGCCGTTGAAGGTGTTTCCGGCGCGCACGTCGACGTACACCACCAGCGACAGCAGGCAGGCGATGGCGACCCCGGAAATGGTGACGACGTGTGCGCCGCGACGCCCGATCTGGCGGCCGAACAGGCCGGCGATAATGGCGGCAAGCAGGCAGACCAGCGGTATGGCGAGGTAGATCGTCTGCATCAGCCCTTCAACTCGTCGAGGTCTTCCACGTTGATCGACATCCGGTTGCGGAACAGGATGATCAGGATGGCCAGGCCAATGGCGGCCTCGGCCGCGGCCACGGTCAGGATGAAGAACACGAACACCTGCCCGCCCGGATCGTCGAGGTAGCGGGAGAAGGCGACGAAGTTCATGTTCGCGGCCAGCAGCAGGAGCTCGATGGACATCAGGATGACCACCAGGTTCTTTCGATTGAGAAAAATCCCGACCACGCTGATGGCGAACAGGATGGCGCCGAGCACGAGGTAGTGACTGAGCGGAATCATTGCCCTTCCTCCCGGTCCTGGCGACGAACCGGATCCATTTTCACAATGCGCAGGCGATCGGCCTTGCGCACCTTCACCTGCTGACCCGGTGTCTGGTACTTGGTGGTGGGCCGACGACGCAGGGTCAGGCTGATGGCGGCGATGATGGCCACCAGCAGCACCAGCCCGGCGATCTCGAAGGCGAACACGTACTCGGTGTACAGCACCCGGCCAAGCTGCTGGGTATTGCTGAACTCGGCCGCGTAACCGGCCGGCCGCGGCATGGCGTCGTTGCCGAACATCGAACCGCCGAGAACCAGCGCCAGTTCAACCACCAACGCCAGCGCCACCAGGATGCCCACGGGCAGGTAACGGGCGAAACCCTCGCGCATGCGCGCGATGTCGATGTCCAGCATCATCACCACGAACAGGAACAGCACCATCACCGCGCCGACGTAGACCAGCACCAGCACGATGGCGAGGAACTCCGCCTCCAGGGTGACCCACACGCAGGCGGCGCTGAAGAACGCCAGCACCAGGAACAGGGCCGCCTTCACCGGGTTGCGCACGGTGACCACCATGGCGGCGGACACCACCAGCACCAGCGAGAAGACGTAGAAGGACAGGGAAAGAATGGACATGGTCTGCGCGGCTACCGGTTAGCGAAACGGCGCGTCCTGCTGCCGCGCCCGGGCGATGTCCTGCTCGTACTTGTCGCCGATTTCGAGCAGGTGCGCCTTGTCGATGATGTGCCCGCCGCGCTCCTCGAAATGGAACTCGTGGATGTCGGTCAGCACGATGGAGTCTACCGGGCAGGCCTCTTCGCAGAAGCCGCAGTAGATGCACTTGAACAGGTCGATGTCATAGCGGGTGGTACGGCGGGTGCCGTCTTCGCGCTCCACCGAGTCGATGGTGATGGCCAGTGCCGGGCAGACCGCCTCGCACAGCTTGCAGGCAATGCAGCGCTCTTCGCCGTTGGGATAGCGACGCAGGGCGTGCAGGCCACGGAAGCGCGGCGACTTCGGCGTTTTTTCGTCCGGGTAGTGAATGGTGAACTTCTTGCGGAAGAACTGCCTGCCGGTCACCCGCATGCCGCGCAGCAGCTCGTACAGCGTGAAACCCTTGACGAATCGCATGATGGCGTTCATTCGGCTGCCTCTCCTATTGGAACCAGTGGCCGAAGGGCGTGAAAAAACGGGCGATGCCGATCACCGCGATCCACACCAGGGTGACCGGGATGAAGACCTTCCAGCCCAGCCGCATGATCTGGTCATAGCGGTAGCGGGGAAAGGTGGCGCGGAACCACAGGAAGAAGAAGGCTACCGCCGAAAGCTTGATACAGAACCAGAAGATGGAAGGCACCCAGGTGAAGGGCGCGATATCCAGCGGCGGATGCCAGCCGCCAAGGAACATGACCACGGTCAGCGCCGCGATCAGCAGCATGTTCGCGTACTCGGCGAGAAAGAACACCGCGAAGGCCATGCCGGAATACTCGACGTGGAAGCCGGCAACGATCTCCGATTCGCCCTCGGCGACGTCGAAGGGTGCCCGGTTGGTTTCCGCCACGCCGGAAATGAAGTAGACGATGAACAGCGGGAACAGCGGAATGAAGTACCACTGCCCGATGCCGCCGGCCTGTCCGGTGACGATCTGGTGCAGGTTCAGGCTGCCGGCAACCATCAGCACGCCGACCAGGGCAAAGCCCATGGCAATCTCGTAGGCAACGATCTGTGCCGCGGAACGCATGGCGCCGAGAAAGGCGTACTTGGAATTGGATGCCCAGCCGGCAATGATCACGCCGTAGACGCCGAGCGAGGTCATCGCCAGCACGTACAGCAGGCCGGCGTCGATGTTCGCCAGCACCCACTTGTCGGTGAACGGCATCACCGCCCACGCCGCCAGCGACGGCCCGAGGGCAAGGATCGGCGCGATGCGGAACAGGTAGCGGTTGGATTTCGCCGGGATGACGATTTCCTTGAACATCAGCTTCACCGCGTCGGCGATGGGCTGCAGGAAGCCCCGCGGCCCGACGCGGTTGGGCCCGATCCGGGCCTGCATGTAGCCGATGACCTTGCGCTCGAAGAAGGTGAAGTAGGCCACCGCCAGCATCAACGGCGCGATGATGGCGACGATCAGCAGCCCGTTGACCACGAAAATGCGCAGCGCCTCGGGCACACCCATCCAGAGCTGGTGGAGAAAGTCCATCACACTTCCTCCAGGGCGAGCCGGCGTGCGCCGCCCAGCACTGCGCTGTGGCGGTAGCCGGAGGGTACGTGGATGCAGTTCGGAGGCACCCGCGGGTCGGCGTGCACGGCAAGGCTGACGCCGTCGCCGTCGGGCGTGACCAGGTTCATGATGGCGCCGTCACGCAGGCCCAGCCGCTCGAACTGGGCGGGGTTGAGACCGCCGGCGGGACGTTGCGGATTGTCGGTGGTGCGTTGCAGCGCCGGCGCGCGCCGGGTATAGGCGTCGATGCGGTAGAGCGGCACGTCGATGACGTGGTGGAACTCGTTCTGCGCGGTGCCGCTGTCTTCGTCGCCGGGACTGGTCAGCGGAGCGGTGGCGAACACCGGCTGCGGCAGCCGTTCGGACAGGCCCAGCTCGGAGCGCACGTCGTCGATGGTCACCTGCTCGAAGCCGTCGAGGTTGAACTGGTTGCCGAGCACGCGCAGGACCTTCCAGCCCGGTCGTGCCTCGCCCCGCGGACGCACGGCCGCCCTGCCCTGCTGGACGCGGCCATCGACATTGACGTAGGTGCCGGCGGACTCGGTGTAGGGGGCGATGGGCAGCACCACGTCGGCGTGGTTCATCGACTCGGAACGGAAGGCGGTCAGCGAGACCACGAAGTCGGCGCGCGACAGGGCGTCGGCCAGGCGACTGCCCTGCAGGCAGTCCAGTTCGGCATCGATGCCGTAGAGCACGTAGCCACGGCGTGGCCGCGCGAGCACGGCACCGGCGTTCAGCCCGCCCTGCTCCAGCCGGCGGCCGCCGGGGCCGCGGTGCGGCACGCAGCCGGCCAGCCAGGCGCCGGCGCTGTTGGCCTCGGCGAGGTCCATGCGCCCGGCGCCGCTTTGCTCGTGCATCCAGTTGGCGATGCCGCGCAGCACCGAGGCGCGCGGATGCTGGCGGGCACCGTCACCAAGAACGATCACCGACTCCTTGCCGCCGTCGAGGATGGCGCGGGCAATGACATCGTGGCTGGCGGTGGCGACGGCGGTGTTCGCCCAGGCGTGGATCTCCGCCGGCACGGCCATGCCCAGTTCCGAGGCCATCGCGGCGGCCACGCGGGCCAGCGCCCCCGGCAACGCCGCCGGGTCGACGATGGCCTTGTCGGCGACGGCGAACTTGAAGTCGTAGTCCATGGCGTTGACCGCGAAGACACGACTGCCGTTGCGCACCGCGCCTCGCAGGCGCACACCGATCAGCGGTTGTTCCTTGCGCACGTTGGAACCGACCAGCAGCACCGCCTTGGCGGCATCCAGGTCGGCCAACTGTCCGGACGCACCGGGATAGTCGCCGACGTGAAGATCGTCGGCGAAATCCTGCTGGCGCAGGCGATGATCGATGTTGTCGCAGCCAAGACCACGCAGCACTTTCTGGAACAGGAACTGTTCCTCGGTGGACACCGCCGGCGAGATCAGCCCGGCAATGCTGTCCGCGCCGTGCTCGTCGATGATGTTGCGCAGACCACGGCCGACCCGCTCCAGCGCCACCTTCCAGTCGGTGGGCTCGTAGCGGTCGCCGGATCGCAGCATCGGCACCACCGCGCGCTCGGCGGAGTTGACCGCCTCGTAACTGAAGCGGTCGCGGTCGGACAGCCAGCACTGGTTGACCGGCTCGTTGCTGCGCGGCAGTACCCGCTTCACCTCGTCGCGCAGGGTCTGCACCTGCATGTTCGCACCCACGCAGTCATGCGGACTGATGGCATCGTGGTTGCGCATCTCCCAGGCACGCGCGCTGAAGCGATAGGGCTTGGAGGTAAGCGCGCCCACCGGGCACAGGTCGATCATGTTGCCGGAGACTTCCGAGTCCACCGTGTTGCCGAGGTAGGCGGTGATCTCCATGTGCTCGCCGCGACCCACCGCGCCCAGCTCCATGATGCCGCCGATCTCGCGGCCGAAGCGGATACAGCGGGTACAGTGGATGCAGCGCGTCATCGAGGTCTCGATCAACGGCCCGATGTCCTTGTCCTCGACCACCCTTTTCTTCTCGGTGAAGCGGGACACGTCCTTGCCGTAGCCGAGCGCCTGGTCCTGCAACGGACACTCGCCGCCCTGGTCGCAGATCGGGCAGTCCAGCGGGTGGTTGATGAGCAGGAACTCCATGGTGCCCTTCTGCGCATCCACCGCCCGCTCGGAGGCGGTGCGCACCACCATGCCGTCGGTCACCGGGGTGGCACAGGCCGGCAACGGCTTTGGCGCCTTCTCCACGTCGACCATGCACATGCGGCAATTGGCCGCCACCGACAGCTTCTCGTGGTAGCAAAAGCGCGGGATGTAGATGCCGGCCTCGTCGGCAGCCTGGATCAGCATGATGCCGTCACGCACTTCCAGCTGCTTGCCGTCAATTTCGATCTTTGCCATCGTCTCGTCGCCGCCTATGCCGCCTCGGCCTTGTTGATCATCGCCTCGAACTCGTGGCGGAAGTGCTTCATGAAACTCTGCACCGGCCAGGCGGCGGCATCGCCGAGGGCGCAGATGGTGCGACCCTCGATGCGGTTGGCCATGTCCACCAGCAGGTCGAGGTCCTCCATGCGCCCGCGCCCGGTGCGTATGCGATGCAGCACCCGGTAGAGCCAGCCGGTGCCTTCGCGGCACGGCGTGCACTGGCCGCAGGACTCGGCATAGTAGAAATACGAGATCCGCTCAAGGGTGCGCACCATGCAGGTGGTCTCGTCCATGACGATGACCGAGCCGGCGCCGATGGCCGATCCCGCCTTCTGCAACGAGTCGTAGTCCATGTTGCAGTTCATGATGGTCTCGGCGGGCATCACCGGTACCGAGGAACCGCCGGGGATGACCGCCTTCAGCTTGTGACCGTCACGCACCCCGCCGGCCATTTCCAGCAACTCGGCGAAGGGAATGCCCATGCGCACCTCGTAGTTGCCCGGCTTGTTGACGTGCCCGGAAACCGAGAAGATCTTCGTGCCGCCGCTTTTCTCCACGCCAAGATCGGCGAACCATTCGGCGCCGTTGCGCAGGATCGGCGGCAGCGAGGCCAGCGATTCGGTGTTGTTGATGGTGGTCGGTCGACCAAAGGCACCGACCTGGGCCGGGAACGGCGGCTTGAAGCGCGGCTGGCCCTTCTTGCCCTCCAGCGACTCGAGCAGCGCGGTTTCCTCGCCACAGATGTAGGCGCCGGCGCCGCGGGTGGCATACAGGTCGAAATCCACCGGCGATCCGAGCACGCCGCGGCCCAGCAGGCCGGCGGCATAGGCCTCGGCCAGCGCGGCTTCGAAACGCGCCCAGGGCTCGTAGTACTCGCCGCGGATGTAGTTGTATCCCACCGTGGCGCCGATGGCATAGCCGGCAATGGCCATGCCCTCGACCAACTGGTGCGGATTGAATCGCAGGATGTCGCGGTCCTTGAAGGTGCCCGGCTCGCTTTCGTCGGAGTTGCAGACGATGTACTTCTGCCCGGGCGCGTTGCGCGGCATGAAGCTGAGCTTCAGACCGGTGGGAAAGCCGGCGCCGCCACGGCCACGCAGGCCGGAGGCCTTGAACACCTCGAGAATGTCCTCCGGCGAGGTGCCCTCGTTGATGATCCTGCGCCAGGCCTGGTAGCCGCCGGTGCTCTCGTAGGCAGCCAGCGTCCACGGCTCGGACAGCGACGGGTCAGGCAGGCATACGCGGTATTCACTCATCGGCGGACTCCAGGTCCGAGAGAATGCGGTCGATTCGGTCGGGGGAGAGGTTTTCGTGGTAGTCGTTGCCGACCATCATCATCGGTGCGCCGCCACAGGCGCCGAGACATTCCACCTC
This sequence comes from uncultured Gammaproteobacteria bacterium, assembly GCA_964350265.1. Classification (GTDB taxonomy): domain Bacteria; phylum Pseudomonadota; class Gammaproteobacteria; order Arenicellales; family CAJQKF01; genus BQJD01. Next base: position 10,355 of record CAYGJZ010000050.1, on the reverse strand, counting down.
GAACAGCGTGTACCGTCCGTCGGCGGTGGTTTCGCCCGGCACGATACCGAGCTTGTCGCCGAGATAACCGATCACGTCGTCGCTGCCGCACAGCATGCAGGAGACGTTGGTGCACACGCGCAGTTGATGCCGCCCGACCGGTTCGGTGTAGAACAGGTCGTAGAACGTCGCCACTTCCTGCACCTCGATGGGCTCGATGCCGAGTTCCTCGGCGACGTCGCGCACCACCTCTTCATCCACCCAGCCACGCTCTTCCTGGGCATAGCGGAGGGCCGACTTCACCGCCGCCTTCCGGATCGGGTACTTGCCGACCTCTTTGCGGATCTTCTCGATGACTTTTTCCGATAACATCGCTTGCCCCGGTTCTAGCGGTCGATCTCGCCGAAGACGATATCCTGGGTGCCGATGATGGCCACCATGTCGGCCAGCATGTGCCCGCGCGACATTTCGTCCAGTGCCGCCAGGTGTGCGAAACCCGGTGCGCGGATCTTCACCCGGTAGGGCTTGTTGGCGCCGTCGGAAATCATGTAGATGCCGAACTCGCCCTTGGGTGCCTCCACCGCCGAGTAGGTTTCCCCTTCCGGCACGTGGTAGCCCTCGGTGAACAGCTTGAAGTGGTGGATCAACGATTCCATGTCCTGCTTCATGTCCTCGCGGTGCGGCGCCACCACCTTGTAGTTCTCGAGGATTACCGGGCCCTCGTGGGCGCGCAGCCACTCGATGCACTGGCGCACGATGCGCACCGACTGGCGCATCTCTTCCACCCGCACCAGGTAACGGTCGTAGCAGTCCCCGGTGCTGCCCACCGGAATGTCGAAATCCATGCGGTCGTAGACGGCATAGGGCTGGGTCTTGCGCAGGTCCCAGGCGATGCCCGAGCCGCGCAGCATGGGACCGGTGAAGCCGAGGGCCTTGGCGCGATCCGCGGTGACGATGCCAATGTCCACCAGCCGCTGCTTCCAGATGCGGTTGTCGGTGAGCAGGGTCTCGTACTCGTCGATGCAGCCCGGAAAGCGTTCGGCGAAGGCCTCGATGAAGTCGAGCAGGGAACCGCCGCGGTCCTTGTTGCGCTCGCGGGTATCCTTCTCGTCGTGCCACTTGGACGGCTCATAGCGCGGCATGCGGTCGGGCAGGTCGCGGTAGACGCCGCCGGGACGGTAGTAGGTGGCATGCATGCGCGCACCGGACACCGCCTCGTAGCAGTCCATCAGGTCCTCGCGCTCGCGAAAGGCGTACAGGAACACGGTCATCGCACCCACGTCCAGGGCATGGGCGCCGATCCACAACAGGTGGTTGAGGATGCGGGTGATCTCGTCGAACATCACCCGGATGTACTGGGCACGTTCCGGCGCCTCGATGCCGAGCAGGTTCTCGATGGCGCGCACGTAGGCGTGCTCCTGGCACATCATCGACACGTAGTCGAGTCGATCCATGTAGCCGATGCTCTGGCTGAACGGCTTGGTCTCGGCCAGCTTCTCGGTGGCCCGGTGCAGCAGGCCGATGTGCGGATCGCAGCGCTCGATAACCTCGCCGTCCATCTCCATGACCACGCGCAGCACGCCGTGTGCCGCCGGGTGCTGGGGACCGAAGTTCATGGTGTAGTTGCGGATTTCAGCCACCGTAGCCCTCCTTGCGAATCACCCGGGGCACCAGCACCCTCGGCTCGATGGAAACCGGCTGGTAGACCACCCTGCCCTTGTCCTCGTCGAAGCGCATCTCGACATGACCGGAGATGGGGAAGTCCTTGCGGAACGGGTGACCGATGAAGCCGTAGTCGGTGAGCAGGCGACGCAGGTCCGGGTGACCGTGAAAGACGATGCCGTACAGGTCGAAGGCCTCGCGCTCGAACCAGTTGGCCACCGGCCACAGAGAGACCACCGAGGCGACTTCGGGGTTTTCAGGCGCCAGCCGGGCGCGCACCCGGATACGATGGTTGTGGGTCACGCTGAGCAGGTGGTAGACCACCGCGAGATCCGGGGTCACCGCCTGCTCCACCGCCTCCGGCGCCTGGGACTCGGTGCCGTAGGTGGTGTAGTCGACGCCGCACAGGTCGATCAGTTGCTCGAAGCGCAGCGACGGATCGTCGCGCAGCGTACGCAGCACGCCGGCCACCTCGGCCGGATCGATCTCGATGGTCAGCTCGTCGATGGCGACCACCGACGAGCGAACCAGGCCGCCCAGGGCCTCGCCGACGACTTCGCCGAGCTGGTCAACGTGGCTCATGGGTTATGCCGTTCTCCGCGCGATGGTGTTGGTGCGCTTGATCTTCTTCTGCAGCTGCAGGATGCCGTAGACCAGGGCCTCCGCGGTGGGCGGACAGCCGGGCACGTAGACATCCACCGGAACGATGCGATCGCAGCCCCGCACCACGGCGTAGGAGTAGTGGTAGTAGCCGCCGCCGTTGGCGCAGGAACCCATGGAGATGACCCAGCGTGGCTCGGGCATCTGCTCGTAGACCTTGCGCAGGGCCGGCGCCATCTTGTTGGTGAGGGTGCCGGCCACGATCATCACGTCGGACTGGCGCGGGCTGGGACGGAAGATGACGCCGAACCGGTCGAGATCGTAGCGTGCCGCGCCGGCCTGCATCATCTCCACCGCGCAGCAGGCCAGGCCGAAGGTCATCGGCCACATCGAGCCGGTCCGGGCCCAGTTGATCAGGTCATCCAGCCGTGCCGTGGCCCAGCCTTCCTTGAGTACACCTTCTATAGACATCGCACACTCCTCATTCCCATTCCAGCGCGCCCCGCTTCCACTCGTAGATGAAGCCGACCACCAGCACGAGCAGGAAGACGGTCATGGCGAGGAAGCCGAACAGGCCAACTTCGTCGAGTACCACCGCCCAGGGAAACAGGAAGGCGATCTCCAGGTCGAACACGATGAACAGGATCGCGACCAGGTAGTAGCGAACATCGAACTTCATGCGCGTGTCTTCGAAGGCCTCGAAGCCGCATTCGTAGGGGGACAGCTTTTCGTCGTTCGGCTTGTCGGGGCCAAGCAGGGTGCCCGCAGCCAGGGCAACGACGCCGATCACCAGCGCAATGCCGATGAACATCAGGATCGGAATATAGTTCTCGAGCATCTGTGAAGTTTCAGCTACGGTGCGCCGTGTCGTTCGAGGGACAGCCCAACAACGGGCAAACACGGTATTGCCAGTCTATGCGGACGCCATTTACCACGTCAAGAATGCCCCGGGTGGTGCGTTCGCATGCGATTACGCTTCTCATTCGAAGTTCCCCACGCTGACGGCACCGCCCCGCGGGGTGCAGGTGCCCGTCATTCACTTCGCTGGTCCCCAGCAACACCGCATCGCATCGCGATGTCGGCGGTACCCGGCAAGGTATGGTGCCGAAGGCCGGACTCGAACCGGCACGGCTTGCGCCACCGCCCCCTCAAGACGGCGTGTCTACCAATTCCACCACTTCGGCAAAACCTTGCATGGATGATCCGGCCGTCAAGGCCGAACCGCACGTTCAATCAGTTGCCCGACGATTCCGTCGAGTTCTCCGGCACCGCCGGCACCGCCGGCGCATCGCCATCCGCCGGGTCGCTGGCATCGGCGGGCACGTCCGGCAGGTCGGAGCCGCGCGGCGCGACATCGGACTCCACCGACTGCGTGGCACTTTGAAAGCCACTTTCCCCGGCGTACAGGTAGGCGAGGGTCAGACCGGTAAGAAAGAATACGGTGGCCAGCACCGCGGTCGTGCGACTCAGAAAGTTCGCTGATCCGCGAGCGCCAAACAGGGACTGGGAAGAACCGCCGCCACCAAAGGCTGCGCCCATGTCCGCGCCCTTGCCCTGCTGCAGCAGGACCAGCACGATAATGGACAGTGCGGCGATCAGGTGTACGGCGGTGAGAATACTGGTCAACATGGCTGGCTTCAACCCGAAGCGTTGCAGATGGCGAGGAAGTCGGTGGCCTTCAGGGAGGCACCGCCGATCAATCCCCCGTCGATGTCCGGCTCGGCGAACAGCGCGGCGGCATTGTCCGGCTTGACGCTGCCACCATACAGAATCCGCACTTTCGAAGCCAGCGCCGGGTCGGCCGCGGCCAGACGCTGGCGCAGGAAGGCGTGCACGGCCTGGGCCTGGTCCGGGGTCGCGGTGCGGCCGGTGCCGATGGCCCAGACCGGCTCGTAGGCCAGCACCACCCGCGACATGCCCTCGCTGCCGACGATGGCGAGCAGGGCATCGAGCTGCTCCCCGATCACCGCCTCGGTGCGATCCGCCTCGCGGTCGGCGAGGGTCTCGCCGACACAGGCGATGGGCAGCAGCGACGCGGACAGCGCGGCACGGGCCTTGCGCGCCACCAGCGCGCTGTCCTCGCCATGGTCGGCGCGACGCTCGGAATGACCGACGATGACGTAGCGGCAGCCGACGTCGACCAGCATGGCCGCGGACACGTCGCCGGTGTGGGCGCCAGCATCGGCGGCATGCAGATCCTGGGCACCGAGCGCGGGGGCAGCGGCGCCGTCGAGCAGGCCGGCCACCTGGGCCAGGTACGGATAGGGCGGACAGATCACCACCTCGGCGGACGACGACCCTGCCCCACCGCCGAGCAACTCGCTCACCAGCGCATGGGTAAAATCGCGGGAACCGTTCATTTTCCAGTTTCCGGCGACGAGGGGTTGCCGCATTACCGACTCCACGGGGTTTGGGATCATTGTTGCCAGGCTTCGACCGGGCGGGGTCACCGGACCAGCGCGCCAGCCGCAGCGGGTACGCGCGCGGCGACCCGAATCGGCGGGGCCCTCGTTCAAGGGCGGCCGGATTATACGCCAAGCGCCGTGGATTGGGTATAGTTCACGCGAGGAACCATCGTTGCTTCCCGCGGTCCGATCTCTAGGCGGTCACGCGGCGACGACAGCGCGCCCACGGTGCCCCAACCATCCAACGGAGAACACGCCATGCACAGTTCGAACCCCGCCCGATCCGTCCACACGGTCCGGGCATTGGCCCTTGCCTGCCTGCTGGCCTTCTCGTCCGGCAGCCTGCACGCGGACGGCGCCGGCCCCTGGGGCGGTTCCGACAAGCTGGACCCGGCCCAGGAACGCCTCGATGCCGAGGACTACGACGGCGCCATCGGTGAACTGGACAAGCTGCTGGCGGAGGAACCGAACGATGCCGACGTGCTCAACCTGCTCGGCTACAGCCATCGGCAGATGGCGCGCTACGACGTGGCCCTGGACTACTACCAGCGGGCGCTGGCGGAAGACCCGGAGCATCGTGGCGCGCTGGAATACCTCGGCGAGCTCTACCTGCAGACCGACCAGGTGCAGATGGCGGAGGAGCAGCTCGCGCGGCTGAAGGACCTGTGCCTGTTCTGCCGTGAACGCCGCGACCTGACCAAGGCCATCGAGCGCTACCGCGACGCGAACTCCTGAGCGCCCCGGACCCCGGACCTACTCGCCGGACGCCCGGCGCACCACCTCGGCAAGGCGCTCGGCCTGGCCGCGCACCCGCGCCGGGTCGCGACCCTCGACCATGACCCGGATCAACGGCTCGGTGCCGGACGGGCGCAGCACCACCCGGCCCTCGTTGCCGAGCTGGGCGGAGAGCTGCTCGACCTCGGCGACCACCGTCGACGCGGCGAGGATGTCCGTGGCACTGGCCCGCTGGCCGGACAGGGCAACGTTGATCATGACCTGCGGAAAGCGCTCCATCCGCGCCACCAGGTCGGCCAGGGTGCGGCCGGACTCGACCACCGCTGCCAGCACCTCCAGCGCGGTGACGATGCCGTCGCCGGTGGTGCTCTTGTCCAGCGAGATGACGTGGCCGGAGGACTCGCCGCCGAGTCGCCAGTCGCGTTCTCCCAGCGCCTGCATCACGTAGCGATCGCCCACCGCGGCACGGAAGAAGTCGATGCCGCGCTCGGCGCAGGCCCGCTCCAGGCCGTAGTTGCTCATGACCGTGCCGACCACGCCGCCGCCGAGCTGGCCACCGCCATGGCGCCGGTCCATCATCACGAACAGGGCGCCGTCGCCGTCGACCACGTTGCCCTGCCCGTCCACCAGCAGCACGCGGTCGCCGTCGCCGTCGAGAATGACGCCGGCATCGGCGCCGTGTTCGCGCACCGCGGCACAGGCAGGCCCCGGGTGGGTCGAGCCGCAGTCGCGGTTGATGTTGAAGCCGTTGGGCTGGTTGGCGATGGCGATCACCTCGGCACCAAGTTCCTCGAACACGTGCGGGGCAATGTGGTAGGCGGCGCCGTTGGCGCAGTCCACCACCAGGCGCAGACCGCCAAGGCTGAGCTGTGCCGGGAAAGTGCCCTTGCAGAACTCGATGTAGCGCCCGGCGGCGTCGCTGAAGCGCTCGGCCTTGCCCAGCAACTGCGGCTCCACCGTCACCAGCGGCGCATCCATCATCTCCTCGATCTTCCCCTCGATGTCGTCGGCCAGCTTGCAGCCCGCGCCGGAGAAGAACTTGATGCCGTTGTCCTCGAAGGGATTGTGCGAGGCGCTGATCACGATGCCGGCGCTGGCCCGCGCGGTGCGGGTCAGGTAGGCGATGCCCGGCGTGGGCATCGGTCCGGTCAACAGCACGTTGACCCCGGCGGCGGACAGGCCTGCCTCCAGTGCCGATTCGAGCAGGTAGCCGGAAACGCGGGTGTCCTTGCCGATCACCACCTTCGGGTTGTCGCGGTTTCGGCACAGCACGCGGCCGGCGGCCCAGCCCAGCTTGAGCACGCCCTCGGGGGTGATGACGCCCTGGCCGAGCCGGCCGCGAACGCCGTCGGTGCCGAAGTACCTGCGCTTCACCGCGGCCACCGACGGGGTCGGTTGGTCCAGGGCGCGGGCCTCAACTGCTCGCCGCGGGTGCCCATCAATGGCGCACCGGGGCCGTTTCCACGGCCTGCCAGGTGCGCAGCGCGTGCAGCGTCGGCGCGACGTCGTGGACGCGCAGCACGGCAGCACCTTCGCGGGCGGCGAACAGGGCCAGCGCGACGCTGGGCGCCAGCCGGTCGCCCGGGTCGCTGCCGAGGATGCGCACGATCATGGACTTGCGCGACAGGCCGACCAGCACCGGCAGAGCGCCCCGCGCCAGCGATGACAGGTTGCGCAGCAGCGCCAGGTTGTGGTCGAGGTTCTTGCCGAAGCCGAAGCCGGGATCGATGAACAGGCGCTCCCGGGGGATGCCGGCCGCCTCGGCGGCGGCCACCCGCGCCTGCAGGTAGGCACCCACCTCGCCCACCACGTCGTCGTAGCGGGGATCGTCCTGCATGGTGCCGGGCTCGCCCTTCATGTGCATCAGGCACACGTCCACCGCGCAGTCGGCGGCCGCCTCCAGGGCACCGGGCCGGGTCAGCGCGCGCACGTCGTTGATCAGCGTCGCTCCCGCCGCCACCGCCGCGCGCATCACCACGCCGTTGGAGGTGTCCACCGAGATGGGGGTGTCCAGTTCCCGGCGCAGGGCCTCGATCACCGGCACGACACGGTCGATCTCCTCGTCCTCGGTCACCGCGCGGGCGCCGGGGCGGGTGGATTCGCCGCCGATGTCGAGCATGTCGGCGCCCTCCCCGGCCAGCCGCAGACCATGCTCGATGGCGAGATCGCGATCAAAGAACCGTCCGCCATCGGAAAACGAGTCCGGGGTGACGTTGATGATGCCCATGATCGCCGGGCGTCCGTGCCGGGTGCGAAAGCGCACCCAGTCCTGTGCCGTCTGTTCGCTCAAGCGGCCGCCTCAGGCGGAGTGGCCGGCGGGATTGTCCAGGTCGGGCCGCACGGTGCCGCTGTCGTCGGCATCGCCGGAATCGCCGGGACCTGCGTCCTTGAGGTCGTCGCCGGGCTTCGGCGGGGTCGGCTTCCTGCCCGCCATGATCTCGCGGATCTGCTCGGCGTCGAGGGTCTCGAACTCGAGCAGCGCCTTGGCCATGACCTCGATCTCGTCGCGATGGGTCTCGATGATCTCGCGCGCCCGCTTGTACTGCTCCTCGATGATCCGGGTCACTTCCTTGTCCACCCGCGCCGCGGTCTCGTTGCTGAGATTGCGGTTGGTGGACATCTCGCGACCGAGGAAGACCTCGTGCTCGCGCTCGCCGTAGGTGCGCGGACCCAGCTCGTCGCTCATGCCCCAGGAGGAGACCATCTTCTGCGCCATGTTGGTGGCCTGCTCGAAGTCGTTGGCGGCGCCGGTGGTCATCTGGTCCATGAACACCTCCTCAGCGATACGCCCGCCCATGAGCACCGCGATCCGCGCGTAGAGGTAGTCCCGGTTGTGGCTGTAGCGGTCGTCCTCGGGCAACTGCATGGTCACGCCGAGGGCGCGGCCACGGGGAATGATGGTGACCTTGTGCACCGGGTCGGTGTGCTCCTTGAGCACCATCGCCACCACGGTATGCCCGGACTCGTGGTAGGCGGTGTTCATCCGCTCTTCCTCGGGCATGACGATGGAGCGGCGTTCCACGCCCATGATCACCTTGTCCTTGGCATTCTCGAAATCGATCATCTCCACCAGGCGCTTGCCGGCGCGGGCGGCGAACAATGCCGCCTCGTTGACCAGGTTGGCGAGATCCGCGCCGGAGAAGCCCGGGGTGCCGCGGGCGATGACCGCCGCGTCGACGTTGTCGGAAATCGGTACCTTGCGCATGTGCACCTTCAGGATCTGCTCGCGGCCGCGAATGTCCGGCAGCGGCACGTGCACCTGGCGATCAAAGCGCCCCGGTCGCAGCAGCGCCGGGTCGAGCACGTCGGGCCGGTTGGTGGCGGCGATGACGATCAGGCCCTCGTGACCCTCGAAGCCGTCCATTTCCACCAGCAACTGGTTCAGGGTCTGCTCGCGCTCGTCGTGACCGCCGCCCAGGCCGGCGCCACGCTGGCGGCCGACGGCGTCGATCTCGTCGATGAAGATGATGCACGGAGCGTTCTTCTTCGCCTGCTCGAACATGTCGCGCACCCGCGAGGCGCCGACACCGACGAACATCTCCACGAAGTCCGAGCCGGAAATGGTGAAGAACGGCACCTTGGCCTCGCCGGCAATGGCCTTGGCCAGCAGCGTCTTGCCGGTACCCGGGCTGCCGGTCATCAGCACGCCCTTGGGAATGCGGCCACCGAGCTTCTGGAATTTCGACGGATCGCGCAGGAAGTCGACCAGTTCCTTGACCTCTTCCTTGGCCTCGTCGACACCGGCGACGTCATCGAAGGTGATGTTGTTCTTGTCCTCGGTGAGCATGCGCGCACGGCTCTTGCCGAAGCTCAGCGCGCCACGACCACCGCCGCCCTGCATCTGCCGCATGAAGAAGATCCACACGCCGATCAGGAGCAGCAAGGGGAACCAGTTGATCAGGATGTGCATCAGCAGCGAAGGCTCTTCCTCCTTCTTGCTGACGATGGACACGCCGTTCTTCAACAGGTCGTTGACCAGTTGCGGGTCGCCGGGGTTGTAGGTCACGAAACGGTTGCCGGTGACCGTCTCGCCCTTGATGGTCTTGCCGTCGATCTCGACCCGCTGCACGCGCCCGCCGGCAACGTCGTTGAGGAAGGTCGAATACTCGATCTCGTTGGTGGACCCGGCCTGCTGTGGCGCGAAGTTGTTGAACACCGCCATCAGCACCATGGCGATGACCAGCCACAAGACCAGGTTTTTCGTCAGATTGTTCAAGCAAGGTACCTCGGGATGACTGCCTTCCCGGACTTCGCCGCCAACCGCCTGGCCGGCACGGAACCCGGTGTACTCGCCGGCGGGCCTGTGCGCACCGGGCGAAGAGGAATATGGTCACGTTCGCGGGGGGATCAAGTCTCCGTTTCCGCGTTGTTCCGGCCGATTATACCCGGTTGCGACCACATAGCACTCGGCGCTGCCGGTGCGCGAGGCGCCGGGCTTGCGTACCGATACGCGGGAAAAGCGCCGCCGGAAGGCGTCGACGATGCCGGCGCGGTCGCCGCCCTCGAAGATTTTCACCACCATCAGGCCACCTTGGCCGAGCACCCGATCGGCCATGGTGAGGGCGGCATCCACCAGTTCGCGCATGCGCGCCTCGTCGCGATCGCGCACCCCGCTCAGGTTGGGCGCCATGTCGGAGACCAGCGCGTCGGCCATGGCCCCTTCCAGGGCCTCGACGATGCGCTCGGTGGCGCCGGGATCGAGAAAGTCCCCCTGCAGGAAACGAACCCCCGGCAGCGGCGGCATCTCCAGCAGGTCCAGCGCCACCACCGGCTGACGAACCCGTCCGGCCAGGTACTGGCTCCAGCCACCGGGGGCGGCGCCGAGATCCACCACCCGGTGGCCGGGGCGGAACAGCCGGTCGCGCTGGTCGAGCTCGGCCAGCTTGAAGGCCGCCCGCGAACGCCAGTTTCCCTCCTTGGCCTTGCGCACGTAGGGATCCTTGGCCTGGCGGGAAAGCCAGCGCTGGCTGGAGG
>CAYGJZ010000049.1:0-31548 GCA_964350265.1 uncultured Gammaproteobacteria bacterium | reverse complement strand
CGACGATGTCGGTGAAGGTGCCGCCGCGATCGATCCAGAATTGCCATTGCATGGTTTGCGTTCTCGTAGACAGGTAGTCCGTGGGATGGTGTCGTGGTGCCGGAGAGTCCCGGCCGGCTTGCTAGCGTGTCAGGTCCCGTTGCCGAAGCTGCACGAAGGGGACGGCGTCGAAGCCGATGGTCTGGTTGCGATAGCGCTTGCGGACCTGGTCCAGCGCATTGTAGATGTGCTCGCGCATGCGACCTTCCGCGCGCGTCGACTGTCGGGCGACGATGGCGGAGAAGATCTCGTGGTGATCCAGGTGCGAACGCTGGGCGACGAAGAAGTTCTCCTGCTCCGTGCGGTACCAGTGGGCATCCCAGGGCCCGGTCAGCGGCACCCGGTAGACGTAGTCGATCAGCGTCTTCAGCAGCGTGTTGCCGGTGGCCTCGACCAGGCGGAGATGGAAGGCGGCATTCATCTCGCCCCAGCGGTCGTGATCTTTGGAGGAAAAGCCCTCGGCCTTCAGGATCTGGTCGCCGAAGTCGAGGATGTCCCTGATCTCGCCGATCGCCGAGCCGGACAGCCCGGTTTCCGCCAACAGTCGACAGGCCGTGCCCTCCAGCGACGCGCGCATCTCGTAGGCATCCACGATCTCCTTGATGGTGAACGTGCGGATCTTGTAGCCGCGCTTCGGGCCGGGCTCCAGGAGTCCTTCCTTGGCAAGGGTGGCCAGGGCCTCGCGGATCGGGGTCCTGGAGACGCCCATTTTCTCCGCCAGCGGGATCTCCTGCAGGTGGAAGCCGGCCGGGAAGTCCCCCTGGGTGATCATCTCTCGCAGGACCCGTGTCACTTCCTCGCTGCGCGAGGCGACGGTGGACTTGGCGGAATCGGGTTGTGCGGGGGTTTTGGACTTCATGGTACCAAGAGCAATGATCCGTGCTCGTGCGAAGACAGCCCGGTGGCGGGCGGTTCGATTGCCGATACTGTATACCAACCTCCCTCCGGCCACGAGCGGGAACGGCGCTGGATCATTGCACTGGAGCGGGACGCTGGCAAGCGCCCCGCTTCGGCGGCGAACCGCGTGACGCCGGACTAGCGCAGGGTCAACCCGGGGTGGGAGATCGAGTCGAGGTTTCCGGACAGAAATCGCAGCAGGGTATCGTTGAACAGCGCCGGATCCTCGTAGTACGGCGTGTGGTTGAGGTTCTCCACCTTCACCAGGCGCGCGCTTTGCAGTTCGTCGCGGGCCTTCTCGCCGATCTCCACCGACACCGAGGTGTCGTCGATGCCCCAGAACAGCAGCAGCGGGAACTTGCCGTCCAGCGCCTTCAGGCCGTCGAGCACCAGGTCGTCGTTGATTCGCTCCTCCATGTATTCGAGGAACTTGTCGAAACAGGCCGAGGCGCCCGGCGAGGTGTTGATCATCACGTCCTCGCGCACCATGTCGTCGGTTGCCAGCGAGGAGTCGGTGAACACGTTCTGAAGCTTCGGCCGATGGCTTTCCGGGGTCAGGTTCATGATCCAGTTGCGGAAGCCGAGGGCGCGTTCGCGGGTGGTGCGGGCAAAGCCGGTGCTGCCGATGACCATCAGGCTCATGGCCCGCTCGGGCTGTTTCAGTACCGCCTTGGCGACGATCTGTCCGCCGAGGGAAGTGCCGACGCAGTGTGCCCTGTCGGCGCCGATGGCATCGAGAAACGACAGCGTGAAGTCGGCGTATCCGCCGATGGTGTGGTCGAAGTCCGTCGACTTCTGGGCGAAGCCGTGACCGGGCAGGTCGGGCGCGAAGACGTGGTACCCGGCTTCGGCCAGGGCGTCGATGTTGCGGATCCAGCGATCCGCGCGCGAACTCAGGCCATGCAGCAGCAACAGCTTCGGAGCGCCGGCGTCACCGGATTCGAAGACACGGGTTACGGTGGTACCGGCCTGTATCGGGTACACGATCATGGAAGGACTCCAGGGTTTTCTTGTGAACGGAAGGGACTCAGCGGATCGCGATGTCCCGGCAGGTGTCGCGGAAGCGCTGGGCGAGTTCGGTCGGGGCGCACAACAGGCCGTTGTCGATCACCTGTTCGTCGTCGATCCACAGGTTCTGCCGCAGCACGAGGCCGTCCGGATGATTCTCGCCGCCACCCGGTTCCCACCAGGGTCGACCGAAACCGATGGCGTTGGCGCCGAGCGAGCGGATGTCCTCGACGAAGCAGGTCCCCCGGTATCGCGCGCCGGGGTGGATGCCGTAGGAAAAATGGATGACGTGCCCGTAGTCGCCGCCGCCCGCGCGTCGCAGCGCCTTGTCCAGCAGCTCGGCGTCCGGGCCGCGTTCGACGATGCGCTGGATGCGGTTGTCGACTTCGATGGTCAGCGGTCGCTGCAGTGCGCCGTAGTAGTCGTGCATGGCGCCGACGATGCGGATGCTGCCGCGTACCGATTCCAGCTCCGGGTAGATCACCACCGACCCGGGCAGGGAATAGGTGCGACCCGGTTCCCGCGCATGTCTCGGCTTGCTGCCGGTGGCCTTGCCGAGCGTGAAGGTGACATCGGTGCCGAGCGCATCGGTCAGCCGGCAGGACTTGCCGGTGGAGGCTGCGACGAGTTCATCCAGCGGCGTTTGCAGAGCGAACAGGTCGTCCAGCGGTACCGTGTTGTACAGCCGTACCAGCCCTTCGCAATCGATGCCGCCGGCCAGCAGGCAGCGGGTACGCCCTCCCTTGGTGGCCTGGTCGTGGGCGTCGGAACCGGCGATGTAGGGAAAGGTCAGGTCGACCCAGTAGTCCGACTCGGCCATCGCCGCACGAACGGTGTCGGGCAGGTACGGATCGGCGAGCTTGCCCTGCAGGGGCAGTTTCGGAATGACCGCGACCACGCTGCGGATTCCCGCCGACTCGGCAACGGACTGCAGCACCCAGGCGAGCTGGTTGTCGGCGGCGGTGTCGGTGGTGATCAACAGGCACTCGCCTGCGCGGGCCGCGAGGTGGTCGACAACCAGGTTGCGCGCCGCGTCGAAGACCGGAGAAGAGAAGGGTAAGGTGGTATTCATGCCGTGCTCGATGAACGGTGTTGCGGGGCTCGACCGAGATACAGGTCGATCATCTTCGGATCGGAAAGCAGCTCGCTGCTGGTGCCCTCCATGGCCACCTGGCCTTCGTCGAGGATGTAGCCGCGATGGCTGATTTCCAGGCTCTGGCGGGCGCGCTGCTCGACGATGAGGGTGGCGACGCCGAGGGCGGGCAGGTCGGCAATGAAGCCGAACACCTTCTCGGCCAGGGCCGGGGACAGCGCGGCGGTGGGCTCGTCGAGCAGGATCACGTCCGGGTCGGACATCAGGGCCCTGGCCAGTGCCAGTTGCTGGCGCTCGCCGCCGGAGAGCAGGCCGGCGCGCAGGTTGCGGCGGTCGTGCAGGCCGGGGAAGCGTTCGTAGATCTCGGCCAGCTTCGACTTCGCGTCGTTGACCAACCCGGCGACCTCCAGGTTCTCGACCACGGTCAGCCGCGAAAACACGTTCTCGACCTGTGGCACGTAGCCGATGCCGAGGCCGATGCGGTCCTCGGTGCGTCGTTTCGACAGGTCGGCGTCGCGCAGCCGGATGGTCCCGCGGCAGTGCGGTGTCAGGCCCATGATGGCCTTGACCAGGGTCGACTTGCCGGCGCCGTTGGTGCCGGCAATGGTGACCACCTCGGTTTCCTTGACGTGGAGGTCGACGCCGCGAATGATTTCCGGTCCGCCGTACCCGGCGCGGATTTCCGACAGTTCCAGGACATTCATGCGCTGCCACCTACGTAGGATGCACGGACTTCGCGATTCGACAGGACCTCGTCCGGCGTGCCTCCGGCGATGATGCGGCCCTGGTCCATGGCATGGATGCAGGGAGCCAGCTTCGACAGCAGGGCAAGGTTGTGTTCGACGATGAAGAAGCCGATGCCGGTGGCGGCGAGTTCGGTGATGCGCATCGACAGGGCCTCGCACAGCACCGGGTTGACGCCGGCAAAGGGCTCGTCGAGCAGGATCAGCCGGGGGTTGGTCATCAACAGGCGGCCGAGTTCGAGCAGCTTCAGCTGACCGCCGGAAAGCTCGGTGGCGTTGCTGTTGGCCACGGCCCCGAGTTTCAGGGTCTCGATGACCTGCTCCACCTTGTCCATCACCTGCTTCTCGTGCGACCTCGTGCGCAGGGCGCGGAAGAACACGTTGGTGATGGTTTCGCCGGGCTGGTCCGCCGATGCCACCGCCAGGTTCTCGCGCACGGTCAGGTTGATGAACGGCCGCGGGATCTGGAAGGTGCGGATCAGGCCGGTGCGGGAACGGGCGCGGATGTCCAGGCGGCTGATGGACTGGCCCTGGAAATGCACCTCGCCGCTGTCCGGGGTGACGTTGCCCGCGACCACGCCGAACAACGTGCTCTTGCCGGCACCGTTGGGTCCGATCAGCCCGGTGATGCGGTCCGTCGGTACCGCCAGGTCGACCTCTTCGAGTACCTGCACGCCACCCCAGGACTTGTTGATGCCTTGGATCTCGAGGCTCATGGTTTCTTCGGCCCGAACAGGCCTTCCGGTCGGTAGAGGACGAAGACGAGAAGCAGTACGCCGACCATGGCCAGCCGCACGCTCGCCATCTCGATGACGAACACGCCGGGAAAGATGTCGCCGATGAAGCGGGTGCCTTCCAGGATCAGGATCAGGATGCCGGCGCCGAGCACGGCACCGCGGATGCTGCCGACCCCGCCGAGGATCAAGGCCATCCACACGTAGAAGGTCAGCACCGGCAGGAACTGGTCCGGCACCACGTAGGTGATGTAGTGGGCATACAGGGCGCCGGCGAGGCCGGCGATGGCGCCACCGATGACCAGCACCTTGATCTTCGTCGTCGCCGGCGACTTGCCAAGGGAGAGCACGGTGACCTCGTTGTCCCGGATGGCGCGGATCAGCCGCCCGAAGGGGCTGCCGAGCAGGTGTCGAACCAGCACGATGACGATCGCGTTGCAGGCCACGACGATGCCCAGGAAGGCGGTTTCCGCACTGCCCGTGCCAAGGTCGATGAACGGCCTGGGGATGGCGGCGATGCCGAGGCTGCCATTGGTCAGCCAGGATTCGTTCATCGCCACCAGGCGCACCACCTCGGAGAATCCCAGCGTGACGATGGCCAGGTACTCGGCGTGCAGCCGTATGGTGAGCAGTCCGATCAGGAAGGCGGCGATGGCGGCCAGCACGATGCCCGCCGCGATGCCGAGCAGGATCGGGTAGCCGGCGACGGTCAGGATTGCGGTGGCATAGGCGCCGAAGGCGAAGAAGCCGACCAGGCCGAAGTTGACCAGCCCGGTAAAACCGAACTGCAGGCTGAGGCTGATGGCGAGCAGGGAGTAGATGCCTGCCATGATGGAAAGGGCGACGAGATAGGCAAGCATTACCGGACCAGCTCCTTTTCTCCGAACAGGCCCTGCGGGCGGATCAGCAGCATCGCCGAAAGCACGCAGAACGACAGGGCGACCTTGTAGGAAAACCCGAGAAACGGCGTCGACAGCTCCTGCAGCACGCCGAGAACGATGCCGGCGAGAACGGCGCCGCCCGGGCTGCCGATGCCGCCGAAGATGGCGGCGGCGAATACCGGTACCAGCATGACCCAGCCGAGTTCCGGGTTGACCGTGGTTTTCAGCGCGAAGATGTAGCCGGCGATTCCGGTGACGATGCCGACCAGCCCCCAGAGCACGCGCATGACCTCCTCGGCGCGAATACCCGCGGCCTTGGCCAGCACCGGGTTGTCGGCAATGGCGCGCAGCTTGCGACCCACCGAGGTCTTCTTCAGGACCAGGAAGGTGCCGGCGACAGTGGCCGCCGAGATCAGCACCAGCCAGATGTCCAGCGTCTGTACCCGCACGCCGCCGAAGTTCATGGCCGGAACGATGGGCACGTGGAAGAACAGCGGGTCGTGGCCGACGAACATGCCGATCAGGCTGCGGGCGATGAAGCCGACGCCGATGGAGGCCAGCAGCGCGGCAACCATCGGCCGACCGGCGAGCTTGCGGAACACCGCGAGATAGCTGATGTAGGCAAGCAGGGTGCTCGCGACGATGGCCGCGAGACCCTGGGCGAGAAAGCCGCCGATCTCGGCGCGCTGCATGCCGTAGCCGGCATAGGCCCCGGTGGTCATGAAGTCGCCGGTGGCCGCGTTGGGGAAGCGGGCCACGGCAAAGACCAGGTTCAGGGCCAGTGCGCCAAGCCCGATGACGCACCCTTCAACAATGCCGTTGACGACGAGGTTGGCAAAGAGTACCCAGTTGCTCATGGTGTCATCTCGGCATCCCGTATCGCAGGGTGTTCATCGGGGATTGCACTCTGGCGTGCGTCGGCGGTACGCGTGGCGACGATCAGTAGTCGCTGAACACGTTCTTGATGAACACCACCTTGCCGTTCTCGACCTTCGACAGCTTGAACAGCGGCGTCACGTTGCCGTCGGCGTCGAAGCTGATCGGTCCCGAGGCGCCCTGGTAGTCGATCTTGCCTCCCTCGGCGAGAATCTTCTTGCCCTCGGCGAAGCTGGTCACCTCGGTGCCCGGCTCGTTGGCCACCGCGCGCATGTTGCCGACCACGTCTGACGTGCCGGCCAGCGACGCGGCCTCGGCCGCCAGGCCGAAGCAGGTCATCATGTCGTAGGCACAGCAGGCATAGTAGTTCTCGCTCGGATCGATGCCGGTGGCGCTCTTGAACTCCTCGACGAAGGTTTGAAAGGTGACGCTGTTGATCGCCGGCACGTAGTCGTGGGTCATGATCCCTTCCGCGGCATCGCCGAGGGCGTCGATCAACTGCTGGTTGACACACCAGGCCGGGGCGAAGAACTGCACGTCGGAACCCTGTTGCCGGGCTTCGCGCACGATGATGGTGAAGTCCGACAGGTAGGAACCCACCGCGATGGCATCGGGGTTGCTTGCCAGCACCTGCTGTACCTCGGAGCGGTAGCTGGGACGGTTCGGCTCGTATACGATCTCGTTGACCAGGCTGCGGCCGCTGTCTTCCCAGCCCTTCTTCACGCCCTCGGCGATCTGCCGACCGGACGGATTGTTGAAGGCCATGGTGGCCAGTCGTTGATGGCCGAGATCCGCGATCATTCTTGCCTCGGCCTCGCCGACGCGGGCGCTCAGGCCGGAGAAGCGGAACATCAGGCCCTTGGTGCTCTGCACGCTGGAAGCGCCGGCATTGGTGGCATGCAGCACGTTGGCCGCGTCGGAAACGGGCATGATGGCGGAGGTGACGCCGGACGACCAGGTGCCAAGGATGGCCTGCACCTTGTTGACTTCGATCAGCTTCTTTGCCGCCAGTACGCCGGCCTCCGGGGAGGTCTGCGTGTCCTCGGCGAATACCTGGATCTCCCTGCCACCGACGCCACCGGCGGCGTTGATGTTGTCCGCGGCGAACAGGATGGCCTTCTGCATGGACGAGCCGTAGGGGCTGCCAACGCCGGTCACCGGGTTCAATGCGCCGACGCGAATGGTGTCGGATTGCTGGGCAAACAGGCGGGGTGCGCCAAGGGCGGCGGCCAGTGCCGCGCCGGACTTGAGCATGGTACGTCGGTCGAGTTTCATCGTCGTCACCTCGTGGAAACTGCGCACTTGCGCATGGGTTAAAGGGCGAGATCGCCGGTACGGTTGCTTACTGGTCGGAGCCGGTCATGCGCTCCAGGTAGTTGCCGAGCACGTTGTAGACCCCGTGCTCGAGACGGGACAGACGGCCGGACTGGTACAGCCGGGATCGTGCGGCGCGTTGCAAGGAGACGATCATCTCCTCGTCTTCGCCGATGATCTCCCGGGTGAAGTCGGTGTAGCGGCGCGCCTTCTCTTCGTATTTCGGGTCTTCGGTGAAGGCACGTGGAAACAGGTGGTAGCTGAACATGCGGGTTTCCTCGTGGCTCACCGGCCAGATGCAGTGGACCAGGGCGCCGTCACAGCGGGCGAACATCTGCATGTTCGGTGGCTGGAAGCCGCTGCAGGCGAATTCCCTGGGCTTGTCCGCCAGCCAGGGCATGTTGCCGAACAGGCTTTCTCCGCCGTACACGGACGGCGCCGCCTTGTAGAAGCCGAACAGGGACTTCTGACCCGGCACGTCCTGGAAGTAGTCGATGGTGTCGCGGAACTTGCCGAAGGTGTTCTTGTGGATCACGGTCACGTGGTAGATGTCGAACAGGTTCTCGACCACGAACTTCCAGTTGCACTGAAGACGGAACTCGATCCTGTCGAACAGCACGCAGTCGGCCAGGCGCAGGAAGTCGAACTCCTCGGCGAAGGTGCCGATGCTGTCGAGAAAGGGCTTCGGTTGCGCCGACAGGTTGACGAAGATGAAGCCGCCCCAGGTTTCCAGCGCGACCCGTGGCAGCGCGCACTTGCGTGGCTCGAACCCTTCGCTCTCGCGCATGTGCGGCGCACCGAGCAGCTTGCCGTCGAGACTGTACAGCCAACTGTGGTAGGGGCACTGGAACTCGCTGGCATGGCCAATGCCGGCCTTGGCGATTTCCGCGCCCCGATGCAGGCAGTAGTTGGAGAAGGCGTGGATCTCGTCGTTCTCGTTGCGGGCGACGATGATGGATTCGTCGAAGACCTTGATCGACATGTAGTCGCCGGGCGAGGCGATCTGTTCCACCCGTCCGATGCACAGCCAGTCGCGGTAGAACAGCCGTTCCTTCTCGAGTTCGAACACGCCCGGATCGCTGTAGATCCGGTAGGAGGCGTGGTTGCCCTCCAGCAGTGGAGACTGTGCCTTCTTCGCCTCCGCCTCGATGAACGCTTCGACGCTATCCGTTGTTGGTGCCATTGCTGCTCTCCGCGATGGTGTTCAAGTCGATGAATACTTTGTCCTGTTCCACCTTGACCGGAAACGTCTGGATGGGCTTGCTCACCGGCGGCTCCTGGGCGGCGCCGCTCGGGATGTGGAAGCAGCCCTGGTGCATCGGGCAGAACACGTACTCGCCCTCGATGTACCCCTCGGTCAACAGCGCGTACTGGTGGGTGCACACGTTGCTGGTGGCGAACACCTGTTCGCCGAGCCGGAACAGGGCAACCTGTTGTCCATCGACTTCCTTGGCGACACCGCAGGTCTCGGAGATCTCATCGATGGAGGCAATATGTATCCACATAGTCTCAGGGTTGATGTCGTATTGAAAATCACCCGGCCGTATGCCAGTCTGCGTATACAAGATACAGAAATAATCCCGAAAGTAAAGGGTAATTTCGGCTAGAATTCTGTATCATGTATACATACCATTTATCAGGAGACTCCACGTGCAGGCCAACATAAAGCTTGTATGCAAAATTATTCCGGGCCGCTGGCAGACAGGCGTCGGTCGCCAGGTCCACGATCTCGGTGCATGGCGATGACGGTGGTCATCGTCGGCATGGGGCCCGCGGGTGTGCGCACCGCGGAGGCGTTGCGACTGCATGGCTACAACAGCGAGATCTGCATCGTCAGCGAAGAGGACCTGCCGCCGTATGACCGTCCGCCCCTGTCGAAGGGCGTGCTGTCCGGCGAGCTGTCCATCGACGAGGTTGCCCTGCTCGAGCCGACGTTCTACGACGAGCACCGGGTTCAGCGCAGAACCGGTGTCCGCGTCACCGGCATCGAGCGGGCGGAGAAGCGCATCGTGCTCTCGGACGGCGAGACGATGGCCTATGACAAGCTGGTGCTGGCCACCGGCATGCGGCCACGTCGGCTGCGTGGCTTCGACCTCGGTGACCGCCTGTTTCACCTGCGCAGCTTCGATGATGCCGTGCAACTTCGGTCGGCACTGGTGCCCGGGCGCAGGGTGCTGATCGTTGGCGGCGGGCTGCTGGGGCTGGAGATCGCGTCCACGGCAAGCAGCAAGGGCTGCGAGGTGTTCGTGGCCGAACGCGAGGAGGCGTTGCTTTGCCGATCGGTGGCAGCGACGGTGGGCGAGTTCCTCGCCCGGCTGCACCGGTCACACGGCGTCACGATCGCCACCGACACCACGCCGCTCGAGTACGCACGGGTGGACGATGATGGGCCGGTGACGGCGCTCCTTCGCAACGGCAGTCGTGTCGAGGCGGACATCGTGGTCTGCGCCATGGGCGCGATACCGAACACGGAACTCGCCGAGGCCTGCGGGCTGGAAGTGCAGGACGGCGTGATCGTCAACGAGTATGGCCAGTCGTCGGATCCGGACATCTACGCGGTGGGCGATATCAGCCGTCACTACAACCCGCTGCTGAACCGGGTCATCCGCGTGGAGTCCTGGCACAATGCCAGCCGCCAGTCGCTGACGGTGGCCAAGGGCATTGTCGGCAACCCCGTGCCCTATGCCGAGGTGCCCTGGTTCTGGTCGGACCAGTACGACGTCAACCTGCAGATCATCGGCTATCCCTCGGAGTGGGACACCGTCGCGGTGCGTGGCACCCGTGCGCTCGACGGGCCGCGGTTTACCGTGCTCTACCTGCAGAACCAGGTCGTGGTCGGCGCCAACACCATCAACAACGGACGCGATATTCGCATTGCCCGCCAACTCATCGTCGACCGAAGCCGGGTCGATCCGGAGAAGATCGGCGACGAATCCGTGCCGCTCAAGGACGCGGCGGTCTGAAACCTTCCCGGCGCCGACCGGGGCCTTCCGACGCGCCGGCTGGGCCGTCGCCGTGGCATAGCGCTGGCAGGTGGACATCCTGCCGCGTTGCTGGTGGCGCGGCACGGGTCTGCCGGGTGCCGTCCCGGCGTCGCTCAACCGGTCTGCGAGGGCGCGTTGGCGCCGACGAATTCCAGGATCGTGCCGCCGGCGTGAGCCGGGGAGACGATCAACGAACCCGATCGGCCTTCGCCGAAGGGCACGCCGTTGCCCTCGATCACGCTGCGTGCGCGGGCCGGGTCGTTCACCGCCACGCGTACCACCTTGTTGGTCAGGCTGCCGACCTCGGCCAGTCCGTGCTCTGCGTACAGTGCTTCCAGCCGTGCCGGATCGAGGAAGTCGATGCGGGCCTTGCCGCTGTCGATGCTCACCCCGCCGGTGATGCCGGTGCTGCCCTCGGCGGCGAACAGCCGACCATAAAGGTCGGCGGACTGCGCGGGATCGTCGGAGGCGATCACCACCGAGCCGATGGCCCTGGCGGTGTTGGCGTGGCGCATCCAGCTCTCCGTCCACAGGGCTTCCCGGGTGAAGTGCTGGCAGAAGAACATGAAGCCGTTGGTCAGGCTTTCGCGCAGCGGCCGAACCACGCGGAACGCCGCCTCGGTGTCGGTGCCGTCGGGCAGGGTGACCGGCCGGCAGAACTCGATCGGTTCCTGCGTCTCCAGGCCGGCCGCGCGCAGCGCCTCGCGGGTGCCGTCGATGGAGTCGGTGGTGATGGAGGTGATGTTCCAGCCCTCGCCGCGCGCCAGGTGGTCGCGGTGCACCTGGTTGTGCGGGGTCACCGTGTTGATGGCGATGATCTCGAGGTAGTCGCGTTCGAACATCAAGGTGCGCTGGATGGTGCCCAGGTGCGCGCTGTGCAGGCTGGGCGGGGTCGCGGTGAAGCCGAGCTTCTCGAACACCCCGGCCGAGTGGTCAATGTCCCTGGAGAGAAACAGCAGGTGGTCGATTCCCAGGCCGTGTGGATTCGAAGGGTGGGCAGGCTTGCTCATCAATGGTCGGTCTCGTCGTTCGCAGGGGTTTGTCGGGAAGTCCGTGCGTCCGACGCACGGAAAACTGGTCTGCTTGACCGGTTGTACTATTAACCATACAATTTTTCCATGCGCAACGGTATCAAGAAATACTCGGTGATCCAGGGCATCCTCCGCTCGCGGCTGGCGCGCGAGGCAACACCGGGCGAGAAGATCGCCACCGAGGCCGTCCTGTGCGAGGAGTTCAGTGCCAGTCGTGCCACCGTGCAGCGCGCGCTGCAGGGACTGGAGCGCCTTGGCATCATCAAGCGCGAACAGGGCGTGGGCACTTTCTATCTCGGCGAGCCCACGCGCCGCATGGAGCAAAAGCCCAGCCAGTTGCTGGAGAGCCTGATGGACAGGCGGTCGGGTGCGGAAACCCGCCTGGTGCAGCGTTGCACCCGCAGGCCGCCGCCGGTGGTCGCCGAACTGCTCGGCATCCCGGTGGAAAGCACCATCCACTACCTGGAGCGGCTCTGCCTGGTGGACGGCGAACCCATTGCCTTCATCCGCACCTACCTGCCGCAGGAACTCGGCGACAAGATTCTCGCCGACGGCGGTGACCGCAAGCGACTGTCGCTGGCCGGCTTCATCGCCGACGAATACGGCATCTTCATCGACTCGGTTCGCCAGACCATCTCGGCCAGCGTGGCGGAACCGGACTTCGCCGACCTCCTCGGTGCCGAGCTCGGCGATCCGGTGCTGGAAGGACGACGCATTTACCTGGACAAGGACGGCACGCCGCTGTTCTGCGCCATCAGTTCCTATCGCGCCGATCGGCACACCTTCATCGTCAACGTCAAAGACTGGCGAGACGACGTGCTCGACTCGGACCCCACCCAAGACTCCATCGTGTAGGAGAACAAGACCATGCAGCTTTCCAGGATCAGAACCGCACCGGGCGCCGCCCCGGTGGTTGCCGCCTACGAGGACGGGAAACTGTTCGTGCTCGGCGACGATCCGGACTTTGCCGACGTTTCCACCCTGCTCGCTGCCGGGCCCGCTGGCCTCGAGAAGGCGAAGAAGGCGATGGCCGGCGCAAAGACGCTTGCCGCCGACTCGGTGGAGTACCTGTCGCCGACCACGCCGTCGGTGTACCTGGGGCTGGGCTACAACTACAAGGCGCTGGCCACCAAGGAAGGCGTCGCCTTCAATCCGCACCCGGAGCTGTTCGCCAAGATGCCCCGTTCGGCGGTGGGCCACGAGCACCCGGTGCGCGTGCCCGCGGTGATCGACAAGGTCGACTACGAGGCCGAGCTTGGCGTGGTCATCGGCAAGACCGCCAGCCGCGTGAAGGCGGCCGATGCACTGGCGCATGTCGGTGGCTACACCATCTGCAACGACCTGACCGCCAAGCTGATCCCGCGTCCGCCGGAATCGGGCAGCGTCATCATCCCGCTGAAGGCGGTGGATACCTTCGGCCCGATGGGGCCGACCCTCATCACCGCTGACGAAGTGCCCGACCCCCATGCCCTGACCCTGTACTGCCGGGTCAACGGCGAGGAGAAACAGCGCTTCACCACCGACGACATGGTGCACAGCATTCCCGAGGTCATCGAGTACATCACCTCGCGCATCACCCTGAACCCGGGTGACGTGATCACCACGGGAACGTCGCTCGGCATCGGCATCATCAAGGTGCCGCCGGAGTTTCTCGACCCCGGCGACGTGATGGAGGTCGGTATCGAGGGATACCCGGTGCTGCGCAACCGGATCGAGTGGGAAACCGCCTGAGCGGAATCGGAGACCGGGGGTGTTCAGTTTCTTCGTTCGAAAACTGCTCCAGGTTGCACTGACCCTGCTCCTGATCAGCATCGTCGTGTTCTTCATGCTGCGCTTCATGCCCGGTGACCCCGCGCAGGTGCTGGCCGGGCAGGACGCCAACGAGGAACTGGTCGAGGCGATGCGCGAGCGCATGGGCCTGAACGAACCGGTCGCCGTGCAGTACCTGACCTACCTGAAGCTGGTGCTGCAGGGGGATCTTGGCAACTCCATCCGCAGTCACCAGCCGGTCATCGACGAGATCATGGTGCGGCTGCCGACGACCCTGATCCTCGGCTTTTCCTCCATTGGCATCGCCCTCGTCCTTGGCCTGGTCATCGGTGTCTGGGCAGCGGTCAATGTTGGCCGCTGGCCGGACTACGTGGTGCTGCTGGGGGCGTTGTTCGGTGTTTCCGCACCTTCCTTCTGGACCGGCCTGCTGCTGATCCTGGTGTTCGCCGTCTACCTGGGCTGGTTGCCGGTGATCGCCACCGGCGACTTCGTGTCCTACATCCTGCCGGTGGCGACCCTGGTGCCGCTCAGCCTGGCGGTGTTCAGCCGGCTGGCCCGCTCCACCATGCTCGACGTGCTGAACGAGGACTACGTGCGCACCGCGCTGTCCAAGGGCGTGTCCGGGCGCATCGTCCTGTATCGCCACTGCCTGCGCAACGCGCTGATTCCCGTGGTCACCATCGCCGGCATGGAACTGGCGCGACTGTTCGGCGGCGTGATCGCGGTGGAGACGATCTTCGCCCTGCCCGGCGCCGGCCGTGCCCTGGTCGATGCCATCATGACCCGGGACTTCCCGATGATCCAGGGGCTGATCCTGGTACTGGCCTTCGTCTTCGCCCTGTCCAACCTGTTCGTCGACGTGCTCAACGGCATCATCGATCCGAGGATCCGGAGGCGCTAGGTGAGGGAATTCTGGAACAAGCTGCCGATCAGCGGGAAGTGCGGCGTCATCATCCTGGTGGTGCTGGTGGTGGCCGCGATCTTCGGGCCGATGGTGCTGCACGATCCCTATGCGCAGAACCTGGTGCGTTCCCTGGAAGGTCCGTCGGCGGAACATTGGCTGGGCACGGACCAGATCGGTCGCGACCTGCTGTCGAGGATCGTGGTCGGTGCCCGCTACTCGCTGTTGATCGGCATTGGCGCGACGCTGTTCGGTGCCGTCATCGGGGTGATCATCGGCGTCGTCAGCGGCTACTTCGGTGGCTGGCTGGAGATGGCCATGATGCGCCTGATGGAGATGCTGATGGTGTTCCCCGGCATTCTCATCGCGCTGATGGTCATCGCCGTGGCCGGCGACGGGCTGGGCAACGTCATCATTGCCGTTGGCCTGCGCGCGGTGCCGATCTTCGCCCGCCTGGCACAGACCTCCACCCACGCGATCCGCGAACGCGAGTACATCCTGGCGGCGCAGGCGGTGGGTGCCTCCGGGATACGCATCCTGTACTCCCACGTGCTGCCGGCGCTGTTCAACTCGCTGGTGGTGCTGGCCGCCCTGCAGGTGGCCACGTCCATCCTGGTCGGCGCCACGCTGTCCTTCCTCGGCGTCGGCATCTCCCCGGAGATGCCCGAGTGGGGCAGCATGCTCAATACCGGGCGTCGGTACATCTTTCAGCACTGGCCGCTGGTCGTGTTCCCCGGGCTCGCGATCATGATCACCGTGCTTGGCATCAACCTGCTGGGCGACGGCCTGCGCGCCATGCTGAGCAAGCAACAGGGCCGGGGTGTGGCCCTGAAATGAGACAAGCCCAGGCGTCGGTATCCGCCGGCGAACTTCAACCAACCGTGGAGACCTTCAAATGATGAAGAAGTACCTGTTGCCACTCGTTCTCGCTGGGGGAACGATGGCCGGCGCCGCGGCGCAGGCCGAGAACCTGCGCATCCTGCTGCCGTCGGAATTTTCCACCATGGACCCGATGGAGATTCTCAGCGGCGACCAGACCATGGTGATGTACCACGTCTACTGCCGTCTCTATACCTTCGACGACGCCATGTCGCCGGTGCCCGAGCTGGTGGCCAGCGAGGAGGTCAGCGAAGACGGCCTGACCTGGACGCTGGGCCTGCGCGAAGGCGCCAAGTTCCATGACGGCAGCGCGGTGACCGCCGACGCGGTGCGCTACATGATCGAGCGCATGCGCGAGAAGGGTGGTTCGCAGCAGGCGCTGTTCAAGGCGATCTCGGAGATCGAGGTGGTCGACGACAACACCGTGGTGCTGAAGACCGGCAAGCCGTTCCCGGCGCTGCGCAACTCGCTGGCGCATCCCAATGCCGGTCTGCTCAGTCCGGACGCCGACGCCGCCGACAGCGAAGGCTTCGGCGTCAAGCCGGTGAGCTGCGGTCCCTTCCAGTTCGTCGAGTGGCAGCGCGGCAGTCACATCAAGGTGGAGAAGTTCGACGACTTCTACCGCGAGGCCGGTGACGTGGAGGAGATCACCTTCCAGTTCGTGCCCGATGTCGCCACCCGCCAGTTCATGATGATGCGCGGCGAAGCGGACGTGGCCCTGCGTCTTGGCCCGGCCGAGGCACAGCAGGTGGATACCGTGGACAGCGTGAAGACCATGGACCTTCTGGGCCGCAACATGTTCTACGGCCTGAACCTGGCCAAGGCGCCCACCGACGACCTGAAGGTGCGCCAGGCCATCAACCACGCGGTGGACAAGCAGACCATCGTTGACCGCGTGCTGCAGGGCGCGGGCCGGCCGTCGCAGTCGGTGCTCGAGGCCATGCTCTGGGGCAGCATCCCGGTTGGCCAGTACGAGTACGATCCGGAAAAGGCAAAGGCCCTGCTGGCCGAGGCCGCCCCGGAGAGCCGCAAGCTGGTGCTGTTGTCACCGGACAATCGCTACCTGCTCGACAGCCAGGTGTCGCAGGCCGTGGCCGGCTACCTGAAGGAGGCCGGGTTCGAGGTCGAGCTGAAGGTGATCGGCGACTGGGCCGGCTACCTGGACGCGGTCAAGACGCTGGACTTCAACCTCTACATGCTGGGCTGGGGCGGTTCCACCGGCGATCCCGACCAGGTGCTGCAGAGCCTGTTCAAGTCGCCGCGTGCCGGCAAGGCCTGGAACTACTCGTCGTATTCCAACACCGACATGGACGCGATGATCGACGATGCCGGCACCACGCTGGACGACGATGCCCGTCGCGCCAAGTATGCCGAGATCCAGCAGCAGCTGTTTGCCGAAGCGCCGTGGCTGTTCATGTATCGTGGTGCCAACTACACCGCGGTAAGTGACAAGGTGGCCACCATCCACACGCTGGAGGGACCGTCCTTCCACTACGTGTTCACCCTTCCCAACGAGTAACGGGTGGCGGGCTGGCGCGATGGCTCGCGCCAGCCCGGCCTTTTTCGCGGATCACGCCGTTCGGCCCTGAACCGGTCGAGGTGGAGCCAGCATGGCATTACTAGAAGTGCAGGGCCTGGAAGTCTCCCTGCAGACCGACAGCACGACCGCGCGCACCATCGAGGGCATCGACTTCACGGTGGAGCGCGGCGAGGTCTTCGGCGTGGTCGGCGAAAGCGGCTGCGGCAAGAGCATGACGGCGCTGGCCCTGATGCGTCTTCTGCCGCGCAACTGCCGGATCACCGCGGGCAGCGTTCGCCTGAACGGGGTCGAGCTCACCACGCAGTCGGTGGAGGGCATGCGCGCCATGCGCGGTGGCGAGATCGGCATGATCTTCCAGGACTCGCTGTCGGGGCTGAACCCGGTGATCCGCATCGGTGCGCAGATTGCCGAGAGCCTGAAACTGCACCAGGGCATGGACAGGCGCGCGGCGCGCAGGCGCGTGCTGGAGCTGTTTTCCCTGGTCGGCATCTCCGATGGCGAGCGACGCATCGACCAGTATCCCCACGAACTGTCCGGCGGCATGCGCCAGCGGGTGATGATCGCCATGGCGCTGGCCTGCAACCCCGGCCTGCTGATCGCCGACGAACCGACCACCGCGCTGGACGTGACCATCCAGGCGCAGATCCTGTCTCTTCTCGGCGACTTGCGTGAAGAGTTCGAGATGGGCATCGTGTTCATCACCCACGATCTTGGCGTGATCGCCCAGTTCGCCGAGCGCGTGGCGGTGATGTACGCCGGCCGCATCGTCGAGCAGGCCAGCGTGACCGATCTGTTCGAGCGACCGGCGCATCCTTATACCCGCGCCCTGCTGTCGAGCATTCCCGGTGTCGCGGGCGAGCGCGAGCGGCTGGCCGACATTCCCGGCACGGTGCCGCCGGTGACCGAGTTTCCCGATGGCTGCCGTTTCGTCGAGCGCTGCGCCTTCGCCCGGGAGGGCTGCCGCGCGATGCCCGGCGACTTCCGGGTCGATCTCGGCGACGGACACCAGGTGGCCTGCATCCGGCACGATCAGCTGCCGGACGAGCCGTCGCCGCCAGCGACGAACTAGCGAGCTGTCGAACCCATGACCCAAGCCCAGACACTGATCGAAACCCGTGGCCTGACCAAGCACTTCCCGATGTCCGGTCGCGGACTGCCGTTCGGCCCCCGGCGGGTGGTGCGCGCGGTGGAGAACGTCGACCTGCGCATTGCCCGCGGCGAGACGCTGGGGTTGGTCGGCGAAAGCGGCTGCGGCAAGAGCACCTTCGGCCGCATGCTGGTGCGGCTGATCGACAGCACCTCCGGCTCCATCCTGTACGACGGCGTTGACCTGGCGCAACTGTCCGCGCGCGAGATGCGCCAGTACCGACGCAAGGTGCAGATCATCTTCCAGGACCCGTTCAATTCCCTGGACCCGCAGAAGACGGTGGGCGCCAGCCTGCTCGAGCCGCTGGACGTGTTTCGTCTCGGCAGCCCGGCCGAGCGTCGACGCAAGGCCGCCGCGATGCTGGAACAGGTCCGCCTGCCGGCCAATGCCATGCAGCGCTATCCGCACGAGTTCTCCGGTGGCCAGCGACAGCGCATCTGCATCGCCCGCGCGCTGATGCTCGGCCCGGAGTTCATCATGTGCGACGAGGTGGTCTCGGCGCTGGACGTGTCGGTGCAGGCGCAGGTGATCAACCAGCTGAAGGACCTGCAGGCCAATCTCGGCCTGACCTACCTGTTCGTCAGCCACGACCTCGGCGTGGTGCGCCACATGTCCCACCGGGTGGCGGTGATGTATCTTGGCAGGGTCATCGAGGTGGGCAACAAGAACCGCATCTACGAAAGCCCGTCGCATCCCTATACCCAGGCGCTGCTGGCTGCCGTGCCGGTGGCCGATCCGCGCGAGCGGCGCGGCTTCACGCCGCTGGAGGGCGAGGTGCCGAGCCCCGTCAACCCGCCGTCCGGCTGCCGCTTCCGTACCCGCTGCCCGTTGGCCGAGGACATCTGCGCGCGGGTCGAGCCGGTGCTGGCGCCGGTGGGCGTGGACCATGCCGTGGCCTGTCACCTGGTCAGCGGCGCCGAGGCGCAGGCCGGGCAGGGCGCCTGATCAACCGACCGATGGAGTTCGCATGAAGATCCTGGACCACTTCGCCGGCCTGGAGGCGGAGATCGCCGCCTGGCGGCAGCACCTGCATGCCGAGCCGGAACTGATGTTCGATGTCTGGGACACCGCCGCCTTCGTCGCCGCCAAGCTCAGGGACTTCGGTCTCGACGAGGTTGTCGAGGGCATCGGCCGAAGCGGCGTGGTCGGGGTGATCCGTGGACGCAGCACGGCGTCGAAGCGGGTGGTCGGCCTGCGCGCCGACATGGATGCGCTGCCGATCACCGAGCGCGGCAACGTGCCCTACAAGTCCACCCGCGAAGGACAGATGCATGCCTGTGGCCACGACGGCCACACCGCCATGCTGCTCGGCGCGGCCCGCTACCTGGCCGCCAGCCGCGACTTCGACGGCACCGTGGTGGTCATCTTCCAGCCCGCCGAGGAAGGCGGTGGCGGCGGCAAGGTGATGATCGACGACGGCCTGATGGAACGCTTCGGCATCCAGCAGGTCTACGGCATGCACAACCGGCCCGGCGTGCCGCTGGGCGAGTTCGCCCTGCGCAGCGGCCCGCAGATGGCGGCGGTGGACTTCTTCTACATCGACATCGAGGGCCGTGGCGGGCACCCGGCGCGTCCGCACCTGTGCATCGACCCGGCGCCGGTGATCGGCCAGCTGATCCAGGCGCTGCAGACCATCGTCTCGCGCAATGCCGACCCGGTGGAGGCCCTGGTGGTGTCCATCACCCAGGTGCACATGGGCACCGCCGACAACGTCATCGCGCAGACGGCGAGGATCAGCGGGACCGTGCGCAGCCTCACCGCGGCCAACCGCGACCTCGCCGAGCGTCGCATGCAGGCCATCTGCACCCATGTCGGCGCGGCCAGCGAGGCCACCGTCACGCTGGACTACCGACGGCTCTACCCGGTGCTGGTCAACCATGCCGAGCAGGTCGCTCTGGCCGCGGCGGCGGCCCGCGAACTGGTCGGCGACGAGCGGGTGAACACCGACTACCCGGTGGTGATGGGGGGCGAGGACTTCGCCTTCATGCTAGAAGAGCGTCCCGGCGCCTTCATCTTTCTCGGCCAGGGCGACATCGCCGGGCTGCATCATCCCGAGTACGACTTCAACGACCGCAGCATTCCACTGGGCTGCGCCTACTGGGTGCGCCTGGCCGAGTCCCTGCTGGCAGCGCCGGACGACGCCGGCCAGCGATAGGCCCGCGCCAGCGGTCGTGCCGCCGACCGTGCTGGTCGCGCACGGCCATCGCCGGTGACCGCCCGCGCGCCGTACAATCGGACCCTTGCCGCCAGTCCACGTCGCCGCCCAGGGCCCGTTTCGTCATGCATGTCGATCCCGCCAGTCATCACCGTGACCAGTACGTGATGCAGTTGCCCATCACCACGCGCTGGAACGACTATGACATGCTCGGCCACGTCAACAACGTGCTCTACAACCGCTACGTGGAGTTCACCGTGCTCGAACTGGTGAAGCGGGCCGGCATCGACTGGCTGCGCGACCGGGTGGTGCCCTTCGCCGCCGAGGTCAGTGTCCGCTTCCTGCGCCCGCTGGGCTTTTCCGAGACCATCGACGCCGCGTTGCGGGTCGGCCACCTGGGCAACAGCAGCGTGGTCTACGAGGTGGCCCTGTACAATCCGTCGGAAGCCGAGCCTTCGGCGCTGGCGCGTTTCGTGCACGTGTTCGTCGATCGCGACGGCGAGCGGCCGGTGGCCATGCCAGCCTCGGCGCGCGAGGTGTTCGAACGCTATCGCACCCCGGCGGCCGACGCGTGCGCCTGAAGATCGGCGTCGATACCGGCGGTACCTACACCGACGCGGTCCTGTTCGACGAGCACCAAGGCGTGCTCGCGGCCTCGAAGTCGCTGACCACGCCCCACGATCTCGCCGAGGGCATCGGCGGCGCGCTGGCCGGCCTGCCCGGCGAGCGCTTCGGCGAGGTGGCGCTGGTGTCGGTGTCCACCACCCTGGCCACCAATGCCGTGGTCGAAGGTCGCGGCGCGCCGATCTGTACCCTGCTGCCCGGCTTCAACGCCGCCCACGTGGCGCGCAGCGGCCTGTCGGACATCCTCAAGGGCGACCCGGTGGTGCTGCTCGGCGGCGGTCACCATGCCGATGGCATGGAAGCCCGGCCACTGGACATGGAAGCCGCCGAGGCGGCCATCGTGCGCCATGCCGGGGCGGTCTCCGCCTTCGCCGTGTCGGCCATGTTCGGCGTGCGCAACCCGGCCCATGAAATCGCCCTGCGCCGCCTGGTCCGCCGCCTGTGCGACCGGCCGGTGACCTGTGGCCACGAGCTGTCGGCCAGCCTGCACGCGCCGCGCCGGGCCGTGACCGCGGCCCTGAACGCCCGCCTGACGCCGTTCATCGCGCGGCTGGTCGGTGCGGTGGAGTCGCGCCTGGCGCTGCTCGGCATCCACGCGCCGCTGATGATGGTCAAGGGCGACGGTTCGCTGGTGTCGGCGGCGACGGCCATGGAGCGACCGGTGGACACGGTACTGTCCGGGCCCGCCGCCAGCGTGGTCGGCGCCTGCTACCTGAGCGGCCGCGACACCGCCCTGGTGGCCGACATGGGCGGCACCACCACCGATATCGCGGTGGTCACCGGCGGCCGACCGGAAACCCGCCTGGACGGTGCCCTGGTCGGCGACTGGCAGCCGATGGTGGAAACCCTGAGCGTGTACTCCATCGGGCTGGGCGGTGACAGCGAGGTGCGCTTCTCCGGTGGCGAGGGCATCGGCATCGGGCCGCGCCGGGTGGTGCCCACCTGCCTGCTGGCCGACCAGTATCCGCAGGTGACGGAGGAACTCGCGGCCCACGACGGCATGGGATCGTCGCCACGACTGGGCCGCTTCGCCATCCCCCTCTACCACGACCCGGTGCTGGTGGCGAAGCTGGATGGCGAATCGCGTCGGGTGCTCGAGGTGCTGCTGGCCGAGGCACCGCTGTCGGTGGACCGGCTCGGCGGCGAGGACCCCCGCGCTGCCCGCGCGCTGGCCCGGCTGGTGCGCATGGGACTGGCCATCTACAGCGGCTTCACGCCCACCGACGCCGCCCACGTGCTCGGCATCTCCAGCCACTGGAACCGCCAGGCGGCCGAGCTGGCGGCACGCATCTTCGCCCGCCAGATGCGCCACCGCTACGGCTACGGCGGCTGGCGGGACGGCGATGCCGAGGGGCCGAGCATCTCGGTGCTCGAGCGCATGACGGTGTTGATCAGCGAAGCGCTGGTGCGTACCGGCGTGCGCGAACTCGATGCCGGCCAGGCGGTGCCGGCGGAGGAACTGGTGCGCTTTTTGTCCACCGTGCTCGGCTTCGCCGGCGGCAAGGTGTTCTCGGTGCAGTTCAGCCACGACTACCCGCTGCTGGCGGTGGGCGCGCCGGCACGGGTGTTCTTCCCCGACGCCGCCGCGCGCCTGTCACTGGTGCTCGACGTGCCCCGTCATGCCGATGTCGCCGGCGCGGTGGGCTCGGTGGCCAGCCGCGTGGTGCAGCGCGCCCGGGTGCTGGTGACGGCGCCGGCCCAAGGCGTCTACCGGGTGCACCTGTCCGCCGGACCGCGGGACTTCAACGTCCTCGACGAGGCCCTGGATCTCGGCCGCGAGGTGGCCGCCACCAGCGCACGGGAGCGGGCCCGCGCGGCCGGCGCCGCCGACCCGGTGGTCGACGTGCATACCGAGGAAAACCGGGTCGACCACGACATCGATGGCTCGGTGTTCTTCGAGGCCACCGTGATCGCCACCGCCAGCGGCGCGCCGTCGACCCTGGACAGGACCGAGATCGGGACCTAGGGCATCGGACCTAGGGCATCAGGGTCAGCTTGACGTTGCCGGTGCTGATCAACGGCCCGGCAATGTCGTAGACCCGGAAGGTGCCGGCCATCTTGTTGCACTTCAACTGCACCTTGTGCCGGACGTTGCCGTCCTCGATGTTCTTCTTCCAACCCACCGTGGTGCCGAGCTGCTGCCAGTTCACCGGCGATACCACGGAGCTGGACTCCGTGCCCATGCCGCCGGCGTGAAAGACGATGGTGAAGTTGGAGGAGGCGCCGTTCTGGTAGAACTTGGTGCCCTTCCACTTGGTGCCGGCGACCTTCTTCACGCAGCCGGGCTTGGCGGTCAGCGACAGGCCCGGGTCGGCGGGGGAGGCGGCAAACTGCATGCCGTTGCGATTGCCGGCGACGGCGGGCAGGGCGGCGGCCTGCGCGACCAGGGCGGCGGCGAGCAGGGTGCGGGTGGACCGTTTCATGGCGATGCTCCTCGAAGTGGGTGGCGTGGCTGGGCCGGTCGCATGGGCCGGCACTCGTTGCCCATGGGTACGCCACCACGGCGGCATCGGTTCAATCCATCGGCATCAGCCGGCGAGGCCGGTCAGCACCAGGCGCAGGCCGAGCAGCATGAAGGCCACCAGCACCAGCTTGCGGAAGGTCTCGTTGGCCAGCCGCGCGCGCAGCGCGGCGCCGACGCGGAAGGCGGCCAGCACCACCACCAGGCTGACCAGCGACAGGGCCAGGGCATCGCCGTCGATGACCCCGGCGAGGAACAGCCCGGCACCCAGCGGCAGGCTGCCGACCAGGAACAGGAAGCCGCAGCCGGAGACGAAGCGATCCTTGCTGACATTGCGCGACAGCAGGTACATGGCCACCGGCGGCGACCAGATCGCGGACAGGCCGCCACAGACCCCGGCAGCCACGCCCACCGCCGCCTGCCAGGCCGGCGAGCCGCCCATGGGCAGACGCAGTCCGGACAGGCCGTGGATGGAGAACAGGCACATGACGATGCCGATGGCGATGACCAGGAAGGCATCCGGTGCGCGGTTCACCAGCAGGGCGGTGATGAAGATGCTCACCACCAGGGTCAGGGCCACGTAGCGGTATTCGCGGGCGGTTTCCCGTCGATGCGGCGTGGTCAGGTACTGCTGCACGTTGGTGGCGATGATCGGCAGCACCAGCACCGCCATTGCCCGGGTGGGTTCCATGACCAGTGTCAGCAGTGCCATGGCGGTGGTGGGCAGGCCGATGCCCAGGGCGCCCTTGACGGTGCCGGCGATGGCGAAGGTGACCACGCACAGGAACAGCATGGACGGGTCGTCCAGCAGGGCGGTCATGGTCTCGTTCCTCGTGGTCTGCGGCGTGGCTGCGGGGATTCACGTCGCCGCTGGCGGCGCTAGCGCGGCGGGCACGGCGTGGCGTCGCCGTCGGTTGGCGTCAGCAGTTGCACGATATCACAGTGCCCGGCGAGACGGGCAATGTCGAGCACGTCGGTGCCGCGCGCATTGACCCGCGCCAGGTCGGTGGCCGGCGAAGCGGCCAGCAGCGCGACCACCGCGCGGTGACGGTTCTCGGCGGCGCGCATGATGGCGGTGTAGCCGAACACGTCGGGAACGTTGGGGTCGGCGCGGGCGTCGAGCAGCAGGCCGACGGTATCGGCATGCCCCTTGGCGGCGGCCAGGATCAACGCGGTCCAGCCGTTGCCGGCGCGTTCATCCACCGCCACGCCGGCCCTGAGCAGCCTGCGCGTGGCCGCGTTGGCGCCGTTGGCGGCGGCATACATCAGGGCATTGCCG
This sequence comes from uncultured Gammaproteobacteria bacterium, assembly GCA_964350265.1. GTDB lineage: Bacteria > Pseudomonadota > Gammaproteobacteria > Arenicellales > CAJQKF01 > BQJD01. The sequence continues at coordinate 7,192 of CAYGJZ010000049.1, read as the reverse complement.
CCACGCTGGTTGCGTGCCGCGGCATCCTCGCCCCGTGCCAGCAGCAGGTCGAGCAGGGCGAGGTTGTCGTCGGCCGCCGCCGCCATCAACACGGTCTTGCCATCCGCCGCCGCCAGGTTGCCGACCTGCCCGTCGCGCACGGCGCGCTCCAGGGTGGCGCTGTCGTTGTTGCGGATGGCCTGGTCCAGCGGGTCGGCGGCCTGCGCGCCGACCACGACCGCCAGCCACGCCGCGGTGGCGATCCACACCCGGTGGCCGGCCGGCGACGCTACTCCTCGCCCCATACCAACTCGCCGAGCTGCTGTCGCTGGTAGCCGCCGAGCTGCTGGGCGGCGAGGGCAATCTCGGTGGAGGCCAGGGTCTTCACCAGTTGCTGCACCAGGTGGCGGAACCACTTGCGTTTCTCCACCACCAGGTCGAGGCGTTCGAAGCCAAGCGGCTCGAAGCCGAGTCCGAACTCGGTGGCGACGTTGCGCGTGCCCACGGCGAGGTCGGCCAGCTCCATGCCGACCGCGGCGGCGGCCTCGCGCTCGCTCAGCACGGTGATCGACTCGTCCAGGTCTTCCTCGCCGATGCCATGGGCGGCGAAGGTGTCGAGCAGGTAGCGGCGGCTGCCCGAGCCGGGCTGGCGCATGGCCCAGCGCAGCGGCGCGGCGAGCAGCCCGGCGAGTGCCGGGTGTGCCTGCAGGGTGTCGGGTCGCGCCAGCAGCCCCTGCTCGCGGGTGAAGCCGCGCACCAGCAGCCAGGCCGGGTGGGCGTCGTGCAGTTTCATCAGCGCCGGGTGGCGCAGGTCGCATTCCTCCGCCGGCCCCCAGTGGATGGCGCACAGGTCGGCATGGCCGTCCTGCAGCATCTCCAGGCCCAGCCGCGTGGTGGTCGGCACGTAGCTGACCAGGGCATGGCGGCCGTTGGCGCGCAGCATGCGGTTGACCACCCGGTGCAGCAGCGCGTCGTCGCCGCCGACCATCACCAGGCGGTCGTTGAGCAGCCCGCCGTGGGCGGCCTCGAGCAGCCAGCGGTCGATCAGTTCGCGCGGAAACAGCCATTTTCCGGTGACCTTGGTGGCCGGGATGACCCCCTGGCCGACCATGGCATAGACCTTCTTCTCGTTCAGGTGCAGGTACTCGGCCACCTGGTGCACGTCCATGAACGGCGGCTCGGGGTTCCAGGATTGACGCGATGTTCGACGGCTCACGGGTCGCTACCACGGTGCGTTGCGGGCATCGGCGGAATCCGTTGCAAGAAGCGTTCCATCGCGATGCCCGCCGCCGACGGGGCGACGGTTGGTTGGTGCGGATCAACGATGGGTCATTTTGACCCACTTGTTGCGAGCAGACGGGTCGAAACAACCCATCCGGGCGATCGTCCGCCGTGCACCGCCCCGGCTGCCGCCCGCCCCGCCACGGCGGTCGAGCAGCGAATGGTCGTGCTTTCCGGCGACGGACGGGCCCTTGCCGACGCCATCGTCGTGATGGCACAGTAGTTGCAAAGCCAGTGATCCTTGAAGGTGAACGATGATCACAAGCCAATGGGAGGAGAAGCGGTGCGACCCGGCCTGTCCGAACCCGGGGACTGCGCGATGAGCGTGTCCACCGACCACGATCCGTTGCCCGAGTCGCTGCCCGTGCAGGTGCTGATGGCCCGGCGTCCCGGCGCGACCCGCTGGCAGCCCTACCACTGGCAGGCGGTGGCCGTGGTGCTGGGCGAAGGCCCCGATCGTGGCGCCCCGGAGCTGATGATCGACCACGAGGACTACCGGCAGCTTCGCTACGGCGGCCTGCAGGTCCGCTTCCACGTCGACGAGGCCGCCGACTACTACCACAACCTCACCGCGCCGGCGCCAGGCTGCTACGTGGTCGCCGCCAGCCAGGCGGTGGACGGCGAAGAGGTGCCGGTGCCGGTGCTGGTCACCCTCAACTTCGACGAGGCGCATGCCTACGGCGAAGGCGACCTGTCCCTCTACCACGTGCCCATCGGCCCGGAACTGTATCCCTACGTGGAACGTTTCGTGGTGACCCACTACGTGCCCGAGCGAAAGCACAAGCGCAAGCTGAAGTCGGCCCGCGCCGAGCGCGGCTACGGAGAGGAATCATGAGCCGGCGCCCGGCCGACGCCGACAACGACGGCGAGGGCTTTCTCGGCCGCTGGTCGCGGCGCAAGCTTGGCGGCGACGGGCCGGCCACGCCGGTCGAGGTCGAGGCGCACGACGCCGAGCCGACGGCACCGGCCAAGAGCGAGGCAGCGCCGCTGACCGACGCCGACATGCCCGACATCGACAGCATCGACGAGACTTCCTCGGTGGCCGACTTCTTCTCTCCCGGGGTCAGCGACGGGCTGCGGCGCAAGGCACTGCGCAAGCTGTTTCACTCGCCCAAGTTCAACATCCGTGACGGCCTCGACGACTTCGACGATGACTACACCCACTTCGAGAAACTGGGTGACGTGGTCACCGCGGACATGAAGCATCACATGGAACTTCAGGCCGAGCGCGCCCGCGAGCGTGCCCTTGCCGAGCTGGAGCAGGCGGCCGCTGGCGACGCGGAGCAAGCCCCGGCGGCGACGGCGCAGGTGGCGGACGCCGGGGACGACGTCAACGGGCCGGACGACGACGCCCCGCCGGACGACGACGCCGGGCGGTCCGCCGAGGAAGGCCAGGCGTCGGCCGCCGCTGCCAAGCGGGGCACGTCGTGAGCGCCGCGCAGGCGAACGCGGCCGCCCGCGAAGCCGCGCTGGCGGCCGTGGCCGAGCACGAGGCCGCCGCCACCGCGGTGATCGAGTACCGCTCCCGCGGCCGGGTCCTGGTGATCGGCGAAGGCGAGGCCCCGGACGCGGTGGCCTTCATGCTGCCGGCGCCGCTGTCGGCGCGCATCCTGCGCCTTGACGCCGATGCCGACGCCGATGACGTGTCGGTGCCGCTGGCCGGCCGGGCGCTCGCCATCAGCGGTCATCTCGGTTCCTTTGCCGTGGTCCTCGGCGAGGAAGGCCGGCCCGGTCACCAGGTGCTCACCGCCGACATGGTGCTCGATCTCGGCCAGCCGTCACGGCTGGGCATGGCGCTGAAGCCGCCGGGATACTTCACCAGCAGCGAGGATCCGCTGGCGCTGGAGGCGGTGGCCGAGGAAATGGGCGAGTATGCCGGCACCTTCGAAAAGCCGCGCTACTTCGAGTACGACGCCGCCATCTGTGCCCATGGCCGCTCCGGCCAGGCCGGCTGCAACCGCTGCGTGGAGGCCTGCCCGGCCGAGGCCATCGTCGGCCTGGCGGAAGCCATCGAGGTCGATCCCTATCGCTGCCAGGGTGGTGGCGCCTGTGCCACGGTGTGTCCCACCGGGGCAATCCGCTATGCCTATCCACGTCCGGCAGACACCCTGGCGCGCATCGCGCGCATGCTGCGCGCCTATGCCGACGCCGGCGGCACCACGCCGGCGGTGGCGCTGGTGGCCGAGGCCGACGCCGACATCGTCGAGCGCCTCCCCGCCCACGTGCTGCCGGTGGTGGTGGAAGAGCTTGCCAGCGTCGGCGTGGAAAGCTGGCTGTCGGCGCTCGCCTACGGCGCCTGGCAGGTGCTGCTGCCGGTGGGCAACCCGCTGCCCGGCCCGGTGGAGCCGGCCCTGCGCGCCCAGGTGGACACGGGCAGAACCATCCTCGCCGCCCTCGGCTACGGTGCCGACAGCCTGGCCCTGGTCGCCGCCGGCGAGTATCCCGCGCCGCCGCCGCCGCCCGACGGTGCGCGCAAGGTGGTGCACGGCGCTCTCAACGACAAGCGCAACATGCTGTTCGCGGCCATCGACACGCTGGCCGCGCACCATCGCGGCGAGACCACCGTGGCACTGCCCGCGGGTGCGCCGCTGGGTCGGGTGGTGGTCGATGGCGGGCGCTGCACGTTGTGCATGGGCTGCACCTCGGTGTGTCCGGCGCAGGCGCTGGTGGCCGGCGGCGACAGCCCGCGCCTGGTCTTCCACGAGATCAACTGCGTGCAGTGCGGCATCTGCGCCAGGGCCTGTCCGGAGGATGCCATCACCCTCGAGCCACGCCTGCTGCTGGACGTCGACCAGCGCCGGCGAGGGGTCACCGCCCACGAGGAGGCTCCGTTTCACTGCGTGCAGTGTGGCAAGGCCTTTGCCACCCGCTCGGTGATCGAGCGCATGCTCGACAAGCTCGCCGGTCACCCCATGTTCGCCACCGAGCGCGCCCGGCGCCGGCTGAAGATGTGCGACAACTGCCGGGTGGTCGACGTGGTGCAGGATGACGAAGCCATGCACTGAACGGGACAGATTGTCCCGGTGGTGGTGGATCCATGGCCGGTTCGGACGGTGATTCGGGCAGAAACGAAGAGCCATTTTCCGAAACTGCTGGCCTAAATATTGCTTATGAATAGAACAGGAAAGCTTGATGGTTGCTGACCAGGGGGAGACCGGCTACCGCGCCGGGGCCTACTCGCTGCTCGCCGCGTTGCTGCGGCGGGAGCCGGACCAGGCGCTGCTGGAACAGGTGGCGGCGCTGGCCCCGGAGGAGAACGGGGAGCTGGCGGCGGCCATGGCCGCGCTGGGCATGGCCGCCCGGTCGGTCACCGCCGAGGCGGCGAAGCAGGAGTACTTCGCCTTGTTCATCGGCATTGGCCGGGGGGAACTGGTGCCCTATGGCTCCTGGTACCTGACCGGCTTCCTGATGGAGCGGCCACTGGGCGAACTGCGCACGGACCTCAAGCGCCTGGGATTCGAGCGCGAGGCGTCGAATCGTGACCCGGAGGATCACGTCGGCGCATTGTGCGAAGTCATGGCCATGTTGCTGGGCGAAGACGACTCGATGGATCGTCAGCGGGTTTTCTTCTCCAGGCACATGGCGCCGTGGATCGAGCGATTCTTCGCCGACCTGTCGTCGGCGAAATCGGCATCGTTCTACCGGGCGGTGGCGCGCTTCGGCGCGTCGTTCACCGCCTTCGAGAGAGAGTACCTGCAGATGCAGGCATGAATGCCGGAACACGGCGCACGACCCCGGCGGCACGACCGCGCAGGGGAGACGGACAACACCGGGAGAGCCGGACCGTTCAACGATTACCGACATCGTAACCATTGACCAGGAGGATACGATCCATGACCAAGCCAGCCACGCGCAAGCCAATCGCCAAGCAGGCACGACGCGAGTTCCTGCGTCGTTCCGCTGCCGCCGGAGCCGGCGCCACCATCGCCGCCACGCTGCCGGCCACGGCACTGGCCGAGGAGGCCGCCGTCGACAAGGTCGAGGCGAAGGAGGAGAACTACCGGGTCACCCGGCACATTTCCGACTACTACAAGAGCCTCGCCTAGGGCGCCAGGTCATTACTTCCGGAGGCATTCGATGAAACTGAAGAAACTCTCGTCGCAGGTCGTTGAACCTGCCGTGGTGGAACGCGCCGCGCAAGCTTCGCGTTCCGGTGGACTGGGGATGGATCGGCGCGCCTTCCTGCGCAACTCCGGCCTCGCGGCCGGCGGCGCCGCGTTGGCCACCAGCTTCAGCCCGGTGATGATGAAGAAGGCGCAGGCGGCCACCACCTCCGGTGCGGCCACCACCACCGCGCGCACCGTGTGCACCCACTGCTCGGTGGGCTGCGGCATCATCGCCGAGGTGCAGAACGGCGTGTGGACCGGCCAGGAGCCGGCCTTCGACCATCCCTTCAACCGCGGTGCACACTGTGCCAAGGGCGCCTCGGTGCGTGAGCATGGTCACGGCGAGCGTCGCCTGAAGTATCCCACCAAGCTGGTCAACGGCAAGTGGGAGCGGGTCTCCTGGGAGCAGGCCATCGAGGAGATCGGTGACCAGGTTCTCGCCATCCGCGAAGCCTCCGGGCCGGACTCGGTGTACTGGCTTGGCTCGGCCAAGCACAACAACGAGCAGGCCTACCTGTTCCGCAAGTTCGCGGCCATGTGGGGCACCAACAACGTCGACCACCAGGCGCGCATCTGCCACTCCACCACCGTGGCCGGTGTCGCGAACACCTGGGGCTACGGCGCCATGACCAACTCCTACAACGACATTCACCACTCCCGCGCCATGCTGTTGATCGGTTCCAACCCGACCGAGGCGCACCCGGTGGCGATGCAGCACCTGTTCAAGGCCAAGGAAGAGAACAACGCGCCGATGATCGTCATCGATCCGCGTTTCACCCGCACCGCGGCCCATGCCGACCACTTCCTGCAGATCCGCCCCGGCACCGACGTGCCGATCATCTGGGGCATGCTGTGGCACATCTTCGAGAACGGCTGGGAAGACAAGCAGTTCATCCGCCAGCGCGTCTACGGCATGGACGATGTCCGCGCCGAAGTGGCCAAGTGGACGCCGGAGGAAACCGAGCGTGTCACCGGGGTGCCGGCAGGGCAGGTGCGCGCCGCGGCCAAGGCCATGGCCGACAACCGCCCGGGCACCTTCATCTGGTGCATGGGCGGTACCCAGCACACCATCGGCAACAACAACACCCGCGCCTACTGCGCCTTCCAGCTTGCGCTGGGCAACGTCGGCGTGTCCGGTGGCGGCGCCAACATCTTCCGCGGTCACGACAACGTGCAGGGTGCCACCGACCTTGGCGTGCTGTCCCACGACCTGCCGGGCTACTACGGCCTGTCGGAGGGCGCGTGGAAGCACTGGTCCACGGTCTGGGACCTGGACTACGAGTGGCTGAAGGGGCAGTTCGACAGCGCCAGCTACGAGAAGAGCGGCGACAAGGACCTGATGCCGATGAACACCGCCGGCATCCCGGTGTCTCGCTGGATCGACGGCGTGCTCGAGGACAAGGCCAACATCGCGCAGAAGGACAACGTCAAGGCGATGTTCTTCTGGGGTCATGCGCCGAACAGCCAGACCCGTGGCAAGGAGATGAAGAAGGCCTTCGAGCAGCTGGAGCTGCTGGTCATCGTCGATCCCTACCCGACCGTGTCGGCAGTCATGCACGACCGCACCGACGGCGTCTACCTGCTGCCGGCTGCGACCCAGTTCGAGACCTACGGCTCGGTCACCGCGTCCAACCGCTCGCTGCAGTGGCGCAGCAAGGTCATCGAGCCGGTGTTCGAATCGCTCCCTGACCAGACCATCATGTACAAGCTGGCCAACAAGCTCGGCTTCGCCGACCAGCTGTGCAAGAACATCGCGGTGGAGAACGACGAGCCCAACATCGAGGACATCCTGCGCGAGATCAACCGCGGCATGTGGACCATCGGCT
>CAYGJZ010000048.1:4630-31948 GCA_964350265.1 uncultured Gammaproteobacteria bacterium | reverse complement strand
TGCGCCCGGGCTTCTTCGGCGCCGCTCCCGGTGGCCTGGACGGTGTCGGCCGCCACCAGGGCGGCAGCGGTTTCCCGTGCCGGCGCCTGCTCGACCATGGCCGTGCCCGTGTCCAAGGCATCCACCGTGTCGACAGGCCCGGCATCGCCGCCGACGGCGTCGCCGGCGACGGCTTCCGCGCTGGCCTCGACCGCCGTGTCGAGCGCCACCGGCTCGGACGTGGACGCCCGGGCGGCGACTTCGTCGTCGGGCGCAAACACCGCCACCGACGGCGGCGCCGCCTCGACATCGACGTCCACCAGCGGCGTCTCCCGGATCATCGCCGCGCGCTCGGCCGCGCCGTCGGCGGCTACCACCGGCTCGGCGGCGGCACCCGTCTCCGGCCCGGTCTCGGCTTCATCGCCGGCCGGGGTCCCGGCATCGGCCTGTCGTCCGAATGCCACCCGGGTGGCCGCGGACTCCGCCACCGCCTCGCTCGCGGCGGGCTCCACCGTGGCGGTGACGTCGCCGGTCTGCGACTCGTCGCGCACCGGCTCGGCAACCCGGGCCAGCGTTCCGCTGACACCGGTCACCGCGCCATTGCCCTGCTGCTGCCACTCGGCAGCGACCGCATCATCGTCGAGGTCGACGGTGACCAACCCTTCCAGGGGCGACCAGCCGGCCAGGTTTTCCGGCGCGCGGATGCGTACCCACTGGTCGGACTCGGAGATCACGCGCACCGTCGCGCCCTGGGGGTAGACGCCGATAGGCTGCGAGTTGCTGGAGGTGGACGGCAGCGGCCGCGCGCGCACGCCCTGGCCAGTGATGCGGCCGCTTTGCCCGTCGTGCTCGATGAACCGGCTGTAGATCCACAGCGGCAGTCCGCCGGGCACCTCGACCTCCACCCAGTCGTCGCTGCGGCCGACCACCCGCAGCAACAGCCCGGCGGGCATGCGTTCGATGCGCGCGGAGCTGAGCCGGTCGCGGGCATACAGGGACCCGCCCCCGGGACCGATGCGCAGGTAGTCGCCCACCGCCACCTCGGCCTGCGTGGCCGGGGTCGAGGCGGTCGCCAGCGGCTCGACCACGGTCGCTGCCGCCGGCGTGGGCGGTGTCTCGGCCACCGTCTCCGGCGGCTGGCCCGACGTCGCCGGCTCCGCCTCCGGCGCCTGCCCGGACGCCCCCGCCGCCACCTCGGTGGCGACACCCTCGGCCGGCGTGGCCCGGGTCTCGGTGGCATCGTCTTCGGTGTTCGCCGCGAACTCGACCGGCGCCTCCTCCGCCGCACCTGCCGGACTGCCGTCGCCGTCGCCGTCGCCGTCGCCGTCCGCCGTATCCGTGGCGCCGCTGTCAACCTCGACGGCGGCCGGCGCCGGCGCGGCGGCGGACACGTCCGCCGGCGAGGGCAGCACCACGCTGGCGCGTCCCTCCGCGTCCAGCGCGGCCAGCACCTCTTCACCGGCGCTGGTCCATTCCTCGTCGAGCACCGCTTCCATGCCGCCCTCCTCGACCACGTCGATGGCCTCCACCCAGCCGCTGATCGACTCGGGGCTGTGCACCCGCACCCAGTCGCCGCGGGTTTCCAGCGGCACCACCCGGTCGCCGTCGAGAAACATGCCGACCGGTTTCACGTCCGGGTCGAAGTTGGGATCGGGCCGCGCCTGCACGCCCACGCCGACCACCCGGTGCCCGTCCTCCACCGCGGCGATGCTGTCGGTGGGCAGCCACACCGGCACGCCGCCGGGCACCTGCACCCGGAACCAGCCACCGCGACGGCCGATGACCCGCACCAGGTCGCCGGGATCGAGCTTGCGCAGGATCGGCGACAGCCGATTGAAGGAGGCGTATACCCAGATGGCACGATCCCCCACCCGGCCGTAGCCGGTCCACTCGGCGGCGGCGTCGCCGGCGCTGCCGATGCGGCCGAGAAACTCCCGTGCCGGCTCGCTGCCGTTGTCGGCGGCGCGGGTGAACCAGGTCATCGCCTGGCGGGAATCCTGGGCCAGGTCGAACCCGTAGAAATAGGCGCGGCCAAGCTGGTACTGGGCCTCGGCATGTCCGTTCTCGGCGGCGAGCTGCCACCATTCCATGGCCTGCGCCCGGTCGGGATTGACGCCGGCGCCGTGAAACCACGCATTGCCCAGGGCGTACTGGGCGGCGGCATTGCCCTGCTCGGCGGAGCGGGTGTACCAGTAGGCGGCCTCGGCAGGGTCGGCCACCGTGCCGGTGCCGTCGGCGAACATCTGTCCAAGCCGGAACTGGGCCTCGGCATCCCCCTCGTAGGCCCGCAGCAGCCAGATTTCCAGCGCCTGCTGGTACTCGCCGGCCTCGTAGGCGGTGAGCGCGCGGCTCATCGGCTCGTCCTGGGCGGGCGCCGACGGCGTCACGACCAGGGCCAGCGCGGCCAGGACGAGGGAAGGCAGGTGGCCTTTGGCGTGGGGACGGCTCAATGTGCACATGGACTCGGGCTTGCTCGATCGGTGTTGCGACGTGGATGCCCTGCCCCGGCCCGCGCGCGGTCCGGCCCGTGTGCATCCTGAAGTCGCTTCATTATAACGACGCCCCGCTAGCCCGGCGAACGGCCCTCGTCCGCCCAGCGGGCAATGGAGGCCAGAGAACGACGGTAGACATGGGCAACCAGGTCCTCGGGATAGCGGTGACCCTGGCCCACCGGGCAGGCCTCCCGGGCCAGGCAGCGCTCGGCGCATGGGGAAGCGTCGGCGAGACGGTAGTCGATGCAGCGCGACAGGGCGAAGTGGCCGGGCGGCCCCGGCGCATCCACCGGACAGGCGGCCAGGCAGTCGTGGCCGGGACAGGCGGCACAGGCGTCCTCGCCCGGGTCGAGCACCCGGCGCGGCAGCACCGCGTCGGTCACCACCACCGCGCGGTAGGCGAACCAGGTGCCGAAGGCGGGGTGGATGGACACCCCGAGCCAGGACGGCGCCCCCCAGCCGAGGACATGGCCGAGGGCAAGCAGGGAGAAGCGACAGTCGCCCGGATAGACCAGCACCGAGCGGGCCGGTCGAAGTGCCGGCAGCGCGGCCTCGGTCACCCGCCGGCTGTACTGGTCCACCGGGTGGTCGGCACGGACTTCGTCGCGCACGAGGGAAGACCAGAAGCGGCCGCCGCGATTGCCGATCACCACCACCGACAGCGGTCGGTCGAGGTGAAGACCCCGGGCGGCAGCGTCGGCGGCGATGTCCGTGGACAACGGCGCGGGCAGCGCATCCACGGCGATGCTGGAGACGAGGTCGAAGCCGGCCACGGACAGGGTCCGCGCGAGGGCATCGAACCGCCGCGCCGGCGAATCATCGACGGTCATGGCACGGCTCGCTATTGAACGGCGGGCCACTGTAGCAGACAATGCAGGCCCTGTAGACGGCGGCCGCGGGATTGCCCGGCGGCCCTCCCCCTTCTGCCCGCGAACCGCTCACATGCTCGAACTGCGCCCCAACTGCGAATGTTGCGACAAGGACCTGCCGGCGGACAGCCCGGACGCGCGAATCTGCAGCTTCGAATGCACCTTCTGCGCCGAGTGTGCCAGCGACAGGCTGGCCGGCACCTGCCCCAACTGCGGTGGCAACCTGGTGACCAGGCCGATTCGTCCGGCACGGCATTGGCCGCGCCATCCCGCATCGCGCCAACGGGTGTTCAAGCCCGAGGGCTGCGCCGCCGGACGGTGATCGAACCGGGTCGGCCCGTGGGCGCAATCGGCAACACCGTTCGCGGAACGACACACCAGGTTTAACGACACCGACGATGTACCCGGCAGGACGAATCATTGCCCAGGGACACCGGGGCGCCCGCGGCATGCGGCCGGAAAACACCCTGGCCTCCTTTCTGTACGCCATCCACGCCGGCGTCGATCGACTGGAGATCGACCTCAACCTGACCGGCGACGACGTGCTCATCGTGGTGCACGACGACACCACCCACCCGGACCTGGTCCGCGACGGCGACGGCCGCTGGCTTGCGCGGCGCATTCCCTGGCGCGAGCTGTCGCTGGCCGAGGTGCGACGCTTCGACGTCGGTCGAATGCGTCCGGGCAGCGACTACGCCCGCCGGTTTCCGCGCCAGCAGGCGGTGGACGGCGAGCGCATTCCCACCTTCGACGAGGTGGCGGCGCTGGTTGATGCCCACCCGGCGGTCAGCATCAACATCGAGATCAAGTGCGACCCGTTGCAACGTGACCTCGATGCCGGGCGCTTCGCCCACCACGTGGTGGAGGCGGTGCATCGACACCGGCTGGTGGAGCAGGTCACGGTGCAATCGTTTCACTGGCCGGTGGTGGCGGCGGTTCGCCAGCTCGACGACAACCTCACCACCGGCGCGCTCAGCGCGCGGCAGTCCGACTTCGACACCATCGGCGACGGCGCCACGCCGTCACCGTGGACCGGTCGCTACGCCTTATGCGATTTTCGCGGTTCCATGCCTGCCATGGTGCATGCGATGGGGGTAGACTACTGGGCCAGCGACTTCCGCGACCTCACCACGGCCGACATCGACGAGGCCCACGAGCAGGGGCTCGCCGTGCATGCCTGGACGGTCAACCGTCCGGAAGACATGAAAAGACTGATAAGTTCAGGGATAGACAGTATCATTACCGATTATCCAGACGAACTGCTTGCCCTCGTCCGACGCGGGGGCTGAGACCTTGCGCACTGTCCACCCGTCACCGTGAAACCACTGCTTGACATCCGGGACCTTTCGGTCGAGTTCGCCGTCCACGGCGGCGTCATCCAGGCAGTGCGCGGGATCTCCTTCGACATCATGCCCGGCAGCACGGTGGCGCTGGTGGGCGAGTCCGGTTCCGGCAAGTCGGTCACCGCCCAGGCCATTCTCGGCATCCTGCCGAAGATCGCCCGCGTCAGCGGTGGCCAGATCATGCTCAACACGGTGGCCCACGAAGACCTCGACCTGGCCGCGCTGAAGCCGGCCAGCGCCACCATGCGATCGATCCGCGGCGGCGTGATCTCGATGATCTTCCAGGAACCGATGGTGTCGCTGTCGCCCCTGCACACCATCGGCGACCAGGTCAGCGAGGCCCTGTTCCTGCATCGCGACGCCAGCCGCGAGGAAGGCATGAAGCTGACCCGGGAGATGCTCGGCCTGGTCGGCTTCCCGGACCCGGCCAGGGCGCTGAAGACCTATCCCTTCGAGTTGTCCGGCGGGCTGCGCCAGCGGGCGATGATCGCGCTGGCGCTGATCTGCCGACCGGCGCTGTTGATTGCCGACGAGCCCACCACCGCGCTGGACGTCACCATCCAGGCGCAGATCCTGCACCTGGTGCGCGAACTGCAGGGCGAGCTCGGCATGGCGGTACTGCTGATCACCCACGATCTCGGCGTGGTCGCCAACGTCGCCGAGGAGGTGGTGGTGATGTACCACGGCGAGATCATGGAGCGCGGCAGTGCCGGCGACATCTACCGTGCCCCGGAGCATCCCTACCTGCAGGCATTGTTCAAGGCGGTGCCGCACTTCGACATGAAGAAGGGCGAACGCCTGGTGCCGGTGCGGGAGATCGAGTACCAGCTCGGCGAGCACTTCAAGCCCCGTGGCGATGCCGGCGAGGTGCACGAGACCCGGCACCTGGAACTGGTCAACATCGTCAAGGCCTTCTCCATTCGAAGCGAGGGCTGGTTCGGTTCGCAGGCACAGGAAGTCCGCGCGGTGGACGATGTCAGCCTCACCGTGAACAAGGGCGAATGCATGGGGCTGGTCGGCGAGAGCGGCTGCGGCAAGACCACCCTGAGCAAGATCGCCATGCGTGCGCTGACCCCGGACCAGGGCCAGGTGCTGTTCTACGATGGCAACGAGGCCATCGACGTGCACACCCTCGACGACGAGGCCCTGTTCCGGTTCCGCACCCGCATGCAGATCATTTTCCAGGATCCGTTCAGCTCGCTGAACCCGCGCATGACGGTCTACGACATCGTCCGCGAGCCGCTGGTCATTCACCAGGTCGGCGACGAGGCCTACCAGGCCGAGCTGGTCAAGGAACTGATGCGCCTGGTGGGACTCGATCCGCGCTTCCTGTCCCGCTACCCGCACAGTTTTTCCGGCGGCCAGCGCCAGCGCATCGGCATTGCCCGCGCCCTGGCGCTGCGACCGGACGTGATCATCTGCGACGAGCCGGTGTCGGCCCTGGACGTCTCCATCCAGGCGCAGATCCTCAACCTGCTCAAGGACCTGCAGGCCGAGCTCAACCTGACCTACCTGTTCGTCTCCCACAACCTGGCGGTGGTGGACTACGTCTCCGACCGCATCAGCGTGATGTGCAAGGGCAAGCTGGTGGAAGTGGCGCCCCGGGAACAGATCTTCGCCAACCCGGTGCACCCCTATACCCAGGCGCTGCTGTCCGCGGTGCCCTTCCCGGAACTGGAGCGGCAGCTGGATTTCGAACGCATCTACAAGAACCGCGCGTCGGACCCGTCGTCATGGCCGGCGCCCTTTTCCGCGGACCCGGAGCACGGCAGCCGGCTGGTCCACATCGGCGATCAACACTACGTGCGGGCGCGACCCGACACCAACCCGGGGGAGCTTGGCTAGATGAGACCCGTTGCCTTACTCGCCGCCGCCCTGCTGGCGGCGGCTTCCACGCCGTCGGCCGCCGCCGAGGAAATCCCGTCGCTGGCCGAGCGTGTCGCCGCCGGCGAACTGCCGCCGATGGCCGAGCGGCTGCCCGAGCGCCCGCGGATGATCGACTTCGATGCCGCCGGTCTCGCCAGCGGCCGCTACGGCGGCACCATGCGCATGCTGATGGCCACCAGCCAGGACGTGCGCATGGTCAACGTCTACGGCTATGCCCGCCTGGTGGTCTACGACCGCGCCTTCGAACTGCAACCCGACCTGCTCGAGTCGGTGGAGGTCGAAGAAGAACGCATTTTCACCCTGCACCTGCGCCCCGGTCACAAGTGGTCGGACGGCGCCCCCTTCACCAGCGAGGACTTCCGCTACTACTGGGAGGACGTGGCCGGCAACGAGGCGCTGTCGCCCTTCGGACCGGAGAAGAACCTGCTCATCGAGGGCGAACTGCCCGAGGTCAGCTTTCCCGATGCGCTCACCGTGCGCTATGCCTGGAGCAAGCCCAACCCCTACTTCCTGCCTGCCCTGGCCGGTGCGCGACCGCTGTACATCTACCAGCCGGCGCACTACATGAAGCAGTTTCACGAGAAGTACGCGGACCCGGCCACCCTCGAGGCGATGGTGCGCGATGCCGCGGTGCGCAACTGGGCCAGCCTGCACACGCGCATGTCCCGCCAGTACCGCGCCACCAACATCGACCTGCCGGTGCTGCAGCCATGGGTCAACACCACCGAGTCTCCCTCGGAACGCTTCGTCTTCCGGCGCAACCCGTTCTACCACCGGGTTGACCCCGAGGGTCGCCAGCTGCCCTATGTCGACCAGGTCGTGGTCAACGTGGTCAGCAAGAGCCTGATCCCGGCCAAGACCGGTTCCGGCGAGGCCGACCTGCAGGCCCGCTACCTGCGCCTGGACAACTACACCTTCCTGAAGGAGGGCGAGGAGCGCAACGGCTACGGCGTGCGCCTGTGGCAGAAGGGTACCGGCGCCCAGATCGCCCTGTACCCCAACCTCAACAGCAGCGACGAGACCTGGCGCGCGCTGGCCCGGGACGCGCGCTTCCGCCGCGCCCTGTCGCTGGCGGTGGACCGTGGAGAGATCAACAACGTGGTCTACTTCGGCCTCGCCCAGGAAAGTGCCAACACGGTGCTGCCGGCCAGCCCGCTGTTCACCCCGGAACTGCAGAAGACCTGGGCCGGCTACGAACCGGACAAGGCCAACGCCCTGCTCGACGAGATCGGTCTTGGCGAACGCAATGCCGAGGGCATTCGCCTGATGAGCGACGGTCGGCCGCTGGAAATCGTGGTGCACACCGCCGGCGAGAGCACCGAGCAGACCGACGTGCTGGAACTGATTCACGACAGTTGGCTGAAGGTCGGCGTGAAGATCTTCATCAAGCCCTCCCAGCGCGAGGTGTTCCGAGATCGCGTGTTCTCCGGCGAGGCGATGATGTCGGTGTGGTCGGGCGTCGACAACGGCCTGCCCACCGCCGGCACCAGTCCCAACGAGTTCGTGCCCGTGGCCCAGGACCAGTTGCAGTGGCCGAAGTGGGGACAGCACTTCGAAACCGGCGGTGGCGCCGGCGAGGCGCCAGACCTGGACAGCGCGCGACGGCTGATGGAACTGAAGCACCAGTGGCAGAACGCCACCGACAACGAGGCCCGCCGGGCCGCCTGGCGGGAGATCCTCGACATCCACAAGAACGAGGTCTTCGCCATCGGCGTCGTCTCCGGCGTGTTGCAGCCGGTGGTGGTGAACAACGCCCTGAACAACGTGCCCGTGGAAGGCATCTACGGCTGGGAGCCGGGTGCGTACTTCGGCGTCTACCACCCGGAAACGTTCTGGTACGCGCAGTGACCCGTACGGTCGGCACAAGCACCCTGACCGGCAGCATCTCATGCTGAGCTACGTCCTGCGCCGACTGCTGCTGATGGTGCCGACGCTGCTGGCGATCAGCATCATCGTCTTTGTCATCATCCAGCTTCCACCCGGCGACTACCTGGAGACCCACATCGCCGAACTGCGCTCCCAGGGCGAGTCGGTGGACGAGCGTCGCATCGAGTTCCTGCGCGAGGAATACGGACTCGACAAGCCGCTGTGGGAACAGTACCTGGTCTGGGTCACCGGCTTCCTGCACGGCGACCTCGGCTACTCCTTCGAGTACGAGCTGCCGGTGGCCGACGTGGTCGGCGACCGCATGTTCCTGACCGTGATCGTGTCGCTGGTCACCATCCTGTTCACCTGGGCGGTGGCCTTCCCCATCGGCGTCTACTCGGCCACCCACCAGTACAGCTGGGGCGACTACGGCCTGACCTTTCTCGGCTTCATCGGCCTGGCGACACCGAACTTCCTGCTCGCGCTGGTGATGCTCTACCTGGCCAACGTCTACTTCGGCACCTCCATCGGCGGGCTGATGGACCCGTCCTACATCGACCAGCCGTGGAGCTTCGGCAAGATCAAGTCGATCCTCGAGCACCTGTGGATTCCGGTGGTGGTGATCGGCACCTCGGGCACCGCGGGCATGATCCGGCGACTGCGCGCCAACCTGCTCGACGAGTTGCAGAAGCAGTACGTCACCACCGGTCGCGCCAAGGGCCTGCCCGAGGGCAAGCTGGTGCGCAAGTACCCCCTGCGCATGGCCCTGAACTTCTTCATTGCCGACATCGGCACCATCCTGCCGAGCATCATCTCCGGCGCGGAGATCGTCGCCGTGGTGCTGTCGCTGCCCACCACCGGGCCGATGCTGCTCAGTTCCCTGCAAAGCCAGGACATGTACCTGGCCGGTTCCTTCCTGATGTTCCTCGCCACCCTCACGGTGGTCGGCGTGCTGGTTTCCGACCTCCTGCTGGCGATGCTGGATCCGCGCATCCGGCTGCAGGGAGGTGCGTCGAAATGATCGAGTCCCGCTTCCGCAAGCTCGAACACTTCGTTTCCGGCGCGCCCTTCGATGCGCATTCCATCGAGAAGCTCAGCCCCGAGCAGGAGCGCTTCTACCTGGCCTCGCAGTGGAAGCTGATGTGGTGGAAACTCAAGCGTCACAAGCTGGCGCTGTTTTCCGGCGTGATCCTGCTGATGCTGTACTTCTGCGTGGTCTTCGCCGAAGTGCTGGCACCGTACAACCTCGAGTCCCGCGACGCGCAGTACATCTACGCGCCGCCACAGGGCATTCACCTGTTTCACCAGGGCGAGTTCGTCGGCCCCTTCGTCTATGGCTACCAGTTCAAGCTGAACATGGCCACGCTCAAGCGCGAGTACACCATCGACGAGAACAAGGTGCAGAAACTGCGCTTCTTCTGCAGCGGCGACCCCTACGAATTCTGGGGCCTCGTCCCGTCCACCTTTCACCTGGTCTGTCCGGCCGAGGGCGGCACCGCCTACTTCGTCGGCACCGACCGGCTCGGCCGGGACCTGCTTTCGCGGACCTTCTACGGTGCGCGCATCTCGCTGACCATCGGCCTGATCGGCATCATCATCAGCTTCACCCTCGGCATCGTCATCGGCGGCATCGCCGGCTACTACGGCGGCCTGGTCGACAACATCATCCAGCGCATCATCGAGATCCTGCGTTCCTTTCCCGAGCTGCCGCTGTGGATGGCGCTGTCCGCCATCCTGCCGGTGAAGTGGAGTCCGCTGTTGATTTTCCTCGGCATCACCGTGATTCTCGCCCTGCTCGACTGGACCGGGCTGGCGCGGGCAGTGCGCTCGAAGCTGCTGTCGCTGCGCGAGGAGGACTACTGCACGGCGGCCTCGATGATGGGGGCGCGGCCGAAGCGCATCATTTTCCGCCACCTGCTGCCCGGCTTCCTTTCCCACCTGATCGCCTCGGCCTCGCTGTCGATTCCGGCGATGATTCTCGGCGAGACCGCGCTGTCCTTCCTCGGCCTCGGGCTGCGCCCACCGGTAACCAGCTGGGGCGTGCTGCTCAACGAAGCACAGAACATCAACGTGGTCGCCCTCTACCCGTGGCTGATGTTCCCGGTGCTGCCGGTGATCGTCACCATCCTCGCCTTCAACTTCTTCGGCGACGGACTGCGCGACGCGGCGGACCCGTACAAGTAGCCCCGGCGCGGCGCCCCGGATGCCGTGCCACACCCGCCGGGCCAGGCATGCCCGGTACATTCCGGCAGGGAACGCCATCGATAACAAGAGCAACGAGGTGATGCAATGTCGACACTAGAGATGGGCCCGCTGAAACAGGTCGTGGTCGGGTTCCAAATGCTGTTCGTGGCCTTCGGCGCACTGGTCCTGGTCCCCATCCTGACCGGGCTGGACGCCAGCGTGGCGCTGTTTACCGCCGGCGCCGGCACCTTGATCTTCCACCTCGTCACCGGCCGGCAGATTCCCATCTTCCTCGCCTCCTCCTTCGCCTTCATCGCGCCGATCATCTACGGAGTCCAGACCTGGGGCATCCCGGCCACCCTGTCCGGCCTGTGCGCGGCAGGTGTGGTCTACATCATTCTCAGCGCTGTCATCGCGGTGCGCGGCCCCGGCTTCATTGCCCGCGTGCTGCCGCCGGTGGTGATCGGCCCGGTGATCATGGTCATCGGCCTGTCGCTGGCGCCGGTGGCCATCAACCTGGCGCTGGGCAAGACCGGCGACGGCGCCGCGGTGCTGGTCGACGGCAACAAGGCGATGATCATCTCCATGCTCTCGTTGCTGGCCACGGTGCTGACCGCCATCGCCGCCCGCGGCCTGCTGCGCCTGGTGCCGATCCTGGTCGGCGTGGTGGTCGGCTACGGCCTGAGCGCGATGATGGGCCTGGTCGACCTGTCGCCGATCGCCGCCGCGCCGATGTTCTCGGTACCGCAGTTCGTCATGCCCGAGTTCAGCTGGCAGGCCATCCTGTTCATCGTTCCTGTCGCCATCGCCCCGGCCATCGAGCACATCGGCGACATGCTGGCCATCGGCGGCGTCACCAACCGCAACTACGTCGAGAAGCCCGGCCTGCACCGCACCCTGCTCGGCGACGGTGTCGCCACCAGCGCGGCGGCGCTGGTCGGTGGACCGCCCAACACCACCTACTCGGAGGTGACCGGGGCGGTGGCGCTGACCCGGGCATTCAACCCCACCATCATGATCATCGCCGCGGTCTTCGCCATCGTGGCCTCGTTTTCCGGCAAGCTCGGCGCCTTCCTCGGCACCATTCCGACCCCGGTCATGGGCGGCATCCTGATCCTGCTGTTCGGCGCCATCGCCGCCATCGGCATGAACACGCTGGTCAAGGACGGACGCGACCTGTCGCGGCCACGCAACCTGGTGATCGTGTCCATCGCGCTGGTCTTCGGCATCGGCGGCATGTCGCTTGGCACCGATACCTTCAGCCTGCAGGGCATCGGCCTGTCGGCCATTGTCGCCATCGTGCTCAACCTGGTGCTGCCGGCGGACCGCGGCGACTGATTCGTCCCGGCGGCGCCGTGCTACCATTCGCGCGGGGCAGTTGCCCCGCCCACAACTTCGTTGTTCACACTGAAGGAGATCTGCAGATGAAAGGGAAACGAGGGATTGTCGTCGTGGTTGCCGCGCTCACCGTGCTGCTCGCCGCCTGTGGCGGCGGACGGGTCGGCGAACTGTCCGCCGAGCAGTACAACGACGCGCCGCTCACCGTGGTGGTGCCGCAGGGCGTATCGTCGGCGGCGGTGGCCGATGCCGCGGAAAAGGCGTTGCGCGGGCGCAAGTGGGAGGTGGTTTCGCGCAGCGACGAGGAGGTCGTTGGCCACCTCGCGCATCGTGACTACGATGCCCGGGTGAACATCGTCATTGCCGATGGCCTGGCCACGTTGTTCTCGGATGCCACCTACGACGGACCCCGGCAGGAAGGCGCCGCCCCGGCGGTGCCCTATGGCTGGCTGAAGAACCTGCAAAGCGACATCGGCGCCCTGCTCCAGCCGTGAAAGACGGTGCGCATGGCGATGCCATGCGCACCTCGGCGGCCGCGGCCGCCGGCGGCATCAGCGGCCGGCGGCGCGGTACACCATCATCGGGGCGCCGCGGGAACGGGTGCGGCGATCGTAGCCCACCAGGCGCACGTGGTCGTGCGGGTGCACGGCGCGGCAGGCGCGTACCTCGTCGAGCAGCTGCTCAACGTTGGATTCGGCGGTGTCGGGCAGCCGCCACGCATACCAGGTCGGTCCGTAGACATGCTCCGGCTCGACGTGCTCGACCACCGGGCGCAGCCCCTGGTCGACCAGCGCGGCCAGCTGCCTGCGCAGGGCGGCCGCGTCGGCCATCGGCAGTCGCGACAGCGCTTCGCGGCGCGCGGGGTGATGAGCATCCTGGACGGAGTGGTGTGACGGCAGACAGTTCATGTGACCTCCAGTTGGGGTGCGAAATATCCCGGTGTTCGACGATGTTTCGTCGGGAATCACTCTATCTGCGCATCATCATCATGAACACTCACGGTTTTTGATCAAGTAGATAAGGTTGAACTGATGTATCGACGGGCATGCGCGGAGGACCAACGGTGATCGACGTGCTCTCCCTGGTGGTGCCGTTCTTCGCCGTGATCGGCTGCGGCTACTTCGGTGCGCGGCTGATCGGCGAGGACGGACAACGCGGCATCAACAACCTGGTGCTCTACTTCGCCCTGCCGGCCCTGCTGTTCTCGATGATGGCGCGCTCGGACCTTGCCGAACGCTTCCAGGGCAGCTTCGTCACCGCCTACACGGCGGTCTCGGTGTGCCTGTTCGCCGCCACCTACCTGCTGGTGAAGTGGCTGTGGCGGCGCGATCGCGGCGATACCGCGATACTGGCCATGGGCTCGGTCTACGGCAACACCGGCTACATGGGCATTCCCATCGTCGTGGTGCTGCTCGGCCAGGGGGCCTCGGTACCGGTGGTGGTGTCGCTGATCATCGACCTGGCGGTGATGGTGCCTCTGGTGTCGGCCATCGTCGAGTCCGGCCAGGCCACCGAGCGCAAGGGACTCTTCCACGGCGGCTGGCAGGCACTGCGCGGCACGGCCCGCAATCCCCTCATCATCGCCTCGGCACTGGGCGCGGGATGGTCGCTGGCCGCGCTGCCCATGCCGCGCATGTTCGGCGGCTTTCTCGACATCTTCGCCGCCGCCGCCGCACCCTGTGCCCTGTTCGCCATGGGCTGCAGCCTGCGCGGCAAGCCCCTGGGCGGCACCCTGTCCCCGGCCATCCTGGTGACGGTGATCAAGTTGCTGGTGCACCCGCTGGTGCTGTGGCTGGCCCTGACCCGGGTGTTCTCGGTGGACCCTTCCTGGGTGCGCCCGGCGCTGATCGCCGCCTCCCTGCCAGTGGCGGTGACCGTCTACGTGGTGGCGCGGCAGTACGGCACCCAGGTGCTGGCCTCCTCCACCACCATCGTGGTCTCGACCACGCTGTCGCTACTCACCGTGCCGCTGTTCCTGGTCGGCATCGACTACCTGCCCGGGCGCTAGCCGCGACGACTGTGCCGGCGGCGGCGCGGACAGGCTTTCGAGAAAGGCAACCAGGTCGGCGATGCCGTCCTCGTCGAGGCCGAGGGGCTCCAGGATGCGTTCGCCGTGGACGTGCAGCCGCTCCATGTCCGGGTCGTTGTAGTGCCCCACCACGTCGTGCAGCGTGGCCAGCGAGCCGTTGTGCATGTACGGCGCGGTGTCCACGGCGCCACGCAGGCCGGGCACGCGGAATTCGCCGAAGGCATCGTGGCGATATCGCAGGTGGCGGGTCGGCAGGGCATTGGCGCCACTGGCATCGTCGTTGTACGGGCCGGTCAACGAGAACACGCTGGACGCAAGCCGGCGCAGCCCGGCCAGCCGGCCGCGGTCGACGCCGCCGTCGGCGGTGCGGTGGGGAATGCCGATGTTGGCGAACTCACCGTTGCTGAACGTGGGCCCGAAGTGGCACAGGCTGCAGCGACCGCGCCCGGTGAACAGTTTCAGGCCACGCTGGGCGGCCAGCGGGTAGCGGGCCGCGGCGGTCATGTCCCCGGCCAGCCATGCCTCGCGGAAGGCATCGAAGGCGGTGGGCGGCGTCACCAGGGTCTCCTGGAAGGCCGCCAGCAGCTTGCCGACCAGGGCCAGCACGGCGTCGTCGTCCATCGTCTCCACCGGCACGGGGGCGAGAGCCGCCACCGCCTCGTGGTAGTCCTCGCCGCCCAGCAGGGCACGCACCGAGCGGGCATCGGCATTCATCTCCCGCGGGTCGAGGATTGGCCGGATGCTCTGTGCCCACAGGCTGTCGCTGCCGCCGTCCCAGCCGAACCAGCGCTGGTAACGCAGGTTGAGCAAGGACGGCGTGTTGCGGTCGAGCAGGCGACGCCCGGCGCCCACGGTGCGGTTGTCGGCGAAACCCCGTTCCCGCTGGTGGCAGACGGCACAGGCCAGGCCCGGGGTGTTGGACAAGCGCGCGTCGTGGAACAGTCGACGGCCGACATCGATGGCCTGCGGTCGGCCGGAGTAGCGGTTGCCGACATCCACCGACGGCGCCGGCGGCCAGGGGCCGTGTGCCTGGATCATGGCGCGCTCGGCGGCGTCGAAGGCGATCACGTCGCTGTCGGCGAGTGCGCCTGGCGATACCGAAGAGGCCAGCGCCATGAAAAGGCCGGCCAGGAACCCACGGCAGGCGAGGCGACTTTGCCTGCGAACGGCCGGCGCCAGCACGGAATCAGGGCACGCTGTGGCTGGACTCGAACACCTGGCGACCCGCCGCTTCCTCGACCGTGACCACCACTCGCCAGGTACCGGGCATGTGGAACATCAGCCCGCTGGCGCGGACCTTGCCCGGACCGAGCGTGGTCATCGACGGCTGGTAGTTCATGCCGTGACCGTGGGCCGGCATGTCGGCGTCCACCGTGACCTCGGCCTCCACCGGGGCGCCGTCGCGGCAGACCTCCACCAGGAAGTCGAAGTGCTGCCCCACGGGAATCGGCGCGGGCTCCGGCGCCAGTTGCACCGACAGGCCGTCGCCGTCCAGTTGCGTGGCATGCCCGGCCGGGGTTGGACAGGCCGTCGCCGCCATTGGCAGCAGGACCAGCGGCAGCAGAAGCATTCGAACCGGATTCACTTGCCCACCCTCGTCAGCAGTTGCTCGGCATTGCCGTAGGCGATGGCATCGCGCAGCGCCTGCGGCAGACCGTCCAGCCAGTCCCGGCACCACTTCGCATGGTCCTCGACGTAGAACCAGCGCTCGGGCGTGAAGGTGTCGGTGCCCAGCATGAAGCGGTCGGGAAACTGTCTGAACAGCGCCTGCCAGTCCTCGGCCAGTTCGCCGTCGGGGGCGTGTTCACTGCGAAAGGCCAGGTCGGCCCACAGGTTGTCGTGACGGCCGAGCATCTCGGCGATGCGCTCGGGACCCTCGAAGCCGGCATGCGCCCACAGCACCAGGGCATCGGGGTCCTGGGCGAAGATCCGGTCCACCGCCTCGGCATCGGAATGCGCATGCAGGAACAGGTTGTGCTCGCGGGCCAGGGCAATGACCTCGCGCATGACCGGCAGTTCGACGTCGTCGCCGAAGGCATGGAACTCGCCGATGCCGGCGTAGACACCGCTTTTCAGGCGCTCGCGCAACATGGGCGGCACGCTGTCGTCGGTCAGCCAGGTGGACAGCTCGCCCCGGTTCCGGTACGGGCGAAGCACCGGCACGATCAGGTCCGGGGCATTGCCGAGCAAGGCCAGCGTGCCATCGTCGCTGGAACTGGAAACGAAGGCGCGACGCAGCCCGGCGCGACGCAGCAATGCCACCGCCTCGGCGGGTGGCAGCCCCTTCCAGGCATCGTGGCTGTAGTGAATGTGGGCATCGACCAGGCCCGGGGCATCGTCGTTGGCGGCGGCGACCGCGCCCAGGGCGAGGAACAGCGCGGTGCCCAGCCAGGTGCGTCGCGGCCGCCGACGGCGACTCGCGCTGGCGGAGGGCAGGTACGCAAGACGCGACACGATCGACACCCCCGCTCAGGCCGCCGCGGTCTTTCGCAGCAGGTTGCCGCGCATTTCCATCTCGAAGCGGAAGCCACCGGCGTCCGGCTTCCCGTGGCGGGCGAAGCGCTCGCACAGCTCGTCGCGATGCCGGTCGATGATCGGTGCCCTCGCCGGGTCCACCGTGACCAGGGATTCGAACATGTGCTCGGCATCGCGGAAGCGGTGATGCACCCGGTAGACCTGGTCGGGTTCGGTGGCGAGGCCGTGTGCGGCACGATCGCGCAGGGCCTGGAGCGCCAGCGCGCGCACCCGGGTCTCGTCGTCCACCAGTCGCATGACCTCGAAATAGTCGCCATCGGCCACCGGCTCCACCACCAGCACGACGCCCTCGTCGGTCACCACCCGGGCTGCCTCGGCCAGCGCGGCGCGCATCCGCTCGGCGGGCACGTGGTGCAGGCTGAAGCAGAACAGCACCAGGTCGAAGGCGCGGTCGGCAAAGGGCAACTGCTGGCCAAGCCCGACCAGGTAGGATTCGTCGGAGACCCGCTCGCGCGAGCGGGCGCCGCGCACCAGCTCCAGGCGGGTCTCCAGGCCGCAGGCGCGGGCACCACGCGCGGCGAGGTGCCGAACCACGCCACCGCGCCCACAGCCGATATCCAGCACGGCACGGTCGGACAGTTCGGCGCAGTCGTCGATCACGTCGGTGACCGAGGTCACCAGCGGTGTTTGCTCGTGGTTCATGATTCCGGGTTTCACGTCTGCCGTGGCTGCCGGATGCCATGCCCGGCGCCTGAATACCGCCGGAGTATAGCCCGCCCGCCGCCGACTCCGTTGCGTCGCTGGATAAATCGCAATGCTCGCATCCACCAAGCGAACGGGGACGCTGCCTTGACCTGCCCGCCAGCGCCCTCGACAATGGACGCCAATGCGAAGGAAGTCCGCGCCGGGGCAACCGGGCGCGCCATCGACATGAAAACAAGCAAACGCTACCTGCCCGGCCCGGTCTACCACGCCCTGCCTTGGTGCTATGTCGCCTGCGGCGCATTCCTGCTGATCGTGTTCGACGCCATGCCGCTGCGCTTTTCCGGCCTCGTGCTGGCCGCCGCGGGGGTACTGGTGCTGATGTGGCGAGGGGTCGGGCGCGGTGCCCGCCGCCGCCAGGCGCTGCGCACCGAGCGCCGCGCCGAGGCCGCCCGCCGGCTCGGCGACACCCCGGGAGACCACGGCCACCGGCGCTAGCCATGCCGTCCCTTGTGGCCGGCCGCCGGGCGTGGTAGGTTCGCGCCCCAATGCGAATAACGTCAATAAAATCAACTCGTATTCTGTTGCTGGGGGCCTTGCTGACGCTCCCGGCCCTGGCCGTCGCCAACACCTGTCATCCCACCCTCTCCGGCCCGCAGCCGAACCTGCGACCCGCCGTGCACGTGGCCGTGATCACCGGCAACGCGGCCGCCGACGATCGCCTGCGCGCCATCGCCGAGTCCCGCGGCTACCGGCCCCAGGCCCTGCTGGCCGACGAAAAGGAACTGGTCTTTCCCTGGTCGGTGCACCGCTGCGCGGCACTGGCCTGGCAGCAGCTGCGCGAAGCGGCGCGCCGGGAGGGCTACTTCCTCGCCATCGTCTCCGGCTACCGCTCGCTGGCGCGGCAACGACAGATCTTCCTCGGCAAGCTTCGCCAGTACGAGGTCACCCCCGAGCGCATCGCCAGCGGC
The DNA here is from genome assembly GCA_964350265.1 of uncultured Gammaproteobacteria bacterium. GTDB lineage: Bacteria > Pseudomonadota > Gammaproteobacteria > Arenicellales > CAJQKF01 > BQJD01. The sequence continues at coordinate 13,813 of CAYGJZ010000048.1, read as the reverse complement.
GAGGCCGATGACGACGTGCACCGCATCCTGGCCTACAGCGCCCTGCCCGGCTACTCCCGTCACCACAGCGGCTTTGCCCTGGACCTGCAGGCCGACAGTGGCGGGCTCAACGCCTTCGGCACCACCGCCGTCTACCGCTGGTTGGCCGCCGACCAGTTCCGCGTGGCCCGACGCCATGGCTTCGTGCCCAGCTATCCCGACCAGGCGCCCAACCAGGGCCCGGTGCCGGAGCCCTGGGAGTTCCTCTACGTCGGCGACACCCGGGAGCTGGCGCTGGCGACAGCCGCGGAGAACGACTTCCTGGAATCCGCCCGGCGCATCCTGCACGCCATCGATGCCGCCCACCCGTCGCAGCCGGTGACCGCCCGGCGTGGCGACGCCCCCGACGACACCCGCTCCGGCGGCTGAATCGCCGACGCCCCGCCGGGCCCGTTCAGCGTGGCCGCTTCAGGCCGCTGCCACGGGCCAGGGCGCGTGGACCGAAACGCGCCCGTACCTGGTCGGAAAGCACGTCGATCCGCGACTGTGTGCGGTCAGCGTTGGCGAACAGGTCGGCCTGGGCACCCTCCTCGTGGTCGAAGCGGGACAGGCCGACACCGAGCAGCCTGAGCGGCGTTGCGGGCCGCCAGCGTTCGCGCAGCAGGGACCGGGCCGCCTGGTAGACCACCGCGGTGACGTCGGTGGGGGCGGCCAGGCTGCGCGACGGCGTGATGGTGGAAAACCCTGCGTCTCGGATCTTCACCGTCACCGTTCGACCCAGGCGCCCGGCGGCCCGGGCCCGTGCGCACACCGACTCGGTCAACTGCATCAGCACCGCTTCGAGCACCTCGGCCTGGTCGATGTCCTCGGCGAAGGTGGTTTCCTGCGACATCGACTTGGCCTCGCGCTCGGCACGCACCGGCCGCTCGTCCTCGCCGTGGGCGAGCCGGTGCAGGTGATCGCCGACGCGGCCGAGGCGGCGCACGCACTCTTCCCGGTCCCGTCGACGCAGGTCGGCCACGGTATGAATGTCCATGGCCACCAGCCGGGCCAGGGTGGCGGCGCCCACGCCCCACAGCCGCGAGACCGGCATCGGGTCGAGGAAGACCTGCACCGCGCCAGGCTCGACCACCGTGAACCCGTCCGGCTTGTCGTGGTCGCTGGCCAGCTTGGCCAGGAACTTGTTCGGCGCCACGCCCACCGAGGCCACCAGGCCCAGCTCGTCGGCAATCTCCTGCTTGATGCGACGGGCAACCACCCTGGGCGGGCCATGCAGGCGCGTGCTGGCGTTGGTGTCGAGAAAGGCCTCGTCCAGCGACAACGGTTCCACCAGCGGCGTGTAGCGATGGAAGATGGCGCGAAGCTGCGCGGAGATGGCGGCGTAGTGGGCCATGCGCACGGGCACGATGACCAGCTCGCGACACAGTCGCACGGCGCGCGCCGTGGGCATGGCGCTGGCAATGCCGAAGGCGCGCGCGGCATAACTGGCCGCCGACACCACGCCGCGCTGCGCCACGCTGCCGGCCACCACCAGCGGTCGACCCCGCAACGACGGATCGTCGCGTTCCTCCACCGAGGCATAGAAGGCATCCATGTCGACGTGGATGATCATGGCCCCGGGTCGCGTGGCCTCAGCCCGGTCGACGCGCCGAGGAAATGGTCCGGCTGAGCAGGATCACCGGCACCAGCCCGACCAACACGATGGTCAGCGACCCCAGCGCCGCCTCGCCGATCATCTCGTCGGAGGCATACTGGTGAACGTGGGTGGCGAGGGTCTCGAAGTTGAACGGCCGCAGGATCAACGTCGCCGGCAGTTCCTTCATGCAGTCGACGAAGACGATCAGCGCGGCGGTGAGCAGGCCGCCCCGGATCATCGGCAGGTGGTGCTGCAGCAGCACCTCCACCGGCCGGAAGCCGAGCGTGCGCGCGGCCATGTCCATGGACGGCGAGACCCGCGCCAGGCTCGATTCCACCTGGCCCACGGCAATGGCCAGGAAACGCACCACGTAGGCGAACACCACCGCGAACACGGTGCCGCTGAGGAGCAGCCCGGTGGACACGCCGAGCCACTCCCGGGCGACGGCATCGACGGCGTTGTCGAAGGCGGCGAAGGGCACGATCACGCCGATGGCCAGCACCGCCCCGGGCACCGCGTAGCCCATCGACGCCAGGCGCGATGCCAGCGCGGTCAGCCCGCGGCGATGCAGGCGCCGGGCATAGGTGATCACCAGCGCCACCGCCACTGCCATGACCGCTGCACTGGCAGACAGGCCGAAGCTGTTGATGGCGTACTCGCGAAAGTCGCTGGTCCAGGAACGTTCGAAATAGGTCACCGCCAGCTTCAGCAGCACCGCCATCGGCACCAGGAAGCCGGCCAGCACGGGCAGGGTGCAGATCACCACCGCGGCCACCTTGCGTCGACCCGACAGCGTATACCGGGGCAGCGGCTGCATCACCCGCACCTGCTGGTAGTAGGCAATGTTGCGACGGCCGAACCGTTCCACGCCGATCAGCACGAGCACGAACATCAGCATCAACGAGGCGATCTGCGCCGCGCCACCGAGGTTGTTCATGGACAGCCAGGTGTCGTAGATCCCCGCGGTGAGGGTGCGTACCGCGAAGTAGTCCACGGTGCCGAAGTCGTTCAGGGTTTCCATCAACGCCAGCGCCACGCCCACCGCGATGGCCGGCCTGGCCACCGGCAGCGAGACGTGGAAGAAGGTCTGCCAGGCGGTCCGGCCGAGCATGCGGCTGGCTTCCAGCATGGCCGCGGACTGTTCCAGGAAGGCGGTGCGGGCGAGCAGGAAGACATAGGGGTAGAGCACCAGCCCCATCAGCATGATGGCGCCGCCGCGGCTGCGGATCTCCGGGAACCAGTAGTCGCGTCGCGAGGTCCAGCCGAACAGCTCGCGCAGGGCACCCTGCACCGGTCCGGCGAACTCGAGCAGGTCGGTGTACATGTAGGCGATGACGTAGGCCGGCATGGCCAGCGGCAGCAGCAGCAGCCACTCGAACCAGCGTCGCCCCGGGAAGTTGCACATGCTCACCAGCCAGGCGGTGGCGACACCGGTGACCAGCACGCCGATGCCCACGCCGACCAGCAACACCAGGGTGTTGGTGACGTAGTAGCCGAGCACCGTGTCGACCAGGTGCGGCCAGATGTTCTCCACCGGGTTGAGGGCCAGGTAGACCACGGTGGCTACCGGCAACACCACCAGCGAGGCCGCCAGCACGGCGGCCACCAGCCAGTGGCGTTCGCGGCCGAACGACTGGTAGAGCAGGCGGCGACCGGAAACCAGCGTATTCAAGGCAAGGACAGGGGGCTTGGGAAACCCCGCATTATGAAGGCATGCGCGGTCGCTGAAAACACGCGGGCCGGCCAAATGGCCGGCCCGGTGTGACGAGGCGGGAGAAAGGCGGGTTACTGGTCGTAGCCGACCCGGTCGACCATGCGGATGGCCTCGTCCCGATGCTGGGCAACGTCTTCCAGCAGGGTGTCGTCGACCTTGAACTCACCCCAGCCCTTCTGCAGGTCGGACCACTCGACACCAGCCCGCAGCGGGTACTCGGCATTGAGCTCGGCATACATCTTCTGCGCGGTCTCGCCGACCAGGAACTCCATCAGCCGGGTGGCATCCTCGACGTTCGGGGCGTGCTTGGTCATCGCCATGCCGCTGACGTTGAGGTGGGTGCCGCGACCATCCTGGTTGGGGAAGATCACGTTGACCGCGTTGGCCCACGGCTGCTGTTCCGGATCCTCGAGCATCTTCGCCATGTAGTAGTGATTGATCACGGCAATGTCGCACTCGCCTTCCTGCACGGCCTTGACCTGGGCACGGTCATTGCCCTGGGGCTTGCGGGCCAGGTTGTCCTTCACGCCGCTGAGCCACTTCTCGGCTTCTTCCTCGCCATGCACCACGATCATCGAGGCAATCAGTGCCACCATGTAGTCATGGCTGCCCGGACGGGTGCAGATGCGTCCTTTCCACTTCGGGTCGGCGAGTTCCTCGTAGGTGCTGATCTCGCCCTCGGCGACACGCTCCTTGGAAGCGGCGATGATGCGCGCGCGGGTGGTCAGCCCGAACCACTCGCCGTTCGGATCGCGGAAGGCGGCCGGGATGACCTCGTTGATCACCGCCGAATCCACCGACTGGGTCAGCCCGGCATCACGGACGTCGGACAGGCGGCCGATGTCCACGGTCAGCACGATGTCCGCCGGGGTGTTGCGCCCTTCGCTCTTCAGCCGTTCGATCAGGCCCTTCTCCGCGTGCACGGCATTGACCTTGATGCCGGTTTCCTCCGTGAACTTGGCCAGCATGGGCTCGATCAGCACCGGCTGGCGGTAGGAATAGACGTTGACTTCCTGGGCCAGCGCGGCGGCGCTGCACAGGCTGCCGGCAGCAACGGCGACGGCGACAAGAGTACGTTTCATCGATGACCTCCTTACGTGGTCGGGAACAGGGTTCGTAAAAAACGGCCACCTGGCCGGGAAAAGCACCAGAATCCATTCATAATAGGAATGATTCGCATTTTATATACCCTTTGTTCGCTGCGCAAGCGACTTCCGCCGAGAACGGCAGAGGCTTCGCTGCGGTGGAGGCGGGGATGGCCTGGCGGGAGTTCCGTGACGGGCCAGGAGAGGGCAATAAACCGAAGGACCAAGGCCGGAAAAACCGGCGTTCCGGGCCGTGGACAGGCTTGTACGGCTAGCGCTTGCTGTCCGCGCGCAGGGCGGCGAAGCGGGCGAGGCTGTCCGGCGGCCAGTAGGCCGACGCCTTGTAGTAGGCCGGCACCGTTACCGCGTCCCCGGGCAGCGTCACCCAGGGCAGGCGCGCGTCGGTGTAGATGTGGATGTCCGGCGGGTACCGGCCGGGGTCGTCGAGGGTGCCGACGCGGACGAAGGCGATCGCCTCGCCGGCCCCGGCATAGTGGCTCCACAGGGCCACCCGGCAATGCGGACAACGTTGAACGTGCTGGCCAAGTCCGGAGGCGGTGGGGGTTGTCACCGCCTCCGGGGTGCCGGCGAGTCGCTCGATCCGGCTGGTCTCGATCAGCGCATTGAGGGCGAAGGCGGTGCCGGTTTCGCGCCGGCACCGACTGCAGTGACAACAGTGCACGAACAGCGGCGCGCTGGTCATGCGGTAGCGGATCGCGCCGCAGGCGCAGCCACCACTTCGCACGTCGTCCTGGCCGCTCACGCCATCACCGGGAACGGGTGAACCCCGCGATGGCGCCGGTCCATGGTTACGAACCTTCGCTGCTGAACTTCTCCAGCACCGCGTTGTAGCTGTCGCCAATCGCCTCGTAGGCATTGACGAAGCCCTGCTTCACTTCCTCCCAGGACTCTGCCGTGCTGTGCTTCATGGCGCCGGTCCACTCGGACAGGTCACTGCGCTGGCGGCGCAGGTCGGCGATGATCTGCTGACGATCCTCGCGCGCCTCCTCGCTCAGCTTGTCCCAGTTCTTCGACACCCAGGCCTGCATCTGGTCGATGCGTGCATCGATGGCGCTGGCCGCCTCGCGACCGGTTTCCACCGCCTCGTCGCGCTGGTCGGCGGTGTACTCGGCCATGCCCTGGATGGAGTCGGTCCAGGCTTCGCTGGCCGACTCCTCGGCCTGCGCCAGCATCGGCGCACTCATGGCGAGAATCGCGGCCAGGGCGGTGGCACGGGTGGAATGCATGATCTTGCGGGTAGTCATGATGACCTCCTTTCTACTTGGTCTTGACGAAAAAATACAGGTTCAGTCGGTTCTCGGGGATCAGCCGCGAAAGCGGGAAGAAGCGTCGTCCACGGCCTGGCCGAGTTCGTCCCAGGCATCGGCGACCCCTTTCTTCACGTCGTCCCAGGCGTCTTCGCCGGCGTCCTTCAACGCGTCCAGCCGTCCTTCCATCTTCTCGCGACGGTCGTCGAGACCGGACAGGGTCTTCTCCAGTTCGATGCGCGTGTCGGCCCCGGCCTCCGCGGCCTTGGCACGCATCAGGTCGATCCGGGCCTTGAGCTGGTCCAGCTCGGCCTGCATTTTCTGCTGGTAGGCTTCTTTGCTGCTCATGGAAATCCTCCGCTTGGCGGTTGCTTGAAACACGCGGTCCAGTGTCCCGGTTCACGGGACGCCCGGCACCAACATTTGTTAACCACCGGCGCGGGTTTCCAGTGGTTCGGGGTTATACTTTTGTCATGATGACGATCCTGTCATGGACGCGGCACCGACGCACCGTGGCGCTACCCCGGCCATGCCTTGCCGGGATGCTGGCGCTGGCGGCATCAGCGGTGGCCACGGCCGACGACCCCCGCCAGTGCCTGGCGACGACCCTGTACTTCGAGGCGAGGGCACAGGACGAGGCCGGCATGACCGCGGTGGGCCAGGTGGTGTTGAACCGGGTGGCGAGCGACGAGTTTCCCGACCGGGTCTGCGCGGTGGTGCGCGAGGGCGGCGAGACCCCGCCCTGCCAGTTCGCCTACTGGTGCGACGGCCGCAGCGACAGGCCCGATGCCGACGACCCGGACTGGGCGCTGGCCCGCCAGGTGGCCGACCGATTGCTCGAGCGACGCCCGCGCGACCGCACCGGCAAGGCGCTGTTCTTCCACTCGGCCGACATCGAACCGCCCTGGGTACTGCCGCGCCAGCGCACCACCCGGGTCGGCGACAACATTTTCTACCGCTAGGAACCCGTCGATGAAGTCGATTCCCACGCCGGACGAAGCACGCTCCGCGCTGCACACCCGCCTGGAACAGGTCGCCTTCTGCGACGAGGCCGACTACCGGCGCCTGGACGACCTCCTGCTCGGCCGGCGCGAGCTCGAGCCCGGCGCCTTCCTCTTCCTGGAAGACACTCCGCTGGAGCACACCGCGGTGGTGCTGTCCGGCTGGGCGATCCGCTACAAGAGCTTCGACGATGGCCGTCGGCAGATCCTGGAGATCCTGCTGCCGGGAGACATCATCGGCATGTACGCGGTGATGCTGCGCCGGGCCGACTCGGGCATCGAGGCACTCACGCCACTGACCGTGGGCATCTTCCCGGCCGCCGAGATCATCACCATCACCACCGACGCGCCACGCCTGGCCTTGTCCCTGGGCTGGCTGGCCGGCCAGGGAGAGCGGCGCCTGGACGAACATGTCAGCCGGGTGGGTCGTCGCGGCGCCGCCGAGCGCATGGCCCACCTGTTCGTGGAGCTGTACCTGCGGCTGCGACGGATCGGTGTCGAGCGCAGCCAGTGCGGTCGTTTCCCGCTGACCCAGGCCATTCTCGCCGACATTCTCGGCATGAGCCACGTGCATGCCAACCGCACCTTCCGCGCCCTGGCGCGGGACGGCCTGGTGACCGCGGAGAACGGTGAAATCGTGCTCCGCGACATTGCCCGGCTGGCCATACGCTGCCAGTTCGACCCCACCTACCTGGAACAGCCCGAGGCCCCGGAGGACGTGCAGACCACCCTCGCCGAGGCCACCTGAACGAACGCCCGGTACCCAGTTGGCGAGGACGCTTCCGCGCGGCAACGTCGACGTTGACATCCGCCCGTCCCCCGCCTAGTCTGCCGCTGCATCGCACGCAGACGAGGTGGACCGTCGGTGCAGCCACCTTGCCGGGCGATGCCAAGCTCCCGGGCCACGGGGACCCCGCCACCCTGCCCGCCTGCCGCTCGCCCGAACCCGAACAGACCTTCAGGACGTTTTCATGGTCGACCACGGACCGCCTTCCAGATTCGCCTTCCTGATGCATGCCGACGTGGTGGGTTCCACCGCGCTGGTACAGCGCGACGAGCGATTGGCCCACGAACACATCCAGGCGGCTTTCCGGCGGCTGTCGCAGTGCATCCGCGACTATGGCGGCACCACGCACGAACTGCGTGGCGACGCGCTGGTGGCGGAGTTCGAGAAGGCCTCCGAAGCGGTCAGCGCGGCACTGGCCTTCCAGGGCGACCGGCACGCTGCCGGCGGCGAGGACGCGCCACGGCTGCGCATCGGCATCGCCATGGGCGAGGTCATCGTCGCCGACGGCACCGTGACCGGGGCAGCCGCGGTGCTGGCACAGCGCCTGGAGCAGCTTGCCGAGGGCGGCGACGTGGTCGTCCAGGGAGCCGCCTGCGAGTCCATACCGCAGCGACTGCCCTTTACCTTCACCAGCCTCGGCGAACACGAGGTCAAGGGATTCGCGCAGCCGGTGCGCGCCTTCACCGCCAGCATGACCGACGGCGCGGCGGTGCCGCCGCCGGTGCGGGCCAACCCGCTGGCGCGCCTCGCCCTGCCCCGGTTCGCCCGGCCCCGGTTCGCCGTGTCTCGACGCGTCTTGCTGGCCGTCGGCATCGCCGCGGCGATCGGCGCGGTGGCCGCCTGGCAGCCCTGGCAGGGTACGCCGTCCATGGGCAACGGCGTCGCCGACGGCGAACTGCCCGATCGTCCCTCCATCGCCGTGCTGCCGCTGGGCACCGCCGGTGGCGAGGAACAGTCGGTGCTGGCGGAAGGGCTGAGCCTGCACCTGGCCACCACGCTGGCACGCCTGCCCGACCTGTTCGTCACCGCCCCGGCGTCCGCCTTCACCTACAAGGGCACGTCCATCGGCGATGGCGAGGTCGCCGAGGCACTCGGCGTGCGTCACCTGGCCCGGGGTCGCCTGAGCCGCAACGGCGACGAACTCTCCCTGCGCCTGCGGGTGATCGACGCGGTCAGCGGCACCGAGCGACTCGACCACGAGAACAAGGGTAGCTGGGCATCGGTGTTCACCCTGCGCGACCGCCTGCTGCGCGACATGGCCAAGGCACTGGACATCGATACCCGCGGCGAAGCCGGCGAACGACTGCTGGCCGGCGACACCGACGACCCGGTGGCCTTCGACTTCTTCCTGCGCGGCCAGGCGCTGGCCTTCCGCCTGAACCCGGAAGACAATGCCCGCGCACGGGAGATGTTCCTGCGCGCCACCGACCGCGATGCCGGCTTTGCCCTGGCCACCGCGGCGCTGGCCATGACCTACGTCAACGATGCACGTTTCGGCTGGAACGATGCCGGCGGCGCCACCGTGTCGCTGGCCCGCGAGATGACCGACAAGGCACTGGCCAGCGAGCAGCGATTCGCCGCCCCGCACCTGGCCGCTGCCCACGTGGCGCTGCTGGCAGGCAATGCCGCCGACGCGCTGGCCGCCGCCGACCGCGCCATTGCCCTGGATGCCTCCGCCGCCGACGCCCATGGCATTGCCGCCGAGGCACTGAC
>CAYGJZ010000048.1:0-4530 GCA_964350265.1 uncultured Gammaproteobacteria bacterium | reverse complement strand
GCGGCGCGGGTGGGGGCCTTGAAGACGGCGCTGCGCGAGGCCGGCTTCGTCACCCGGGAACGGCGCGGCTTCCCGTCGCTGGAACTGCCGCCGGACGATACCGGCCGCAAGTAGGCCGGTCGGGTGCCTAGTTGGTGGCGTCCTTGACCTTGTCGGCGGCTTCCTCGACCTGCTCGCCGGCCTTCTCCACCGCCTCGTCGATCTTCTCCCCGGCCTTTTCCATCGGTCCCTCGTTCTCGCAGGCGGCCAACAGGGCCGAAGCGAGCACCATCAGCATCAGCGAAACCCGTGTTCTGCTCATGACGTCATCCTCGAAGTGGTTGGGCGGGCGACATGCCGCCCCGCATACTGTTGCACGTTGCCGCGTCGGCGTCCACGGGCCATCCCCGGACGCCGGCGGATCGTGCGAGAATCACGGCACCTTGATGCCACACAGAAGCGATTCCCTTTCCTGATGAACGACTCCCCCGCACTGCGCGTCGTCGGCGCCGGACTCGGCCGCACCGGCACCTTCTCCCTGAAAATGGCGCTGGAAGAACTGCTCGGCGCCCCGTGCTACCACATGATGGGCATCACCGAGCGACCCGGCCACGTCGCCGCCTGGCGCGACGCCGCCAACGGCCACATGCCCGACTGGCGCGGCTTCCTGTCCGGCTACGCGGCCGCGGTGGACTGGCCGGCCTCGGCGTTCTGGCGCGAACTGTCCGACGCCTTCCCCGACGCCGTCGTGCTGTTGTCCTGGCGCGATGCCGAGTCCTGGTGGCGCAGCGCCAGCGCCACCATCTTCCCGTCCATACAGCGCGCGGAAGGCGAGTGGCGGGACATGCTCGACGCCCTCTTCCAACATCGCTTCGTCACCGATCTCGACGACAGGGACGCCTGCATCCGCGCCTTTCGCCAACACCTGGAGGAAGTCCGCGACACGGTGCCCGCCGGGCGCCTGGTGGAATGGCAGGCCGGCGACGGCTGGGCGCCGATCTGCCGTGCCCTGGACCTGCCGGTGCCGGAAACCCCCTTTCCCCATGCCAACAGCACCGAGGACTTCCTCTCCCGCCACGGCTGAGGGCCGGTCAGGCGCCGGGGACGACCTCGCCGACGGTGGAGAAGTAGGTGCCGTCCAGCGTGAACGGCAGGAATCGATCGAAGATTTCCGCCAGCGTCCGGTTCGGGTCGGTATCGGCGAAACGATCCGGGTGCAGCCACTTGGCAAAGGCCTCGAGCACGACCACGTTGAACGGCGAGTTGTAGAACGTGTGCCACACGGCATGGGCACGCCGGTTGCGCACCGCGGACAGCGCGTTGAAGCCGCTCTGCGAGAGGTAGCGGGTAATGCTCTCGGTGGCATCCGCTTCGGTCAGCCCCGGGCCCAGCGCCACCGGGTCTCGGCCGGCGGCGTGGTCGGCGGCCATGCCGGACGCCGAACCGATCCACACGTCCGGGTCCTCGGCGATGAGGAACTCCAGCGAATGCTGCGCGGTGGGCCCGGGTGCCACCGCGTCGGCGATGTTCTCGCCCCCGGCAACGCCGATGAAGGGCCCAAGCATGCCCTCGGCCATGCCCCAGCAGCATTCGAAGCGACCGGGGTGTGCCTGCAGGAAGACCCGCGGGCGCTCGACCACGTCGGCCACCGCGCTGCGTACGGCCTCGACACGCTCGGTGTGAAAGGCGACGAACTCGGCGGCGCGCTCCCCGGCGCCGAGCACCTGGCCGAGCAGTTCCACCGACGGCACCGTGTGGTGCAGGGGGTCGATGCGGAAATCGACGAACACCACCGTGATGCCGGCCGCCTCCAGGTGACGCAGCACCGCTTCGTTGCGGGCACCGGGACCATGATCGTCCAGGCCGAAGATGGCCACCTGGGGGTCGAGTTCGATCATCTTCTCCAGCGACACCGAGTCGGCGCCGCGACTGCCGAAGAAGGCGATGTCGGCCGCCTGCGGAAAGCCCGCCAGCAACTGCTTTTCGAGATTCGGGTAGGTATGCGACAACGGCGTCATCAGGCCGACCAGGCCGGCCACCGGGTTCTCCGGCCGCAGCATGGCGAGCAGCGGCAGGTAACGGCCCTCGCTCAGCACGAAGCGTTCCACCGGCAGGTCCAGCGTCACCGTCCGTCCGGCGACATCGGTCAACTCGACCGCGCGGGCAGGCAGAAAGGAGAACAGCAGTGCGCAGAACAGCAGGAAACGGACAGGGAACAACCTCGAAACGTTCATGATCACCTCGCAGCGGGAAGGCCCGGCGCAACGCCGGGAAGCCGCGTGGCCGGAAGGGGCATTTACGAATAATTCTTGTTCTTATTTTAGCCCCGGCGCGCGGCCATCGCAATCACCGCTGCGCGCTACAGCACCGGCAGGTGCTCGTCCACGAACAGCCACTTGCGCTGGGCCTCGTGGCGGGCGGTGAGGGACTGGCGCACCACCGCCTCGGTCAGGTGCGGGGCGAAGCGGCCGATGAAGGCATAGTGGAAGCGCTTGAGAAAAAAGCCGCGGCGCACCCCGAGCTTGGTCACGCCACGATCGAACAGGTGGCTGGCGTCGATGCGCACCAGTTGCCGGTCCACCTGCGGATCAAAGGCCACGTGGGCAATCACGCCGATGCCAAGCCCCAGTCCGACGTAGGTCTTGATGACATCGGCATCGGTGGCGGAGAACACCACCCGCGGCGTCAGCCCGGCCTCGCGGAAGGCCTTGTCCAGCTGTGAACGCCCGGTAAAGCCGAACACGTAGGTCAACAACGGGTACTCGGCCACCTGCTCCAGGGTGATCTTCCGACGACGCGCCAGCGGGTGTCCCTTCGGCGCCACCACGCACCGGTTCCACTGGTAGCAGGGCATCATCACGAACTCGTCGAACCACTCCATGCCCTCGGTGGCAATGGCCAGGTCCACCTTGGCCGACTTGAGCATCTCCGCGATCTGCGCCGGGGAACCCTGGTGCAGGTGGACCTGTACGTCCGGGTAGTCCTGGCCGAAGGCATGGATCACGTCCGGCAGCACGTAGCGCGCCTGGGTATGGGTCGTGGCGATGCTGAGCACGCCGCGGTCGGGCAGCTTCTCTTCCTGGGCCTCTGCCCGGATCGAGGAAACCTCGCTCAGGATCCGCTCGACGTGTTCGAAGATGCGCTCGCCCACCGCGGTCACCCGCGCCAGTTGCTTGCCGGAACGCTCGAAGATCTCCACCCCCAGCTCGTCCTCCAGTGCCCGCACCTGGCGGCTGATGCCCGGCTGCGAGGTATGCAGCGTCTCGGCGGCGTGGGAGATGTTCAGCCCGGACTGGCGGATGGCGTGCAGGTAGCGAAGTTGCTGCAGGTTCACAAATAACCCTCGGTTATTTCCATGTGAAATATTATTATTTTATAGCATAACGAGAATTCGCATAATACACCGCGAATTCACCGGTTGGGCAACACGTGAACACCATCGACGAACATGCCGGGCAGCCGGCCCCGCAGTCCCTGCTCGACGAGTCGGGCTTTCTCCCCGACGGCGCGCACTGGAGCCCGGAAATCGCCAATGCCATCGCCCGCGGCGAAGGCATCGCCAGGCTGGGCTACGAACACTGGCGCATCCTGCACGGCCTGCGCGCCTACCACCACCGCTTCCACGCGGCACCCGGCTGGCGCCGCCTGTGCCGTCACAGCGACCTGCGACCGGACCAGGCCAGCGGCCTGTTCGCCAGCGCGATCAGCGCCTGGCGCATCGCCGGACTGCCCTACCCGGGCGAGGAAGCGGTGACCTACATGCATTGATTCCCGGCGCCGCCCGGCGCCACGGACGTTCTCTCCGCCGACCCCCAATGCCGGAGAATTTGCCCCGATCCTGACGGGGCATTTTTTTGCCGGCCAGGCCATGCCCGGCCGCGCTACCAGGTGATGTCGTCGGGGATCGGGTGGTCGGCGTAGTCCGGGTCGGCCGCTTCGCCAGCGCCGCCGTCGTTGTGGACGATGACCACCCGCTCGTCGCGTTCGGCGATGCGTGCGCCAATGGAACCGGGTACCACGTCGTAGCGTCCTTCCAGGCGCACGATGGCGAGCTTGCCGGCGGCCAGCAGGGCGGGCATCTCGGCAGGCACGTAGATCTTCTTGATCTTGCCGCGATCGGCGAACTGGTAGGGGGTATCGCCATCGGCCCGGTCGACCCGGTGCTGCTCGACGATGTCGCGAATCTGCGCCCGCACCTCGCGCAGACGCGCCTGCTGCGCGCGCTCGGAGTTGAGACGGCGATCGCGTTCGGACTTCTCCCGCTTCGCTGCCGCGGCCTGGCGGGCGGCTTCGTCCACCGGCGTCGCGGCCTTGCCGTCTCGCTTTTTCTTCTTGCGGTGCCGGGCCTTTTTTTCCGACTTCAGACGGTCGGCATCGACCAGGCCTGCCTTGAGCAGTTGTTCCTGCAGTGAACCGGGCATGGTGGGATCTTCAGGTAACGTGGTGCCCGCCGCGCCGGATCAGGCGCGACCCGGCAGGCGGGTGGGAAGGGTCCGTGGAGCGGGTGATGGGAATCGAACCCACGTTAAGAGCTTGGGAAGCTCCCGTTCT
>CAYGJZ010000047.1:28430-32174 GCA_964350265.1 uncultured Gammaproteobacteria bacterium | reverse complement strand
AGCACTGCCTTCACACGGCAGGGGTCACTGGTTCAATCCCAGTACCGCCCACCATACGATCCAGTGAAACGGCGCCCGACGGGCGCCGTTTTTCGTGGTGCATCGTTCTGCTGTCAGCGCAGGGCCGCACACGCCGCCTGCGCCTCCTCGTACTTGCGGTCCTTGTCGTAGTGCCACTGCGAACTCGAGCCCGGTTGCAGGTTGCCGATGGGCTGACCCACGGTGGCCCGGGCATCGCCGATCTTCTCGAACGGTCCTGCCAGCAGCACGTAGTCCGGGCCACCGGTCCAGATGTCCGGGGGGCTGCCACAGGGACAGCTGGCCGCCACCTGCTTGCAGGCCTGCACGGACTGCGCCCGCTTGGCGGCCGAGCGCTCGGCGAAGAAGGCGTCGAAGTCGATGCCGACAGGGAGCACCCAGTGATTGTGATTCCAGTACGGCTCGAAGGTCCCTTCCACCACCTTGAGGATGAAGCCGTCGTGTCCGGAAATCCGGTAGGCCGCGCCGCCGTTCATCTTCCGCCAGCCGTCCCCGCTCCTGCGCATCCCGTAGAAACCTTCGCGGTTGAGGAAGCCCGCGGTCACGTCCTCGGACAGGGTCCGCTGGCGGCACACGGTGGCGGTCTCCACCAGGCGCGCAAGGCCCTTCCGGTTTTCCGCGATGGCCGCGCGCTGTCGAGTCACTTCCCGCAGGCGCGCATCGATTTCCCGACGGTTGTCGCGGGTGAGGTCGGCGAGCACCTCCTGGATGGTCGCCCGGGCGATCTGCGAGTAGCCGGCCAGGTCGAATCCGCCGTCCTCGTGTCGACGCCGTGCCTGCTCGCGCATGCCGCTCTCGATCAATGCGCCGTTGATGGCATCGTGCAGCGGCGTGTCACCGGGCAGCAGCGGCACCCTGGAGATGTCTTCGGTATCGGCGAGCAGCACCATCAGCGCCACGGCGGACGCGAGTTGCTCGACATCCCGCTCGCCGAGTCCCACCCAGCTGTCCACGGTCCGCACCAGGTAGTCGCCGCGGAAGGAACGCAGGAACTCTTCTTCCGCGGCCAGTTCCTCGGCCTGCCTGTTGAGCGTGTTCTCCCATTGTCGCGCATCGTCGAGCATGCGGCTGAAGTCCTCCCGCGTCCGCAGAAGGGCCGCGCTGTCCATGCCGTTGCCGCCGATGGGCCCGCAATGAACGTCCTCGTCGGCCATGACGGCAGCCATCGGCACGATGCCCAGGCAGCCGACCACGGCGGCCACGATGCTGGTTCGCGTTGTTCTTTTCACTGGTCACCCCCGGTACTTTTTCTTACAAAAAAGCACAGCCGACGGGAAAACTCAAGGTGGTCGGCTTCCACGCCCGGGGGCAGTCTCAATCGCCCTTCCCCGTTTCGGCCTGGCCAAGGCCCGCGTCCGGCGTGTAGCGAAGCCGGATGCGATCATCCGGCGCCACCTGCACGGTGAACGGCCGGCCGGTGGCGGCGGCGGCCGGCACCACGGAGAGGTTGCCCGCGGGCACGCTGACGGTCTCGCCCAGGGCGGCCTCGGCGACCACTTCCCGGCGCCCGTCCAGGTAGGTACGGACGACGTCGAAGCGCGGCTTCAGGGCATCGGCCACGGACTGCTTCAGGGCCTCGGCACCGCTGGCGTCGAAGTAGGTACCGCCGCCGGCCTCGGCCCAGCCGGCAAAGGTTGCCGCCAGCGCCTCGTCGTCGATGGCGAAGCCGACGATGTTCACCCGCGCATCCACGCCGGCGACGCGTAGCTCGCGAATCGCCGCCTCGACGTCGCCGTCGCAGGTCTCCTCGCCGTCGGTCACCAGCACCACCACCCGCGGCGGCGTCGAGCCGGCGAGGTCGCCCACCGCGGCCCGCAGGCTGTCGGCGATGGCCGTGCGTGCGAGATTGATGGCGGGTACCGACTCGATCACCCGGGCGGCCGACTCCCGCTCCAGCGGTGCCAGCGGCACCATCAGCTCCGAACGACAGGCGTCTTCCTCCAGGCCGAAGGCGCGGAAGGCAAACGGCGTCCCCGCTGGCAGCGTCTCCCGCACCAGGCCGGCCAGCGCCTCGTGGGCGATGTGGATGCGGCGTCGTCCCTCCAGCCGCTTGAGCATGGAGCCGGAGGCGTCGAGGATGAGCTCGATGCCGCCGGTGGGTTGCGCGCCTTCGCCCTCGACGATGGCCAGCTCCGCCAACCCCTCGACCTCGACCACCGCTTCCAGCGACGCGACCAGACCATAGGCCTTCGGCGCGCGGAACAGGGCATTGGCCATTTCCATGCTGTCGGCCAGGCCGAGCGGGCCGATGACGCGACGGAAGCGGCCACCGTTGAGGTTGGCCCAGTCCATCATCACCGCGGCGTTGGCGCGGCTGTCGGAGTCCACCGACAGCGACACCACCCGGGGCATGGTCCGCAGCAGTTGCGGCCACAGCGCTGGCTTCATGCCGGTCTCGGCGTCGGTCATGATCACGATGCCACGACTGCCACGCCGCTCGGCCAGTGCCTCGGCGGCCCTGCGCAGGGCGTCTTCCGAGTCGCTGGAGGCTTCCTCGGGCAGGGCGCGCAGGGCCGGCTCCACCTCGTCCGGAGACTCGGCGAAGTCGTCCAGCAAGAAGCCGGGGGCGCCGAAGGGCAGCAGTTGCAGGGCGTCGCGACCGACCTTGAGGCCGCGTGCCCAGGTCCGCACCGCGGCGAGAGTGCGGGGAATGTAGTGAGACACGCTGCCGGAGGTGTCCCAGGTGATCACCACCGAGCGCGGCGGTTCGAACACGCGCAGGAAGTAGGTGCCGGGCGCCAGCCTGGCTTCCAGCGTGGCAGGGCCGTCGACTTCGGCCAGCGCCACCGGCTTGCCCGTGTCGTCCTCGAGTTCCGCCACCACCAGCGGCAACGGCCGTTCGAACTGCAACCGCAGGGCCTGCATCGGGCCTGGCGGCACGTGCAACCGCCACCAGTCCTCGTTGCGCTCGATCACCACCGACGAACGCACCGCCGTTCCCGGCACGAGGGCCACGGCGGCATCTCGATCGGCACCACCGGCCGGCGGCACCGCGGCCGGCGGCTCGGTGCGATGCGCGGCCTCGAAGGCTGCCCGTGGCTGGTCGTCCTCCCACAGCCCCAGCACCGATGTGCCCGGGACTTCCAGCGCCTCGATGGCATCCGGACCGTAGCGCTGCACGTTGTCGGGGCGGTCGAAACGCAGACGCAGGTAGCGCGCCCACACCGGTTGTTCAAAATCCAGCGTGGCGCGCGTCTCCCCGGCGGCCGGTGACGGCAGCCGTCCAATGGCCAGCCATGGCCCCGCGGGTCCGTCCACGCTGGCTTCGACCTCGGCATGGGGAAAGCGTTCCGTGTCGTCTGGATCGGCAACCCATGTCAACGAGGAAAGCCACGCCGCCCGGTTCTGGTGAAAGGCCACGGTGACCCATTGCGGAGAACCGTCCCGGGTGCGCTTCCAGCCGCCGTTGGATGCCGCCGGGTCACCCACCAGGAAGTCGCTGTTCCAGGCGCCTCCGTGAGACTCGCTGGCCCAGATCACGTGTCCGCCCAGGGCCGGATCGGCGGCGTTGATCGGCGCCAGCGCGTCGGGGTGGCTGCCCGGAGTGGCAATGGCCTGCAACTCCTGGATGAAGACCTGCGCGCACTTCGTGCGGCAGCGGGGGAAGGTGAAACGCAGCCGATCGGTGGTGACCGGCTGTTCGAAGACCACGTACTGCGGTTCGTGGATGGAGGCCAGCGCGCTGTTCGCCACCCGCCGCCAGCC
>CAYGJZ010000047.1:17483-28330 GCA_964350265.1 uncultured Gammaproteobacteria bacterium | reverse complement strand
CGTACTGCGGTTCGTGGATGGAGGCCAGCGCGCTGTTCGCCACCCGCCGCCAGCCGCCCTCCGGCGCGGGAACCAGCACGTTGACCTCGGCGGGCCAGGCGCCCGCGCCGCCGGTGCTGCGCAACTGCACCATGGCCCCGGCCAGCTCGGCGGTGGCGGCGAGATCGAAGGTCACGTCCGGCGGCAGGTTGACGCTGCCGACGTGGGGAGCGAGGCCGTCGTGCAGGGCGGATTCACGCACCTGATCGCGTTCGTTCAGCGTCTGTCCACCCCATGCAGCGATGCGCGCGCCGAGACCGTAGTGCAGGACGTTGAGACCGCCGCGCAGGGCGGCGGGGGCATGCCAGTAGGTGAACGGCTCGCGGGGCAGCGCGGCGGCATCCACGGGAATGGGGTGCAAGGTGGCGGCAAACGAGTCCGCCGCCTCGGCGCGCGCCACCAGTGCAGGCGCCAGCGCGGGACTCAGCCACGGCGGCGCCTCCACCACCGCCGCAACGGTGGCGGTCTCCCCGGGAACCAGCGTCAACGACCGCTCGCCTTCGACCAGGCGCCAGCCCTCGCCGTCCACGGAGAGGTCCAGTTGCAGCGACAGCGGCCCGGGGGCGAGGCTTTCCACCGCCAGCGTCGCCGTGAATCGCTGGCCGGCGTCGTTGAAGGCGGCCAGCGTGGGCAGTTCCGTCAGCGTCAGCCGGACCGGCAGGTCGCCCCGTGCCTGCCGGGCCGGCGCTTCCTTCGCCAGCATGGCTTCCAGCCCGGGTGGCACCTCGGTGGCGGCTTCACCGCCATCGGCGGATGCCTGGGCGAAGGCGGTGAACGGCGCCGCCGGTCCCATCGCCCCGGGTCCGGCCAGGTGTTCCGTGGCCAGGAGCGTGCAGGCCACCGTCATCGGCAGACGACCACCGTCCAGGCGGCCGGCATAGGTGCGGCTGAAGGTGAGTCGCGGATCGTCCTCGGCCACCAGCGGGCTGAGTTCGCCCAGCCGCTCGCGGACCGGTTCACGCACCCCGGACAGATCCCAGACCCGGCTCTCCGGGGCCAGCACCGCGCCGGACTCGTCGCGGCAGGTGACGAAGGCGATCTGCTCGGGAGCCAGCGCCAGGGCGAAACGCGGCTCGGGCCCCTCGGCGGGAATGGTGACCCGACGGGTCTCGCCGGCGGCCAGCGCGTAGACGGCGTCGTCCGCGGCGACAGGCTCCGCCGGCTGCGCGGCCGGCAACGTTTCGGGCACGAAGCGCAGGGCGCAGGCATAGTCGATGGGCTGGTGGGTGCCGGCCATCGCCAGGCGCAGCGCACCGCCCAGGGCCGGTGCGTAGTCGAACAGGGCGATACCGTCCCTGACGTCGGCCACCCGGGCGTCGTCGGCGAAGTGGTGCAGGCGCCACAGCGCCGGACGCAGCGAACGGTCGTGATCGCAGAGCAGGGCGGCGGTGCCCTCCCCTTGCGGCAACGGCACGAACACCTGGTCGGCACCGTCGAAGCCCCCCACCGAGCCGGAAAACCAGCCATCCAGCGGCAGCCTGGCCGCCTGCCCGGGCAGGTCGTCCGGCTCCTGTCCGGCCAGGGCCGCCAGTCGTTCCACGCCTACCTCGTAGGTCTCGCTGAGGGCACCGCCCTGGGCGCGCACCGTCAGTGTCCAGTCGCCGGCGGGCAGCCGGGACTCGAAGCGGTAGTCCGGGTCGCCCGCGGCGAAGCGAACCCGGTTGCCGAGCTGGTCGTTCTCCAGCGAAAGGCCCACGTCGGACTCGCCGTCCGCCACCGGGCGCAGGTGGATGCGCACCGGGCTTTCCGCGTCCAGCCGGAACAGGTAGTGATCGACATCGTCCTGGTGGTGGAAACCTCCACGCACGACCTTGCCGAAGGTCAATCGCTGGCCATCGGCGGAACTGTCGTTGGGCTCGCCCTCGAAGTCCTCCGGACGCGGCCCAAGATCCATCAGGCGCAGCAGGTAGTCGCCGTCCGCCTGCACCTCGACCCAGTACTCGCCGGGCACCAGGGCAAGGGAATCCACCATCGAGCGCCGACCGTCGGCGCGCACCTTGGCCAACGTGCCGTCGCGGTGGGTCAGCAGCAGGCTCTCGGCGCCGACCGCGAACAGGCGCCACAGGTGATCCGCCCTGTGGTCGGGAATCTCGATGCGGAAGACATCGGTGTCGTCGGCGGCCGCGGAACCGGATACCCGCATCGATGCGGGCAGGTCCATCGCCGCCTCGCGGGTATCGTTGGGTTCTTGTTCCTCGTTGGCGCCGGGCTCGGCGGCACGGGTCATGCGCAGCGTGTACGGCACCGGACCGGGTTCGCCGCCGCTGCGCCTGATCTCCACGCGGTAGTCTCCCGCATCCAGCGACCATGCCTCGTCGGCCCAGGCGGTGCCGGCGGGTTCACGCTGCCACAGCAGTTCCTCGCGCTTCGGCAACAGGCGCAGCAGGCGCACCTGTACCCGGTCCCGCGCCGTCTCGGCATCGATGGTGAAGCCGACACGGGCAGCGGAGGACAGCGAGAACGCCAGGCGATCCTCGTCGCCGTCGAGCAGGTGTCCGCGGAACGGGGTCTCCGGCGACAACGGGTTCGGCTGCTTCTCGTTCGGCTCGACCTCGTCCAGCGTCACCGGCGACGGGCCAACCCGCACCAGCACCCTCGGCGGCGCCGACCCCTTGCCCGCGCCGGCCCTGATGGTCAGCGTGGCATCGTCTTCGTGCACCCAGGGATAGCGCCCACCGACAGGAATCCCGACGCCATCCAGGCGCGCGTCGAGATCCGCGCGGGCCTCGCCGATGACCTCGATCCTGCGCGATGCCACGTCGCCCGGCAGGCGCAGCGTAAGCGGCTTGTCCACCGCCAGCAGCGTGCTGCCCGGGCCAACCGGGTCGTTGCGCTGCAACGCCCCGGCGAGCTTCGGCAACGACTCGAGCCGTTGCAACACGAGTTCCGCATCACCGTCGTTCCCGGAGACGCTCACCAGGTAGGGATGGGCCTCGGACAGCAGCACCGGCCCCAGTTGCGGCGCCTCGTCGGTCGCCACCACGTCGGCATGCAAAACCGGCGGCGTCCTGCCATCGTAGCGGCCATCGGCGGTGGGCAGGCTGCCCAGCACCAGCGAGCCCGGCGTGGACAGCGCCAGCCGGTAGAGTCCGTCGACCGGCACCTCGACCCAGACGAATGCCCCCTCGGCCAGCGCATCGGCCGGAAACGCCACCGATCCCTCGGTCAGTACCGGCGCGGCATCGAGTACCGCCGCCTGGGCCTTCACCTTGTCGAAAGGATCGTCGGCGGCAAGGACGCCAGTGCATGCGCACAGCAGGACGGCACCGAACACACGCGCTGCCGACCGGCTGGCGAACAAGGAGAGCAAGGGAAGAAGTTGAGGTCTGCGCATGGTTCTCGCGGGCTGGCAATGTCGTCACCGGGCAGACCACGATACACGCCGTGCAATGTCGGGCGCCAGTGCTTATGCTGGTACGATAGCCCCGGCCCAGCGATCCACGCCGACGGATCCCACCCAATGGAAGAGATCTAGCACGCATGAAACACGTCATCATCAAACTGCTTTGCCTGGCGCTGGCCTTCCCGCCGACCTTCTGGGCCAACGTCGCCCACGCCATCATCGCCGATCGCGCGAACCAGCAACTGGCCAGCAGGCTGACCGCGTCCGCGCAGCTTGCCGGGAGCCTGCGGCAAGTAATCAACAGGAGCGCCTTCGACACCGACGCCCTGCTCGACGAACTGGCCTACGATGCTGACGGCATCATCGCCTTCGTGCGCGACGAGATCGCCTTTGAACCCTATGCCGGGCTGCTGCGCGGGCCGAAGGGCACGCTGATGAGCCAGGCCGGCAACAGTCTCGACCAGGCCGTGCTGCTGGCCAAGCTGCTGCGCGATGCCGGCTACGACGCACGGGTGGCACGGGGCACGCTGTCCGCCGACGACAGTCGCCTGCTGCTGCGGCAGATGGCGCGACCAAGGCCCGCGGCAATGGCGGTCGGCGATCTTGCCGATGGGCTCGGCGTGCTGCGCCAGGCCGGCATTCTCGCCGGCCTCGATCCCGCCCACGTGCCGCAACTGGCAACGGCCATCTCGAAGCCGCCGGTGATGGCCAACATGCCGGAGTTCGCGGCCTTCAACAGCACCCTGGAAGCCCTGCAGGAACACTACCAGGCACTGGCGGAACCGCTGCGTGAGGACGCCATCGAGCCGCTGCTGGAAGAAGCCAGCGACTACTTCTGGGTGGAAACCCGGCCCGCACCCAGCAGCGACTGGCAGCCTGTGCATCCTGCCCTGCCCGACGGCATGCTGGTCAGTCCCGAGCGTCGCGAGGCGCTGCACGACACCGTGCCCGTTGAACTGCAGCATCGGCTGCGCCTGCAGATGTTCATCGAGCAGCGGCTCGGCGGCAAGAAAAAGGAAGTCGCCATCACCAGCGCCTGGGAATCCCCCGCCGCCAACCTGTCCGGTCAACCGGTGGTCTTCGCCGCGCTGCCCGACACCGCCATCAATCCCTCCCAGGTGGGCCTGGCACCGGAAGACGTGCTCGATGGTGCCAGCTTCTTCACCCCCTTCATCAACGGCGCAAAGGCCCCCGGGGCCAAGCACTTCGACCTGGCCGGCAACGTCATCGACCCGATGGTGGCCGGCAACGTGCAAGGTGGCATCTTCCGCGAGATCGGCCGCGCCTTCGGCGACGCGGCCGGCGACCTTGGTGGCGATCCCGACGCGCAGCGACTGGAATCCGTGTGGGTCAACATCACCCTGGTCGCCCCCGGCGGCGAGGAGACCTCGTATCGCCGCATCCTCACCGGCGCGTGGCCCGATGCCGCCGCGGGCGAAGCGGCAGCGGCCGATGACGCGCTGTCGGCCTACCTGCCGCTGCTGCGCAGCAATACGCTGGTGGTGGCCAACGGACGCACGCCGCGCGGCATGGCGGTGGACGGGCAGTTGCAGCAATGGCAGCAGGACATTCCCGGCTTCAAGGCCCTGGCCTGGGGCCTGGAAGACAACCCGACGCTGAGCGGCGACGACAAGGAGGCGGTACGCAACGTGCCCGGGCACTGGCCCGGTCACCTGGGCATGCTCACCCGGTTCGACCAGGTGGAAGACTGGTCCGCCGGGCATCGGCTCTACCGCCACCAGCCCTTCGTCGGCATCCACACCGGTGGCGTCGGCGACAGCGCGAACACCGCCATGAGCCGTGTCGACATCGTGCACAACGCCAGGCGCAGCTTCGACATCTCCGGCCAGCAGCCGGTGCCGGACCCGGCCGGGCTGCTGGCGGCGGGCACCTGGGAGACCCTCACCGAAGGTTCCATGCTGGTACCCGGCGGCCAGCAGACCGGTGCCGCGGACATCCTCGCCCAGGCGAAGACCGAAGGCATCGCCCTGAAGACCCTGCGCCCGGGGGACAGCACCGACGGCATCGACATCGACGCCCGCGCCCTGCCCAACCTGGAAGCGGAACTGGCGCGCGGCTACGCGGTGCTGGTGCCGGAACGACGGCCGCAGGGACTGGAACACACCGCCTGGTGGCGCGTGCATCCATCCACCGGCGAAACCCTCGGGCAGATGGACGACGGTCGCGGCATCGAAGTCACCGAGTACCAGATGATGCTGATCATCGGCATCGCCGGCCTGGGCTTCCTGCACTATTCCCTGTACGGCTGCTTCAGCCAGGCCTACGGCTCGCGGGACCCCAACACCGACATCACCCTGGTGTGCTGCGTGACCTTCAACTACGGCGCCATGCTGGCCATGACGCTGCTCGGTGCGGGACTCGCCCTGAAACTCACCGACCTGTCCGTCGACATGGTCGGCCTGAGCGTCGACGTGCTCGACTTCGGCATGGGCTTCGACGGCATGGTGTGCGACGCCATCATCAACTGACACTGCCTGCACCGATGTACTGGCGAACTCATCGAAACGGGGGAGGAGAACGGCCCGGCACGGGTGAAATGCACTATACTCGGGTTACTCTTTATACTGACTAAATCACCCGGTCGCGACGAATTGACGGCAAGGGGATCACCGTCACGGCCAGCGACCTACAGAAAGGGAAGATCATGTCCAGTTCCAACCCCGATTCGTCGACCCAACGCACCCCCCTGTGGTCACGCCCCGGCTACCTGGTTCGCCGCCTGCATCAGATTCACAGCGCAATTTTTCTTGAAGAATGCGAGGAGTTCGAACTGACACCGGTACAGTACGGACTGCTGACCACGTTGCTGTATCGGCCGGATCTCGACCAGAAGACACTCGGCATGGAACTGGGTCTGGACCGGACGAATGTTGCCGATGTACTGGTACGACTGAGCAAGCGTGGCCTGTTGACCCGTCAACGATCAAGCACGGATCGCAGGATGGTCCTCGCCCGGCTGACACCCAAGGGCGAAAAGATCACCCACCAGATGCACGCCGCGATGCAGCGTGCACAGGATCGCATGGTGGCACCGTTGAATACGAGGGAGCGCGAAACCTTGCTGGACCTGTTGATCCGACTCGTAGACGCGAACAACCAGTATGGGCGTGCTGCCTACGATCCCCGCTGATACGCGTTCCGCGACTCCTGCTTCTCTGGCCTTTATGCCGCCGAGAAGCTACACAGGATAGACGAGGGAATTCGGAATGATCAGCGAGTCGTAGATGCAGCGGCGTTCGCGCAGTCGCAGCGCACCACTGGGGTCTCGGATGAAACGATCACGGTAGACTCCCGTATGGTGAATCGTCGCCTTGGGCTCATCGTCAAGAATTTCCATCAACAGGTAGTTGGCCGAAGCGCGAAATCCCCCACCTTCAACCACCTCCGTCACACGCTGGTTGGTCACGTAGTGCCGGACTGTACGCGGCGCGTACATGGCCACTCTGGAGATCGCAAACGCGCGATCCTCCAGCATCCCTCGACCTTCGCAGTACACCAACCCGGCCGGCAGTCCGCCATCTTCATTCTCCCTCGCGTTGATGCAGTACACGCAGTCGTCGGAAAACAGATCAGGCCAGGCCGAAAGCGCTCCGTCGTCAAGGATCTGGCAGTACAGGTTGTTGAATCTTTGCAATTCGTAGTGCAACATCATCTCACGCAGAAGCGCATCGGGATTGGGGACTGCGCCCACGGACGACCGGTTCATGACAGGTTCTCTCATCGGTTATGCGTCTGCCAGGATCACGTCGCGCCAATGTCGGTACATTGCGCGAATTGCCGACTCGGAAATGAGCGTGTCCGAGGAGCCCGCGGGAGTTTCCGGATCCAGTGCCACCAGGTGGCTGCCGCCCGTGCTCCTCAACATGCCGTCCTGGACGAATTTCATGGCTTCATTGTCCTCAAGACCAAGGAAGCCGGAAGGCCCCATCAGGTTTCCCTGTCGAAGCCGATGACGTGTCATCTCCTCGTCGTCATCTTCGAAGCCGAACATGGTCCAGTGCATGACGAACTCATTGGGCCCCTTCGGAACGATCTGTCGCACGCCTAGCGTATTCATCTCCCGTTGCACGATCAGGTTCGGCCATACGGTGATCATCGTCACAGACCATTCGGAGTCGAACTCGTCGTGAAAATCCATGATCCTCGGATCGGCTAGCCGCATACCTTCCTGGTAGGATCGCATCTGCTGCTTGTCTTCCTCCTTTACGCTGTTGGCCGCGGTCTTGGCCGACGCCATGACGCCGTGGCGACCCGACGGGTCGCAGATCATCGCCGACTTGTTGCCCGCCACCAGCAGGCCGAAGGTCACCAGGAAGGCATGCAGCAAGGTGGCATGGTAGGGGTCCTTGAGGTTCTCGTGGTACAGCTTCCAGTTCCCCGGCAACGTGTTCCTGTAGTAACCGAGCACCTTTGTCCGTCTGCCGTCGAACGTGGCGTCGAACTCCTTCAGCACCTCTGTTCCGAGGTAGTTGTCCAACGACTCCACCGAACCACTGAAGGACGCGAAAACAACGCCGCCGCGGCTGGTCACGTGCAAGCGCTTCGCGCCATGATCTTCCGCGCGGAAGTCCTTCGGCATGCCGCCTTTCCCGGCAACCCCACGTCGGAACGGTACTCCGATGAGCCTCCCGGACAAGTCGTAGGTCCACTGATGGTAGGGACATACGAACTCCTTTGTCTTGCCTCTTTTCTCACGGCAGAACTCCGCCGCGCGGTGCGCGCAGCGGTTTTCGAATACCGCAATGGAGTCATCCTCCTGGCGCACCACGACCACCGGAGTCGGTCCAACGTGAGACAGGACATAGCATCCCGGTTCAGGTATTTCCGATTCCAGTGCGACGTAGTTCCAGGTGTCGCCATGGAATATTCTTTCCACCTCTCGCTGGTAGATGCCGGAATCGGTATATACCCAGTCCGGAATCCGTGTTTCCTCGTCCCCAGGCCAGTGCCGGGTAGGCCCCGTTGGATGGACTTCGCCAGCGAGGCTGTTCGATGACCCATGAGCGATCAAGTTGTGTTCTGCCATGGGTTGCGCAGTCTTCTTGTTCATTCGTTCCCTGTACGTTCGGATCGCATGTCCGTTGTCGAAGGCGAACACCGCCCCAACAACGCCTTTTGGATTCATCTGCACGAACACACCATCGCCGGCATCATCAGCGGCGTGCGCTGCCTGCGCGGGGTTCGGTGCACCGAGCATCTGCAGGTTGGTGCCGAACAGGTCAGACCAGAACCACGGTACATCCGGACCTGGTGGCGTGCGACCCGCGACCTGGTACCCGACCCGCTCGCCCCCGTGTCTTGCGTTGTGCCAGGACTCCAGTCTTGCCGACGACAACGTGTCCGGATCAAACCGACGCGCGACGTCGCCAGCCGCGAAGATGTGCGGGTCTGACGATCGTCCGAACTCATCGACGAGCACCCCGTTTTCCGTGCCGAGCCCGGCGTTTTCCGCCAGTTCGTCGTTGGGTATCGCGCCGATGCCAACCACGATGGCATCCGCCTCCACAGGTGGCCCTGTGTCGAAAAACACCCTGTATCCTTCAGAAGCCGCTTCAACGCGCTCCACCGTCGTACCGGTTCGCATCGTGACGCCCGCTGCCGAGGCGAGCTCTTCCAGTCTTCTCCCGAGATTGTTTGGCAATACCCGGGAGAGCAGGCAGGCTTCGCGGTCAACCACCGTCACCTTCTTGCCACGTGCCGACGCACAGGAAGCCACCTCCAGGCCGATGAACCCACCGCCGACCACAAGCAGGGTTCGCGCACGTTCAATGCCGCGAGCCAGCCGATTCGCGTCATCCAGGTTGCGAAGGTACAGCAGGTCTGCCGAATCGGCGCCTGGAACCGCGAGTGTACGTGGCCTGGACCCGGTGGCCATCAGCAGCGTGTCATAACGGATCCTCTCACCGTCTTCCAGAACGACCTGCCTGTCTACACGACGGACCTCACGAACTCGGGACCCAGTCCTGAACTCGATTCCTGCAGACACCAGGGCGTCACGATCGACCAGCCGAAGGCTGTGTTCGTCTTGCTCTCCCAGGAGATATCCCTTGGACAGAGGGGGGCGGTCATACGCCAGTACCGGTTCATCTCCGATGACGATAATGGCGCCGGCGAATCCCTGCTCGCGAGCGACGAGTGCCGCACGCACTCCCGCCAGGCCCCCACCAATGACCACGAATGCCTGTTCGTTGTTCATCGTGTCCGGTGAGAAAGTGGGCATGTCGTGGACTCTGCTTGCCACTTTCGCCGCGTGAGCCGACTCGCGTTCGAGATCGACCATCACGTTGCCGTCCTCGATGGACACCGCATAGGTCCGGATCGGGTCCGTGGCAGGCGCACACGTTGCCTGGCCGCTTCGGACGTCGAACACACCCTGGTGCAACGGACACTCGACGCAACCCGCTTCGTAGAAGCCATCGGTAAGGATGGCGTACTGGTGCGTACAGACATTGTCCGTGGCGAGGATCTCCTCCTCGTACACGAACAACGCGATCTTTCGACCATCAACGACAAGCGGGTATGCGCCTGCGGCACGAACTTGATCGACGGATGCGACCACCTGGTAACTCATGACTCAGTTGTTCCCCTTTCCGGCTCGATGGATCGGAGCATGACGATGGCATCCGGTGTACTCAGCACTTCGGCATACTTCTGCTGCATGTCGAACAGGCTTGCCTCGTGAGGAGGCAGAGCACGGTCTCCGACACAGTCGCGTAACACGATGGGTGCAAAACCCAGCGACATGGCATCAACTACACTGGCACGCACACAACCACTGGTGACAGCCCCGGCCACTAACAGGGTTCCGACACCGCGCTCCACCAGCCAACCCGCCAACCCGGTACCGAGAAACGCACTGGGTACGGTCTTTCGGACCACCAGTTCACCGGCCGTCGGCGTAAGCACATCGACGACCTGGCTACTGGCCGCATCTTCAGTCAGCATACCCATCGCCGGTATCTTTCGCGCAAACAGATTGTGATCCTCCCCTCCTTCCGCGTAGACGATACGGCTGAAGGCGACCGGCCACCCGGCCTCCCGCGCCAGGTGCAGCACCGGTACCGTTTGCGCGATCGCCTCGGCGATGTTTCCACCACCAAGCAGGTCCGGGTCGGCAAAACCGTTCACGAAATCTATGACCAGCAGCCCCGGTCGACCGACGGGTTGAAAGTGTCCACCGAGCCCCTGACGCCGATAGACAGCCTCGGTCTCCTGGCGGGCATCATTGTTCATACTCGTTTCCGCGTTTTCGATTCGGTTCATCGGTCTCGAACCACGCTGCCATCAACGACAACCGGCTCGTCATCCAGGTATACGGAGCAGTTACGAAGCGGGATGTCCATATGACAGGCCGTTACGCGAGAGCCTCCGGCCTCGTTGTTCGGACCTAGTGAGAACAGAAAGTTTCCCTCTACGGCACGCGCATCCATGCCAATGGTCTGTT
>CAYGJZ010000047.1:15261-17383 GCA_964350265.1 uncultured Gammaproteobacteria bacterium | reverse complement strand
AGTGAGAACAGAAAGTTTCCCTCTACGGCACGCGCATCCATGCCAATGGTCTGTTCACGGTCATACAAGCCAAGGGTTGACCATTTCGCACGGGGCTGCAGCCCCCAACCGATATGTGACAATGCATAGGCTTCGCCGTCTTCGAATGACGCCATGTACTCTCGCAGCATCTCTGCCTCAAATCCGCCGGTGATGGATGTCGCGTATCCATCACGCATTTCGACAGTGATCGGTTCCCGAACATAGGACTTCTGTGGAAGAAGGATGTCCCCGCTATCGATGACGAATACGCCATTCGCACTGCCTTCGTTCGCGAAGGTGAATACGAAACCGCTAGGCCAGTGGTCCCACCGCCCCGGCTCATCGACAAACCCGTACTCGCCAATGACCGGAAAGTCGCCGAGGTCGAAATGCATCTGCGTACCGGCGGAAGACACTACACGCATCTCACTGGCGCCTTCGAGCATCGCCTTGGCCGCACACACCCTTTCCCTGTCGCTGATGGTCGGCAACATGCGCGTCAGGATCTCAGGTGGTTCAACCGCGAGCAGGATCTTCGTACCACCCCGAAGAATCTCGATCTGCTCGTTTGAGAACAACAAGGTCATCAAGTCGATGACAAGATCACTGGCCTTCAGCCCGGCAATCGCCGACCGGTTCCCGGTCAGTGGCGTAGTGCCGAGATAGGCAAGCGCATCTCGACTCAACGCGCGCTCTCCGTTCACAGGCAAGAGGTCCAGCCTGGAAACCGTAGCCCCAAGCATCTGCGCTGCGATGGACGAGCAACGGACACTTTGCTCGTTGGAGTTCGTGCTTGTCAGCACCGTAACAATCTCACCCGGCTGAAGGCGGGACAGTTCCAGCACCTCCCTCCAGGCATCGATGTACACGGCGTCGGCAATGGCCATGATTGACCTCCGATTGAAAGCTATTGTTTGAAATTCAGTCAGGAACAACCAAGAAATCGGACAACGCCATGTGAAACCCCTCTTCGTCGTCCCAGGGAATCATGTGGCCGGCGTCAGTGACCGTAACGACGGTCAAATCTGCCAGTAGCTCCTTCATCTCCCGTACGTCGTCATCCAGAATCACGCCACCCTTGCCGGCGCGCATGAGCATTGTCGGGATTGCGCACGCCTTCAGGTCGGCGTGGAAGTCCCGGACGTGAAACTCTTCGAAGCTTTCACGAACTGCACGCTCGTCGCAGGTATGGAGCCACTCCGCTCGAAGCGCGAGATGTCGCTCTTCCCAACTCGGGCAGTACCTCCTCATGTCCTCGGCAGACATGCCAACACCGGCCTCCCGAATACTGTCGATGTACCAGGGCAGTTTCGACGGGTATTCGCGTCTCCCCGGTCCAGAAACCGGAGGATCAACCAGCACGACGCGCGAGAACAACGTGGGCGCACGTCGAATCGCCGCCGCCGCGATACGTCCGCCCATGGAATGACCGAGCAGTCGCACGCCATCAAGCCCGAGTGCGCGACAGAATTCGACCAGGTCATCCGCCAAGGCGTCCATGCCGTAGTCGAGCGCGGAACCTTGCTCACTCAGTCCCCTGCCCCGCACATCCAGCACGTAGGTATCCATCTGCTTTCCCAAGCGTTCGGCGACGAAGGCCCAGGTAACTGCCGGGCTGGTAATCCCGGGAATGATGACAAGGGGGGTCTCGATGTCGGTCGATGGCTTGCTCTTGAAAGCCAGGTAGTGTTGTCGAATTCCATTGGCACGCACGTTTGCGCCCGTGATGTCTACTGTCATCTTTTTCTCCTGTTCAATACCGACCCGACAGCAGCGATCCCGCTCCTGGCACACGAGCGTCCAGGCCAAGCTTCTTAAGCATGACGTAGGTGGTGGCAATGGAGGCCGTAAGCACCGGCTTGCCGGTTCGCTGCTCTACGATTTCGACCACGGGCAGGGAGGGCATCTGTACACAGGCCGATAGGACAATCACGTCGCTGGCATGATAGTCGAGCGTCTCGACAATGGCGGGAAGGTGGTTGGGGTCGTGAATCCCAACTGCCAGGTTGTCCGCGATCTCCAACGCCTGGTAGTTGTTAATGGCAAACCCTTCGTTGGCGATGTAGTTCATCACCACTTCCGCCAGGGGTCGCATGTAGGG
>CAYGJZ010000047.1:0-15161 GCA_964350265.1 uncultured Gammaproteobacteria bacterium | reverse complement strand
GGCACGCAGCATCGCCGGGATCTCGGTTTCCATTGTGGTATTCGAACTCGGCACGATCTGGCCGATCCGGAAGGTTTTACTCATCGTTTCTCCAGTCGTTCAGCTTCAGAAGAGCTGCTGCATTGTTGTGGGCAACTTGTTTTGCCACCTTTGTCGATAGCGGAGCACTATCCATGAACATGGCCGCGGTCGCCGTATCCTCGTAGGGATAGTCCACCGAGAACATTACGGCTTCCTCCCCCATCTCGCCGATCGCGCCAAGTAACGAAGAATGGGAGCAAACGCCGGACGTGGTGATCAGCAGGTTCTTGCCAAAGTAGCTCGATGGAGCACGAGCCAGTTCTATGCCCATCGGATAAGCTGCAAAACGACTGTCGAGTCGCCAACGGATGAACGGCAGCCCCTCACCCATGTGACCGAGAATCACCTTGACTTCAGGAAACCGGTCGAACACGCCACCAAACAGCAGACGCAACGCGTGGCTCGCAGTTTCCACTTGCCAACCCCAGGTCGCGCCCTGCAGTACCGGGTAGTCAGCGAGGGCCACAGGTGTGGCGGGCGGGTTCGTCGGGTGGAGGTAGAGCGGTACGGCCAACTCCGACAGGACAGACCAGAATGCATCGTACTCCTCGGAATCGTAGTACAGGCCGCAGGTATGGCCATTCACCAACGCACCAACGAAGCCATGTTCGGTGACGCTACGTCGAAGCTCCTGGGCGGCCAGTTCGGGGTCGTGCATCGGTAGTGCGGCGAAACCACGATACCGTTCAGGATGACGGGCGATGCAGGCCGCCAGGTAGTCGTTGGCTCGTGTCGCTTCTTTCTGGGCCTCGTCCGCTGATATCATTGCCTGCACACCCGGACCGGTCTGGGATAGAACCGAAACCGAAATGCCGGCGGCGTCCATCACCGCGAGCCGTTCTGATCCAGTGTCAGACAGGTCGCGCCTGAGACGGTCGGCTGCCTTGGATGGCATGTTGTCGAGAAACGTCTTCGACTGCTCCTCGAAGCCTGGCGTCATGAAGTGCTCTTCCAATGCGATTTTGCTCAGCATCCGGACACCTTTTGGCCATTCTTGACGGGCATTGACATGTTATTCAGCATACTGATTCTTACCGCGTGAAACGGAAACGGCGGATTGACGGGCTAGGAGTTGATTCTTCGGGACCGATTCCGCGAGACGCAGCCTTCGCCCCGTACGCCCACATACAGAGCGAGACACGCCACACCGATCAGTCCGATGGTGTCGAGTCGGGAGTCCGGCGACACCAGGCAAATGCCGAAGACAAAGAACAATATTCGCGTCACCCCATCTATCTTTCTCAGGAAAAACCCGCCAGTGCCCGCCGCGATGGAAATCACGCCCAGGGTTGCCAGTGCGAGAGGCACTGCGGCAGCAAGCAAACCATCCTGCAACAGCATTTCCGGACGAAACACGAAGGCATAGGGAATGATGAATCCAGGTAGCGCAAGCAGGAAGGCCGTGGTGCCCGTGCCCCACAGCCTGGCTCCGGAAATACCGGCCGCCGCGTATGAAGCCAGGGCCACAGGCGGCGTCACCATGGACAGCACACTGAAGTAGAGGATGAACATGTGCGCGTTGATCGCTGGAATCCCGAACTCCTGCAGCGATGGT
The DNA here is from genome assembly GCA_964350265.1 of uncultured Gammaproteobacteria bacterium. Taxonomy (GTDB): domain Bacteria; phylum Pseudomonadota; class Gammaproteobacteria; order Arenicellales; family CAJQKF01; genus BQJD01. The sequence continues at coordinate 13,525 of CAYGJZ010000047.1, read as the reverse complement.
GCGACAAGTATCCCGGAAATCATGTAGGCGGCCACGGTAGGCATCCCCATGCCGAAGATAATGGTCATGAACATCGCACCGAACAGGGCCAGGATCATCCATTGGTTGGCCGACTCGATCACCGACGCCTGTATCTTGAAACCTATTCCTGTCTGGATGATGATGGCCACGATCAAGCCGGCAACGGCACAGGGTATGGTGACTTCCAGTACGGCGCGCACGGCACTGCGCACCCCTTCAAGCAGGTCGCCGCCGTGCAATCGAGTCTGCCGGCGGAACGTGGCCAGCAACAAGATGGACACCAGGGTGAAGAAGCCGACGAACATGACCGAGTACTGCACGTACAGCAGACCGATCATCACCCCCAATGCCAGCATCAAGTGGCCGCGTTGGCGCACCGACTTTCCGAACTCGGCCAGGTCCACCGAGGTATCGCTACGGATGTCATACCTGGCGCTGTAGAAGTGCACGAACATGAACACGGACAGGTAGTACAACAACGCCGGCACAATGGCTGCGAGAATGACTGTTGAGTAGGAAACGCCAACCACGTCTGCCAGAATGAAAGCAACCGCCCCCATGATCGGCGGCGCGAGTTGCGAACCAGTGGATGCCGTCGCCTCGATGGCACCGGACATCCTGCCACTAAAGCCGGTTTTCTTCATCAAGGGTATGGTGATCAAGCCGCTGACCAGAACATTGGATACCGCACTGCCGGAAATCATGCCAAAAAGACCGGAGGATACGACCGCCGCCTTACCCGATCCGCCGCGTGCACGGGCTGTCACCAGTTGCGCGAAGTCCGTAAACAGCTGGCCTGCTCCGGACTTCTGCAAAAAGGCGCCGACAAGCACGAAGTAGAACACCATATTTGCCGATGCAGACACCGGCTGACCGAAAATTCCCGACGTTGAAAGGATTTGCGAGTCCACGAATCGAAACAGTGTTACTCCGCGATGCTCCAGCGGGCCTGGCAAGTAGGGTCCGCCGAAGGCATACAGGATGAACAGCCCTGCAATGAGGGTCAGCGCATTGCCCGACACCCGCCGGCACGCCTCCAGCAACAAGGCGATCAGGGCTATGCCGGCGACGATATCCGTGGTGAAGACCGGATCAACCCCCTCGATCCGTTCAACGATTCTCTGTCCCTGACTGACCACGTACAGGCCGAGCAGCAGGGACAGCAACGCAAGCAGGACATCGTACCAGGGCGTCCCCCCGTTTCTTTCCCGCTCGCCATTGACCGGAACCAGCAAGTAGACAAGCACAAGGATGATGGCTACGTGCAGGGCCAGAAAACTGATCTCGTAACGGTAGGCCCCGGCAAACATCGGGACGAACTGTATCGTGATCAACAGCAATGCAAGGCCGGTAAAAAGGAGGCGCACCTTGTTTCTGGACATGGACATGGAAGAAACCTCCTTTCTACGCGACCGTGCCAGTTAGAGCATGCCTGCTTCTTTGTAGTACCGAACAGCACCCGGATGCAGTTCGCAATGACCGTTCAGTTTCGGATCAGCCGCCCGCTTCGGATCGTACGGTGCGAGCGCAGCGTGGATTTTCTTCAATGCCTCGGCTTTCTCCACCACAGCCTTGGTCACTGCATAGACAACATCATCCGGAACATCGGCGTGAACGATGATATTGGTTGACGCAGTAATGGTCTGCAACGGCTCATTCTGACCCTCATAGGTCCCCGCAGGGATCTCGTAGGGCTGCCAACCGACCTCGTTGACCATGCCGTCAATGACGACGTCGGGCAGTCCCAGCACGGTCATGCCACCGAGACTCAGCAACTGGTTTGCCACCGGGTGGTTGAAGCCGGCGTTATGTGCCCAGCCATCGGCCTTGCCGTCGGAGATTTCCTGTGTCGTTGCCGTACGGCTGGCAGGCTTCACACTTCCCCCGGCCTGTTCTACCTTCTCCTTGCTGCTGCCGAGGTATGCCAGTATCTGCCCTGTGGCGATCTCACCCTCGCCACCAACCTTGACCGTCAACAGGCGAAAGCCGTTCTTGCCTTCCGCAATTTCCTCCCAGGAGTCAACTCCGGAACTTTCCTTGACGAAGGCCGCAAAGTAGAAGTTGTCCAGTCCACCGGCGACGGCTCGAACGTTGTCGTACTTTCCATCCACCCATCCGGTCCCGGCACAGGCATCCTTGGCCGGCATCGGGAACGTCAGTCCGAACTCTGCTTCACCGTTTTGGACCAGCTTGAGATTTCCTCGGGTGCCTGCGATGGGCAGCACTTCGAACTCGGTCCCGTCCGGCGTCAAGGACTTGGACAAGTCCGATATTCCAGCCGCGATGGCATACCAGGAAGAGCCTATGCCCGTGGAGGCAAATCGCATACTGGCTGCCTGTGCAACTCCCGTACATGCGAATGTCGCTGCAACGGTGGTACAGATCGCCATTTTCCGGAATCCGCCCGCAGTCTTGGTTTGGTACATATCCACAACTCCTAACAATACACGCAGTGGTGTGTCTCGATGAATGCCGCCGTACGTTCAGAGTCGACAGCGACGTTTTCCCGCTTGATCCTGTGGAAGCCCCGTCGGTGCGGGAATCGGCAACGAGGCCCAGATTGGTCAGTCGGCGACTACGACAGCGCCGAGGCATAGACCCGTTGGGTATTTCGAAACAGGATCAACTCCTGCTCACCCTTGTCGCTGGTCGCCTGCCTGACAGTATCCAGCGCCAGCGAATGTGCAGTTCCTGGGTGCTGGAGAAACTGCCAGGTTGCCGACCAGTCGGTACCGAACAGGATTCGGTCGGCGCCCAGCGTGTCGATCGCCGCGCGAAGGTGTTCGACCCGCGTATCGGAGGTGTCGAAGAAGACGTTCCGGTTCCGCAGGGCAACCAGCATGCAACTGTCAAATATGCGCTGGAATCCACGGCCCATCTTGGTCAACACGATGGGGACCCTCGGAAACCGGGATGCCACTTCGTCGACCCACAGCGGGTCACCGTAGTAAAGGCCACCTGGAAACTGGGTCCAGGCCGTCGGAATCTGCACAGCGGCCTCCTTCTTCTCGAGAATCTCCATCACCGGCGAGAGGTCATCGGCGATTTTCTCGGGATGGATTTCAGAGGTAATCCGTCGCACGTACAGCTCCCCGGCGGCATCCATGCCCAGATTGTCGAAACAGTGGGCCAGCAGGTCCGCGGAGCGACGTGAGAGATCCCCCGCGTTCATCTCCGGCCCGTCGGCCGGAGTGGGCCAGGGTGTCGGCAACGCAAGCGGCACCAGTCGGCGGCGATCGGTTTCCGCCATTTTCGCCACGAATTCGTTGTCGATTCCCGGTCTTGGCTGGATCAGGGTCTTTTCGATGCCGTACTCGTCCATCACCCGAAGCAGCGTGCGGGAGTTGTCCAACGGCGGCTGCGTGACATACTCGTTGTACAACTCTGGGTACTTCGAACGAAAGGAAGCGACATCGCGACGCGTCGTGAGTTTGTCGCCGGCGTCCTCGATCGACTGGTATGTGCCCATGTGCACATGGATGTCAATGGTCATCGTGATTACTCCACTTGGCTGAGAGAGCGGTATCTTCCTGACACGCATTGGCTTGGATCGGTGAATCGCGATTCGACACGTACACGTCGGCGATTTCGTGAACTCACTATACTCAGCATACTGAGTGTTGTCAATTCATCGACGGCATTGCCCCTGAACGTGTGTCTTTGTGGTACTCGACAAGTGCCAGGCACAGGGCCATGAAACGCACTCGAGCAAAGCCAGGCGGCCGGCGGTAGCGCGTGCACGTCTCGCCTGCCGCCGGCACGAAGCCGCGCAACGGCGATGACAAGAGCACGACACCATGGAGTGGCAACTCGTCGGAGCAAGCGTGACCTTACCGGACGCTTGTGATCAAAGCCGAGTTACCAACCCGCCCGGAACCGGGCGGGAACGGAAGGATCAGTAACTGGCGGAGACGGCGCCCTGGCGGCCCAGGCGGCGGGCTTCGTCGCGGGAGGCGACGAGGTCGTTGAAGTAGTCTTCGCTGGCCTCGCGGTGCTTCATGGACAGCATCAGGTGCATGCCCTTCGGCTGCTGGGTCAGGCCCACCAGCCAGCCGCGTTCGGTCATCTGTTCGGCCACGGCGAAAATATCGGTGTCGTCGTTGCTGCGGAAGTTGACGATGGTCAGGTCCGGCCGGGCGACGGGTTCGAACCCGCCCACGCGCAGGAGACCGTCGATGTAGGCATCGCGGGTCTCCATCAACTGCCGGGCGATCGCGGTATAGCCCTCGATGCCGAGGTAGTTGAGCACTGCCCAGGCGGCGGCTACCCCGCCGGCCGGCCGCGTGCCGACCAGGGTGGCGGTGGAGAACTGGCCGTTCGGCCACTGGTCGAAATCGAAGCGCGAACGCTCTGCGTCCTCGGCATCGCGGTAGAACACGGTGGACGCGGGCTTCGGGCAGAAACCGTACTTGTGCAGGTCGGCGGACAGCGAACGCACCGCGGGGACACGGAAGTCGCACACCGGGATGTCGTAGCCCAGGCGTTCGACGAAGGGCGTCAGGTAGCCGCCGACGCAGGCGTCCACGTGCAGCCAGGCATCGGCGGACTCGGCAACGGCGCCAAGTTCGGCCACCGGGTCGATGACACCATGGGGGAAGCACGGCGCGGAGCCGAGCAGGAAGAAGGTGTTGCCATCCATCGCCGCCGTCATGGCAGGAACGTCGGCACGGCCGTCGTCGGCCACCGCGACCCGTCGCACCTCGATGTCCATTGCCTCGGCGGCCTTGTTGAAGGCCGGGTGGGCGCTGTAGGGCAGCACCATGTTCAAGGCGTGGTTGCCGCCGCGGCGCGTGCGGAACCAGTCGCGGGCGCTCTTCACCGCCAGGAAGATGCTCTCGCTGCCGCCGCTGGTCATGTAGCCGGTGGCGTTGTCGCCGCCGTTGAGCAGGTCCAGCGCCATCGCCACCACCTCCCGCTCCATGCGCGCGACGCTGAAGAACGCGCGCTTGCCGCCGAGGGCATTCTCCGAGAAGAACTTGTTGAAGGCGCGTTGCCCGACCTCGGCCACGGCTTCGTTGGCGAAGAACACGTACAGCGGGGTTCGTCCCCGTCGCCAGTCGATGTCGCCGCTGGCGAGTTCATCCATGGACCGTTCGATTTCCTCGAAGGCCAGCCCGTTCGAAGGCATCCTCATGCCGTGGTCTCCCGTGTGGTTATGTCCGCCCTGGCGGTATCTTGTTCGTTGAGCAGTTCCAGCATGCGCTGGGCACCATCGCCGAGGTCCTTCTCGATGGCGCGGCGCAGCCCGGCGGCATCGCCGGTGCGCGCTGCCTCGATGGCGCTGGAATGGTTCTTCGCACCCTGGTAGCTGCGCTGGTAGCGTGGTGTCAGCAGGTTCATCAACGGACCGACCCGCAGCCACAGGCCCTCGATCATCGATACCAGCATGGGTCGATTGCTGGCCCGGTAGATGAGGAAGTGAAATTCTTCGTTGAGGGACAGCGCCAGCTTCGACTCGTCGGCATCGATGGCCGCGACCATGCGCTGGTGCACGTCTTCCAGTCGCGCGACCTCGCGTCGGCCGAAATGCGGCGCGGCCTCTTCGGCGGCGCGCCCCTCCAGCATCAGGCGGATGTCCAGCAGATCCTTGTACTCCTCGGCATCAACCACCGGCACGGTGACCGTACGGTTGGCGCCGACATCCAGCGCACGCTCGCTGACCAGGCGTCCGATGGCCTCCCTGGCCGGGGTCAGGCTGACCGACAAGGCCGAGGCGATGCCGCGCACGGTGAGTTTCTCACCGGGGGAAAGACGTCCGCTCATCAGTGCCCGGCGCAGGTTCGCATAGGCCTGGTCGGCCAGCGTGTCGCGCCTGGCGACGATGCCGATGTCCGGTTTACGTGTCTTTCTCGCCATCTACCGTGTCCTTGTGAACGGGCCGCGCGGCACGCCGCGCGGCCCAGCAGGCTCAGCAGCCGGATTGCGCGTTCAGCACGCTTTCCACCAGCTCGTCGCCGAAGTTCTTCCGGGCCAGGTCGAAGACCGGCTGCACGGCTTCGCGGAAGGGCGCCAGGTCCGGCTCGTCGATCTGCACACCGTTCTCCTTGAGCTTGCCGGTGGCATCGGCGGTCAGCCTGGCCTCGCTTTCACGGTTGACCACCGCGGACTCGGCACCGGCTTCCAGCACCAGTTCCTTGAGCGGGTCCGGCAGTTTCTGGAAAGCACGCTCGCTGACCAGGAACGGCGACAGACCGGCGGCGGTGTTGGTGATGGAAGCGTACTTCACCACTTCGTACCACTTGAATGCCTGCAACGTGATCAGCGGGTTGTCGGCACCGTCGATGACGCCCTGCTGGAAGCCGTTGAACATTTCCGGGAAGGCCATCGGCACCGGGTTGGCGCCCAGCGCCTTGTAGGCGGCCTCGGCCATCTTGTCCGCGGGCACGCGGAAGACCAGGCCATTCAAGTCCTTCGGCTCAAGAATCGGCCGCTTGGTGTTGACGAGCTGACGCATGCCGAAAGTGTACCAGCCGAGTACGCGCAGGCCGGACTGCTCCACCAGCCCCTCGGCCATGTTCTGGCCGATCTCGCCGTCAAGCACCTTGTAGGCGCATTCCAGACTCTTGAACGAATACGGCACGCCGAGCACCTCGAGATCCTGGTAGAACGGGCTGGTGTTGCTGGTCGACACGATGGTCATGTCCAGCGTGCCGAGCTGCACGTTCTTCACCGACTCGACTTCTCCGCCGAGCTGGCTGGACGGGAAGATCTTCACCGAGATGGCGCCGTCGCTGCCGGACTCGACACGCTCCTTGAAGTGCGCCAGTCCATCGTTGTAGGGGTGCCCTTCCGGGGTCACCACGGATACGCGCCAGTTGTACTCGGCGGCCAGCACGGATACCGGGCCGAACACGCCGGCGGCGGCGACGGCAGCCACGGCCACCTGCGCCATGCGCCGGGCCAGGGGTTGTACGCGACGGTTCATTGCATGCATTTCCATCATCCTCCACTCGTTGTCAGGTTCGGCTTCGCGGCCACGCCGCTCCCGGAGATCGGGAAGCGCGCGGCGGATGGTTGCCCGTCGACCGCGAAACACGGGTAAACACTCGCTTCGAGCGCCTGAAAAGTGTTATAACATATTACACATAACCTTGCACCACCCGGACCACGCGGGACCGGGATCACGAACCACGAGGAAACACGCATGATCTTCAAGCTGTTGAACCGACTGGAGGAAAAGCTCGCGGTGGCATTGCTTGCCACCATGAGCATCCTTGTTTTTTCCCAGGTCGTGCTGCGCTTCGGCTTTGGCCTGGGATTCGGCTGGATCGACGAGGTGGCCCGCATCGCCTTTATCTGGGTGGTCTTCCTCGGCGCCGTGGTCGGCGTGCAACGGCACCTGCACCTGCGCGTGACCGTGTTCCAGGGGCTGTTCCCGGCGCCGGCGCGCAAGGCCATCGCGATGACCGGAGAGCTGCTGTTCCTCGCCTTCTGCCTGGCCATGACCTGGCACAGCGTGGAGCTGGTGATGTCCACGCTGGACTTCCCCTTCCGCCTGCCGTCCACCGGGGTGTCGATGTTCTGGGCCTACATGATCCTGCCGATCAGCTTCGGCCTGCAGGTCATTCGCCTGGTCGCCCGCCACGTGAACGGCGACGGGGAGGCCGACCATGTTTGAGCTCTTCGCCGACATCAACGTCTCGCTGCTGCTGTTCGGTTCCTTCGTCTTCCTGCTGGTGGTCGGCGTTCCCATTGCCTATGCCCTCGGCGGCGCCACCCTGCTGGTGCTCTATGCCCAGGGCATTCCCGGCGTGTTCATGCCGCAGACCGCCTACAACGCCACCGACTCCTTTCCGTTGATGGCGGTGCCCTTCTTCGTTCTTGCCGGCTACCTGATGGAGTTCGGCGGCCTGTCGAGACGACTGATCGAGTTCGCGCAGACCCTGGTCGGCGGCATCACCGGCGGACTCTCGGCGGTGACCATCCTGGCCTGCATCTTCTTCTCCTCGATCTCCGGCTCCGGCCCGGCCACCGTGGCGGCCATCGGCACCATCATGATCCCGGCCATGATCCGTGCCGGCTACAGCGCACCGCTGGCCGGCGCGGTGACCTCCACCGGGGGCACCATCGGCATCATGATCCCGCCGAGCAACCCGATGATCATCTACGGCGTGGTCGGCAACGTCTCCATCACCAGCATGTTCATCGCCGGCCTGATCCCCGGCCTGCTCACCGGCGCCCTGTTGATCCTGGCAAGCTGGTTGATGTGCCGCCGTGCGGGGCTGGCCGGCACCGGCAAGGTCTATACCGCGGCGGAGCGCATTACCGCGCTGAAGAACGCCTTCTGGGCATTGCTGGCACCGTTCATCGTGCTTGGCGGCATCTACGGCGGGGTGTTCACGCCCACCGAGGCATCGGTGATCGCGGTGGCCTACGGCCTGTTCGTCGGTGCCGTGGTCTACCGCGAGCTGAACTGGTCGAAGCTCTACCGGGCGGCGCTGCACGCGGTGGTGATCTGCGGCACGGTGACCATCATGGTCGGCCTGGCCGGCGCCTTCGGTCGCATCCTCACCAACTTCGAGGTGCCGCAGAAGCTGAGCGCGATGCTGCTCGCCTTCTCCGACAACTGGTTCCTGGTGCTGATGATGATCAACGTGGCATTGATCATCATCGGCACCTTCATGGAGACGCTGGCCACCATCGTCATCCTGACGCCGATCCTGTTGCCGGTGGTGGTTGCGCTGGGCGTGGACCCGATCCACTTCGGCATCCTGCTGGTGATCACCTCCGAGATCGGCTTCCTCACTCCGCCGCTCGGCGCCAACCTGTTCGTGGCCACGCAGATCGCCAAGACCAGCATCGAGTCGATCTCGAAGTCGGTGATCCCCTACATCCTGGTGCTGGTCCTGGTCACCGTCCTGCTCACGGCCTTCCCGCAGATCAGCCTGTGGCTGCCCAACCTGCTGCGCGACTGAGTCGCGCAGCTAGGCGCGGCGGCGGTCGCGCAATGCGACCGTCTCCGCCAGGTCCACGCCGCCGTCGTCGTTGATCACCACGCCATAGGCTTCGATGGCGGCCTGGCGCGAGACGACGCCGTCGCGGACATCGCGTTCCACCCGGTGCGGCTCGCGATCCAGCGGGTCGCCGTAGCCACCGCCGCCGGGCGAACGCACCGTCAGGGTGGCCGGCGAGAAACGCTGCAGCCCGTAGATGGGCGGCGTCACCGCCTCGCCGTCCGCCGGCTCGACCCGCAGCATGCCCTGCACGCCGTCGCCGCCACCGTTGACACCGAGCCCGGTGGGCCGGGTCACGCCCTCGGCGCGGAAGGAATACTCGGCATCGTCGCGCATCTCCACCACGTAGTCGACACCCGTACCTCCCCGGTACTCGCCGACGCCGCCGCCATCGCAGCGGAACTCCTGGCGCACCACGCGCACCGGGTAGAGTTGCTCGTAGACCTCGGCGTTGGGAATGGTGAGACCGCCGAGGGTGACCAGTGGTCCGAGCTGGTTGAAGCCGTCGCGGCCACGCACCGCGCCGGCGCCGGACAGGCCGCCCCAGTGGTACATCACCCAGGTGCCGCCTTCGCCGCGCCGACCCGAGCTGTTGGGGAAGGAGTTCTTGCCCCAGCCGGCGCAGGCCCGTTCCGGGGCCGCCCGGCCGAGCGCCCACCAGCAGGCGTGCATGATCTCGTAGGCGGGAAACACCGTGCACATGGTGACCGGCGCCGGCGGTTCGGGGTTCACCAGCGAACCACGCGGGGCGATGATGCGCAGCGGACGAAAGGTACCCTCGTTGCGCGGGATGTCGGCGTCGAAGAACGAGGACACCGCGGCATACACCGCCGAGTGGGTATTGGCCAACGAGCTGTTCTTGAAGCCGCGGATCTGTCCGCTGGTGCCGGTGAAGTCGATCACCAGGGCATCGCCGTCGACCACCATCTTGACCCGGACCTCCACGTCCACCGGCTCGAAGCAGTCGTTGTCGAATCCGTCCATGCCCAGGTACTCGCCGTCCGGCAGGGCGGCGATGGCCTGTCGCATGCGACGCTCGCCGTGGTCGAGCAGGCCGTCGAAGTAGTCCAGTGCCTCGTCCAGTTCGAGCCGCCCGGCCAGTTCGGCAACGTGCTCGGCACCGATGCGGGTGGAGCCCATCATGGCACGCACGTCACCGTCGAGTTCCTCCGGACAGCGGGTATTCAACAGCAGCAGCGACCACAGGTCGTCGCGCACGCCGCCGGCATCGGCGATCTTCAGCGGCGGCAGGCGAATGCCCTCGTGGAAGATCTCGGTGGCCAGCGGGTTGTAGGTGCCCGCCGCGCCGCCGCCGATGTCGGACTGGTGCGCGCGGTTGCAGGTGAACGCCACCAGGGTGCCGTCGACGAACACCGGTCGCGCCACCACCCAGTCCGGCAGGTGGTTGCCGCCGGCGGCATAGGGATCGTTGGACAGGAACACGTCGCCCTCCTCGATCCTGCCGCGAAAGGCCTCGAGCACCGCGCGAATGGTGAAGCCGCCACCACCGGTATGGATGGGAATGCCGTCGGCCTGCGACAGCAGCACGCCATCGGCGTTGGTGATGAAGCAGGAGAAGTCATGGGCGTGGTTGAAGATCGGACTGCGCGCGGTGCGCGTCATCACCCAGCCCATCTGCCGGGCAACGTGGTCGAGCCGGTTCTGCACCAGCGCCAGGGTGACCGGGTCCAGTCGTTCCAGCACGGACGTCGCCGTGCCCTTGCTTTCGTTCATGCCTTCACCTCGATCACGTAGTTGCCCGCCGCGTCCACTTCGGCGCGATCGCCGGCGCCGACGAACAGCGTGGTGGTCAGTTCCCGAATCAGCGCCGGGCCCTCGAAGCGATGCCCGGCTGCCATGGACTCGCCGTGGTAGACCGGCACCTCCTGCCAGCCCTGCTCGGCGTCGAGCCATACCCGCCGTGTTTCCGCCACGTTCGGCGCTTCGCTGGTAGCCGGCGCCGCCGACGCCAGCGCCACCTCGCGCACGGCACCAATGGCACCGAGGCGAAGCTTGGTCATCTCCAGCGAACCGCCCGGCTGGATGTGCCCAAACAGCCGTTCGTGTTCGCGTTCGAAGGCGGCACGCACCGCGGCGTCATGCAGGACCGGGCCGTCCAGCGGCACGCGGACGTCCCACTGCTGTCCCTTGTAACGCAGGTCGCAGGCATAGACATAGCGCCGGTCACCGGCGGCGAAGCCCTCGGCCACCAGCCGTTTCTCGCCTTCCTCGCGCATCGCCGTGAACAGCGCCTCGACCCGGTCGCGATCGATCTCGTCGTAGGCGCCGAAGCAGACGTTGACCAGGTCGTGGCGCACGTCGGAGTGCAGCATGCCCAGTGCGCAGAAGGTGCCTGCCAGCCGGGGCACGTAGACCTTGCGGCAGCCGAGCATGCGTGCCACCGGGGCGCCGTGCAGGGGACCGGCGCCGCCGCAGGCCACCAGCACGAACTGGCGCGGGTCGAAGCCGCGTTCCACGCTGATGCGTTGCATGGCATGCAGCAGGGCCTGTTCCATCAGCCGGATGACCCCCTGCGCGGCCTCTTCCACGCCGATGCCCAGGGGCTCGGCCAGGCGTTCGCGCACCGCGCGTTCCGCCAGCGCCCGGTCCAGGGTCAGTGAACCGCCGGAATAGGCATTGGGCTCGAGCCGGCCGAGCACCAGCTGGGCGTCGGTCACGGTGGGCTCGACGCCGCCCTTGCCGTAGCAGGCCGGGCCGGGGGTGGACCCGGCACCCCGGGGTCCGACGAACAGCATGCCCGCCGAGTCGACCCCGGCGATGGTGCCGCCGCCGGCGCCGATGGTATGCAGGTCGATGGATGGCAGGGCCAGGTGGTACTCGTCGAGATCGAGCATGTCCGTGTGCGCCACGTCGCCATCGCTCATCAGCATGGCATCGCAGCTGGTGCCGCCGATCTCCATCGACATCAGGTTGCCCGAGCCGGACAGGCGCTGGTAGAGCTTCAGCGCGCCGACCCCCGCCGCCGGCCCGGACAGCAGCAACGTGGCCGGCCGGTGCGCGACGCTTTCCGCCGACACCGCGCCGCCGTTGTTCTGGATCAGCAACAGCGGCGACGACAGGCCGAGCTCGCCGAGACGACGGGCAAGATCCCGCACGTAGCCCACCGTGCGCGGCGCCACGTAGGCATTCAGCACTACCGTCGAGGCCCGTTCGTACTCGCCCATGATCGGCGCCACCTGGCAGGAAGCGGTGACAAAGACGTCGTCGAGGGCCTCGGCCAGGGCATCGGCGACCTGCTGCTCCTGGCCGGCGTCGACGAAACTGTTGAACAGGCACACCGCCACCGCCTCGACGCCTTCGGCGCGGAACCGTTCCACCGCGTCGCGCACGTCGGCCAGTTGCAACGGTTCGACCACCGCGCCATCGCGGTCGATGCGACCGCGCACCGGGCGACGCAGGTGGCGTGGCACCAGCACCTCGGGATAGGCATCCCGGTGCGCCCAGGCATTGGCACGGATGCCGCGGCGAATCTCCAGGCTGTCGCGAAAACCCTCGGTGCACACCAGCCCCACCTTGGCCCCGGCGTGTTCGAGCAGGGTGTTGGTGGCCACGGTGGAACCGTGGATGAACAGTTCGCAGCGGGACAGCAGTTCTTCCACCGTCACCGCCAGCCCTTCCGCCGCCCGGCCGATGGCCTCGACCACGCCGTTGACCGGCGCGGCGGGATCGGAGGGCACCTTGAGCACGTGGTGTGCACCACTGTCCTCGATCAGCACCAGGTCGGTGAAGGTGCCGCCGATGTCCACGCCGATTCGCCAGCGTGCTTGGTTCGCGTCCGCCATGGGATCTCCAAATGGAATTTTGTTATAACATACAACATTTTTCCGACGATGGAAACCGGGACTACCCGCGTTTTTTCAAGAAGTTGGGGTTGGAGAACGAAGACCGGGAACATCCTTGCGACCCACCCCGCCGAGCCGTGCAAGGCGGCAGCGAAGCGGGCGACCGGGCGCCGCGGCAGTCGCGGCCGGGACCGTGGGGTGTCAGCGCGGCGTGTCGCCGGCCAGGGTGATGCGCAGCATCTCGCGACGCTGGCCGGCATAGTCGTTCAGGGCATTGTGCTGGGTGCAGCGGTTGTCCCAGAAGGCCAGCGATCCGGCCGCCCAGCGAAACCGGCAGCCGAACTCGGGCCGCTGCTGCACCTGGTACAGGTGGGCGAGCAGCGCGGCGCTTTCCGCTTCGCTCATGCCCTCGATGCGCACGGTGTGGGCATCGCTGCAGTACAGCGCCTTGCGACCGGTTTCCGGGTGGGTGCGCACCAGCGGGTGGACCGCCTCGGTGATCGCGCCATCGCTGTCGCCCGGTCGTTCCTCGATGCGATGAACCCGGGTGGCCGCGGCGGTGCCGCGGCTGGCACTGTAGACGCCACGCAGACCCTCGAGCACACCGCGGAGCGTCGGCGACAGCGCATCGCAGGCGAGGTACATGTTGGCGAACAGGGTATCGCCTCCCACCGGGGGCACCCTGCGCGCATACAGGATGGAGGCCTTCGGCGGACGCGGCAGGTAGCTGGTGTCGGTATGCCACAG
>CAYGJZ010000046.1:0-32600 GCA_964350265.1 uncultured Gammaproteobacteria bacterium | reverse complement strand
CCCACGAGTACTGGGAACGGGTGTTCTCCAATTTCCTGAGCGAGCACCAGGCCGGGCGCACCCCCAACCCGGACGTGCTGTGCAACAAGGAGATCAAGTTCAAGGAGTTCGTCGACTTCGCCGACTCCCTTGGCGCCGACCTGATCGCCACCGGCCACTATGTAAGGCGGGGCGAACAGTCGGGCAGTGCCACCCTGCTCAAGGGCGTGGATGCGACCAAGGACCAGTCCTACTTCCTCTACACGCTGCAACAGGGCGCGTTGCGGCGCAGCCTGTTTCCACTCGGCGAACTGGCCAAGGACGATGTGCGGCGAATGGCCAGGGAACTCGGCTTCAACAACCATGACCGCCGCGACAGCACCGGCATCTGTTTCATCGGTGAACGCAAGTTCCGCCAGTTCCTGTCGGTCTACCTGCCACCAAAGCCCGGCGAGATCCGCGTGCTCGACGACGACGAGGTGCTCGGCCGGCACGAAGGCCTGATGTACTACACCATCGGCCAGCGCCAGGGACTCGGCATCGGCGGTTCCGGCGATGCCTGGTACGTGGCGGACAAGGACTTGAGCCGCAAGGTGCTGTACGTGGTCCAGGGGCGCGACCACCCCTACCTGCTGCGCAGCCATGTCTATGCCAGCGCGGTCTCCTGGGTGGGCGAAGTCCCGCCGCGGGTGCCCACCCGCTGCACCGCCAAGATCCGCTACCGCCAGGAAGACCAGCCCTGCCTGCTCACCCGGGTCGGCAGCGACACCGCCAAGATCGAGTTCGACGACCCGCAGTGGGCGGTCACCCCGGGCCAGTCCGTCGTTCTCTACGACGGCGACGTCTGTCTTGGCGGCGGCATCATCGACAATGCCATGGAGCCGGAAGACTGACCCTTCCGCTCAGCGATCCGCGCGGGTAAACAAACGCCGCGCCAGCCGTCGCACCTGTACGCCGAAGCCGCGCGCCAGCCGGCCGACGAAGCCGGCCTCGCCGCGCACCGCGGCGCCGTCGACCACCAGCGACGGGCACACGGTGCGCTTGTGCTTCTCGATGGCCGAGGCATCCACCGCGCACAGCCGCGCGAACATCCAGCGACCCAGCGGATTGAAGCGACTGCCGCGACGGTAGCTGGCGACGAAGTCCACCAGCGCTGGCTGCCCGGCCGCCGTCATCAACGTGTTGTCCGGGCTGCGCAGGTCGGCGTGGGCGACACCGGCGGCGTGCATGTCGGCGAGCAATGCCTGCATGGCCTGGAAGAACATCCGCCACTGCTCGACATCGCGCTGCCGTCGACGGTAGGGCTCGGCATCGAGCAGCGTCATGGCAAAGGCGCGTCGATCGAGCACGTCGAGCACCCGCGGCACGCCGTCCACCGCCACCAGGCGCTGCAGCGCCGCCACTTCGCGACGCGCCAGCAACGGCCCGACCAGCCTGGCGAACAAGGGGTCGCAGCCTTGGTGGTCCTTGACCACGCAGGCAATCCCGGCCAGTTCCACCACCGCCACGTCCGGACGCGAACCACCGCCGACGCGCAGCATGCGGCGCACCCGGGCACCGGGTCGCATGCGCGACAGGCGCGACTGCAGTCGCGCACGTGCAGCTTCGCGCTCGGCATCGGTGGGAACGGGCTTGGGCATGACGACGAAGAAGAACGGTGAACCCGGCCAATGATAACCGAGGCGATCATCACTCTTCGCGCGGTTTTCGACGATCGGGCGAATTGGTATAGTTCGCCGTCCACGCCGACTCGCTTGTACTTGCCCGCCATGGACCGGCCCACGCGCGTGTTCGCATTCACCGCACCGAGGACCGACCCATGAAGATGGCCTTTTCGCTGATCACCGTGTTCACCCTGCTGGCCGCACCGCCGGCCTACGCCGACAAGCCGAGCATCGGTGTTGCCGAGTTCACCAACACCGCCACCGGCGTGTACTGGTGGAGCGGTGGTGTCGGCAACGACCTGGCCTCCACGGTCAGCAACGAGCTGTCCAATACCGGCTCCTTCCGCGTCGTCGAGCGCAGCAAGGTCGATGCCGTGATCCAGGAGCAGGACCTCGCCGCCGGCGGGCGGGTCAGCGCCGCCACCGGCGCCAAGCTCGGCCAGATGACCGGTGCGCAGTACCTGGTCATGGGCACGGTCACCTCCTTTGAAAGCAACGTGCAGAACACCGGTGGCGGCATTTCCATCGGCGGCATCTCCATCGGCGGCAAGAAGCAGGACGCCTACCTGGCCATCGACCTGCGCGTGGTCGACACCACCACCGGCGAAATTGCCCATTCGCGCACCGTGGAAGGCCGCACCAGCGGTACCGGCATCAGCCTGGGCGTGTTTCGCAACGGCTTCGGCGGCACCCTGGCCAACGAGTCGAAGACCCCGGCCGGCAAGGCCATCCGCGCCGCCATCGTCGAGATCGTCGACTACCTGGAATGCGTGATGGTCGAGGGCGGCTCCTGCGAGGGAGAATTCCAGGCCAAGGAGGAGAAGCGCCGCTCCGGCCTGAAGAACCTGCTCAAGCTCGACTGAGCGTCAGCTGTCGCCGCTCAGCCCGGATCGAAGTCGATGCGGTGCCTGAGCGGCGACAGCCGGATCTCGTCGTAGACGGTACCCGGCGGAGCAGACAGCACCAGCGCCACCGCCTCGGCGCAGTCCGTCGCGCGCAGGTGCGCCTCGTCTTCGCCACCGGGGGCGAAGCCCTGGCCGTGGTAGAACCCGGTCTGCGTCATCCCCGGCTGCACCAGCGACACGCGCACGTTGCGTGGCGCGCACTCCACGCGCAGTGACAGCGCGAATCCGCGCAGGGCGAACTTCGAGGCGCAGTAGGCGGTTCCCCGGGGGCCCGGCTGGTGGGCGGCCTGCGAACCGATGAACACGAAGTCCCCCGCGCGCCGGGTCTTGAACGCCGGCACGAAGGCGCGGGCCAGGATCATCGGCGACAGCACGTTGAGATCCAGCTGGGCGCGCAGGTCGGACAGCGGCAAGGACTCCAGCGGGGCGAAGCGGCCGATGCCGGCGCAGCAGACCAGCGCGGTGACCCCGACCTCCTCCCGCGCCAGCGTGCGGCAGAAGCCGTCCAGCGCATCGATGTCGGCGAGGTCCGTGGCCAGCGTCCGCGCGAAGGGACCGAAGGCGCGTCCATCGAAGCGCCGGGCAATGCCCACCACCTGCCAGCCATCGGCGGCCAGTCGTTCGCTGACGGCCAGCCCGATGCCGGCACTGGCCCCGGTGACGATGACCCGCCGCTCGCTCATGCCGCGTCCATGCGGAAGATCCGCGTGCGCGGCAGGTAGCCGGCAACCTGTTCCAGGGCGCTGGCCAGCAGGGCCTGCTCGCGGGCCTCGCGGTAGCCGACCATGCCGTCGCGATCGACCAGCCGGCGGGCGAACAGCGGCTCCGCCGGGTAGAGCTTCCTGATCCGCTTGTAGAAGTCCCGCGGCAGGCGAAAGGCGCCGATGCAGGCCGAGTGCACGGCGGCGGCATCGACGCGCTGGAAGATCTGCGCGCACAGTGCCGCGAAGGCCTCGTCGAAGCCTTCGTGGCCGATCACCGGGTCGAAGCGCACCGCCACCGGCCAGCCGTGCGCCTGCAGCGCGGCCATTGCCTCGATGCGCCGGGCAAGCGTCGGCACCTTGTGCTCCAGCGCCTCGCCGGTTTCCTCGGTGGTGAAGCTGAAGGCCACCACCACGTTGGGCATGGGCGGTCGTGCCAGCAAGGTGCGCACCTGGGTGCTCTTGGTGCGCAGTTCCAGCCAGGCGCCGGGCAGGTCCTCGAACACCGGCAGGAAGAACTCGGCAAAGCCGGTCAACGGCTCCAGGGCCAGGCTGTCGCAGTCATAGCCGGAGAAGAACCAGCAGGGCTCGCCGCCATGCCCGGCGGCGATCGCGCGCACCTGCTCGGCGATCTCTTCGTAGTTGATGAACAGGACGTAGTGGGCCGAGCGGTACATGCCCTGCAGGAAGCAGTAGCGGCAGTCGTACAGGCAGTTGAGCATGTGCGAGAAGTAGTAGTTGTGCTCGGCGCCCAGCCCGTAGGCTGCCGGCGTCGGCAGCACGGCCCGTCCCTGCTTGCGCGCCAGCACCAGGGCCGGCTGTTGCTTCTGCAGGCGGAAGTGCTGGCCGGCACGGTTGACCAGTTCCCCGTAGTGCGCGCACTCGATGACCTGCGCGCGCGGGTGACGCTGCACGATGTGCTGGCTGCGCGGATGGTCGCGCACCGCCTGCTCCAGGTAGATGCGCCGGATCATGCCCCGCCCCGGGCATCGTCGCCATCGATGCCGCGCGCCAGTTCGGTCAGCACCTGGCGGGCGCCGCGGCAACCGGCAAAGGATGTCGGCGACGGCGGCGCGCCGTGCACCGTGCGCCAGTCGCGCAACAGGTCTTCCAGGGCCCGTCGGTGGGTCACGGTGAAGTGCCAGCGCGCCAGCCAGGGGTCGGCGTCCTCTGGTGCCGACTCCTCGCTGAGCATGCGCGCGGCCTGGTGCAGCGGTTCGACCAGCTCGGTGGAAATGCGCGGCAGTGCATCGCCGACCAGCCGGGTGATGCCGGCGCGGTCGAGACCTTCGACCGCGTGGCCCGGCCCGTCCGAGACCACCTTCACCGACTGCACCAGCTCCAGCCAGGCCAGGCGGCTGGCGGCGGAGAAGAAGCCGTGGCATTCCATGTCGTACAGCGCATCCCGGTGATAGTCGCGCTCCACCGCGTCCACGCTGATGCACGGCTCGCCGGGCAGCTCGCAGGGGAAGCCGAGCGACGCGTACAGCGGCGAGGGGTCGCCGGGACGCGTCACCGTTTCTACCCGCACCACGTCCCCCGGTGGCCGACGACCGTGCCCGGCAATGCCGACGTTGAGCCAACCACAGGCACGGCCGGCCGCGCTGTGCGCGGCGAGGTAGCCGGTGGCCATGGCGGCGGCGGAGGGGCCGATGCCGGAGACCACCAGCGAGACGTCTTCGTTGCGCCAGATGCGCAGGGCGGAATCGGCCACCGCTCGCAGGCGGTAGTGGTCGATCCAGGGTCTCGCCTCGCAGGCCAGCGCCACCACCAGGCACAGGGTGGTCATGCCACCGCCCCGGTCGGCGCACCACGCCATGCCGCCAGTCGCTGCCGGCGGGCGGCGGCCTCGTCCAGGCGTCCGCGCTTCTCGGCGCCGTCGGCAAGGATGGCAAGCCGGCGACACAGTGCATCCACCACCGCCTGGCGGCGCGCCCCGCGCAGGCATCTGGCCAGTGCCGGGTCGGCGAGCAACTTCTCCAGTGCCTGCACGCGGAAGCGATCCATGCCCCAGTGGCGACGGGAGAGTTGGTCCGGGTGGCCGCCGTACTTGGTCAGCAACGGCCGGTCGACGTACGCCACCGGCCAGCGCACGCACAGCCGCAGCCACAGGTCGTAGTCCTCGCAGGCGGGCAGCGACTCGTCGAAACCACCCAGTTCGGCGAGCACCTCGCGGCGGATCACCGCGGCGGAGGGCGATATCACGCACAGCGGCAGGCAGTCGAGGAAGATGTCGCCGCCGCGCTTGCGATGACGACGCCGGGGATTCACCCGCACGCCGTTCCGTATCCAGGTCTCGTCGCCGTGTACCAGGGGCGCGGCGGACGTGGACATCACCGCGGCCTGCAGGGAGAGCTTGTGCTCGAGCCACTCATCATCGGAGTCGAGCAACGCGATCCAGTCGCCACGGGCCTGGTCGATGCCGCGGTTGCGGGCATGGCTGACGCCGCGGTTGCTGCGCTCGCGCAGCAGCACCACGTCGGGGAATTCCCGTTGCACCATGCCGGCAACGTCGATGCTGGAGCCATCGTCGACGACGATGACCTCCAGCGGCGGGCGGGTCTGCGCGACCACCGAGGCAAGGGCGCGGCGCAGGGGCGCGATACGGTCATGCACCGGGATCACCACCGAGACGCGGCTGCTCACGGCAGGCCCCTGCCGGACGCGCCTGGCGTGCCGGTCGCGGCGTCGAACCGCGCCGGGGCGGTTCGCGCCTGGCCGGGAACCGGGCTAGAGCAGGTCCTTGATGGCATCGCGCTCGTCGCGCAATTCCTTCTCGGTGGCGGCCATCTTCTCCCGGCTGAAATCGTTGATCGCTAGGTCCTGCACGATCTCGTAGCCACCGTCCCGGCACACCACCGGGTAGGAATACATCACCCCCGGCTCGATGCCGTAGCTGCCATCGCTGGGCACCGCCATGCTGGTCCAGTCGCCGTCCGGCGTTCCCAGCGCCCAGGTGCGCATGTGGTCGATGGCCGCCGAACCGGCCGAGGCGGCGCTGGAGGCGCCGCGGGCCTTGATGATGGCGGCACCGCGCTGCTGCACCACGGGGATGAACTCGTTGCGCATCCAGCCGTCGTCCACCGCGTCCACCGCCGACTTGCCATCCACCAGTGCGTGATGCAGGTCGGGGTACTGGGTGGCCGAGTGGTTGCCCCAGATGATCATCTTGCGGATCTTGGTGGAATGGGTGCCGGTGCGCGCGGCGAGCTGGCTGATGGCGCGGTTGTGATCCAGCCGGGTCATCGCGGTGATCTGGCCGGCCGGAATGTCCGGCGCGTTGGCGGCGGTGATCAGCGCATTGGTGTTGGCCGGGTTGCCCACCACCAGCACCTTCACGCCGTCGGCGGCGACGTCGTTGAGCGCCTTGCCCTGGGCAGAGAAGATCTGCGCATTGGCCTTGAGCAGGTCGCCGCGCTCCATGCCCGGGCCACGCGGGCGGGCACCCACCAGCATGGCGTAGTCGGCGTCCTTGAAGGCCACCGCCGGCTGGTCGGAGGTGACGATGCCGGCCAGGGTCGGGAAGGCACAGTCGTCGAGTTCCATCACCACGCCGGCGAGGGCCTCCATGGCCGGGGTGATTTCCAGCAATTGCAGGATCACCGGCTGGTCGGGGCCGAGCATGTCCCCGGCGGCGATGCGAAACAGCATCGAGTAACTGATCTGTCCGGCGGCGCCGGTCACCGCGACCCGTACGGGCTTTTTCATGGCAAACACTCCTGGTCAGGGAAAATCGTTGGTCGATGCCGGCGAGGGATCGACGGCCTTGTGCGTCGCAGCATTCTACTGCCCGGCCACCATTATGCAACTGGGCCGGACGCCCCGTCCCGGGGTTAGTGCCGCTGGCGCAGCGCCTCGAGGGGAAAATCCAGGCCCAGACTGTTCCAGAAACTGGCAACGTCTTCCAGCACCCGCTCGGCAACCGCCTCCTCGGCGGCCTCGAAGCGCGGCCTTGCCGCCTGCTTGAAGGGTTCCGGGTCGATGCTCACCTCGAACTCCCGGTACCAGTGCCGCACCGCCTGGTCCATGTGGCCGGCGCCGTAGGGCACCACCTGGGTGGTCGGCATGCCGGCGATCCCGGACAGCGCCATCTGGTAGTGATACCGCTTCCAGTAGCCGCAGAAGGTTTCCACGTAGTTCATGGAACGGATGGTTTTCTCATCGGCACCGAAGTGCAGCCAGTCGTCCAGTGCCCAGCGCTCGATGGCGCTGCGCAGGCCGTACTTCCGATCCTTGGGCATGCCGCCGGCCTTGTCCAGCACCGACTGGATCACCGACAGCGGATGACGCAGGGTCACGATGTAGTTGGACTTCTCGCCGAACAGTTCCTTGATGATGTCGAAGTAGTACACGCCCTTGGTGAACTTCTTCGGCACGATGACGCCGCCCTGGTAGGCGAGACGACCGTGCTGCTTGAAGAACGTGTCCACCATGGTCAGGTACTCGGCCAACTGCAGCAGGCCGTTGGTATGAATGTTCGCCGCGCCCTTGAAGCTCAGGTAGCCAAGGTGCGGGAAACCGTCGTGGGCCAGGGCGTTCTGCACCTTCTTGTAGTCGATGTTGCCGGCCCGGAACAGCTGCTTGGTCATGTAGGTGCCGCCGGTGCGGGGAATACCGGTGACGAAGAAGAAGCGGTAGCGGGTCAGGTCGCGCAGTTCATCCGGCCGGCCGGTGAGCATTTCCTTGAAGAAGCGGTAGGACTTGATGATGGCGCGCTGGCCGTCCGGGTGGCCGAGCACGTAGCGCGCCTTGGCCTGGATGTCGCTGTAGCGGTCGCCGTCGCGATGCATGCCCTCTTCCTCCTGCGCATACCAGCTGCCCACGTAGTGGTCCTCGCCGGTGAGGTGGGCGTGCAGGAACTCGATGAAGGACGGGGACGCGGGAATCTCCCGGTCGGTCAGTGTCAGCGTCAGGCCCATGGCGTGGCGGTTCGGTGCGGTTGGCGCGGCGTAGCGCCGCTGCCGGCCTGCCGCGAGGTTGTCGTCGATGCCGGCCGCTGGCCGGTCCGGGAAGCCATTATAGTGGCTGGCGCGCCACGAACACAGCAGCCCGGGACGCTCACTGCCGCGGTCATGCGACGGCGGCTTCGACCCGGATCAGAAATCGTGGATGATGCGGGCGTAGACGTAGTCGTCTTCGATATCGGGATTGTTGTAGCTACCCGTGGGCGTGGCCCACTCCAGCAGCATGCGGGTGCGCTCGGAGGGACTGTTCACCTCCAGCGTCACGCCGGCACCGCCCAGGCTGTCGTCCAGCGTCTGCCCCGGCAACTCGTTGTCCACCTTGCCGTAGTCGTAGAACAGGCCGGCATACCACGCCCAGCCTTCGGGGCGACCAAAGCGGTAGCGGTACTGCAGCGAGACCTGGTAGCCGCTCTCGCCGGTGGACTCGGCCGTCTCGTGACCACGCACGCTGCCGTAGCCGCCGATGGCGAACAGGTCCGAGGACAGGAGCACGTCGTCGCTGTACTGGCCGAACAGCGACAGCGCCAGCGAGTTTCGCGGCGTGGCGTGCCAGCCCAGGTAGGCGGAGGCACGCACGATGAAGGCCTGGGGGTCACCGGCCAGCCGCGAGGCGTCGGCCTCGCCGGGCTCGTCGGCGTTGGCCTCGATGCCCTCGATCAGGCGCAGGCTGCCGTAGAACACCAGGTGACTGCCATAGCGACGGGCGGTGGACCCTTCCAGGAAGACCTGGGTGATGTGATCTTCGGTTTCCGGCACGTCGGCCAGAAAGGAACGGTGACGACGATGCTCGTAGCCCAGCCGCACGGTGTTCTTCGATCGGCGGGTATTGTTGGTGACCTTGGAGACGGCGGCGACGAAGCCCTCGCTCTCGCCGCTGGAGTCCAGCGCCGCCAGCCGGTCGCCGATCTCGTTGCTGCTTTCCAGGTACTCCAGCTCCAGCATCAGGTTGCCGATCCCGATCGGGGTGCGACCGTTGACGTACCACGATTCCAGGTCCTCGTCGGAGGCCCGGTAGCCGGCACCGAAGGTTTCCCCGAGGCGAAACAGGTTGCTCTTCTTCAGGTCGATGGTGGCCACCAGGTTGCCGGTCAGGTCGCTGCCGAAGTTGTACAGGCTGACCGTCTGGTAGTCCTCCTTCACCGGTTCGATGTCCAGCACCACGTCGGTCTCGCCCACGTTCTCGCCCTTCTGCAGGGTGATGCCAGCATTGACATTGCCGAGGGAGGCGATATCGGTGACGCTGGACTCCACCGGGGTCTCGCGGAACACCTCGCCCACCGGGATGCGGTCGGCCATGTGGCCGGCAAAGCCTTCGGCGAGCGCCGCGTTGTTGACGATCACCCTGCCGATGCGCGCCTCGACGATGGTGATGTCGAGCACGCCGTCGTTGAGCGACTGTGGCGGTGTCACCACCTGTACCAGCACGTAGCCGCGGTCGTAGTAGGCCTTGCGCAGGTCGAACTTCAGCCTGGCCAGCTCGCCACGGGTGAGGTCGCGGCCGGTATAGGCAGCGGCAATGTCCTGCAGGCGGTCTTCGTCGAGCACGCTGTTGCCGGAGAAGGTGACCGCGTCGACCCGGGCGATGACCTCGTCCGGCCGGTCGGGCATGGGGATGTCGCGCGGGCCGGCGGAATCGGGCAACTCGGCGGGTGCCTGGCGGGTCACCGTCGGCTCGTAGTCTCGCACCGGCCGGTCGACCACGCCCGGCAGGCGGGTGGACTGGGCATGGGCCGCCAGTGGCGACAGGGCGATGGCGACAACCGCGGCGCGTAGCCACGGCAACGGGCGCGAATTCGCGGGCATCGTGTCTGCTGGTCTTGGCATGTTGGAAAATCGATCCTGCGTGCTGGCGGGCGCCTTGGCGTCTCCGCGGTCAACGCCAGGGCCAAACGCCGGCCGCGGCAGTCCCCGGGTGGCCGCGCGTCGCGCGGCCACCTTGGTCATCCCTGTCAAGACGAGTCGTCCCTGGTGACCATGGCCACGTCATCGCCCGGCCCGGCGCGATGGGGAGGATTGGCATAGGCCTCCAGGAAGTCGGTCAGTTCCGCCGGGCAACTCATCAAGCCGCAGATGCCGGAGGCGAAGGCCCGCGGGAAATACACCTCGAAGAAGGAATCGGTAAACGTCACCCGACCCGAGGCGTCGAAGGCGATGTCCTGCAGCACGCCGGGCGGCAGCGCGGTGAACAGTTCCGGATCGGCATAGGTCACCTCCAGCCACGCGGTAACGGTACGCAGCACCACGTCCTGGATCTCCGGCGGCAGCGGTGGCAGTGGTGGCGATGGTGGCTGCGGGATGAAGCCAGGCGCACCGGTGCCACCACCGGTGGTCACCACGCCGGGCTCGTCGACCGGTGGTGTATCCCCCGGAACCTCCGGCAGCGGGTCATCGAAGCCTTCGTGGGCGTTCAACGTGACCATGGCGGTATAGGTGTTCTCCGACGAGTCGCTGCCCGCGGTTGCCGTGTCGGTGCCGTTCTCGCATGGCCCCGGTCCGCAAATGGCGATGGTACTGCCGAAGCCGGCCAGGTCCGCCGCGCGTGCCGTCGGCGGACCGCTGCCGAGAATGATGTCGTCCCCGGCGCCGATCTCGATGGAGGCGAACAGGCCAAGCACGTCGCTGGAGCCGCCGCCGTCGCGACCGCTGGCATCCACCGTGACCGGCCCGTCGATGACCACGTCGTCGTTGAAGCCGTCATGGGAGTTGGCCGCGTTCACCACCAGCGATGCGCTGGCGGCGGCATCGCCGAAGTCGGCGCTGGCAATGGCATCGACATCCACCTTGCCACCGACCTCGACATCGCCGGACTGCGATGAGCCGTCCCCGTGCAGGGCGGCAAGCAGGTCCAGTGCCGCCGACGCCTTGGCGCCACCGGCAGCCTCCAGGCCACGGACATGGGCATTGACCGTGATGTCGCCGTCGAGAACGATGTCGTTGGCCGCACCGATGACGCCCTGCGCCGTGGCCAGGGCAACCTCGTCCGAGGTGCCTGCCAGAACGGCAGCACTGGTGGCCGACAGGTTGCCCGCATCGGCATCGATGATCAACGCCCCGGACTGGCGGTAGTCACCGTCGCTGTGCTGGCCGGCATAGGCCTGGAACAGCGCCAGCGCCTCCTCGCCGCCGCCCTTCGCCGACGAACCGGTATCCTGTACCCGCTGGTCGGCCAGCGCCCGAACGTGGATATTGCCATCGATGACGATGTCCCTGGTCGCCAGTACGGTCAACGCCGATATCGCGCCACCGTCGTGGGCGATCTTGTCGCCGATGAACTTCGTGTCGCGGTCAATCTTCTTCGCGTCCACGAAGGTGTCGGCCCGAACCATGACATCGCCGTCCACCACCAGGTTGGCGGAACTGGCGCCATCCAGGTCGTCCGCGCCGGCGCGCAGGTAGAACTCGGCCAGCACGTCCTGGCCAACGTGGGTGGCCGATGCCGCCTCGCTGGAAAACGGCGATTTGGATCCCGTGGGCAGGTCGAATTCCAGTTGATTGCCCCACTGGTCCGCTTTCAGGTCCCTGCCGGACGATCCACTGGTTCGGCCATTGGCGGTAACGCGGAAGTCGGGAAGCTTGGCATCGCCCGGACCGATGAGCACGATGTCGTTGGCGGCCGCGATTTCCGCTCGCGCGAAGGCCATGTGCAGGTTCTTCGCATCGACGCCCTCGGCGTCGGCACGCACGGTCAGGCTGCCGGTCAGGCGAAAGGACCCGTCCAGCTTCTTGCCGGCGTGGAACTCGACATCGGTCTTCGCCGTGGCCTTGTCGGCGCCGGCATAGTCTTCCGACGGCGCGAAGGCGCCGGTCCCCTCGGCCAAGGCATCGGCGCTCATGAGCACGTTGCCGACGATATCGATGTCGGCGGCGGCCTCGAAGTCCGCGTCCACCGACGACTTGGCGTCCTTGGTCATGTCGCCACGGTAGCGGCTGTAGGCATCGAGGATGATGTCCCCGGTAATTTCGAGGCTGCCGGTACCGGCGTCATCGCTGGCATCGACGTGCTTGCCTGCCTCCACGCGGATATCCGCGGAGGCCCAGGCCGTGCCGAGATAGACGCCGATGGCCTCCGCGCTGGCCTTGCCATGGATGGCGGTATCGCTGTCGAAGAAGGTCACGTCCTGTGCCGCCTTGACCCGGATCTTGACGTCGGCGTCGGCGTCGCGGTTCTTTCCGCCCTTTTCCATGTCGTAGCCGACGAGCTTCTTCTGCAGGTAGGCATACATGGAGACGCTGGAGTCGAGATCGGCGAAGTTGCTGCTCACCATGGCATTGGCCTGCACGTCCAGCGCACCGGTCATGTGGAAGGAACCGCTGCTGTGACTGCCGGCCTCGACCAGGAAACGGGCCTCGGCATCGGCCGAACCCACACCGAGGTACTCGCCGCGCTTGGCGTACTTGTAGTCGTCGTCCTCGTAGATGAAGTTGTTGGAATCGTCGACCGGGTCGTCCAGTTGCACGCCGTTGGCGCTGGCATCGGCGAGTACGCGGAAATCCGTGGCCAGGGTGATGTCCCCGGCCGATTGCAGGTACACGCCGGCGAAGGCATCGGCCATGCCATAGGCATTGCCCGCGTAGTCGGCGTCGGCGCTGACCAGCACCTCTTCGGCCTTGACGTGGATGCTGCCGTTGCTGCCGTGGTAGTCCTTGCCGAGCGGATCGTCGTCGCCGGTCACGATGCTGACACGGTTCTCCGCCACGGCATCACCATTGAACTCGCCGCTGCTGAGCGCGGTGGCGCGAATGGAGATGCTGTCGCCGTCGAGAAGGATGTTGTCGGCGGCATACAGGTAGACATCCACCTGCGCCTCGGCCTCGGCGCTGTCCTTGACGAAGTAGCTCGAATCCTTGTCCTCGTCGTAGACCTTGATGCCGTCGTGCCTGTTGGTATACGCGAACGAGCCATCGTTCAGCTTGGCATCGGCGTGCACATCGACATCGCCGTTCAAGGTGATGCTGCCCGAACTGCCGAGGCCGGCAAACACGGCGAGATTGATCTTGGCGTCGGCATCGTCGGCAAGACGTCTGCGCGGGTCGTATTCCGTACCCAGCCCCTTGTTGGCATACGGTTCGGTGGAACCGTCGGAGCGTGCCTTTGCCTGCACGTCGAGATCTCCGGTCAGCGAAACATCGCGGGCCGCGAACAGCTCGGTGTTGACCAGGGCCTCGGCGGAACCGCCGTGGTCGCCGCTGTAGTTGGCGCTGGCAAGGACATCGACGTCGCCGCTGATGGCAAGATCCGCCTTGTCGTCCTTCAGGTCCGGGGTCTTTCCGTCGTCCTTTAAGCCGGCCCAGATCTCGATGTCGGCATCGGCCTTCGCGTCGCGGGCATAGCGCCCGGTGGACCGCGCCGTGGCGTCGACATCCATGGCCTGCTTGGTGGCCGAGTTGGCGCTGCCGCTGGCATTCCCGGTGATGGTGACGTCTCCCGCGG
The DNA here is from genome assembly GCA_964350265.1 of uncultured Gammaproteobacteria bacterium. Classification (GTDB taxonomy): domain Bacteria; phylum Pseudomonadota; class Gammaproteobacteria; order Arenicellales; family CAJQKF01; genus BQJD01. The sequence goes on along the minus strand of CAYGJZ010000046.1, from coordinate 18,956 downwards.
CGAAAATGCTCACCGTGGCATCGGCGTCGGCCACCGGGTTGATGTAGTCGTCAACGTATATGTCGCCGAAGGGGAACTTTCCGGAATCCGGGTCCAGCCAGTCGCGGATCTCGGTCGCGCTGCTGTCCAGATTGGCGTTGGCGCTGACCGAGAGCGTGCCGTCGAGGGTGAACGATCCACCATCATCGGTCCCTGCCTCGGCATGGAATTCCGCCGAGGCATCGGCGTCGGCGGGCCCGATGCCGAGATAGAACAGCCGCAACTTGGTCCAGTCGCCAGGGTCGTAGACGTCCAGGCTGCCGTTCTCGAACGGCAGTTCGGCAAGCTCGCGGCCCAGGGACCCGGCGTCGGCAAGCACGGTGATGTCGTCGCCGAGAAGAATGTCGCCGGCGGACCGGAAGACCGCGTCGGCCTTGGCCTCGGCCTCGGCGGTTTCCAGGTAGAAGTCGCCAAGACCCTTTTCCTGGTAGACGTGCCCGGCATTGCCCTTGTAGCCGGCACGCGCTTCCACGTCCACCGGCCCGTCGATGTCGATCAACGCATTGCTGCTGCCATGCTCATCCAGGCCCCTGGGGTCGGTGCCGCCGGCCTGGGCATACAGGTCGGCATGCGCCACCGCGCTGCCATTGAGTTCGCCGACACTGAGCGTCTTGGCCGATACCTCGATGCCGTTCTCGCCCTCGACGTGGATCTGGTCGGCGGCGAAGAACGACGCCGATGCCAGCGCCACCGCCTCGGCGCGCTCCAGGTAGTCGATGGACCCGGATTCGGTCTTCATGCCCATCGAACCGTTGAGCATGGTGGCCGAGGCATCCACTGCCACGTCGCCGAAGACGGTCAGGTCGCCATCGCTGTGCATGCCCGCCCACACCGCCAGGTAGGCACGGGCAATGGCGTCGCCGCCAAGGTAGGAAAGATCGAAGGTGCTGTCGGAGAAGTCGATGACGCTGTGGGCGACCTTGTCCGAGCGGTACACGGAGCCGGTACCCACGGAGCGGGACTCGCCGGACACCCGGATGTCGCCCTCGAGGGTGATGTCTTCCGCCGCCTCGATGAAGCCGTCGGCCCAGGCGCTTGCCCGGCCGAAGCCGTTCCCCCGGTAGGTGGCCGTGGCGACGATGTCGATGTCGCCGCCGACGCGGATGTCGGCATTGCTGTTGTGGGCATGGGTCGAAGCCGAGCCCGCCGAGTACAACCAGTTCCGGTCGGGCACACCGGCCTGCAGGTACACCGTGCTGTAGGCGATCGCGCCGCCGTTGCGCACGTCGCCAAGCGGCTCGTTGCCGGCGGAACTGATCGCGCGGGCCTCGACGTCGATGTTGCTCTCGATGTCCAGCCGGTCGGCGGCATAGATGTCGACGTAGGCCGAGGCCACGGCACTGGGAAAGGGGCCTTTGAACCCGGTATCGAAGTAGTTGTTCCTGCGCTCGGTATACAGTGCCTTGGCGTCGGCCGACACCGACAGGTTGCCGTTGAGTTCGAAGGCACCGCTGCTGTGCGACCCGGCGAACACGTCCACCGTGGCGAAGGCGCCGACGAAGCCGACCAGGTCGCTGGAATCGAAATCGTCTGCGCCGCGAAGACGTCCCTTGGCATGCACGTCGATGTCGCCGTCGACCAGGATGCCGGACTGGCCGTCGTAGCCCGGGGCGTTGCTGTCGACAACGCCGCCGGCATCGTCCGGCGCGCGCAGGTAGAGCTGGGCATCCGCCCAGGCTTCGGCGCTGCTGCCGGATGCCTCGTCCGCCACCAACGAGGCTTCGGCATCCAGCAGGATGCCGCCGTCCACCCGGATGCCGCCATTGTCGGAACTGTCGGAATCGAACTCGCGACCCGCGTGCAGGTAGGCAAAGGCAGCCGCCTCGGCACCTTTGGCCTCGGTGCTCGATGCGCTGGCGAAGGCGGTGACCTCGATGGCATGCTCGTCGTCGCCGTTGCCTTTGACGGTGATGTCGCCGTCGGCCAGGATCTCCAGGTCGGCGTCGGCATCGGCATCGTACACGCCGCTGCCGTTGCCCTGCGCGCTGGCCTCGACGTCCACATCCCCCTTGACGGTGACCGATGCCGCGCTGCCAGATCCGCCGCCGGCCTTGATGTACGCGCCGGCCTCGGCGTCGAGACGCTTGCTGGAGGCGGACGCCCGCTCGGCGACGGCGGAGACGAGGATATCGCCGTCGACCACGATATCCCTGTCGGAGTAGATGCCCAGGTCGGCCGTCGCGCTGCCCGTGAATGCCGCATCGTTGGCCTCCGCCACGGCCGTGACCTCGATGTCGCCGATCGACACCGGGCCAGTGGTGCGGACATCGATCTTCGCCCAGGCATCCGAGTCCGCCGATGCATGGGCTTCCAGGTTGCCCACGTCCACCGACACCGAGCCACTGCTGCCACCGTCGATGATCAGCACAGACTTGGCGCCGCCGCTGACCCGGATGGTGTCGTTCAGGTCTTCGAACCAGATGCGGCCACTGGAGGCGCCGTTCTCGACCTTCAACGTCAGCTTGTTGGCGCCGATGTCGAGCACGCCGTCGGTGTCCAGGGAGTTCGACGGCGTCTCGTCGTCGAGATCCCGCAGGTAGATGTACTGGCCGGCGAGCAGCTTGATGTCGCTGAACTGGGCCTCGAGATCCTTCTCGTACACCGTCACCACCGAGGCACTGCTGTTGGCATCCACCACCACCGGGCTGCCACCGGTGTCCAGGTTGGCGTTGCTGGCCGTGGCATGGGCGCCGTTGGCGATCTCGATACGATTCGGGTCGAGCAGCAGGGTGCCTGTCTCCCCCTGCGGTGCACGGGTGTCGGTAACGCCGCGATAGACCAGCTGCCGCTTGCCGGAAACCTCGACCAAGCCGCCGTCGCCTCCCGCGGCGCCGCCGCGGGCGCTGGCATGACCGTGGAACACGGTGGTGTCGTCGGCCCAGACCACGATGGTGCCGCCATCACCGCTGCCGGTGGCGTCGGCCCGCAACTCCGCGCCCCGGGCAACGGTGGTGCGCGTGGCGGTGGGCTTGTCGCCGCCGCCCTGGTAGTCGCCACCGATCAACGCGGTGCCGCCGCCGGCATCGCCGGAGACATCGATGACCGCCTCGCTGCCGAGATGCACCTGGTCGGCGAAGACCTCGACGTGGCCACCGACCGCACCCTCGGCGGGATTGCTGGCGTCGATCACGCCGTCGATGTTGGCTACGCCTGCCACCGCCTCGATGGAGACATCGCCGCCGGCCGTGCGAATGGCGCCGCCCAGGGCGAAGGACGGACGCAGGTCCGGTTCGGGGGCCGGGACGCTTTCTTCTGCCAGCGTCTCGGCGCCGGTGCCGGCATCTCCGCCCGCTCCGGCTTCGTCTTCGTCAACCGTTTCCACAACCGGCGCGGCTTCGCCGTGGTCGTCCGCCAGCAGGTTTTCACTGCCCGCGCCATCATCGCCCGCGGCCGGGTCGTCCAGCCCGGCGAGGTCGATCACGACCTCGCCGGCAGGTTCTTCCACCTCGGCCGGCACCACCCCGGTGACCCGCGATCGCACGGCGCCGCCGTTGGTCACGATCTCGCTGTTGACGTTCACCGCGCTGGCCGCGGTCAGGTTGACGTCGAGCTTGCCGGAAGTGGAGGTGATCGGTGCATTGACGTCGATCCTGCCATGGGCCTCCATGGACAGGGCGGCATCGTCGCCTTCGGACTTGGTGATCGAGGCATTGACGGCGATGTTGCCCTCGCCCTCGCCCTCGCTGCTGGTCTTGACCTCGACGTTGTTGCCCTGGTTGAGGGAGCCCTCGATGGCATCCGCCTCGCCACGACCGATGTCGATGTTCTCCGGATCAAGCAGCCAGGTGCCCGGTGCACCGTGCGGGGCACTGGCATCGGCGCTGCGACTGAAGACCAGTTCCTTCTTGCCGGACGTCTCGATGAAACCACCGTCGCCACCACGGGCACCGCCACGGGCGGTGATCTCGCCGTGCACGGTGGTGGTGCCGTCCGACCAGACGATGACATAGCCACCATCGCCATCGGTGCTGGCGTCAGCCCGGATGCGACTGCCCGCGTCGACGCTGGTGGTGCGGGCGCGGTAGGTATCGCCCTGGCCCTGGAAATCGCCGCCGACACGCACTTCGCCGCCGCCGGCGGGACCGGAGGCACTGACCCGTGCGCCGGACAGCGCAACATGGTCGCCGGTCACCGTGACCCGACCGCCGCGCTGGCCGTCGGCGTGCACGTCACCGGACAGGTTGACCGCACCGCCATGCAGCAGCACGCTGCCCCCCGGGCCGTTGCCGAAGGCATCGGCGTCGATGATGCCGTCCATGTTGATCACGCTGGCCAGGGCATCCTGGGCATCGGCGGCAGTCATCTGCACCGTGCCGGAACGGGCGCGCAGCACGCCGGCGTTGACCACCGTGCCCACGGTTTGCTCGTCGACCTTGAAGGCGATCAGGCCGTCACCGCGCAGATCGAGGGTGAAGCCCTTGCCGGATGCCAGCGTGACCTGGCCAAGATCGGCCTGGATGTAGCCGGTGTTGACCACGTCCGGGGCCACCAGCAAGGCGAAGCCGCCGTCGGAGACACGGATGTTGCCGTGGTTGATGACCGCGCCTTCGGCACCGTCGAAGCGCAGCGAATCACCGTTCTCACGCAGGCGGCCAGCGGTGGTTGCCAGCAGGGCGCCGACATTGACCTGCGACGACTTGTGGAAGGTGATGCCGGAGCGGTTGATGATGAATACGCGGCCGTTGGCATTGAGCGCGCCGCGCAGTTCGCTGGGCACACCGCCGACGACACGGTTGATGGCGGTGGAGAACTGGTCCGGCTGGCGGAAGTTGATGCTCTCGTTGGCGCGGGTGGAGAACGTGGTCCAGTCGATATCCAGCCGGCGGGAGGCCTGGTCGACATTGGTGCGCGGTCCGACCTGCTCGATCTGGCCGCTGCCGCGGGTGATGACGCCACCGGTCGGCGCCGCCAGCGCAATGCCGTAGTGACCGAGTGCCAGGGCGGCAAAGAACGCCACCGAGCGGCACACCGATACCTCCTTCCCGTTCCGCTTGACTTGCCGCCAGTGAAATTCCGTGCGGTCCGCCAGCCGTCGCTCGCCCATGGGAGCTCTCCGAGTTTCTTGTCGTTTTGCCCCGCCACCACCCAACCACCCTTGTTGGACGACAACCTCGGACCGGGCCTTGTATACGGTGGTGGAACAGCGTGATGACCACCGCGATTTATTGTCTGCGGGCGCACCTCTCCCGCATGGTAGCCCGATCGTATCGCAGCGGGGCGAGCCAGACAACCGCCCCGGCACGATTCGCGGACCACGCCGAAGGCCGCCCCGGCACGAAACTTCTCATTTCCAATCAACCACTTGCAAAAAACACCGGGACGATCGACCCGCCGCCTCGCCGGTGGGCATCCGCCGCGCTTCGCCCAGCCAGGACCTGTCCGGCGAACCGGGAGCGTTTCCCAGGCCGGGCCGGAATCGGGTATGGTTGCGGCGCGTTCGCCGCGGAAAGACCCACCCACCACCCAACCGGAAACCCCGTTGGCCTCCATCCTGTTCGCCTGGGAACTCGGCACCGGCTTCGGCCACCTGATGCCCTACCTCGACCTGGCCAAGGCCCTGCTCGAGCGCGGCCACAAGGTCAGTTTCGCCACCCGCGACCTCGCCACCGCGGGTTCGGTATTCGGCCAGCTCGACGTCACCCTGATCCAGTCTCCCGCGCTGTACGGCAAGGTCGACAAGCCAAGCCTGCCGGGGCACAGCTACCTGGATGTCCTGCACAACGCCGGCTTCAGCGACACCGATGCCTTGCATAGCCGGCTGCGCGCCTGGCGCTTCGTGTTCGAGGCCACCCGTCCGGACATCGCCGTGTTCGACGCCGCCCCCTGCGCGGCGCTGGCGGCGCGTGGCTTTCCCTGTCGCAGGATCACCAGCGGCACCGGCTTTTTCATTCCTCCGCCCACCGCGCCGGTGCCGCCACTGCGCTACTGGCAACCACGACCACCGCACTCGCTGGCCGACCAGGAAGAGCGCATGCTGGCGGCGCTGCACACCGCCTGCCAGGCCGCCGACCTGCCGCGCATCGAAGCCGTGCACCAACTGGTGGAAGCAGATGCCACCTTCCTGATGAACTTCCCGGAACTGGATCACTACCGCGACCGCCGACACGCACAGTACATCGGCACCTTTCCGCCGCGCGAGTTCGGCCAACGCTATGACTGGCCGGACGGAAACGGGCCCAAGGTGTTCGCCTATCTCTACCCGTTCAAGACCCTGCCCTCGCTGCTGGAGTCCATGCAGCGGATGGCGTTGCGCGCCATCATCTACGCGCCGCAGGTGGCGCCGAAGACCCGTCAGCGCCACGCCTCGTCGACCCTGCACTTCGTTGACCGCCCGGCCAGCATTCGCCATGCCCTGGCCGGCTGCGACTTCGCCATCACCGGCGGCAGCCTGTCCTCGTCGGCCAGCGTGCTGCTGGCCGGCAAGCCGTTGCTGACCCTGCCGACCACGCTGGAACGCCAGATCGTCGGCCTGCGCATCCGCGATCTCGGCGCCGGACTCGCCGCACCGCAACTGAAACCCGGTGGCATGGCCGCCAAGCTGGAGGCGCTGGCGAAGACCGAACGCTTCGGCGAGGCCGCGCGACAGTTCGCCGCCCGCTACGCCGACCGCGACAAGGACTGGCAGCTTGCCCGCATGCTTTCGCACATCGAGGCGCTTTTGCCGGTCACCGAGGCCCTCGCACCCGTTCGGCGATGACCACGGGCGAGCGATCGTTCTCCGCGACCAGCTCGCGGTGGTGGTCGACGAGGTAGTCCACCGCGCGCACGAACCACGGCGCGGCGTCATCGGAAAACACCGTGGCGTCGAGATCGGCGACCCGCACCCGACGGGTCGTCTCGGCCAGGTGCGACTCGTCGTTGACCAGTGCCAGCACCTTGTCCACGTAGTCGTCGGCATGGTCCGCCACCAGGTCGTCGAGGCCGGCACTGCGCAGCATCGCCCCACCGATGCGGTTGTTCCACAGCATTCCCTGCCAGGCCACCACCGGCTTGCCGAGGTACAGGCAGTCGGCCACGGTGTTGCAGCCGCCGTAGTGCCAGGCGTCGATGGCCAGTGAGCACGTCTCGATGGCGCGCATGTAGTCGACGTAGGGCAGTGGCGGCGCGACATCGATGCACGATGCACCCAGCGCACGCGTCAGCGTCTGCACGAAGGCGAGGTAGCCGGCGTGGCGGCGCAGCGCATGCCCGGGAAAGAACTGGAAGCGAATGTCGCGCCGGGCACCGTCGACGATACGCGCCAGCGCGGAAACCAGTTCGCTGTTGACCTTCTGCGCCGTCCACGAGCAGTTGATCACGACCGGTCCATCGCCCGGCTTGGCGCCGACGGCTTGGTGACGTGGCTGGTTGTGTATGACGCCGAAGCCGGGAATCAGCACCAGCCGCTCGTCGTAGTGCGCCTGCGCACCGGCGGGAATCTCGGTTTCCGCGCCGCTGATGAAGTAGTCGACCTGGTTGCCGAAACCGCTTACCGAGTGACCGACACCGGCGATCTGCACCGGCGCCAGGCGCAGGTTGGAGAACACGATGCTCTCCATGCTCATGCCGACGTCAGGGTAGAAAATGGCGGCGAAGTCGTTGCAGGCCACCTCCTCGGGTCGACGCATGTCGACGTCGATCACGCGCTCGAACACATCCTCGTAGTCCGGCACGGCGTCGCCGGGATGGCGTCGCAGCAGGGTAACCCGGTAGTGGCGGGCAAGCTCGGCGACGTAGCGGGAGAAGTTCCGGTAAACCGAGTGATTGGCTCGCCAGAACATGCTCATGACCGCGATGCTGCGCCGCTCCGGGCGGTTGCGAACCTCGATCCGCGCGACCCGCCCACTGCTCCGCACGACCTCGTTCACCCGCCGCTTCAACCCCCGGTCGTGCAGTGGATCGATGTAGCTGGCCGCGTAGAACACGCCGTTCGGACGCGGGAAGGCACGCAGGCGCTCGGCGAAGCCGGGGCGCGATGCCTGTTGCAGGTGAAGACGAAGGTTCTCACGCACGTATGGCTCGGCCAGGGCCGACTGGAAGACATCAAAGTAGGCCGAGTACCAGGCGTTGGCGAGCAGCGGTGCGCGGGTGAACAGGCCGTCGTAGTCGAGCCTGGCCGTGTTGCGCGCCGAGCACAGCGCGAGGAACTTGCCGAGCTGGCGCGGACTGTCGCCGAACAGTCGCAGGTGGCCGTCGGTATTGCCCATCGGGCAGACCGCGGCGAGATTGGAGATGGTGGCATTGTGCCGGATGAAGCGCAGCGCATGGGCGCGCGACACAGGGTAGTCGGCACGCACGAACAATGACAGGAAGGCGAGCAGCCACTCGGCATGGTCACGCAGCGCCGCCGCATCCGGTCGGAAGAGCTCGCGACGGGCGAGGTGGTCGAGCCTTCGCAGCAGGCTCTCGGACAACTCGTCGTGTCGGTTCTCGGCGTAGAGCGCGAAACTCCGCCGCACCGCGTCGTTGTCGTCTTGTTCTTCGCGCATGGTGCTCTCGGCCCGCCCCCGTGCGACGACGCGCAACGACGACGATGGCCTGCCTGGTGAGGTGCGGGAGAAGATAGCAAATTTCTCGCGCCGGCAAACGTGGCCCGCCATCGTCACGGGCCGATTGACACTGTGCCCGGCGCTGGGCTAGCCTCGATTCGCCCAAACACGACGATACCGCCACCACCCCATGGCCGCGAACCAGGACGACCAACCCGGCAGGCCCGATCCCGCGGCCGCCGCCAACCGCAGACCGACCTGGCAACCGGGGATGAAACTGGCCCTGGTCTCGCGCCGCTACGTGCTGCAATCCACTTCCGCGCAGCGCGTCACCGAGCGCTACCGGAGCTGGTGGAACGATGCCGAGATCATGGCCGGCCTGAATCGCAAGCCGCGAAACTGGTCGATCGATGACTGCATCCGCCACGTACTCAGCTTCAACAACCGCAACAACTTCCATCTCGGCATCCATCGCAAGCGCGATGGCGAGATGATCGGCTTCATCACGCTGATGGCAACGTTGAAGAACCGCACTGCCAAGTCCAACATCGTCATCGACAAGGAACACTGGGGCGAAGGCGTGGTCAAGGAAGTCCGCCAACGGGTCATGCAGTTCGCCTTCAACCGGCTCAACACGCTCAAGTACAAGGGCATGGTGGTCGGTCGCAACTATCCGTCCATCTACAACTACATGGCCATGGGCTTTACCTGCGAGGGCGTATTCCGCGAGGAGACCGACGGCGTCGATGGCGAACGGGCGGATGTCTTCCACTTCGCCATGTTCCGCGACGAGTGGATCGCCCGCGCCAAGGCCCGGCAGGCCGAGGGCGACGCCGCGACCCACGGCGCCAGGCCCTGACCCCGATCCTTCCCGAGCAGGACGATGGCCTCCAGCATCATCGTTGACGGCGACCGTCTCGGGGCCATTACCGACTTGCGCAGCGGCCGTCGCTGGCCATCGTCGGCGTTGGCGGCGGAGATCGTGCGTTGCCGCGGCGTGCTCGCCGAACACGGTGTCGGCCCGGGCAAGCTGGTGGTCATTGGCCACGGCGGCAGCGCCGAGTTCTTCTGCGAACTGCTCGCGGCCTGGTCGCTCGGTGCCTGCGCGGTCTGCCTGAATGCCTCGCTGACGCTGGCGGAGCTCGAAAACATCGTGACCTTCGTCGAACCGGCGGTGGTCAGCCTGCGTGGCGGTGGCCACCAGGCCGTGGCCGGCGTGACGGTGATCAACCCCGACGACCTGCAACGATACCCGGAGCGCATGGCCGCAGCGCAACCGGAAACCATCGCCATCGACGAGGATGCCCCGGCGCTGATCCTGTTCACGTCGGGCACCACCGGCGACCCCAAGGGCGTGGTCCACAATGGCCGCAGCCTGGGATCGCGCATCGCCTTGAACCGAAGGTTCATCGGCGATGACACGCTGGCCCGCAGCCTGTGCGTGCTGCCCACCCACTTCGGTCATGGCCTGATCGGCAACTGCCTGACGCCGCTGTCGGCCGGCGGCGACCTGTTTCTCTATCCCGCCCCCGGCGTCGACGGCACCGCGCAACTGGCGGGACTGATCGACAAGCACGAGATCACGTTCATGAGCTCGGTGCCTTCCTTCTGGCGGGTGGTGACCCGGCTGTGTCCCAGCCGACCCCTGCCCTCGCTGCGGCGTGTGCACGTCGGTTCCGCGCCGCTGTCCGCTGAACATGCCCGAGAAATCCAGCAATGGTGCGGGCGCGAGGTCGAGCTGTGGAACATGTACGGACTGACCGAGACCGCCAACTGGGTGGCCGGCGCACGGATCGTCGACGAGGACTTCGACGACGGCCTGGTCGGCAGCATGTGGGGTGGACGGGCAGCGGTACGCGGGCACGACGGCAATATCCTCGCCAGCGGTGAGGGCGAGATCGTGCTCGACACCCCGTCGTGCATGGCGGGTTACTTCCAGCGTGACGACCTGACCGCGGCAGCCATCGACGGTGGCTGGTACCGTACCGGCGACTACGGCGCGGTGGACGAGGACGGTGTCATCCGGCTGCTGGGGCGGTTGAAGACCGAGATCAACCGTGCCGGAATGAAGATCCTGCCCGAGGAGATCGACCTGCTGCTGGAACGCCATCCGGCGGTGGAAGAGGCCTGCACCTTCGGCATGCCCGACCCGCTGCACGGCGAACGGGTCGCCGTGGCGGTGGTGCTGACCACGCCGGCGGCCAGCGACCCGTCGGCGCTGCGCGACTGGTGTCGCGAGCGCATCCGCGACGATGCCGTCCCCGAACAGTGGTTCGTGGTCGACGCGATACCGAAGACCGACCGTGGAAAGATCAACCGCGACCACGTTCGCCGCGCCTGCACCGGCGAGAATCGCCCCGCACCAGCGGTGCCCATCGACACCCCGACCCACCCGAAGACGAAGCCACGATGAGCGCAGATCACGACCCGCCCGCCGACCTGGACGCCGCCCGCCGGCTGCTTGCCGAGGCCACCAACCGCAGCGCATCGGAAATCCCGGACGACGCCACCATCGAAGGGCTCGAAGCCTGGGACTCGCTGGCCCACATGCGCCTGCTCATCGCCCTGGAAGACAAGCTTGGCAAGCGCCTGGCGCCCAACATGGTGGTCAGCATTCGCTGCCTTTCCGACATCGGCACGGTGCTGTCCAGCGGCACGTTGCCCGCCGACCGGCTGGTGAGCTGGTAGGCAGCGGCCCGCCGCCGGACGAGCGATGACCGGGGGACATTGGCAGGGGCATGCACGGCAATGGGACCTGGTCGTCTCGCCCCTGCGCCCTGCCCCGGAAGACCTGGCACTGTTCCAGCAGGCGGTTGCCGAACATCGGAACGATGGCCCGTGCAAGGCGCTGCTGCTGGGCGTGACCCCCGAGATCGCCGGCATGTCCTGGCGGACGGAGGACGCCCTGCTCGCCGTGGACCTGTCCCCGGGTATGATCGGCGGTGTCTGGCCGGGCGACTCGGCCAACCGCAGCGCGCTGTGCGCCGACTGGCTCGCGTTGCCGGTTCCCGACCAGTCCTTCGACCTGGTCATCGGTGACGGCTCGCTGGCCGCCCTGCGCTTCCCCACCCAGTGGCGACAGATGCTGGCGGAGCTGTGCCGGGTGCTGCGCCGCCCGGGCCGACTGGTGGTGCGCGTGTTCACCCAAGCCGAGCCGGGGGAAACCGTCGACCAGGTGCTTGACGACCTGGCCGCGCGACGCATCGGCAACTTCTCGACATTCAAGTGGCGCCTGGCCATGGCCCTGCAGGCTGGCAGTGCCGACGGCGTGGAAGTGAGCGAGGTGCACCGGGCCTTCCACCACGCCGGCCTGTCCGCCGCCGGGGTTGCCGACGCACAGGGTTGGCCACTGGCCGTGGTCCATGCACTGGATGTCTACCGCGATGCGAAGGCGGTGTACACCTTTCCGTCCGCGGACGAGGTGCGGCGCATGCTCGAAGAGCGGTTCCGCGTAACCCGTTGCGACTGGCCCGGCTATGAACTCGGCGAACGCTGCCCGGTGATGGTCTGCGACATGCGCTGAACCTTCAGCGCGAGGCAACCAGGGCCAGCATCGCTTCCTCGTAGCGGCGGGCGAACAGCGATTGCACCGGCCAGCGCGGGCTGTGCGGATCCGGCGCCTGGTGCAGTGGACCCATGTTGGGGTTGGTATTGATTTCCCACACCTGCACACGCCCCTGGCAGAGCCCGTAGTCGACCCGGCCGTACTCGATGCCGGCCAGCCGAAACACCTTCATCAAGGTCTCGGCATGCGGGTTCTCCTGCACGTAGCGCCACTCCTCCTCCACGCGTTCGGCGCTGTCCACCGCCGCGTCGGGCGACTTGACGAACCAGCCGCGGCTGAAGTTGATATGCCGCGGGATGATCCGGTCACCGATGCGGAAGGCGGAGTACTTGCGGTAGATCCCCGCGGCATCGACGGTGTCGAGAAACTCCACCACGAGCACGTCGTCCAGCCAGTTGCCGCGGCGGTGCAGTTGTTCAACAGCATCGTCCAGCGCGTCGTCATCATCGAGGAGCGGCACGGTTTTTTCCGACATCAGGTGCAGTTCCGGTCGCAGGAACACCGGGAACCGCGCGGGGCGCCTGGCCTCGGTGAGACGGTAGACGTTGAAGTCGTTGATCGCCAGTTCGTGCAGCGTGCGCAGCAACTGGTACCGCTTCATGCTGCGCGTGGGGTGGTTGAGCAGCACCGAGCGATCCGCCGCCCTCGACAGGGCGTGGTATCGCCGCGCCACCGCCTGCGTGGTGCCCAGGTCCAGGCGATCGATGTCGGAGAAGATGTACGTGGCCGCCGACAGCTTGTCCGCGGCAGAGAAGCGCTCGTAGTCCAGCGGCACCACCACGTCACGCAGTTGCCCGCCGAAGTGGGCAAGGTGCACACGCATGGTGTACAGGTGCCTGGCGTGGGCAAGGTAGTAGATCATGCAGGGGAACCGGGCAGGGGAACCGGGCGCGGCGACTTCCCTGCCCGGTGCGCGGTGGCGATCCGGTATTATACCGCCTTCCCCGATACGCACCGCACGATGATCTACTTTCTCGTCAACGGCAAGCATGCCTATACCATGCAGTGGTTCCTGGAAGACTGGGGCCGCCGGCTCGCCGACCACCTCAGGATCGTCCCCTACGCGGAGTTCCTCGAGGCGAAGCGGGTACCACCGGGCAGCTACGTGTTCACCGACCTTGAGCGTGTCACCCCCGCGGGCACACGCCGGCTCGAGACCCGCTGGCTGCAACTGGAACGATCCCGCGCCTGCCACCGGATGCTGAATCGCCCCGGCCAGGTACCCAAGCGCCTGGCGCTGCTCAACCTGTTACATGACCATGGCTTCAACCGTTTCAATGCCTATCCCCTGCGTCCGGGCCAACGCGTGGTGCCGATGCGCTTCCCGGTATTCGTGCGCGAGGCCAACAACCATGTCGGCCCCTACGAGCTGGACCTCATCCCCGACCAGCAGTCCCTGGACGAAGCCGTTGCCCGCTACCGGGCGGAAGGTCGTATCACCCGCAACCCGGTGGTCATCGAGTTCATCGACACCGCCAACGAGGCCGGCCTGTACCGCAAGTTCGCGGCCTTTCGCATCGGCGAACGCATCGTGCCGACCCATGTCTACGTCAACGATCACTGGTTCGTGAAGTCCACCAACTCCAGTCTCGACCGGCAGCTGGTGGACGATGAGATGCACTACGTCGAGGACAATCCGCACGGCGAAGCACTGATGAACATCTTCCGCCTTGCCGGCATCGACTACGGTCGAATCGACTACGGCCTGAAGGATGGCCGCATCCAGGTCTTCGAGATCAACACCAACCCGGTGGTGATGCGCACCGGCACACCCGCCAATGCGAGCCGCGTTCAACGCAAGCGTCACGTCGCCGCCATGCTGGTGGATGCCTTCCTCGCCATCGACGGCGATGGCGGTGCTCAGGCGACGCGAAACCCCTAGCCACGGGCGGTCTCGCCCGATTTGCTACACTGCCGACACGACCGGTGCCATTGGCTTGGCGACGGGAAACCACGAACGGGGGGTAACCATGTTGAAGATGCTCGACCAGGCCCTGCGCCATGCCATCGTTGCCGTGGTGGTTGCCGCATGCTGGCTGCCGATCGGCACGCTGGCAGACGACGTCGCCGACGACTACCGTGGCGAAACGATCACCCTGGTGGTGGGCTACGGGGCCGGTGGCGGGTTCGACGCCGTTGCGCGCATGATCGCGCCCTGGATCGAACGACGCACCGGGGCCACGGTGGTGGTGGAAAACCGGCCGGGCGGCGGTGGCCTGGTGGCGCTCAACCAGGTCTACGACGCGGATCCGGACGGCCGCACCCTGATCCTGGCCAACGGCATGGGCGCGCTGATGGGACAACTGCTGGGCATCGACGGGGTGCGCTTCGACCTGGGCCGCATGTCGGTGATCGGCCGGCTCACCACCGAGCCCAGCGCCATCATGATCTCGCGTCGCTCCGGCCATGCAACCATCGCCGACCTCGTTGCCTCGGACGCGGCGGTCAAGTGGTCCGGAGGCGGCAAGACCGACGGCCTGGCCGACGGCGCCGCCTGCGTTTCGAGGGCACTCGGCCTGGATGCACGCATCATCATCGGCTACAAGGGCGCCCGCGAGTCGGCATTGGCGGCCATGCGCGGCGAAGTGGACGCAGTGGTTTCCTCGGCCACCTCGGCGATGAACTTTTCCTCCGGCGGTGAACTGTCCATCGCCGCGGTGATCGCCCGCGAACGTTTCGAACTGCTGCCCGAAGTACCCACCCTGTTCGAGGCCAGCGGTGCGAGCGGAGAGGATGCCTGGTGGATCGACCTGTGGATTCGCGTCTCGACCATGGGCCGCGTGCTGCTGACCACGCCGGGCGTGGCACCGCAGCGGCTCGACTACCTGCGCTCGGTGATCGCCGACATCGTCGCCGACCCGGACTTCCTGGCCGAGGCGACGGAACGGCGCCGCGTGATCCGCTACCTCGCCCCGGCGCCCACCGAGGAACTGGTGCGGGAGTTGCTGGGCGGGATGTCCGCCGACGAGATCGCCCAGGTGCAAGAGGTCGTCCTCCACCGGTACTACTGATCCGGAGCGGACCGCGCCATGTCACTCCGCCTGGCCGACGCGCTGGCACTGGCCACGGACCCGCTGACGCTGGTCATGACCAGCATCGGCATCCTCGTCGGCCTGCTCTTCGGCCTGCTGCCCGGCCTCAGCGGGCTGACCGCCCTCGCCGTGCTGCTGCCCTTCATCTACGGCATGGAACCGATGGCCGCGCTGGGCTTCCTGCTGGGCGGGCACGCGGCGGTCTGCACCGGCGGCTCGGTGACCGCCATCTGCCTGGGCATTCCCGGCGCCCCGGCCAACGCAGCCACGGTGCGGGACGGATTCGCCCTGCAGCAACACGGCCAGGGCGGGCGCGCGGTGGGCGCGGCGCTGTTCTCCTCGGCCCTTGGCGGCCTGCTCGGGGCCCTGGTCCTGGTCGTCCTGCTGCCCTGGCTGGCGCCGGTGATCTATGCCTTCGGCGCGCCGGAAATCTTCCTGCTGGCCCTGCTCGGCATCACCTGGGCGGCGATGGCGGCACAGGGCTCGCCCTGCCATGCGCTGGCCGCCGCCTTCCTCGGCCTGTTCCTGTCCACGGTGGGCTACCAGCGCATCACCGGGGTGCCCCGGTTCTGGTTCGGCCACGAGTACCTGCTCGACGGCATCCGCCTGATCCCCCTGGTGCTTGGCCTGTTCGCGGTACCGGAAATCCTGCGCCTGGCGTGCATGCACGAAGGCCACGGGCGTGCGGGAAGCGCCCGCATCGATGGTCGCGCGCTGCTGGCCGGGGTACGCGACGTGCTGGTGCGGCCCCTGCTGTTCCTGCGCTCCGCCCTGATCGGCGTGCTGGTCGGCATCGTTCCCGGGGTGGGTGGTGAGACCGCACCGTTCCTGGCCCACGCCGCTGCGCGGGTACCCCGTCGGCCCGAGGGTGCCATCGAAGGCGTGATCGCCCCGGAAAGCAGCAACAACGCCAAGGAAGGAGGCTCGCTGGTGCCGACACTGGCGCTGGGCATTCCCGGCAGCGCATCGATGGCCATCCTGATCGGCGGCTTCCTGGTACTGGGCCTGGAGCCGGGTCCGACTTTCCTTAAGGACCACCTCGACATTGCCGCGGGCATCGGCCTGCTGCTGGCCTTCACCAACGTTGCCGCCGTGTTGCTGCTGGTTCCCCTGCTGCCCCTGGTGGCACGCTTTTCCCGCCTGCCGGGTCCGCTGCTGGCGCCGCTATTGATGACGCTGGCCGTGACCGGCGCCTACCTCGTGGACGGCGAGTTTGTCGATGTCTGGTGGATGTTCGCCTTCGGCGCGCTCGGCAGCGCCATGGTGCGTTTTGAGTACAGCCGGCCATTGCTGGTGCTCGGCTTCGTCCTCGGCCCGATCATCGAGACCTACGGCTTCATCGCCTGGCAGGCCTATGGTGTCGACGCCCTGCTGCGGCCGGTTTCCCTGCTGCTGCTGGTGTTGCTGGTCGTCGGCCTGGTGGGTGGACTGGTTGCGCGGTCACCGCGACCGCCAAATGCAGGATCGCCATGAAAGAACCACCCGGCTGGGCAACCTGGTTTCCCCTGCTCGTGATCATCGGCCTGGCCGTCGTCCTGGTGGCCGGCGTGCTCGACAACAACGGCGACGGACGGGTGATGTTTTTTCCCTTGGTCACCGGCGTCATCGCCATCGGTTTTCTGACCTGGTCGATGCGCCACCGGATAGCCACGTCCTCCAGCGGCGCGGCAGTCCCCACGCTCCTCGCGCTCACCACCATCGTGCCGGCCGCCTGGCTGTTCGGACTGCCGGTGGGGTCCGGCATCTTCGTCGCCGGCTGGCTGTTGGCGGCAACAAGGTCCTGGCCACGGGCCCTGCTCCTTGGCCTGTCGACATCGTTGCTCCTGCACGGGGTATTCTCGGTGGCGCTCGGCTTTCGGCTGGGCGGTGGACACTGGCGCGAGCTGCTGGCGCGACTCACCGGCTGAGACCGGCGCCGTCGCCGCGCCTGGCGCAGACCTGCAGGCGCTGTCCGACCTTGGCCGAGGATGGACCACCCTCGGCACTGGCCTCGCCGGCCTGGAAGTGGACCAGCTGGAAACCGGCGTCGAGAAGTCGCTCACGCAGTTCCTCGCCGTCGTGCAATGGCCAGGAACGGTAGTCGCGGACATAGCGCTCCGCGGCCACCGCCAGCGTCCCGGAATCGAGTCCAAGGCAACGCGCCTGCTCCACCACCCGGCGCCGGAACTCCTCCGCCTGGCCGGGCAGGAATCGGGTCTGGGCCGCGCCCGCGGGCCGAACACGGTTGATGGTCACCAGGTGTCCCCCGGGTCGCAGCAGGGCATGCCAACGATGCACCAGGTCGCGACGCCGGGGCGGCGCCACGTTGCCGAGGAAGGCATGGGTACACAGGAGATCGAACCCGTCATCGTCCTCGAAGTCGAGGATATCGCTGCAATGCGTCCGGCAGGCAAGGCCGGCACGCTCGGCATACCAGCGGTTCAGCGCCAGCGGCGTTTCGCAGCAGTCGACCACGGTGAACTCCACCGAAGATCCTTGACCACCCAGCGCGGCATGCAACACGCAGAGCATGGCGTAGTCCGAGGCGCCGGCGACGAGGACTCTCTTCGCCTTCGCCGGCAGGCCGACAAGGGCATCGTGGTAGAAGCGTCGTTCCTGCCAGGGCGTCGACACCACGCCGCAGCGAACGAAGTACTGCCAGTTGCCGTGATACCAGGCACAGCCCTGGTTGCCATACAGGCCACCGTGGCAATGCCGCCTGGCCATGACCTCGGCAACGGGCGCACTGTCCGCCAGCAACACCGGGTAATCGATCATCATTGCCGCCACCTGTACGCTGATCTTGCTGCTTGGATACAATGCCCGCTTCGCCGGCTACCCGTGCACCGAGCCGGGTACGCAGGCCGGGAACCCAGCCGCGACCCACACGAATACACCGGGGACAACCTTTTGAAACGACGCTCTTTTCTGCTCGCCACTGCGCTGCTGACCTTCGGCCCGGTGGTGCACGCGGCCAACTCGCAGCTCACCGCGGTGCTTTCGATTGTCGGCGAACTGCGGGTGGGCGTGATCGATGGCGCCATCCCCTTCTCCTACACGAACCAGGAAGACGACACCCTGGTCGGACACCAGGTGGACCTTGGGCAGCAGTTCGCCCGCGACATGGGGGTAGCCGTCAGCTTCCGGCGTGGCGAGCTGGACGACCTGGTCGAGCAGCTCGCCGCCGGTGACGTCGACATTATCATGGCCGGGACGCCGATGAACGTGGCACTGGCCAAGCGTGCCGCCTTCACCATGCCCTGGGGACGCACCGGGGTCACGCCCGTGGTCACGCGAAACGCGGCGCCAGGCTTCGTTCGCTGGAACCAGTTGGCGACGGCGGAGACACGCGTCGCCCTGAGTCGGGACCCGCAGGTGGCTGCCTTCTTCCAGTCGCTGGCACCGGGCAAGTCGGCAGTGACGATTGCCAGTACGCCCGAAGCGGTGGAGGCACTGGCCAATGGCCAGATCGATGTCTATCTGACCAACACCATCGAGGCATCGGTACTGACCCGCATCGACCGCCGCTTCCAGGCCCTGTTTCCAGCCCGCATCGCCAACAAGCGCCCCCTGGCCAGCCTGGTGCGCATCGACGACCCGGTGTGGCTGCACTACGTCAATACCTGGCTGACCATCAAGCGAGAAACCGGCTACCTTGCCGGCCTGGCACGCAAGTGGGGCCTGGTCGGGCAGGTCGACTGACCCGCACCGACACCTCTGTCCGGCCACAGCGCCGATCACCGACACCTCATCCATAACGGGATAACCCGGGGCCACAAAAGACAAAGGCCCCGTCTTTCGACGGGGCCTTTGCGGAAATAATGCCTGGCAGTGTCCTACTTTCACATGGGGAGGCCCCACACTATCATCGGC
>CAYGJZ010000045.1:25874-32998 GCA_964350265.1 uncultured Gammaproteobacteria bacterium | reverse complement strand
GCTAGTCGCGTTCGCGGTAGCCGAGGCGGCGGGACAGCGTGCTCGCCGCCTTCTGCACGGTGGACACCCATTCCAGGCGGCGACGCTTGATCGGTGCCGACACGCTCAGACCGGCAATGGCCACGCCGGTGGTATCGCGCACCAGGCAGCCGATGCAGCCGACCCCGATCTCGGCTTCCTCGTTGTCCAGCGAGTAGCCGTTGGCCAGGTCCTGTTCCACCGCGCGGATCAGTTTCCAGGCGTCGGTGATGCTGTTCTCGGTGTAGGCAGGCAGGGAGGTCTGCGCGGCATAGCGATGGCAGAACTCGCGCCCGCGGTCGCCGAGGATCATCTTGCCCACCGCGGTCACGTGCAGGTGGGCGCGGGAGCCGATGACCTGCTCGGCGCGAATGGTGTGGTGACTGGCGACGCGTTCGATGTAGATGATCTCGAAGCCTTCGCGCACCGACAGGTGCACGGACTCGCCGACCCGGTCGCGCAACCATTCCATGACCGGCAGGGCCTCGCGCTGCAGGTCGATGCCGGCGCGAATGCGGCCGCCGAGATAGAGCAGCTTGCCACCCAGGCTGTAGTGGCCGTTGCTGTCCCGGTCGACGAACTCGTGTGCCGCCATGGCGGAAAGGATGCGGAAGGCGGTGGATGCATGCAGGCCGGACTCGACGCTGAGGATCTTCAGGCTCACCGGGGCGTCGTAGCGCGCCAGCACGTCGAGCAGCAGTACCATGCGGTCGACCACCTGGATGCCGGATTCCGGCCGGGTGGTGGCACCGCTGGCTTGCGTCGCATCGTTCATGCACAAAGTGTGCCCGAGCACCGGGGACAAGTCGAGCCGCGGCCCATCACCGGATCGCTCCTGGCCGTTACAATGACACGCTGTTCGTAACCAGCCGACCGTTTCCATGTCCCCGATCCCGCACCCCGATCCCGTTCCCCGCCTGCGCCGCTCGGCGCTCTACCTGCCGGCGGTCAACCAGCGTGCCCTCGACAAGGCCATGGGCCTGGACGCCGACGTGCTGATCCTCGACCTGGAAGACGCGGTGGCGCCGGCACGCAAGGCCGAGGCCCGCGAGCGGCTGCGTGCGCAGCTGGATCGTGTCTCCTACGCGCCGCGGGAGTGCATCGTTCGGGTCAACGGCCTGCACACCCCCTGGTGCGACGACGACCTGGCCGCGCTGGCCGGCACCGCCATCGACGGCATCCTGTTTCCGAAGGTCAACCGGGCCGACGACGTGGCCGAGATGGCGGCGCGCATGGGCGCCGCCGGGCTGCCCGCCACGATGCCGTTGTGGATCATGGCGGAGACCGCTGTCGGCATTGCCCACATCGTCGAGATCTGCGAAGCCAGCCCGGCTCCGGCCTGCGTGGTGCTCGGCACCTCGGACCTGGCGCGTGAACTGCGTCTGCCGCAGACCCCGGGGCGGCTCGGCTTCCTGTACCTGTTGTCCGGCTGCGTGGTGGCGGCGCGGGCGGCCGGGGCCGATGTCCTCGACGGCGTGCACCTCGACCTGTCCGACACGCGCGGCCTGGTACAGGCCTGCGAGCAGGGCCGCAACCTGGGCTTCGACGGCAAGACGTTGATCCACCCCGACCAGTTGGCGGCGGCGAACGCCGCCTTCGCACCGACCGCGTCGGCCTTGCAGCGGGCGCAGCGTATCCTCGCCGCGTGGGCGGAGGAGCCGGATGCCGGGGTGCTGGTGGTGGACGGCATGCTGGTGGAGGAACTGCACGTGCGCGAGGCCCGTCACGTGGTGGCCCTGCACGAGGAGATTGCCCGCCGGGAAGCCGCCGGCGGGGGAAGCTGAAACCGCCTCAGCGCGGATCGTCGTCGCTGGCTGGCCGACGGTCGCCCACCGTGCGCAGCAGCCGGTCCATGGCGCGGTCGGTGAGCATGCGCTTGAGCTTCGGCAGCACCTTTGCCGGCAGCGTCACCGGGTAGCGGGTGCGTGGCCGGCGACTTTCCAGCGCGTGGCGCAGCGGCGCCAGCACCGCTTCGGCGGGCAGGGTGAAGGGGGCATTGCCGGTGCGTGACAGTCGTTCGATCACCGCCCGGTAGAGGGCGCGGTGGCGACTGGCGTCGACATCCACGTGGCGACGGAAGGCGAGCAGGGCATTGGCACGGAAACGGCTCTCCACCGGTCCGGGCTCCACCAGCGAAACCTGTATCCCGGTGCCGTGCAACTCCAGGCGCAGGGTGTCCATGAGCGCCTCCAGGGCATGCTTGCTGGCATTGTACGCGCCGCGGTTGGTCAGGCAGATTCGCCCGAGGATGGAGCTAATCTGTATAATTCGCCCGGCCCCGGCGGCCAGCATGACCGGCAGGCAGGCGCGGGTCAGCGCATGGGCGCCGAACAGGTTGGTTTCGAACTGTGCGCGCAGCGCCGCCCGGTCGAGGTCCTCGACCGCGCCGGGCTGGCCGTAGCCGGCACTGTTGACCAGCGCGTCGAGTCGGCCATCGCTGGCCTCGAGCAGCCGGGCGACGGCGGCATCGATGGACGCGTCCCGGTCGAGATCGATCACCAGCGTTTCCAGCCCCTGCCGCGTCAGCGCGTCGCGGTCGGCGGGATCGCGGACCGCGGCGAAGACCCGGTAGCGATCCCTCGGCAGGCCCAGCGCGATGCACCGGCCGATTCCCGACGAGCAGCCGGTCACCAGCACCACGGCGCGCGGGGCGGGGGACGTTGCGGGTGCCGCGATCGGGTTCATGGCGGTATCCTAGGCGAGAAGCATCCGAACATCCACGTGCGCACGAGAGAATCGAAGTCCATGACCGAAAAAACCCGCGTCGGCGTCGTTGGAGTCGGGTACCTGGGTTCCATCCATGCCCGCATCTATGCCCGCATGCCCAACGTGGACCTGGTCGGCGTGGTGGACATCGACCCGACCATCGCCAAGAAGGTCGGCGCCGAGTGCCACTGCGAGGTATTCAACGTTCCCGAACAACTGCTCGACGAGGTCGAGGCGGTCAGCATCGTGGTGCCCACCACGGCCCACCGCGAAGTCTCCGAGATGTTCATCGACAACGGCGTCGACATCCTGCTGGAGAAGCCGGTGGCGCATACCGTCGAGGATGCCGAGGCACTGGTGGCCCGCGCCGAGCGTGCCGACATCATCCTCCAGGTCGGCCACCTGGAACGCTTCAACGCCGGCGTCATCGCCCTCGCCGACATGCTCGACCGGCCGCGCTTCTTCGAAGTGCACCGGCTGGGCACCTTCGTCGAGCGCGCCACCGACGTCGATGTCATCACCGACCTGATGATCCACGATATCGACATCGTGCTGTCGCTGGTCAGTTCGCCGCTGGAGCGGGTCACCGCGGTGGGCACGCGGGTGGTCACCAGCCATGTCGACATTGCCAATGCGCGGCTGGAGTTCGAGGACGGCACGGTGGCCAACGTCACCGCCAGCCGGGTGTCGAGCAAGAAGTTCCGCCGCATCCGCGTGTTCGGCGAGTCGCGCTACCTGGCGCTGAACTTCGCCGACCAGCAGCTGGAACTGGTGCGGCCGAAGAAGGCCCACGAGTCCGACCGCTTTGCCCAGATCGTCAGCGAGCGCATCAAGATCGAGCAGCGTCCGCCGCTGGATGCCGAGCTGGAGCACTTCATCGAGTGCGTGCGCGAGCACCGACAGCCACTGGTCGGCGGTCGCGACGGCCTCGAGGCGCTGAAGGTGGCGGAGATCGTGCAGCGGGACATCGACGCCGCCTGAGCCCGGCGTGCGGGGCGCGGCGGACGGTCTCAGGCGGTTTGCGGCGGCCGCAGTTCGGTGAACAGGGTGACGCCGCCGACCTGGGGAAGCCCCTGCAGACGCTGGCGCAACTGTTCCGCCGCGGCCGCGGTGTCGGCGGCTTCGGCAGTGGGCGCCAGCCACAGTTCCAGGTGCAGCTTGCCGCCGAGGTAGTGCAGGGTCAGCCGCCGGAACGCTTCCCGGCTGCCGAAGGCCTCGGCCACCATCTGCTGTACCCGGGGTTCCAGCGCATCGCGCATGGGCAGGCCGGAGGAGGGGCGGTGATCGGTGTCGTTCTCGCTGTCGACGTGGACGACGACGTCGGCCAGGCGCGGGAACTGCTGCTTCATGGCCAGGAACACCTCGTCGCTGATGCGGTGTCCCTCGGAGACGCTGATCGCCGAAGGCACGTGCACGTGCAGATCGGCGAACACCCCCTGGCCCATGCGGCGGGTGCGCAGGTCGTGCATGCCGCGCACGCCGTCCACCGCCAGCACGATGTCGCGGATGCGTTCCAGTTCGTCGGCATCCAGCCCGGTATCGACCAGTTCGCGGGCGCCGTCGTGGCCCACCGACCAGGCCACCTGCAGAATCATCGCCGAGACGCCGATGGCGGCCACCGCGTCGGCCCAGGGAAAGCCGAGCAGGGCGCCGGCAATGCCCGCCACCACCACCACCGAGGACAGGGCATCGGTGCGCGAGTGCCAGGCATTGGCCTTGAGCAGGCTGGAGTCCAGCCGGCGCGCGGCGCGCATGGTGTAGTGGTAGATCCCTTCCTTGACCAGCGCCGAACCCAGCGCCACCACCAGCGTGATCACTCCCGGGATTTCCATCGGCTGGCCGGCCAGCAGGCGCTGCACGGCGCCGTAGGTGATCAGCAGCGCCACCGCCGCCAGCAGCGTGGCCAGCAGTACCGAGGCCATGGTCTCGAAGCGATCATGACCATAGGGATGGTTGTCGTCGGCCTCGCGCGCGGCATGTCGGGAGGCGATCACCACCAGCGCGTCGGTGGCGAGATCGGACAAAGAGTGAATGCCGTCGGCCAGCAGGGCCTGGGAATGGGCGAGGTAGCCCACCACCATCTTGGTGATGCCGAGCATGAAGTCGGCGATGGCGCCGTGCAGGGTTACGCGGCGGGCGACGGCATAGCGTGCGGTCTTGGTCGGGGATGGTGGATTCATGTGGGCCTGGCGGTACACCATGGCGGTTCCCGGCCTGCTGGCGGCGAATCGGAAACACGATGGCTGGATGCGGGGGAATGTGTCCCCATATGGGGGAGGATCATGCCACAACCCCCCGGGTCCACCGATGAACGAAACTGATTCGCAGTACAACGAGAACACGGACGAAGAGGTCGCCGAACGCGGCGCGGTCGGCGGCATGCTGGCGCGTCCCGGCGACGTGCTGCCCGGCATCCTCGACCTGATCCCGGTCACCGAGCGGCCGTTCTTTCCGGCCCAGGTGATGCCCCTGGTGCTGCCGCGCGAACCGTGGATGGAAACCCTGCGACACGCCCATGAACAGAACGGCAACATGGTCGGCCTGGTCTTCGCCGATGCGCCGACCAGTTCCGAGGCCGATGCCGACAGCTTCCGTCGCATGGGTACCGCCTGCCGCATTCACCAGATCCATCCGCAGGAGGACAGCCTGCACGTGGTGCTGGTCGGGGTCGAGCGGTTCGCCGTGCGCCAGTGGCATTCGCGCCAGCGTCCGTTCCGTGCCCGGGTCGAGTACTTCCCCGAGTCGCACGATGCCGAGGCCACCGAGATCAAGGCCTACACCACGGCCATCATCAACGTGATCAAGGAGCTGCTGCCGCTCAACCCCCTCTACGGCGAGGAACTGAAGCAGTTCCTGGCCCATTTCGGTCCCAGCGACCCTTCGCGGCTGGCGGACTTCGGTGCCAGCCTGACCACCGCCAGCGGCACCGAGCTGCAGGACGTGCTGGAAACGGTGACCCTGTATCCGCGGCTGGAAAAGACCCTGGTGCTGCTGCAGAAGGAGCTGGAGGTGGCGCGGGCACAGATGGAGATTCGCCGCCACGTCGAAGAGGAAATGCAGCAGCGGCAGCGCGATGTCTTCCTGCGCGAGCAGCTCAAGTTCATCCAGAAGGAACTGGGGATATCCAAGGACGATCGGACCGCCGAGGTGGAGAAGTTCCGCGAGCGCATCGAGGCGCTGGAGGTGCCCGAGCATGCCTTGGCGCGGATGGAGGAGGAACTGGAGAAGCTCTCGGTGCTGGAGCGCGGTTCGCCGGAGTACACGGTGACCCGCAACTACCTGGACTGGCTGACGATGCTGCCCTGGGGGCGGCACAGCAGCGACCGCCTGGACCTGGCGGCGGCGGCGCAGGTGTTGAACCGCGACCACGAAGGGCTGGAGGACATCAAGGACCGCATCCTGGAGTTTCTCGGCGTCGGCATCATGAAGGGCGGTGTCAGTGGCACCATCCTGTTGCTGGTGGGGCCGCCGGGCGTGGGCAAGACCTCGCTCGGCCAGTCCATTGCCCGCGCCCTCGGTCGGCGCTTCTACCGCTTCTCCCTCGGCGGCATGCGCGACGAGGCAGAGATCAAGGGACATCGCCGCACCTACATCGGCGCCATGCCGGGCAAGTTCGTGCAGGCGTTGAAGGACGCCGGCACCTCCAACCCGGTGATCATGCTGGACGAGGTGGACAAGATCGGCGCCTCGTTCCGCGGCGACCCGGCCTCGGCCCTGCTCGAGGTGCTCGACCCGGAACAGAACCACGACTTCCTCGACCACTACCTGGACGTGCGCTTCGACCTGTCCAACGTGCTGTTCATCTGCACCGCCAACACCCTGGACAGCATCCCGGCGCCGTTGCTCGACCGCATGGAGACCATGCGCCTGTCCGGCTACCTGTCCAGCGAGAAGATCGCCATTGCCCGTCGCCACCTGCTGCCCCGGCAACTGGTCGAGGCGGGGTTGCGCAGGCGCGGCGACCTGCAGGTGGACCGCGGCGCACTGAAACGCCTGGTGGAGGAGTATGCCCGCGAGGCCGGTGTGCGGCGGCTGGACAAGCTGCTCGCGCGCATCGTGCGCAAGGGGGTCATGAAGCTGCTCGACGGCGCCGAGCGCCCGATCAAGGTCACCGCCGACGATCTCGAGGCCTATGTCGACAAGCCGTTGTTCACCACCGAGAAACCCGTCAGCGGCATCGGACAGGTCACCGGGCTGGCCTGGACCGCCATGGGCGGCGCCACGCTGACCGTGGAGGCACGCCGTGTCCACGGCTTCGGCCGCGGATTCCGGCTCACCGGCCAGCTCGGCGAGGTGATGAAGGAGTCCGCCGAGATCGCCTACAGCCACGTGCTGTCCAGCGCCGACGCCCTCGGTGCCGACGCCGATTTCTTCCGCGACAGCGCCATCCACCTGCACGT
>CAYGJZ010000045.1:23251-25774 GCA_964350265.1 uncultured Gammaproteobacteria bacterium | reverse complement strand
TTCGAGGTGCTGCCCGGGCACGTGCGCAGCGGCGTCGAGGTGACCTTCGTGTCCCGCTTCGACGAGGTGGTGGACCGGGTCTTCCGCTGACTGCAGGGACGGACGGGCGCTGAACACGGGCCGGGTTCTTGAGGTAAAATGCCCGGCTTTTTAAGGCGCTGCATGAAGAGAATCCTGCTCAGCAACGATGACGGCTACCTCGCGCCGGGACTGGCCGCGCTGGCCGAAGCCTGTTCGCGGGTGGCCGATATCACGGTGGTGGCGCCGGATCGCAATCGCAGCGGCGCCAGCAACTCGCTGACGCTGGACATGCCGATGCGCGTGCGTACCGCCGAAAACGGCTTTTTCTACGTCGACGGCACCCCCACCGACTGCGTCCACGTGGCCATCACCGGGCTGATGGAAGTCGCCCCGGACATGGTCATCGCCGGCATCAATCACGGCGCCAACCTGGGCGACGACGTGCTCTACTCGGGTACCGTCGCGGCCGCCACCGAGGGTCGCTTCCTCGGCTTTCCGGCCATTGCCGTGTCCCTGGCCGGACACGATGCCAGCCACTTCCAGACCGCCGGCCGGGTGGTCGAGATGCTGCTGGAACGGCTGGAGGACGAACCGTTGCCCGCCGACACCATTCTCAACGTCAACGTGCCGGACCTGCCGATGTCGGAAATCCGCGGCTTTCGCGCCACCCGGCTGGGGCACCGTCACAAGTCCGAGCCTGTGGTGCGCAGCACCGATCCGCTCGGACGGGTCATCTACTGGGTGGGTCCGCCCGGTGGCGAGCAGGATGCCGGCGAAGGCACCGACTTCCACGCGGTGCGCAGCGGCTCGGTGTCCGTCACGCCGATCCGCATCGACCTCACCCGACACGACCAGGTGCCGCAGATCGATGCGTGGCTGCCCTCGTGCTGACCGGGGCATGGCCGGGGGGCAGGGCATGAACACGCGCTCGGTGGACGGCATCGGCATGACCTCGCGCCGAACCCGCCAGCGGCTGATCGACCGGCTGCGCGACAAGGGCATCGGCAATGCCCGCGTGCTGCAGGCCATTGCCGACACGCCCCGTCACCTGTTCGTCGACGAGGCCCTGGCCTCGCGGGCCTACGAGGACGCGGCGCTGCCAATCGGCTACCAGCAGACCATCTCCCAGCCCTGGGTGGTGGCGCGGATGACCGAGGCGCTGCTCGAAGGGGTGGAGAAACATACCCGGGTGCTGGAGATCGGCACCGGCTGCGGCTACCAGACCATGGTGCTGTCCCGCCTGGTGAACCTGGTCTATTCCATCGAACGCATCGGACCGTTGCACGTCAAGGCCCGTGACCGGCTCTACGACCTGAAGGTGCGCAATGCCTACCTCCGCCACGGTGACGGCTTCGAGGGCTGGCCGGAGAACGGCCCCTACACGGGAATCCTGATCACCGCCGCGCCGAGCAGCGTGCCCGACGCCCTGTACGAGCAGCTCGCGGTGGGCGGCGCCATGGTGCTGCCGGAGGGAGACCGCCGGCGGCAGCGGCTGATCACCATCCGCCGCACCGGCGACGGCTACGAGCGCTCCGAGGGCGGACTGGTGAATTTCGTGCCGATGCTCGCGGGGAAGACCTGATGATGCTGTTCGGCCGACTCTACGACACGGTGATGCGCTGGTCGCGCCATCGTCACGCGCCGGCCTACCTGTGCGCGGTGAGCGCCATGGAGTCCTCCTTCTTTCCGGTGCCCACGGCCTTCATGCTGGCGCCGATGTGCCTGGCCAGCCGCGAGCGGGCCTGGTGGTATGCCACCATCACCACCATTTCCTCGGTGGTCGGCGGCGTGCTCGGCTACCTGATCGGCATGTTCTTCTTCCAGGCGGTGGGCGAGCAGATCATTGACTTCTACGACGCCCGCGACAAGTTCGAGCAGGCCGTGTCGTGGTTTTCCGAGTACGGCGTATGGGTGGTTTTCCTGGCCGGGTTTTCACCGATTCCCTACAAGCTGTTCACCATCACCTCGGGCATGCTGGGACTGGCGGTGCTGCCCTTCATCGCGGCATCGCTGGTGGGGCGCGCCGGCCAGTTCTTTCTCATCGCCGGCTTGCTGGTGTTCGGCGGCGAGCGGCTGGAACACTCCATTCGCAAGTACGTGGAATGGCTGGGCTGGGGCGTGCTGGCGCTGGCGGTGGTCGCCTACCTGGCGCTGCGTCACTAGCGGCGGCAGCACGGCAGGGGACGGCATGAGACAGGACATCGACAGGAGCCGGGTGCTGCGCCGGGCGTTCCTCGCCGGCCTGTTGCCGGCGATGCTCGTGGCCGCGTGCTCGGCACCGCCGGTGGCCCCGGTCAGCGACCTGTCGCGGCCGGTACAGCCGGTCGGGGTGTACCGCATCGTGCAGGAGGGCGACACCCTCTACAGCCTTTCCTGGGCAGCCGGCGTCGACTACCGCCAACTGGCGGCCTGGAACGACCTGCCGGCTCCCTACCTGATCCGGCCGGGCCAGCGCATCAGCCTGGTGCCCACCGGATCCACGCCGACCCGCACCGCGCCGGC
>CAYGJZ010000045.1:0-23151 GCA_964350265.1 uncultured Gammaproteobacteria bacterium | reverse complement strand
CCGACGGGCGAAGAGACCCGCGCCGCGGCCGCGGTGGCGGCGGCATCGTCGGCCGGCACCGGGCCTTCGCCGTCCGCCTGGGCATGGCCGGTGCGCGGCAAGCTGGTGGGACGTTTCCAGGATGCGCGGGGCTACGACATCGCCGTCGCCTCCGGCACCCCGGTGCGCTCCACCGCGGAGGGCCTGGTGGTCTACGCCGGGTCAGGCCTGCGTGGCTACGGACAACTGGTCATCGTCAAGCACAGCAACGAGTACCTGAGCGCCTACGGTCACAACCGCAAGCTGCTGGTGGAAGAGGGTGATCGCATTGTCGGCGGACAGGTCATTGCGGAAAGCGGCAGTGCGCCGGGCAAGGGCGAGCAGGTGCATTTCGAGATCCGTCGAAACGGCCAGCCGGTGGATCCCGGGGGCCTGCTGCCGGCTTCCTGAACCATCGTCCCGTTCCGCGGCAGCATCCTCGCGGCAGGGGTGCGGGTTGAGAAGTAGCACGCGCAATTACCATGCGCCGTGGTGCCGCATCGCTTGCTTGCCACGTATTGCGAAAAGTATGACAATGACGCAAGGTTCCTGGGGTCGGCAGCATTGCGCCTGGCAGGTCGCGAAAAACCTTCCCAGCAGGCGTTGGTTTCGCGTCTGTCGGCAAGCCCGACACCGGCCTGCAGTGCGAACAGGGCTACACCGCAATCTTGCGAGGGGTCGAAGATCATGAGCGACAACAATAAGAAGTCCATCCCGTCCCGCCATCATCGACAGCAGGCCGTCCAGCCCGACGGTGGCCGGTCCGTGGAACGCACCGAACGTCGCCGGCTTGTCAGGGCACTCGCCACGGGTGGTGTCGTTGCCGGCGTTGCATTGCCCGAGAAGTGGTCGGCGCCCGTGGTCGACTCGGTGCTGCTGCCGGCCCACGCACAGGCCACCACCTCCGGCTTCTTCGGCCAGGGCGACCTGAACAACTTCATCGTCGGCCAGCCCGCCGGCTTCCACCACGCGCTGGGGCAGCTGGCGCGCGCCGTGAACATGCCTTCCCGCGAACGTGGCGGCCTGTTCGACAACTGGATCGGCACCGCCCACGCCGGCGAGCAGCCGAGCATGTTCGAGGCCTATGAGGCCAGTTCCAGCAGTTTCGGCTTCGTGATTGGCTACCTGTCTCCGGACAGCACGCTCACCCTGCGCATGGACATCAGGTTTTTGGCCGGCGGCGAGAACCCGTTCGACATATCCTGTTCCCAGGACGCGATCATCCCGCTGTGCCTGGAAGGCAAGATCAACGAGAACGACTTCAAGCCGTTGAACCTGATCAATTGCGAAGGCTTCTCCCCGCTGAGTGGCTACATCCTCGCCAGGATCAAGTCGATTGCCTCGGACAGTGCCCTGATCGAACTGCGACCGGAGTCCAACGGCGTCACCGACACGTTGTACCTCATGCGCGGTGGCGACCGGCCGAATTGCCCGAACTGCCAGTCGGCAGTCTCGGGACTCGAGGGGAACTGCACCTCGCCCTGGAGCGACGACGCGGACTGACCGCCCGGCCAGCGTCGGCGCGCGTGGCCGGTGAGGCGGCGTCCGTTCCAGCAACGTGATCTTCTTCCCGCTGCAGATCCTGTCCATCGCGTTGACGGCCTGGCTGTACCTGGCCCTGGTCGAGTTCTCGCTGTGGACACCGCTGGTGTTCGCACTGGGCTTTTGTCACTACGTGGTCGCCATGATCTATTCGGCGCGGCCCCTGCACCGGCTTTCCACGCAGTCCTACAGCTACCTGCCGTTGTTGCTGTTGCTGGGTGCCGGCTGGTGGCTGTACGAGAGTGACTTCCCGCTTGCGATCTTCTTCGCGGTGCACCACCTGTTCAACGAGGCCTACCTGAAGGCGAGGATCTTTCCGGAGATCGAGCGCGCAGAAGGATCACCGCCGGCCGCCTTCCTGCTCAGCCTGCTCCACGGCAGCGCGTACTTTCTCCTGGTGTTCTCGCAGGCCATGTCGCCATGGCTGGCCATCGCCCTGGTGGTCGTGTTGCTGTGGAGCCTGGCGGCGTACCTGGTCCGCGTCCGCCCGTTGCTGCAGGCTCGACAGCCGCTCAGGGCCCTGAACCTCGTCGGCTTCGAGTGCCTGAGCGTCGCGCTGGTGCCGGTTTCGTTCTTCTACCAGTTCGATTTCAAGCTGATCGTCTTCTACCACTTCGTCATCTGGGGTCTTCTGCCGCTGCAGCACCAGCTCGCCACGGGCAGGATTCGCCAGGCACTGTCCTACGTGGCGATCAGCGTCGCCGTGTTCGTGCCGTTCTACCTGGTTTCCCCGCTCGGGCCGCCGGCCTACCAGGTGATGTACATGCACTACGCCGAGCAGTTCTTCTTCTGGTCATACTTCCACATCACGATTTCCTTTGCCTTGTCCAGGGCGCATCCTGGCTGGATCAACCACTGGTTCGCGCCGCGAGGCGGGCGGCAGGCGCCGGCCTGACCCCGGCCATTGCCCCGGATCAGAACTGGAAGTAGATGAAGCGATCGACGCGTTCCACCGAGCCGAACAGGATGATCGCCGACAGGAAGAACCAGAACGCGCCCCGAACCGGGGCCGGCCAGGCGCTGGCCCGGCAGCCGAAGCGGTCATGCAGGCCGCATCCGCGTACCCAGTGGGCAGCCCAGGCAATCGCCAGGGTCGCCAGGGCGACGTTGAAATTCGCATCCCAGCCGTTGCCGTTGACGAAGATCCCCGCCAGCACCTGCCAGGCGACGCCGAGGTCGCTGGCACGGAAGAAGATCATGATGGTGAAGATGACCAGGTTGCCGATCAGCACCGCGAACAGCGTCGCCCACGGGCCATTGCCAAGCAGTCGCCGGCCGTTGTTCCACACCCGCAGCGCCAGGTAGGTCACCAGCACCACGGCGCTTGCCAGGCCGAAGCCGACGAAGTGCCATTCGGCGCCGTGCCACAGACCCATCAACCCCATGCTGACGAAGATCGCGGCGATGGTCCGCAGCCTTTGCTGGCGACGTGTGCCACCCAGTGACTGGTAGACGTAGTCGCGAAACCACGCGGTCAGCGTGATGTGCCACCGCGACCAGAAGTCCGACGGTGTTCGTGCCAGGAAGGGGTAGTTGAAATTCTCGCTGAGCCTGACCCCCATCATGCGTGCCGAGCCGATGGCGATGTCCGTGTACGCGCTGAAGTCCAGGTAGAGCTGAAAGCTGAAGGCGATGGTGGCGGCCAGCAGTTCCCAGGAACTGAAGGCGCCGGGGTTGGCATAGACGCGGTCGACCATCAGGGCGAGTCGATCGGCGAATACGGTCTTCTTCGCGATCCCCCACAAGATGCGCTCGAAGCCCTCGACCAGGTCGGCATGGGTGACGCGACGGCGCTGGACGAGCTGTGGAAGCAGGTGCCGGGCGCGCTCGATGGGACCGGCGACGAGTTGCGGGAAGAAGGCGACGTACAGCGAGAAGGCGATGAAGTCCGTGGTCGGCTCCTGCTTGCCGCGGTAAACGTCCACCGTGTAGGAAATGGTCTGAAAGGTGTAGAACGAAATGCCGACCGGCAGCAACAGGGCCAGTGTCGGCACGGTATCCAGGCCGAGCCAGCCGAGGATCGTGTTCAAGTTCTCGATGCCGAAGTCGGCGTACTTGAACACGCAAAGAAGACCGAGGTTGACGCACAGGCTGGCGAAAAGCCAGCGGCGTTTCACGGCCAGCGATGCAACCCGGTGGATGCGTTGCGCGGCGACGAAATCCACCATCGTCGAGGCCAGCAGCAACAGGCAGTACCAGGGATTCGCGGTGCCGTAGAAAAAGTAGGAGGCCAGCAGCAGTGCCAACCGCCCGATGCGCCAGGGCAGCGCCGCCACCAGCGACAGCACGACGACCAGGAACAGGTAGTAGGTGGCGCTAGTGAACAGCATCGCGAATGAACGGGTAGACGAGTTGCGCGAACCTCTCCTGGCCCTGCCTGTTGAAGTGACTGCCGATGCCGGCCGGGAAGAAATCGTCGGTGGCAAGGGCGCGGCTCAAGTCGTGGCATGGCCAGCCGTCGGCTTGCAGGCGGGTACAGATTCGACGGTGGAACTTCTCCGACACGTCGAGGATGTCGTTGGCCCGTCCATCGACGTTGACCGCGCTGAACAGCCAGGTCAAGGCGACGCCGTCTGCCCGGAACCGGGCATGGATGTTGCGGTAGATGGCATCGAACACCGGCATGCGCTGGCTCTCGATCTGGTGGTCCCAGTAGACCGGGTCGATGGTGACGTCGTCGCCGATGGCGAAGCCGAGGTTGAGCCCGGCGGCATCGACCGCACCGCGTTCGCCAAGGCGCATGCGGGCGTGCATCGGACGGGCATGGCCGGTGAGATAGTAGGTCAGGCGATGGCCGGCCCGGCTGGCGACGAGATCCAGCGCCTGGTCACGGGCACGGCCCAGCGCGAACTGGCTGCGCAGGAACCGCTTGGCCAGTTGATCATAGGTGGCCTGTTCGAAGGTGAGCGATCCGGGGAGGTACCACCACAGGCGCGGGTCGCCGGCCAGCAGGTCGACGTCGGCGCTGTGCGAGTCGAAGCGGAAATCGAACCGTTCATCGATGTTGGCCAGGGAAAGCGCGTAGATGACGGCGCGGGCGCCGCAGCGCACCGCCTGCAGGGTCAGCAGTTCGAGCTGGTCGCTGCGAATGCCGCTCACCGACCAGTTGCGCAGGTCGACGTCGACACCCTCGTCGGCAAGACGACGCTGCACCATCGCGACCCAGGTGCTGCCGCTGTCGGCGAACTCCGGGCTGACGGACTGCGACGCCCCGACCAGGACGGCCAGCGGCCGCTCCGGGTCCCGGTCCTCGCAGCGGGTGTACTCGGGCCAGTGGCGCAGCGGCGTGTCGTTGCGACGGTAGCCGTCCACGTCCAGCGGTTGGAAACTCCCCAGCCAGAGCGCGATCAGCTCCGCGCCCAGGAGCAGGGCGATGAACCAGGCAAAAGGCGATGAACGCAAGGGCATGGCATGCACCGACGGGTAGAGACCAATTCCCCTTGGGTTATCGTGGAATCTGGCGCTCCGCCGTACCGTTCGGTGCCTGTTCCAGCGCCTCGCCGGTCTCGATCACCAGGGCGGCCACCACCCGCCGGGCTTCCCCGGCCAGCACGTTGTAGGTACGGCAGGCGGCGGCGGTGTCCATGATCTCCAGTCCCATGCCACGTCCGGCGAACCAGGCGTGCAGCCGGGGGGCGAGGATCACGTGGCGGGCACCGGTGCCGATCAGCACGATCTCGGCATCGTGGGCGAGAATCGCCTGGCAGGCGGCCTCGTCGATGGCGTTCGCCGATGCTACCGGCCAGCCGGGCGTGATCTGCTGGGCCGACACCACCAGGCTGTGGCGGTGGCGGGTCTCGTTGATGACGATGCCGCCGGCATCCACCGCCTGTACCACGTGGATGCCCCGCGGATCTTCCAGGTGCAGCTTCATGAAAACCTGTCGAACGGGAACGGGCCGGCCAGTCTAGCATGGCCGGCGCGCTGCACCGTCGATCGGGGCCGGCGCGCAGACAGGCCTGAAGAGCGCGCGCTTTTTGGTTAGAATCGCCCCCTGCCGCGGGGTGCGATGCCAGCGGCACGAACTCCGCTGGCGATGCCCGCGCGACGTGGGCCAGATGCGCCTGCACCATCCATCCCGCTCAACCACTGGAGAATCGGATCCCTCATGAAACCGGTCAGAATCGGTATTGCCGGACTGGGTACCGTAGGTGCCGGCACGGTCAACGTGCTGGCGCGCAACGCCGACGAGATTTCCCGCCGTGCCGGGCGCGCCATCGAGGTGACCCGGGCGTTGGTCAACGACCCGCGCAAGGCGCGGGACTGCGACCTGGACGGTATCGCGCTGACCACCGACCCGAAGGAACTGCTCGAGGACCCGCAGATCGAGGTCATCGTCGAACTGGTCGGTGGTGTCGACGGCATGGCCCACGACCTGGTGACCGGGGCCATTGCCCGGGGCAAGCACGTGGTTACCGCCAACAAGGCGATGATCGCGGTGCACGGCAACGAGCTGTTCGAGCGTGCCCAGCAGGCCGGTGTCATGGTTGCCTTCGAGGCGGCGGTGGCCGGCGGCATCTGCATCATCAAGGTGATCCGCGAAGGCCTGAGCGGCAATCGCGTCAACCGCCTGGCCGGCATCATCAACGGTACCGGCAACTTCATCCTCTCGGAAATGCGATCCGGGCAGCGGGACTTTGCCGACGTCCTGTCCGAGGCCCAGGCGCTGGGCTATGCCGAGTCCGATCCCACCTTCGACGTGGAAGGGGTCGACGCCGCGCACAAGCTGACCATCCTCTCGTCCATCGCCTTCGGCATTCCG
Source organism: uncultured Gammaproteobacteria bacterium (assembly GCA_964350265.1). Lineage (GTDB taxonomy): Bacteria > Pseudomonadota > Gammaproteobacteria > Arenicellales > CAJQKF01 > BQJD01. The sequence continues at coordinate 16,829 of CAYGJZ010000045.1, read as the reverse complement.
CTGCAGTTCAGCCGGGTCTACACCGAGGGCATCAGCCGCATCACCGCGGAAGACGTCCGGCATGCCGAGGAACTCGGCTACCGCATCAAGCACCTGGGCATCGCCGCCCGCGTGGAGGACGGCATCGAGCTGCGGGTACACCCGTGCATGGTGCCGGAGAAGCGCCTGCTGGCCAATGTCGAGGGCGTGATGAACGCCATCCTGGTGGAGGGCGACGCGGTGGGCCCGACCCTGCACTACGGTGCCGGGGCCGGTGCCGAGCCCACCGCCTCGGCGGTGGTCGCGGACCTGGTCGACGTGGTCCGCGCGCTGACCACCGACCCGAACAACCGGGTGCCGCACCTGGCCTTCCAGCCGGGCTCGCTGTCCGACCTGCCGGTGCTGCCGATCAACCAGATCCACTCGGCCTACTACCTGCACCTGCGCGCGGTGAACCGTCCCGGCGTGCTGGCCGAGATCACCCGCATCCTCGGCGATCTGAACATCAGCATCCAGGCCATCCAGCAGAAGGGCAACGGCGCTTCGGAGGCCATCATGCCGATCATCATCGTCACCCAGGTGACCCGGGAGGACAACATGGACCAGGCGCTGGCACAGCTCTCCTCGCTGGGCACGGTGACCGGGGAAATCACCCGTATCCGCCTCGAACATCTTGACTGGGACTGACCCCGACATGGCCAATCACCATCGCTACAACGGACTCATCCACGCCTACCGGGACCGCCTGCCGGTGCCGGACGACGCCCGCGTCATCAGCCTCGGCGAGGGCAACACGCCGCTGGTGCGACTGACCCGGGTCGGCAGCAGCGCCGAACGCGGCATCGATGTCTACGTCAAGTACGAGGGCCTCAACCCCACCGGCTCGTTCAAGGACCGCGGCATGACGGTGGCGGTGACCATGGCGGTGCATGCCGGCAGCCGCGCTATCATCTGCGCCTCCACCGGCAATACCTCGGCGGCGGCGGCGGCCTATGCCGCCCGCGCCGGCATCGATGCCTTCGTGGTCATTCCCGAGGGCAAGATCGCCCTCGGCAAGCTGGCCCAGGCGATGATGCACGGCGCCCGCGTGATCCAGATTCTCGGCGACTTCGACGCCGGCATGGAGATCGTCAAGTCGATGCCCGAGCATGCGCCGGTGACGCTGGTGAACTCGGTCAATCCCTACCGCCTGGAAGGGCAGAAGACCGCCGCCTTCGAGATCGTCGATGCGCTGGGCTTTGCCCCGGACTACCATTTCCTGCCACTGGGCAATGCCGGCAACATCAGCGCCTACTGGAAGGGCTACCGGGAGTACCGCGACAACGGCCCGGCGGCGCGGGCACCGCGCATGGTCGGCTGCCAGGCCAGCGGCGCCGCGCCCTTCCTGCGTGGCGCGCCGATCGACAACGCCGAGACCGTGGCCACCGCCATCCGCATCGGCCGGCCGCAGTCCTGGGACCTGGCACAGGCCGCCGCGGCCGAGTCCGGGGGCTGGTTCCGCGAGTCGGACGACGAGGAGATCCTCGCCACCCAGAAACTGCTCGCCGAGCGCGAGGGCGTGTTCTGCGAACCGGCCTCGGCGGTGTCGGTGGCCGGGGTGCTGCGCGAGATCGAGGCCGGGCGCATCGAGGACGGTTCCACGGTGGTGTGCACCCTGACCGGGCATGGCCTCAAGGACCCGGACATCGCCATTGCCCGGAGTGCCGCGCCGACCAGCGTGGAAGCCACCCCCGAGGCAGTGCGCGCGGTGATTCTCGACGGCGGCGGATAGTCCCCCGTTCCCGGGGATTTACCCGCCCGTATCGATCTGGTAACAATAGCTGTTGAGGGACCAACAACATGTACCACGACTCTCGCTCGCCCACCCGATCCCGGCCGGGAAGGCGTCCTCCGCACGGGCGTCCGATACCCCCGGCGGGTCGGCGATTCGGTACACTGCGCGGTGTGGCGATGACTGATTCTCGACAGCGAACCCGGCAACGGACAACGGTCCGCAGCCGGCGCGTGGCGTTTCTCGCGGCCTGCTTCGCGGCCTGCCTTTCCGGTCCCGGCCAGGCCGCCGACCCGGCCGCCTTCCAGGACGACCTGCAGGCGCTGGTGCGCGAGATCGTCCAGCGCGACAGCCAGGCAGCGGACAACCCCTTCGGCATCGCCCCCGGGCCGGTGCTTGACCTGGATACCGCGCTGGCCCAGGTCGACGCTGCCATCGACCTGCGCGAGGGTGGCGATGCCCCGTCCTTCGAGATCGCCGGCGACGAGATCACGCTGAACTTCCAGGAAGCGGACATCAATGCCCTGATCAGCACGGTGTCGCAGATCACCGGCCGCAACTTCATCGTCGATCCGCGGGTGAAGGGCAGGGTGACGCTGATCTCCGGCACGCCGTTGAACACCGACCAGGTCTACAACGTCTTCCTGTCGGTGCTCGAGGTGCATGGCTTCGCGGCGGTGGATTCCGGCGGCCTGACCAAGATCCTGCCTGCCCAGATCATCAAGCAGCAGCCGACCCGCACGGCGGTGGGCGGCGAGCGCATCGCCACCGATGAACAGGTCACCCAGGTATACACGCTGAAATATGCCTCGGTGCAGGAACTGACCCCGATCCTGCGTCCGCTGCTGCCGCCGACCAGTCACTTCGCGCCGCACGTGGGCTCCAACACCCTGGTGTTCACCGACACCGCCGCCAACATCGAGCGGGTGTTGCAGATCGTCGACATCCTCGACCAGCCGGACACCCGCTCGGACATCAACGTGGTCAAGGTCCAGCACGCCAATGCGCAGCGGCTCGGCAACGTGGTGCGCGAGGTGGCGGCATCGTTGCAGGCCGAGCGTGGCGAGGCGGGCACCGGGGGCAACATCAGCGTGCAGGTGGACGAAGGACTCAACGCGCTGATCATCCAGTCGCCGGAGGCGCAGTTCGGCATCCTGCGCGCCCTCATCGACCAGCTCGACGTGCGCCGCGACCGCGAGGGCAACGTGCACGTCGTCTACCTGCGCTATGCCAAGGCCGAGGAACTGGTGTCGATCCTCAACGAGATCGCCAACGAGCGGGCCGAACCCGGTACCGAGGGCTCGGCCATCGATACGTCGGTGAGCGTGCAGGCGGACCCGGACACCAATGCGCTGGTGATCCGCGCCAACGACGAGGACTTCACCGAGTTGACCCACGTCATCGAGAAACTCGACCTGCGTCGCTCCCAGGTCTTCGTGGAGACCATCATCGCCGAGGTCTCCACCACCAAGGCGGCGGAGATCGGCGTCGAGTGGCAGGGCCTGCACTCGAAGTCCTCCGGCGGCGAGGTCGGCATCAATACCGACTTCAGCGGCGACTCCGCCGGTGGCCTCACGGTGGGCGTGGTCAACAAGTTCGTCACCGACCTGGCCGGCAACATCGTGCCGGACCTGAGCGTGGTCCTGCGGCTGCTGCGCAGCGACAACAACACCAACATCCTGTCCACCCCCAACCTGCTGACGCTGGACAACGAGTCGGCGGAGATCGTGGTCGGCCAGGAAGTGCCCTTCGTCACCGGCCAGTACGTGTCCGACGCCAGCAGTTCCGGCACCGTCACCAACGACAACAACGAAACCACCACCGGGGTGGTGAACCCGTTCCAGACCATCGAGCGGAAGAACGTCGGCCTGACCCTGAGCATCACGCCGCAGATCAACGAGGGCGGCGCGATCCGGCTGGAGATCGAGCAGGAGATCTCCAGTGTCAGCCCGACCACGGTATCCGGTGCCGCCGACCTCATCACCAATACCCGTTCCATCGATGCCACCGTGCTGGTGGACGATGGCCAGATCATCGTGCTCGGCGGCCTGATCACCGACGACCTCAGCGACACCTTCGAATGGGTGCCGGTGCTGGGCAAGATCCCGTTGCTCGGGGCGCTGTTCCGCAAGAAGACCAAGCAGGCGGTCAAGCGCAACCTGATGGTGTTCCTGCGGCCGAAGATCATCCGCACACCGGCCGACCTGTTCGAACACACCCAGGCCCAGTACCAGAACATCCAGCGTGAGCAGGCCGACTCGCTGCCGGACACGCGACGCCTGATCAACAACAGCAACATTCCCGTTCTCGGGGAAATGAAGAACCGTTGAGCCGGGACATGGCGCTCGCCATCGCACAAAGCCACGACGACCTGCGCACCTTGCTGGGCAAGATCGATGCCGCCACGGTGACCCGCATCCCCTATGCCTTTGCCCGCGCCCGTGGCGTGCTGGCGGCGTTTCGCGAGGATGGCCGGGTGGTGGTGCTGTGCATTGGCAGCCCGGAGTTCGCCACGCTGACCGAGCTTCGCCGTCGGCTTGGCCTGCCGGTGCGCTTTGCCCGCGTCGACGAGGCGGACTTCGAGAACCTGCTGCGCCAGGCCTACGATCGCAGCCAGTCCGCGGCCAGCCAGATGGTGGAGGATCTCGGCGACGACATCGATCTCGACCTGCTTGCCCAGGACCTGCCCGAAGCCACCGACCTGCTTGCCGCCTCCGACGACGCGCCGGTGGTGCGGCTGATCAATGCCCTGCTCAGCCAGGCCATCCGCGAGGACGCCTCGGACATCCACCTGGAGATCTTCGAACAGCGCTCGGTGGTGCGGTTCCGCGTCGACGGCGTGCTCAAGGACGTGGTCGAGCCGCGGCGGGCGCTGCATACCGCGCTGGTCTCCCGGCTGAAGGTGATGTCACGGCTGAAGATCGACGAAAAGCGCCTGCCGCAGGATGGCCGCATCTCGTTGCGCGTCGGCGACCGGCCCATCGACGTGCGCGTGTCCTGCCTGCCCACCCGGCACGGCGAGCGCATCGTGCTGCGCCTGCTCGACAAGCAGGGGTCACGGCTGGACCTCGCGCGGCTCGGCATGCCCGAGAACATGCGCATGCAGTTCGATCGCCTGATCCGCTCCGCCCACGGCATCATCCTGGTCACGGGGCCCACCGGTTCGGGCAAGACCACCACGTTGTACGCCGGGATCAGCCGGCTGGACCGTGACCGCCTGAACATTCTCACCGTGGAAGACCCGGTGGAGTTCGACATCGACGGGGTCGGCCAGACCCAGGTGAACGCGGGTATCGGGTTGAACTTCGCCTCCGGGCTGCGTTCCATCCTGCGCCAGGACCCGGACGTCATCCTGGTGGGAGAGATCCGCGACCTGGAGACCGCCGAGATCGCGGTGCAGGCCAGCCTCACCGGTCACCTGGTGCTCTCCACCCTGCACACCAACTCGGCGGTGGGCGCGGTGACCCGGCTGGTGGACATGGGCGTGGAGCCCTTCCTGATCTCCTCCAGCCTGCTGGCGGTACTGGCCCAGCGACTGGTGCGGCGGCTGTGCGACCACTGCAAGACACCCGATGCCGCCGACGCGCGGGAACGGGAACTGCTGGGCGAGGCCGCCGGCGAACAGCCCCGCGTCTACCGGCCCGGTGGCTGCGAACACTGTGACTTCACCGGCTACCGCGGCCGGCTGGGCATCTTCGAACTGGTGCGCATGGACGAGGGCCTGCGCCGCATGGTGCATGATGGCGCTGGCGAAACCGACCTCCTGGCCGCCGCCCGTCGCCAGTCCACGAGCCTGGTCAGCGACGGCCTGTCGAAGATCCGCGAAGGCCTCACAACCTTCGACGAAGTGCTGCGGGTGACCCAGGATGGCAACTAGCCCGGCCCCGGCCGCGCTGCGCGACTGAGCCGTCATGGGTGCCTACGAGTATCGCGCCCTCGACGCCCGCGGCCGGCAGAAGCGGGGCGTGGCCAGCGGTGACACCGCGCGCCAGGTGCGCCAGTTCCTGCGCGATTCGGGGCTCTCGCCGCTGGACATCCAGGCGGTGTCCGAGCCATCCGCGATGCGGGGACGGACCGTTTCCAGCCGACGCATCTCGCCCACCGCGCTGGCGGTGGTCACCCGCCAGTTCGCGACCCTGGTCGGCTCGGGCATGACGGTGGCCGATTCCCTGGCCGCGCTGATCGAACAGTCCGAGGGCCATGCGCAGAAGTCGCTGCTGAGCAGCGTGCGCTCGTCCCTGGTGGAAGGTCGCGGCCTGGCCGAGTCCATGCGCCAGTTTCCCAAGGCCTTCCCGGAAATCTACACCGCCTCGGTGGCGGCCGGGGAACAGACCGGCCGCCTGGCCGAGGTGCTGGAGCGGCTGGCCGACTTCACCGAGGCCCGCCAGGGCCTGCGTCAACGCCTGGGCGTGGCACTGGTCTACCCGGTGATCCTGACCGTGGTGTCCATCCTCATTGTCGCCGGCCTGTTGACCTACGTGGTGCCGCAGGTGGTACGGGTGTTCGAGGACACCGGCCAGGCATTGCCACTGCTGACCCGCCTGCTGATCGGCGCCAGCGATTTCCTGCGCGACAACGCGCTGGCCATCGGTGCACTCGGCGCGCTCGGCGTGCTCGGCGGCATGCTGCTGTTCCGCCGCCCAGGGCCGCGTAACTGGCTGCACCGACGGTTCCTCGAGTTTCCGCTGACACGGCGCTTCTCGCGTGGCGCCAATACCGCGCGCATGGCGCGCACCCTGGCCATCATGACCGGCAGCGGGGTGCCATTGCTCGATGCCATGCGCGCCAGCGGCGAGGTGGTCTCCAACCGGGTGCTGCGCGATGCCCTGGAACGGGCCGCCACCGAGGTGCGGGAAGGCGCCGGGCTGTCCCGTGCCATCGGCCGCAGCGGCTACTTTCCGCCGCTGTTCACCCAGATGGTGGCATCCGGTGAGCAAAGCGGCAGCCTGGATCGCATGCTCGACAAGGCCGCCACCGCGCTGGAGCGGGAAATGGAGGCCCGCGTGGCGGTGCTGGTGGGCCTGTTCGAGCCTGCCATGATCCTGCTCATGGGCGCGGTGGTGCTGACCATCGTATTGGCCATCCTGATGCCCATCTTCGATCTCAACCAGTTGGTTCGGTAACGGCAAGGTGAAACAAGCGAAACGACAACGGGGATTTACCCTGATAGAAATCATGGTGGTGGTGGTGATCATCGGCCTGTTGGCGACGTTGATCCTGCCGCGGGTGCTTGGCCGGCAGGAAGAGGCCTTCGTGGCCAAGGCCAAGAGCGACATTCGCGCATTGTCCAGCGCGGTATCGCTGTACAAGCTCGACAACTTCCGCTTCCCGACCACGGCCCAGGGGCTCGAGGCACTGACCGGTGGCAGCCGTGACGGCCGCGGTTACATCGATCGGCTGCCGGCCGATCCCTGGGGCAACAGCTACCAGTACCTGTACCCCGGCGAGCGCATGGAATACGACCTGTGGTCCTTCGGTGCCGATGGTCGAACCGGCGGCGAAGGTGTCGATGCCGACATCGGCAACTGGAACCTTGACCAGAAATAGCCGTCGGCGACAGGCGGGGTTTTCCCTGCTCGAGATCATGCTGGTGGTGGTGCTGATCGGCATTGCCCTGACCTTCGTCGTCCTCAACCCGGAGCCGGACCCCCGCCGTGCCCTGGCACGGGAAGCCGAGCGCGTCTCGGTGCTGCTGCAGGAACTGGTCGACGAAAGCATTCTGCGCGGCCGCGTGCTGGCACTGGAGTTCAACGCCGAGGAGCAGCGCTATGGCTTCAGCGTTCTTGCCGGCGCGACCTGGCAGCCACTGGCCGACGAGGTCTTCCGTCCACGCAGCATCGCGTCGCCGGCGGTCGCCGTTCTCACCGTGGAGGGCGAGTCGGAGGAGGACGACGACAAGGCACCGTCGAGAATCGTGGCGGACCCGGCGATCGGGCTGTCTGCCTTCGTCTTTGCCCTGGAGGCCGCGGGACTGCGCCTGGAAGTGACGCTCGACGACCATGCCAGGGTGGTGGTGCAGAAGGCGGAGAGGGCCGGGTAGTGACGGCTCGACCGCAGCGCGGCTTCACCTTGATCGAGGTGCTGGCGGCACTGGCCATTGCCGCCACCGGCCTGCTGGCGGTCTCGCGCACCATCGGCAACAGCGTCGACGTCGCCGATGCGGCGGCCTCGCGCACGCTGGCCTACTGGGTGGCCGCCAACCATCTCGCCGAACTGCGCATCGGCGGCGAGTCCCCGGTGATCGGTCGCGGCACGTTGCAAAGGAGCATGGGGGGTCGCCAGTGGCGATTGCAGCGGGAGATCGCGCGCACCGCGGATGCCGACGTGTACAAGGTGGAAGTGGCCGTGCTCGCCGATGACGGCGACGATGTCGCGCTGGCCCGGCTGGGTGGCTACCTGGCGCGCCTGGAGGCCATTCCGCCACGGTCGCGGACCATACCCGGTGCGCTGCAATGATCTGCCGGACGACGCGGGAAACGGGTTTCACCCTGCTCGAGATGGTGGTCGCCATCGCCATCTTCGCCGTGATCGGTGCCGTCTCCCACGTCACCCTTACTGGCTTCATCGACACCCGCGACCGGGTCGCGGCGCACAACCAGCGCCTGGTGCAGTTGCAGCGTGCCATCGGCCACTTCGAGCGCGACGTGCGTTTCATGATGCCACGTGGCATACGCGACGGGCTCGGCGAGCCGACCCCGCCCCTGTCCAGTGCCTTCGCCGGCGCCGGCGGCCGCCTGCTCGAGGTGACCGTGGCCGAACCATCGTTTCGTGATCCCCGCTGGCATCGCCTGCGCCGGGTGGGCTGGTCACTGCAGGGCAGGCAACTGGTGCGCGAAACCTGGGCGGTGCTGGATCGCGACTTCGACAGCCTGCCACGGCAAACCATCCTGCTCGACGGCGTGCAGGCGGTGCGCCTGCGCTACTACGAGCGCGTGGTGGACACGGTGGCCGGGCGTGGCACGCGCATCGAGATCCACGACGAATGGAACCAGGCCCGCTCGCTGCCCCTGGCGGTGGAGCTGATCCTCACCCTGGAAGACGAGACCAGCATCCGGCGGCTGGTGGAGGTGGCCCATGTGCCCGCCGATGCCTGACCGTCGACGCCAGGCCGGGGTGGCGCTGCTCTCGGTGATGCTGGTGCTGGCCCTGTTGACCACGCTGGCGGTCTACGTCAGCGAGGCCGACCACCGGCTGCTGCGCCGCACCGGCAACCAGCGCAACCTCGAGCAGGGCATGCAACTGGCACTGGGCGGCGAGCAGTGGGCGATGCGCGTGCTGCAACGGGACGCCGCCGACAACGATACCGATCATCTCGGCGAGGCCTGGAACCAGCTCGGCGAGACGGTGTCGGTGAACGATGCCGACCTGCGCACGGTGGTGGTCGACCTGCAGGGGCGGTTCAACCTGAACAACCTGATCGAGCGGGATGACGTGTGGTATCCTGCCTTTCGCCGCCTGCTGCGCCTGCTCGACATCGACGAAGGTGTCGCCGAGGCGGTGGTGGACTGGATCGACGCCGACCAGCAACGAAGCCATGCCGACGGCGCCGAGGACCTGGAATACCTGTTGCTGCAGCCGCCGTACCGCGCCGCCAACCGGCCGTTCACCGACCTCGGGGAACTGCTGCTGGTGCAGGGCATCGGGGTGGAGACGCTGGCCAGGCTGGCGCCCTTCGTTGCCACGATACCCGGTCCCACGCGCATCAACATCAATACCTGCCCGCCACTCTTGTTCCAGCTCATGGGCGACAGCCTGACCGCCGCCGATGCCGAATCCCTGGCCAATGCCCGCAGCAACGACGGCTTCGATTCGATGGAAACGTTCCTGCGCCGCCCGGAACTGGCCGGCGAGGCCCACCAGCGGGCCGAGTCGATGACCGCCCTGGCCAGCGACTACTTCCAGGTGACCAGCCAGGCACGCATCGAGCCGGTCAACCTGGCCACCGACTCGGTCATCCGGCGCAACCGCGCCAGTGGCGAAGTCGCGGTGGTCTCGCGCGCCTGGGGGTACCTGTGAAGCTGTTCGTGTCGCTGGATGCGCCGCATCGCTGGGTACGCGTGAACGGCCAGGGCGCGGTGCGTCGACAGGGCGTCGCCGACAGCCTGGCCGAGGTGCCGTTCAAGCCGCGCAGCGACGAGGTCTGGGCGGTGATGGCGGGCGAGGACGTGGTGACCGCCGAAGCCAGCGTGCCCACCCGGCATCGACGCAAGCTGGTCCAGGCCCTGCCCTATGCACTGGAAGATCGTCTGACCGAGGATGTCGACCGCTTCCACTTCGCCGTGCTGCGCTGGCAGCCCGGCCAGGTGGCGGTGGCCGGCATCGTTTCCCGGGAACGCATCGCCGAGGCCCGCGCCGCCTTCGAGGCAGTCGGCGTGGCCCTGCGCGGACTGGTGGCCGACTACCAGTTGCTGCCACTGCATCCCCAGGCGTCGGTGACCGTCGCCGCCGACGGCGGCCGTGTCTGCGTGCTGCGCGACAACGGCCTGGGCGCCAGCCTGGACGCCGAGTCCCTGGCCCTGTGGTGGGCGTCCTTTGCCGTCGAGGACGCCACCGTGGCGGTGAACCAGGTCGATCTTGGTCGAACCCTGCTCGATGCCGGCGGCGAGATCACCGAGTGGGACATCGGCAATGACTTCACCCAGTGGATGCGACACCGTTCGCGCAACCAGCCACTGGCCAACCTGTTGCCGCAGGACGAGGAACGCAGCCGCGGCGGCGGTGTGCCCGGTCTCGCCAGTGCCTTCGTCATCGCCCTGGTCGCCGTCGCCCTGCGCATCGGCGTGGACGGTGCCGAACTGGTGCAACTGGAACGGCAGCAGCAGCAACTGGAGCGGGAGATCCAGGCGGTTTTCCGGCAGGCCTTTCCCGGGGAAACCCGCATCGTCAATGCCCGTGCCCAGTTCCGCCAGCAACTGCGGCTGCTGTCCCAGGGGAGCACCGAGTCCGGCAGCTTCGAGCAACTGCTGGCGATGGTGGCGCCGGCCATCGACCCGCCGCGGGTCGAGCTGCAGGAGCTGGCCTTCCGCGACGACAGCCTGGAAGTGGTGTGCGCGGTGGAAAACTTTGCCGATCTCGACCGGTTGCGCAGCCGCTTCTCCTCGGCCGGGGCCAGCGTGGAACTGGTCGGTTCAGGCGCCCTGGAAGAGCGCGTGACCGGCCGTTTCCGGCTGCGACCGGAGGAGCGGCCATGATCACCAACCGGTTTGGTTCGCTGAGCCGCCGCGAACGTTCGCTGCTGCTGGCAGGCATGGTGCTGGTGTTGGCCGTGGCCGGCTACGTGCTGGTGCTCGAGCCGCGCTACCAGCGGCTCTACCAGTTGCGTGCCCAGGTGCCCGCGCTGCAGGCCGACCTGTCCTGGATGAAGGCCCAGGTGCGTGGTCACCAGGACCTGTTCCAGCAGCGCGGCGCCGAGGCCGGGGAGCGGCCACCGCTGCTCACGGTACTCGAGCGTTCCGTCACCGAGGCCGGGCTGCGTGATCGCATGACCCGCATGCAGCCGGCCGAGCAGGGACAGGTTCGGGTGTGGTTCGACGACGTCGCCTTCGATGCCTGGCTGCGCTGGCTCGGCACGCTGGGCGGCTTCGGCATCATCGTCACCGCCGTCAACGTCGACCGTGGCGACCCCGGCCGGGTGGACGTGCGCCTGACGGTGCGACCATGAAGCCGGAGATTTGCAGGCCATGTCCATGAACGCCCATCGCCGCATTCGCCGACGACCGGCGGGCGTCGGCATCGACGGCGCCGAGGTGCTTGGCGGCGTGCTGTCGCGCATCCTCGCCAGCCGCGAGGTGGAATCCCTCGACCAGCTTGCCTTCTCCAAGGCCGACCTGCTGAAGCCGTCGGGCATGCACAATGTCGAGCAGGCGGCCAGGCTGGTGGCCGACCACGTGCAACGCGGTTCCCGCATCCTGGTGCTCGGCGACTACGACGCCGATGGTGCCACCAGTTGCGCGCTGGCCATCCTGGCACTGCGCGCCATGGGTGCGCGCCAGCCCGGCTACCTGGTGCCGGACCGGTTCCGGCTGGGCTACGGCCTGTCGCCGGCGCTGGTGGATATCGCCGCGGAGCAGTCGCCCGACCTGCTGGTCACCGTGGACAACGGCATCTCGTCGCTGGACGGCGCGGCACGGGCCCGGGAACTTCGGATCTCGCTGGTGATCACCGACCATCACCTGCCCGGTGAGCGCCTCCCCGAGGCCGATGCCATCGTCAATCCCAACCTGGCCGGGGACGAGTTCCCGAGCAAGCACCTGGCCGGTGTCGGCGTCGTCTTCTACCTGCTCTCGGTGGTGCGGCGGGTGCTGGCGGGGGAGGGCTGGTTCTCCGCCCGTGGACTCGCCCCGGTGAACCTGGCCGACTACCTCGACCTGGTGGCGCTGGGTACCTATGCCGACCTGGTGCGGCTGGACGCGAACAACCGCATCCTGGTGGCCCAGGGCATGAAGCGGATCAATGCCGGGCGTTGCCGCCCGGGCATCCTCGCCCTGGCGGAACTCTCCGGGCGACGTCCGGGTGCACTGGTGGCTTCCGACCTGGGCTTCCAGGTGGCCCCGCGACTGAACGCCGCCGGGCGGCTGGACGACATCGGCCTGGGCATCGAGTGCCTGCTGGCCGACGATCCTGCCCGTGCCCGGGCACTGGCCGCCGAGCTGGATCGCATCAACACCGAGCGCAAGGACCTGGAGCGGCAGATGCAGCAGCAGGCGGTGGCGCTGGAGTCGGTGGCGGAGGACGACACGGATGGGCTGTGCGTCTATCACCGCGACTGGCACCAGGGCATCGTCGGGCTGGTGGCCTCGCGCCTGAAGGAGCGTCGCGGGGTGCCGGCGGTGGCCTTTGCCCGTGGCGACGACGGCGAGTTGAAGGGCTCGGCGCGATCGGTGCCCGGGGTGCACATCCGCGACGTGCTGTGCGAGGTGGCTGCCCGCGAGCCGGGCATCCTGCGTCGCTTCGGCGGCCATGCCATGGCGGCCGGCATGTCCATCGACGAAGCCGACTTCGAGCGGTTCCGTGCAGGCTTCCTGGCGGTGCTGGCCAACCACCGGGAAACCATCGCCGCCGCCAACGAGATACTCACCGACGGCCCGCTCGGCGAAGAGATCGACGACCTTGCCTTCATCCGGCGACTGCGCACGCTGGCACCCTGGGGACAGGGCTTCCCCGAACCCATGTTCGACAACGTGTTCCGCGTCATCGACCAGCGCCTGGTCGGCGAGATTCACCTGAAGCTGGTGCTCGAATGCGAGCAAAGCCGGCGTCGCGTGGAAGCCATCGCCTTCCGCTTCCTCGCCCATGCCGGTGCGCCGTGCCCGGCCTTTGGCCGCATCCATGCCGCCTACCGGCTGGACATCAACGAGTATGCCGGGCGCATTCGGCCGCAACTGATCATCGAGCACCTGGCCGAAGTCGAACCCGGCATGCCCGGTGCCGCGCCGGTGATCGTGTAGAATATCCCGCCCCACCGGACCCAAGTGACCCATGCTACTCGACGACCTCATCGGCAATACCCCACTGGTTTCCCTCAAGCGCATGCCAGCACCCCAGGCGGGTTCGGTGATGGTCAAGCTGGAGGGGCAGAACCCGGCTGGCTCGGTCAAGGACCGTCCGGCCTTCAACATGATCACCGAGGCCGAGCATCGTGGTGACATTCGTCCCGGCGATACCCTGATCGAGGCGACCAGCGGCAACACCGGCATCGCCTTGGCCATGGTCGCGGCCATGCGTGGTTACCGCATGGTGCTGATCATGCCCGACAACATGAGCGCGGAGCGTCGCACCACCATGAGCGTCTACGGCGCCCGGTTGATCCTGGTGTCGCGGGAAGAGGGCATGGAACGGGCCCGCGACATGGCCCAGGAAATGGCCGCCCGGGGGGAGGGCGTGGTGCTTGACCAGTTTGCCAACCCGGACAACCCGGAAGCCCACTACAAGACCACCGGCCCGGAGATCTGGCGGCAGACCAATGGCGCCATCACCCACTTTGTCAGCGCCATGGGCACCACCGGCACCATCATGGGCGTGTCGCGCTACCTCAAGGAACAGAATCCGGACATCGTCATCGTCGGCGTGCAGCCGGATGACGACTCGTCGATTCCCGGCATCCGTCGCTGGCCCGAGGCCTACCTGCCGAAGATCTTCGAGGCCAGCCGGGTGGACCGCACCATCGAGGTCTCCCAGGGCGATGCCGAGGACACCGCCCGGCGACTGGCCAGCGAGGAGGGCATCTTCTGCGGCATCTCCTCCGGCGGCGCGGCGTGGGCGGCCCTGTCGGTGGCCGCGGAGTCTGCCGACCACCGCGTGGTCAGCATCGTCTGCGACCGCGGCGACCGCTACCTGAGCACGGGCGTGTTCGATGCCCCGGAAGCGGCCTCCTGATTCCCCGTCCAGAACGGTAGCTACCCATGAACGAGAACACCCGGGAATTCCTTCATTCCCTGCACCCGATTCTCCCCGAGGACATGCGCGTGGTGCAGAGTGATCGCTTCACCATGGAGAAGATCCCCTGCTGCACGCTGCTGCGCAGCCTGGACGACGAGCGCCACGTGCTCAAGCTGAATGACTCCGGGCTGATCATCTGGCAGTTGTGCCACGAGGAACGCGAGGTCGGCGAGATCGTCGACCTGTTGGCCGAGGCCTTCGAGCAGACCCACGAAGACATGGCCCGCGACGTCAGCCGGGTGGTGGACTACCTGCTGGAGGAATCCGCGCTGCTGGAACGCGGCGCGACACCAGAATGAGCCGCGGACGCACAGACGGAGACCGGCCTTGAACCTGTTCGTATTCGACATCGAGACGGTGCCGGACGTCGAACTCGGTCGACGGCTGCACGATCTTGACGGGCTGTCCGACGAGGACGTCGCCCGCGTGCTGTTCGCCCGGCGACGGGAACAGACCGGGTCGGACTTCCTGGCCCACCCGATGCACCGCGTGGTCGCGATCTCCATCGTCCTGCGCACCGACAGCCAGTTCAAGGTCTGGTCGCTGGGTTCGCCGAGCTCCGGCGAGGCGGAACTGGTGCGCCGGTTCTTCGACGGCATCGACCGCTACCAGCCCACGCTGGTGAGCTGGAACGGCGGTGGCTTCGACCTGCCTGTGCTGCACTACCGGGCCATGCGGCACGGCGTCAATGCCCAGCGCTACTGGGACAACGGCGAACTCGACCGCGAGTACCGCTGGAACAACTACACCAACCGCTTTCATTGGCGGCACATCGACCTGATGGACGTGCTGGCGGGCTTCCAGGCCCGCGCCAGCGCGCCGCTGGACCAGGTCGCGGTCATGCTCGGCCTGCCGGGCAAGCTGGGCATGAGCGGCGCCGCGGTGTGGCCGGCCTACCGCGAGGGACGCATCGAGGACATTCGCGACTACTGCGAAACCGACGTGCTCAACACCTACCTGGTCTACCTGTCCTTCGAAGTGATGCGGGGAAACCTCGACCCGGACCAGCACGCGGCGGAATGCCAGGTGGTGCGCGACTTCCTCGAGTCCTCCGGCAAGCCCCACCTGGCGCAGTTTGCCAGCGCCTGGGCGCAGGCAGTCGACCGGGATGGCGATGACTGAACTGCGCGGGGTCGTCGACGACCTCAGTCACGACGTCCGCGGCGTGGTCCGGGTGGACGGCAAGGTCTACTTCGTGGAAGGCGCGCTGCCGGGGGAGGAGATCGTCTTCACCCGCCAGAAACGGCATCGGCGGCACGAGATCGGCCGACTGGACGACATCGTCGTGCCTTCGCCGGAGCGGGTGACACCACCCTGCGAGTACTTCGGTACCTGCGGTGGCTGCGCCCTGCAGCACCTGGCGAGCGGCGCGCAGGTCGACTACAAGCAGCGCACCTTGCTGGAGAATCTCGAGCGCATCGGCCACGTGCGTCCGCAACGCTTGCTGGCGCCGATCACCGGGCCGGTCACCGGTTACCGACGAAAGGCGCGCCTGGGCATTCGCCACGTGCCGAAGAAGGGTGGCGTGCTGGTGGGGTTCCGCGAGCGCAACAAGTCCTACATTACCTCGCTGGCACACTGCCTGGCGCTGGACCCGGCAGTCTCCGCGCTGCTCCCGGCACTGCACGGCCTGGTGGCATCCCTGTCCTGCTACGACCGCCTGCCGCAGATCGAGGTGGCCCGCGGTGACACGGTGACGGCGATGGTGTTTCGGCACCTGGTGCCGCTCACCGATGACGACCACCAACGACTGGCGGCCTTCGCCACCGCCCACGACGTGGATGTCTACCTGCAGCCGGCCGGCCCGGACTCGGTGGCCGTGCTGCCGGGCACCGTGCCAAGGCCGCTTCGCTACCGGCTCGACGGTGACCTGTGCGTCACCTTCCAGCCCACCGACTTCGTCCAGGTAAACGCGACGGTCAACGAGAAATTGGTGGCGCAGGCCATCACGCTGCTAAACCCGGAACCCGGCGACACGGTGCTCGAGCTGTTCTGCGGCATCGGCAATTTCTCGCTGCCACTGGCCCGCCGCTGTGGTTCGCTGGTGGGGGTGGAAGCGAGCGAGATGATGGTGGCGCGGGCAACGCAGAATGCACGGGACAACGGCCTGGGGCATGCCCGGTTCGTCGCGGCGGACCTGTACCAGGACCCGCGCGAACGCCTGTCCGGCGAGACACGGGGCGCGCTGATGTTTCTTGATCCGCCCCGCAGCGGGGCACTGGAAGTGGTGCGCGACCTGGTGCCCGTGCTGGCACCGCGCAGGATCGTCTACGTGTCCTGCAACCCTTCGACCCTGGCACGGGACGCCGGGCTGCTGGTGGGCAGGGACGGCTACCGGCTGGCCGCCGCGGGGGCGGTGGACATGTTCCCGCATACCGCCCACGTGGAATCCATCGCCGTCTTCGAACGGTAGGGAAAGGCGGTGGCGCCGCCATCGGCGCCACCGCTGCCGGATCAGTTTTCCGCGGCCTCCCGCTTGCCCTCGCCGGCGTTGTCGCCGGCCGGTGCAGGACTGGCGGGCTGGGCATCGCTGCGCGGGGGCTTGCGCGACTCGGACTCGTTCGCGTTGCCTTCGGCGGCCTGGCCGCTGTCCTCGCCACGACGGCCGCGTCCGCGACTCCAGGAGGTGCGCTGGTTGCCG
>CAYGJZ010000044.1:0-33977 GCA_964350265.1 uncultured Gammaproteobacteria bacterium | reverse complement strand
ACGGGACAGAACGATTCCTGATCACGGAGGTGCGCGATGAAAGGCAGTTGTCTGTGCGGTGCGGTGAAGTACACGTTGTCCGGGGAGCCGCTGGGCATCAACTGTTGTCACTGCCGCCAGTGCCGCAAGGCTTCCGGGACGGCGTTTGCCACCAATGCCGCCTACCGCGAAGCGGATTTCCGCGTGCGGGAGGGCGAGGACGTGATCGCGGGGTACGCGTCGACGCCGGGCAAGACGCGGCATTTCTGCAGCCGCTGCGGCTCGCCGCTGTACAGTGCGTCGGTGCATGCGCCGGGGGTGGTCTACGTGCGCATCGGCACGGTGGATGACGATGCGCGGCTGTCGCCGGACGTGCACATCCACGTGTCGGACAAGGCGCCCTGGTACCGGATTCTCGATGCCCTGCCGCAGCGGCGGGAAGAGGAGGATCTGTGGTTCTAGCATTCGCGCTGGACGCCGGCTCGCCAGCTCGCCGGGCGCTTGCTGCGCGGGTCGTGTTCGCCGGTATACTGGTGGCCGACCGTCGCATTCCCAGGGGCCGCACGCGGTTCCTGTTCCCGGTGCCTGCATGAACGATTCCCGAACCGCCCGTCACCGACTGCTGCACGCCAACGACCGCGATGGCGAGTACCCGCCGTCCTGGTACGCGGCCAGTGCCGACCGGCTGGCGCCGTTCGCGCCGCTGGCGGGCGAGGCGTCCTGCGACGTGGCGGTGATCGGCGCGGGCTACTCGGGGCTGTCCTGTGCCCTGCACCTGGCCGGTCGTGGCTACGACGTGGTGGTGCTGGAGGCGCAGCGGGTGGGCTGGGGCGCGTCCGGGCGCAACGGCGGGCAGGTGGGCACCGGGCAGCGGCTGGAGCAGGACGAGCTGGAACAGAAGGTGGGCGAGACGCTGGCGCGGGCGGCCTGGGACATCGCCGCGGAGGCGAAGGCGCTGGTGAAGTCGCTGGTGGCGACGCACGGCATCGGCTGTGACCTGAAGCCCGGCGCCCTGCACGCCAATCACCGCGCCCGCTTCGATCGTCACAGCGAGGCCTATGCCGCCTTCCTGCAGGAACGCTACGACTACCACGCCATTCGCTACGTGCCGCCGTCGCAGATGCGCGACATGCTCGGCAGCAGCGACTATTCCGGCGGCACGCTGGACACCGATGCCGCCCACCTGCACCCGTTGAACTATGCCCTGGGCCTGGCCCGCGCGGCGCAGGCCGCCGGGGTGCGCATCCACGAGCGTTCGGAGGTGGTGTCGGTGTCGCCGGGGGCGACGGTGCGCGTGCGCACCGCCGGGCCTGCGGGGGCGGGTGGCGGGGTGCTGCGTGCCCGCCACGTGGTCTATGCCTGCAACGGCTATCTCGATGGCCTGGAGAGCGAGGTGGCGGCACGGGTGATGCCGATCAACAACTTCATCATCGCCACCGAGCCGCTGGGCGAGGAGCGGGCGCGCTCGCTGATCCGCGACGATGTCTGCGTGGCGGATTCGCGCTTCGTCATCAACTACTACCGGCTCACCGCCGACCGGCGGCTGCTGTTCGGCGGTGGCGAGACCTATGGCTACCGCTTTCCCGCCGACATCGCCGGCTTCGTGCGACGGCCGATGCTGAAGGTCTACCCGCAGTTGGCGGACGTGCGCATCGACTACGGCTGGGGCGGCACGCTGGCCATCACCCTGTCGCGACTGCCGCACTTCGCGCGGCTGGACGGCAACCGGCTTTCCATTTCCGGCTACTCGGGTTCGGGGGTGGCGTTGGCCACCGGTGCCGGGGCGCTGGCGGCGGAGGCCATCGACGGCGTCGCCAGCCGCTTCGACGTCATGCACCGGTTGCCGACGCCGTCCTTTCCCGGCGGCCAGTGGCTGCGCAGCCCGTTGCTGGCACTGGCCATGACCTGGTACGCCCTGCGCGACCGCCTGTAGTTCCCCCGGGCAACCCGGCTTCCTCCCTAGAGGTCGCGTCGCAGCCAGTGCGCCAGGCGCAGGGCGGCGCGTGCCATGCGCCCGCGCAGTGCCTCGGCGGCGAAGCGCTGGTAGGTGGCATCGAGGCGGCGGCTGCCGGGAATGGCCAGGCACTGGCCGCCACGCCAGCGGCAGTAGCGGGTGCGCGGGTCGGTGGCGAGCGCCAGCGACTCCTCCAGCCAGGTCCGCGGCGGCATGCGCGCGATGTCGCCGGCCTGCCCGGCTGGGACGTGGTCGCGAAGCGCCCGCGCCAGCTGCCGGCCGCCGAGGTCGCGGGTCATCGCGGCGACGATGCCGCGGTCCCACACCGCGTGCAGGTTGCCGTCGCGGTAGAAGGTGCCGCGGACCCGGATGCGGTTGCCACCGGCATCGTCGGCGAAGGCCACGTGCAGCGGCTGGTGGGCATCGGCGATCCAGTGCGCCATCAGCAGCATGGCCTCGGCGCGCTCGGCGCGCGGCCGGTCGCGGTTGGCGAAGCGGCGCCGGTGGTGGTCGATGGCATGGGCGACGCAGTCCCGGCGGCAGTGTCGGTGGTCCACCCCGGTGGCGCTGCGCGGTACGTTCAGGTAGTGCCAGCGGCGGTAGTCGTCGTAGCGGGACCAGCGGCTGGAGCCGCCCCGCGCCGCGCGACGGGCATCGTCGGCGAAGACGCAGCCACCGGCGAAGTCCCGGTAACGGCGTCCGTCGGGTCCGCGGAAGGCCTGCGCCAGGTTTTCGACCTGGTCGCGTTCCTGCGCATCCAGGTGGAGCAGGGCGAGGTGGCAGATGACCCGGTGGGCGAGGGCGCCGAAGGCTTCGGCGGGAACGGGTGCCAGCCACAGGCAGGCAAGTGCGAGCAGCATGGCGCGGGACAGTCGATGCAAGTGGGCCTCCCTGGCATGGGCCGAATCTAGGTAAGCGGTTCCCTGGGCAATCCGATGTAGTTCTCGGCGATGGCCGTCATGCCGGCCTCGGACGTGGTGTAGTAGTGCAGGTCGGCGCGCTGGACGCGTCGGTCGAAGGCATTGTCGGTGAAGCGGTGCATGAGGTGGGTCATGAACCAGGAGAACCGTTCCGCGCCCCACACCCGTCGCAGGCAGGTGGGGGAGTAGCGCTCGACCAGGTCGGTGCGGCCGTGTTCAAACACCGCGGTCAGCAGTTCGAACAGGGTGCCGACGTCGCTGGCGGCGAGGTTCAGCCCCTTGGCGCCGGTGGGTGGCACGATGTGGGCGGCGTCGCCCACCAGGAACAGTCGTCCGTACTGCATCGGCTCGACCACGAAGCTGCGCAGCGGCGCCATGCCCTTCTCCAGCGACGGCCCGGTGGTCAGCGAGGCGGCGGTGTCGGCGGGCAGGCGGGCCTGCAGCTCGCTCCAGAAGCGATCGTCGCTCCAGTTGTCCACGCTGTCGTCGGCGGGTACCTGCAGGTAGTAGCGGCTGCGGCTCATCGAGCGCATGGAACACAGGGCGAAGCCGCGCTCGCTGCTGGCGTAGACCAGTTCGTCGTCCAGTGGCGGCGTCTCCGAGAGCAGGCCCATCCAGCCGAAGGGATAGACCCGCTCGTACTCGGTGGCCAGCCCCGCCGGCAGGCTCTTGCGCGAGACGCCGTGAAAGCCGTCGCAGCCGGCGATGTAGTCGCAGTGAAGGCGCACCGATTCGCCGTCATGCCGGAAGGTGAGGCAGGGCCTGTCGCCGTCGATGTCCTGCGGGGAGACCTCGCTGGCGGCGTAGAAGCTGGTGGCGCCGCTGGCCGCGCGCGCCTGCATCAGGTCGCGGGTGATCTCGGTCTGGCCGTAGACCATGACCCCGGAGCCGGTCAGGCGCTTGAGGTCGATGCGATGCAGCGCGTCGTCGAAGGCGATGGAGAAGCCGTCGTGGGCCAGGCCTTCCCGGTCCATGCGTGCGCCGGCGCCGGAGGCGCGCAGCAGTTCCACGGTGCCGTGTTCCAGCACCCCGGCGCGCACCCGGCCGAGCACGTAGTCGGGCGTCTGCCGCTCGACGATGACGTTGTCGATGCCACGCTGGTTGAGCAACTGGCCGAGCAGCAGGCCCGACGGCCCGGCCCCGATGATGGCAACCTGTGTCTTCACGCCGCGTCTCTCCCAAGGTGTCGCCGGCCGTGGCGCTGGTGCCCGGTTGATGTTGTGCAACCCGGGTCATGGCGGGTCGGTGGGATTCCCCGTTGCCGGCTACTATATCGGCTCGACGCGGGATGCGCACGGGCGGCGGGCTTTACCTGGCCGCGCCCAGCGGCGAGACTTGCCATGGCGAATAATCAAACAATCGGAGGTAACGAAAATGGCGGCATTCCTGCTGGCCGATGTCGCGGTGCCCGACATGCAGGCCTACATCGACAGTGGCTACCTGGACCAGGTGCCCGTCATCGCCGGACACTATGGCGGTGTCTACCGCGCCCGCGGCGGCGCCATGGATGTGCTGGAGGGCGACTGGCAGCCGCGCCGCATGATCATCATCGAGTTCCCGGACATGCAGCGGCTGAAGCAGTTCTACGAGTGCGAGGCCTACCGTCCCTTCCGCGACATCCGTCACCGCCTGGCGGACTCGAAGATCGTCGCCCTGGAGGGGCTGGATACGCCGCTCACGTGAGCGCCTACCCGCGCTGCTTCGCGCCGTTGTCGCTGGGCTTCACCACCCTCGACAACCGCCTGCTGATGGGCTCCATGCACACCGGCCTGGAAGAGGCCGAGGATGGCTTCGCGCGCATGGCCGCCTTCTACGCCGAGCGCGCCGCCGGTGGCGCCGGGCTGCTGGTCACCGGCGGCGTGTCGCCCAACCACGACGGCATGCTCGGCCTCGGCACGGCCGAGCGTGCCTTCCCGGCGGTCAGCACCTCGCACCGGCGGATCACCGACGCGGTGCACGACGCCGGCGGCCGCATCGCCCTGCAACTTCTGCATGCCGGCCGCTATGCCAAGCACGATCACCCGGTGGCGCCGTCGGCGCTGCGCTCGCCGATCAACCGCCTGGTGCCGCGCGCCCTGTCGCTGGACGAGGTGGTGCAGACCGTGGACGACTTCGCGGCCAGCGCGGTGCTGGCCCGCGAGGCCGGCTACGATGGCGTCGAGATCATGGGCTCGGAGGGCTACCTGCTGTCGCAGTTCCTGTGCGCGCGCACCAACCAGCGCGACGACCGCTACGGCGGTGGCTGGGAGAACCGCAGGCGGCTGGCGGTGGAGGTGGTCGAGGCGGTACGGCGGGCGGTGGGGCAGGACTGGATCATCATCTTCCGCCTGTCGGTGCTGGACCTGGTGGAGGGCGGCATGACCAGCGCCGAGGTCATCGACCTGGCGCGGGCGGTGGAGGCGGCCGGCGCCAACCTGCTCGACTCGGGCATCGGCTGGCACGAGGCGAAGGTGCCCACCATCATGGGCCTGGTGCCCCACGGTGCCTTCGCCTTCGCCACCCGCCGGGTGCGCGAGGCAGTGGGCATTCCCGTCGCCGCCTGCAACCGTGTCAACAGCCCGGCGGCGGCCGAGGCGCTGCTGGCCCGCGGCGATGCCGACCTCGTCTCCATGGCACGGCCGTGGCTGGCCGATGCCGCCTTCGGCGTCAAGGCGCGCGAGGGCAGGGCCGATGCCATCAACACCTGCATTGCCTGCAACCAGGCCTGCCTGGACCGCATCTTCGTCGGTGCCGAGGCCTCCTGCCTGGTCAACCCCCGCGCCGGCCGCGAATCCCTGCTGCCGGCGCTGCCCGCGCGGCGCGCGGCGCGCATCGCCGTGGTCGGCGCCGGCCCCGGCGGGCTGTCCTGCGCGGTGACCGCCGCCGAGCGTGGTCACCGCGTCGACCTGTTCGAGGCCGCGCCGTGTATCGGCGGCCAGTTCAACCTCGCCCGGGTGATTCCCGGCAAGGCCGACTACGGCGAGACCGTCCGTTACTATGCCCGTCGCATCGAGGAGCTGCCGCACCTGCACCTGTACCTGGACACCCCCGGCGAGGTGGAGCGCCTGGCCGGCTACGACGCGGTGGTGCTGGCCACCGGGGTGGTGCCGCGCATCCCGGACATTCCCGGCATCGATCACCCCTCGGTGCTGCGCTACGATGAACTGCTCGGCGGCCGTCCGGTTGGAGACCGCGTGGCGGTGATCGGCGCCGGCGGCATCGGCTTCGACGTCGCCGAGTACCTCACCGCGCCCGGCGAGGCCGAATCCGTGGGTGGCTTTCTCGCCGCCTGGGGCATCGACCCGGCGCCGCACAGCGCGGGCGGCCTGGCCGAGGCGGTGGAATCCGGCCGGCGCACGGTGTACCTGTTGCAGCGTCGAACCGAGCGACTTGGCCGTGGCCTCGGCAAGTCCACCGGCTGGGCGCTGCGCGCCGGCCTGGCCCGGCGCGGCGTGCAGATGATCGGTGGCGTACACTACCGCGCCATCGACGATGACGGTCTGCACATCGAGGTCGATGGCGCGTCCCGCTGCCTGGCGGTGGACCACGTCGTCGTCTGTGCCGGCCAGCTGGCCGAGCGCTCGCTGCATGCACCGCTGGTGGCGCGCGGCGTGGCCACCCACCTGGTCGGTGGCGCCGAGCATGCCGCCGAGCTGGACGCCGTGCGCGCCATCGACCAGGGCTACCGCCTGGCCCGCACGCTGTAGACCCCGGTCCGCGTGCCGTGTGCGCGGCCGGCAACGATTTTCTTCCTCCAACTGCACTGAACCAGGAGAACACATGAACTGGAACGTATACCTGTCGGGCGAGATCCACACGGACTGGCGCCAGCAGATCATCGATGGCGCCAAGGCCCGGGACCTGCCCGTGACCTTTTCCTCCGCGGTCACCGACCACGACGCCAGCGATGCCGCGGGCGACATGCTCGGCCCGGTGTCGGAGGGCTTCTGGCGCGACCACAAGTCGTCCAAGGTCAACGGCATCCGCACCCAGACCCTGCTCGAGAGCTGCGACATCGCCGTGGTCCGCTTCGGCGACAAGTACAAGCAGTGGAACGCCGCCTTCGACGCCGGCTACTGTGCCGCCATGGGCAAGCCCTACGTCACCCTGCACGACGAGGACATCATCCACGCCCTGAAGGAAGTGGACGCCTCGGCCATGGCCTGGGCCACCACTCCCGCCCAGGTGGTGGAGATCCTCGGCTATGTCACCCGCGCCTGACCGGACCCTTCCAGCCCGGCGACCGCCCGCGGCGGGGGACCGTCGCTGACCACCGTGCTCGGCAGCCACGTGGACGCCTGGCCGATGCCGGCCCGGCGTCACCGGCCGGGCAGCGGCAGCGCGCCGGATCACGCCCTGCTGGCGAAGGTGGTCGCCGCCTGCCCGGCACGCACCGAGCCGGACCGGTGGTCGGGCAACGGTCCCTGGTGCTATGGCTGGCGACTGTTCGCGGCGGGCTTCGACTTCGAAGCCCACGAGGCCTGGGAACCGGTCTGGCGTCGCGCGCGGCCGAACAGCCGCGAGCGGCTGCTGGTGCAGGCGGTGATCCAGCTCGCCAATGCCCGCCTGAAGCGTCGCGGCGGCCGCCAGCGAGCCGCCCGCCGTCTGCTCGGCGAGGCGGCGGCACTGCTGGATGAACTGCGCGCCCGTGGCGGCGAGGACCCCTTGATGGGGGTCGACGTCGGCGCCTTGCAGCGCGTGGTCGCGGTGCTGAATGCACAATAGTGCACAGAACGGCGACCCATTCCCCGGTTGAGCCTGTTTATTCCGCCTCGTGGTGTATTAAACTGCACTGCATGAACCAGCCACGTCCCCACGAAGCCTCCGCCATGCACATCGATTTTCAGACCGATCCGTCCCGCTACCGCCACTGGCGGGTGGAAACCGACGGCCCCGTGGCCCGCTTGATCATGGACGTGGACGCCGATGCCACCCTGTTTCCCGGCTACCAGCTCAAGCTCAACTCCTACGACCTCGGCGTGGACATCGAGCTCTACGACGCCGTGCAGCGACTGCGCTTCGAGCACCCGGAGGTGAAGGTGGTGCTGCTGGTGTCGGGCAAGGAACGGGTATTCTGCGCCGGTGCCAACATCCGCATGCTGGCCGGTGCCTCCCACGTGCACAAGGTGAACTTCTGCAAGTTCACCAACGAGACCCGCAACACCATGGAGGAATCCGGCGCCAGCGCCGGACAGTACTATGTCTCGGTGGTGTCCGGTGCCTGTGCCGGCGGCGGCTACGAGCTGGCGCTGGCCACCGACCACATCATCCTCACCGACGACAGCAGTTCCTCGGTGGCGCTGCCGGAGGTGCCGTTGCTGGCGGTGCTGCCCGGCACCGGTGGCCTGACCCGGGTCACCGACAAGCGCAAGGTGCGCCGCGACCGCGCCGACATCTTCTGTTCCATCGAGGAAGGCATCAAGGGCCAGCGCGCCGCCGAGTGGCGGCTGGTGGACGAGGTGGTGCCGAACTCGCGCCTGGAGCAGCGCGTGGCCGAGTGCGCGGCGGAGTACGCGGCCCGCTCCGATCGGCCGGACGACGCCAAGGGCATCGTCCTGCATGCCCTGGACCGTCGCATCGAGGATGATCGCATCGAGTACCCCTCGCTGTCGGTGGCCATCGACCGCGAGGCCGGCACCGCCACGCTGACCCTGCGTGGCCCGCGGCAGGCGCCGCCCGCGGACGCCGCCGCCATGCAGGCCGAGGGCGACGGCTACTGGCCGCTGGCCCTGGCCAGGGCACTGGACGACGCCCTGCTGCACCTGCGCCTGAACGAGACCGCCATCGGCGTGCTGCTGTTCAGGAGCGAGGGCGATGCCGGGGCGGTGCTGGCCCACGACGACTTTCTCGATGCCCACGCCGATCACTGGCTGGCGCGGGAGATCCGCCTGTACTGGGCGCGGGTGCTCAAGCGGGTGGACATGACCTCGCGCACCCTGGTGACGCTGGTGACCCCGGGCAGTTGTTTTGCCGGCACCCTGGCCGAACTGGTCTTTGCCAGCGATCGCGCCTTCATGGCCGAGGGCGAGTTCGCCGATGCCGAGGGCGAGGCGACGATGGTGCTGCACGACGTCAACTTCCAGCGCTATGCCACCGTCAACGGCATCAGCCGGCTGGCCTCGCGCTTCTACGGCGAGCCGGCGTCGGTGGAGGCGGCACGTGCGCGCAGCGGCGAGGCGCTCAGTGCCACCGACTGCGAGTCCCTTGGCCTGGTCACCGCCGCCTACGACGACATCGACTGGGACGACGAGGTGCGCATCTACCTGGAAGAGCGCACCAGCTTCTCCCCCGATGCGCTCACCGGGATGGAAGCCAACCTGCGCTGCGTCGGCCCCGAGACCATGGAAAGCAAGATTTTCGGTCGCCTCACCGCCTGGCAGAACTGGATCTTCCAGCGGCCCAACGCGGTGGGCGAGGACGGCGCCCTGCGCCGCTACGGCTCCGGGCTTCGGGCCGACTACAACCGCGAGCGGGTCTAGCCGCCCGCTGACCACAGCGAGACACTACGCGAGCATTGCGCCATGAACGATCTCAACGTCAACTACGATACCTCCATTCCGAACAACGTCGGCCTGGCCGACGACCGCCGCGTGCTCAAGGCACTGGAACAGTGGCACCCCGGCTACCTCGACTGGTGGAAGACCATGGGCCCGAACGGCTTCCAGGATGCCATGGTCTACCTGCGTACCGCGGTCAGCGTCGATCCCAAGGGCTGGGCACAGTTCGGCTACGTGAAGATGCCCGAGTATCGCTGGGGCGTGCTGCTGGCGCCCGCCGAGGAAGGCCGCACCATCGGCTTCGGCAACCACAAGGGAGAGGCCGCCTGGCAGGAAGTGCCCGGCGAGTACCGCGCCATGCTGCGCCGGCTGGTGGTGATCCAGGGCGATACCGAGCCGGCCTCGGTGGAACAGCAACGCTACCTCGGCGCCACCGCGCCGTCGCTGTACGACATGCGCAACCTGTTCCAGGTCAACGTCGAGGAAGCCCGCCACCTGTGGGCCATGGTCTACCTGTTGCAGAAGTACTTCGGCAAGGACGGTCGCGAGGAATCCGCCGAGCTGCTGCGCCGCCGCTCCGGCGACATGGACAAGCCGCGCATGCTCGGCGCCTTCAACGAGGAAACGCCGGACTGGCTGTCCTTCTTCATGTTCACCTACTTCACCGATCGCGACGGCAAGATGCAGCTGGAAAGCCTGGCCCAGTCCGGCTTCGATCCGCTGTCGCGCACCTGCCGCTTCATGCTCACCGAGGAAGCGCACCACATGTTCGTCGGCGAGTCGGGCATCAGCCGGGTGGTGCAGCGCACCTGCGAGGCCATGAACGAGGCCGGCATCAGCGATCCCCACGACATCGAGGCGGTGCGCAGGCTCGGCGTGGTCGACCTGCCGACCCTGCAGAAGAAGGCCAACCTGCACTACTCGCTGTCGCTGGACCTGTTCGGTTCGGAGATCTCCACCAATGCCGCCAATGCCTACAGCTCCGGTCTGAAGGGCCGCTACAACGAGAACAGGATCGACGACGACCACCTGCTGCGCGACGCCACCTACCCGGTGCTGAAGATGGTCGACGGCAAGCCGGTGCTGGTGGACGAGCCGGCCCTGACCGCCATCAACATGCGCCTGCGCGACGACTACATCGCCGATGCCGCCAAGGGCGTGGAACGCTGGAACAAGGTGATCGCCAAGACCGGCGTCGACTTCCGTCTCAGCCTTCCCCACGTGGCCTTCCACCGCGCCATCGGCGAGTTCGGCGGCGTCAATGCCAGCCCCGACGGCGAGGTGCTCGCCGAGGCCGCGTGGAACAAGCGCCACGACGAATGGCTGCCCTCGAAGGACGATGGCGACTACATTCACTCGCTGATGGCGCCGTGCCACCAGGCCGGCGGCTATGCCAACTGGATCGCCGCGCCGCGCGTGCCCATCGACAACAAGCCCGGCGACTTCGAGTTCGTGCAGATCGCCGCCTGAGCCAGGACCAGGCGCCATGAGCGACGTCATGCGACAGCACCTGATCGACCCGGAGATCTGCATCCGCTGCTACACCTGCGAGGATGCCTGTCCCATCGATGCCATCACCCACGATGACAACAACGTGGTGGTGGACGCGGGCAAGTGCGACTACAGCATGGACTGCATCGCGCCGTGTCCCACCGGCGCCATCGACAACTGGCGCTTCGTGGAACGTGCCTACAGCCTGGAAGACCAGTTCTCCTGGGACGAGCTGCCCGAGCAGGCCGAGGTCGGTGAAGACGGCGACGGCCTCGGCGAGGCCATCGAGGACGACATCGGCGCGCTGATCGCCACCGCCCATGCCGGCACCGGCGGACGGCCGCTGGCGCCGGCCTCGGCGGCGAAGCCGTCCATCAACCTGTTCAGCCGCGCCAGCCCGGCCACGGCCACGGTGCAGGGCGCCTACCGCATCACCGATGCCGACGCCGACAGCGACGTGCGCCACATCATCCTCGGCTTCGGCGAAACCTCCTTCCCGGTGCTGGAAGGGCAGAGCGTGGGCATCGTGCCGCCGGGGACGAAGGACGACGGCCGCCCCCACGACATCCGGCTGTACTCGGTGTCCAGCGCGCGGGACGGCGAGAAGCGCAACGGCAACAACATCGCCCTCACCGTCAAGCGTGAACCCGGCGGGCTGTGCTCCAACTACCTGTGCGACCTGTCACGCGGCGACAAGGTGCAGGTGACCGGACCGTTCGGCGCCACCTTCCTGATGCCCAACGACCCCAACAGCCACATCGTGATGATCTGCACCGGCACCGGTTCGGCGCCGTTCCGCGCCTTCACCGAGCGCCGTCGCCGCGCCATGCCCGGGGCGGGCGGCAAGCTGGTGCTGTACTTCGGTGCGCGCACCCCGGCGGAGCTGCCGTACTTCGGTCCGCTGAAGAAGGTCCCCGCCAACGTGCTTGAACAGCACCTGGTCTACTCGCGCCTGGCCGATGCCGACAAGGAGTACGTGCAGGACCGCATGCGCAGCCACGGCGAGTCGCTGGCCGAACTGCTGTGTTCGGAGCGCACCCACATCTTCATCTGCGGCCTGAAGGGCATGGAGAACGGCGTCGACGAGGCGCTGGCCGACATCTGCCGTCGCCAGCGCCTGGCCTGGAACGAGATCAAGCCGGCCATGCGCGAGCAGGGCCGTTACCACGTCGAGACCTACTAGAAGGGCCGCGCGGCCATCCGGCTAGGCCAGCCGGAATCCGATCTTCACCGTCACCTGCCAGTGGCCGATGGTGCCGTCGACGATGTGCCCGCGGGTCTCGGTCACCTCGAACCAGTCCATGTTGTGCACGGTTTCCGCCGCCTTGGCCACCGCCGCGCGCACCGCGTCGTCGCTGCCCGTGGTGGAGGAGCCGGTGATCTCGATGGACTTGTAGACATGTGCCGTCATGAGCGCTCTCCGTGTGGGTCGAAGGAGACGCCATGGTAACAACTGCGCGGCTCTCGTACAGCGTCCGTCAGCGCAGCGACTGGCAGAACTCGCCGATGCGCGCACAGGCGTCGTCGAGCATGGCGTCGTCGGCGGCATAGGACATGCGTATCGCCGGGGAGGTGCCGTAGGCGCCGCCATGCACCAGGGCCACGCCCTGCTCTTCCAGCAGGGCCATGACGAAGGCCTCGTCGTCGTCGATGCGCCGGCCCGCGGGGGTGACCCGCCCAATGCAGCCGGCGATGTCGGCGAAGACGTAGAAGGCGCCGTCGGGCAGCGGGCAGGCAAGGCCCGGCAATCGTCCCAGCGCCTCCACCACCCGGTCGCGACGGGCCTGGAAACGGGCCAGCGCGGCGGGCAGGAAGTCGGCGGGGTTCTGCAACGCCGCCAGCGCCGCCCACTGGCTGATGCTGGCCGGGTTGCCGCTGGTCTGCGACTGCACCACGCGCATGGCGTCGATGAGCTCGGCGGGACCGGCGGCATAGCCGATGCGCCAGCCGGTCATGGCATAGGTCTTGGACACGCCGTTGACGGTGAGCACGCGATCGGCCAGGTCCGGCGCCACCGCGGCCAGGGTGGCGAAGCGGGCCGGCGGGTAGACGATGTGCTCGTAGATGTCGTCACTGATCACGCCGACCTGCCGATGACGACGCAGCACCTCGGCCAGGGCGGCGAGATCGCCCTCGCCGAGCACCGCGCCGGAGGGGTTGCCGGGACTGTTCAGGAGCAGCCAGCGGCTGCGCGGGGTGATCGCCGCCTCGATGCGTGCCGGGTCCGGCCGGTAGCCCTGTGCCGGGTCGGTGGGCACCACCACCGGCCGGCCGTGACACAGGCGCACCATGTCCGGGTAGCTGGTCCAGTAGGGGGCCGGCACGATGACCTCGTCGCCGGGGTCGAGGCTGGCGAACAAGGCGCTGAACAGGACCGCCTTGCCGCCGGCGCCGATGATCACCTGGGCGGGGTCGTAGGCAAGCTGGTTGTCGCGGCGGAACTTCTCGCACACCGCCTGCTTCAGCTCGGCGATGCCGTCCACCGCGGTGTAGCGGGTATATCCGTCCTCGATGGCGCGCATGCCCGCCGCGCAGATGTGCGCCGGGGTGTCGAAGTCCGGCTCCCCGGCGCACAGCACCAGCACGTCGGCACCCTCGGCGCGCAGGGCCTGGGCACGACGGAACAGGGCCACGCTCGGGGAGATCCCGGTGCGGCCGACGTGGCGGGCGACGATGGACATGGCGGTTCACGGGGCGGGGACGGCCGACCGTTATAGACCGCCCCCGTGGCCAGGGTCAACGCCGTCACCGCGTTCATCCCCCGCTCAGCCAGCGCCGATCACAATGCCCCGCACTGACCACCCGATGGGGGACGAAGACGATGAACCTGCCATCCACCGTGCTGTTCGGCACGCTGCTGCTCGCACCCGTTGTTCCGCTGCAGGCCGCCAACGAGTGCGCCGGCACGCCCTGGCGATCCTCCTCCGCAAGCTGTGCCGACCTTGGCCTGCACAGCGACTACGCGGTCTGCCTGGGCGACCGCCGCCACGCGCTGATGTGCGACGATGCCCGTGGCCGGATCCGCACCTGCACCAGCGCCATCCGCTGCGACAACCGCCACGGCTACGCGGACGAGTGGCGCCATCCACGCAAGGACGACCGTCGCGGCCATCGAGGAAACCGCCACGGCCCGCGCCATGCCGACCGGGGTCATCGCGGCGACGCGGTGTACTTCCACGGTCGCTGGCGCGCCTGCCAGGTGCTGCGCTTCGATCGTCGCGGCCGCGCCGTCGGCTACTGCCCGCGGGGCAGCTACAACCGCGACTGCCGGCGCGGCTGCGAGTACTAGCCGATCGGCTCGCCGCCGGGCGGCGGCGGAAAGGATGGTGTCGCCGGCGGGCGCCGTGTAGCATCACGGCGTCCCCCCCTGCACAGGAGCACCGACCTTGGTTCCACGGCGTGGCCGGCCCCATGGCTGAGCCGGACTCTTCGCGCGGCAGCGTCGCCGAGGTCTTCCGTGTCTTCCTGGTGCTCGGGCTGACCTCCTTCGGCGGACCCATCGCCCACCTGGGCTATTACCGCCGCGAACTGGTCGAGCGTCGCCGCTGGGTGAACGACAGCCAGTTCATCCAGATCGTCGCGCTGTGCCAGTTCCTGCCCGGGCCGTCCAGCAGCCAGGTCGGCTTCTGCCTCGGCCTGGTGCGCGCCGGCTTCGCCGGTGCGCTGGCCGGGGCACTGGTCTTCATCGCGCCTTCCGCCGTGCTGCTGTTCGCCTTCGCCGCCGTGCTGCCGGCCATCGAGGGGCCGATGGGCGACGCCGCCATCCACGGCCTGAAGCTGGTGGCCCTGGCGGTGGTCAGCCACGGCGTGCTCGGCATGCGCGCGCAGTTGTGTCCCGACCCGGCGCGGATGAGCATCGCCGCCCTGGCGGCGGCGGTGATCCTGCTCACCGAGCCGACCTGGGTGCAGTTGCTGGCGGTGCTGGCCGGCGGTCTTGCCGGGCTGGTCCTGTGCCGCGAGGTGCGCTCGGTGGGGTCCGCCGGGGCGGTGCCCCTGGACTACGGCGCGGGCACCGGCTGGCGGCTGCTCGCGGTGTTCGCCGTGCTGTTGCTGGCACTGCCCTGGCTGGCCGGGCTGGACCCGTTGCTGGCCGCCGCCAATGCCTTCTACCGCACTGGTTCGCTGGTCTTCGGCGGCGGCCACGTGGTGTTGCCGCTGCTGGAAGACGCGGTGGTCACCCCGGGCTGGATCGACCGCGACGACTTCCTCGCCGGCTACGGCGCGGCACAGGCGGTGCCGGGGCCGATGTTCAGCATCTCCGCCTTCCTCGGCGCCCGGCTGCCGGGCGAGGCCGGCGGCGCGGTGGGCGCGCTGGTGGCGCTGGTGGCCATCTTCCTGCCCGGCTACCTGCTGGTGGCCGGCATGCTGCCGTTGTGGCGGGCCATCGTCGCGCGGCCGGTGGCGGCACGGGTGGTGGCCGGGGTCAACGCGGCGGTGGTCGGCCTGCTCGGCGCCGCCCTCTACGACCCGCTGTGGACCAGCGCGGTACGCGGCGCCACCGACGTGGTCATCGCCCTGGTCGGCTTCACCGCGTTCGCCGCCTGGCGGGTCTCGGCGCTGTGGGTGGTGGCCTGGTGCGTGCTCGCCAGCATGGCGGCGGCGCTGTAGCCGCCGGCCCTCCCCCCGGCCGCTCCATTCCCGGAAATGACATTATCCATGGGCGAAGATCGATGAGCCTGTCCGTTGCTTCCTGGCTGGCGGTGCTGCTGGCCGCCTTCGGCGCCGGCTTCACCTCCGGCTTCGCCGGCTTCGGCACCGGGCTGGTGGCCTCGGGGCTGTGGTTCCACGCACTGCCGGCGACCATGGTGCCGCCGCTGGTGGCGTTGACCTCGGTGGCCGCGCAGTTGGTCGGGCTGGTCACCGTGCGCCGCGCCTTTGCCTGGCAGCGGGTGCGACCTTTCCTGGTCGGCGGGGTGCTCGCGGTACCACTGGGCGTCTGGGTGCTGAGCCAGGTTTCGCCGCAGTGGCTGAAGGGCTCGGTGGGCGCCTTCCTGGTGGGCTACGTGCTGTTCCAGTTCATCGGCCGCCGCGGTCTTTCGCCGCGCTGGCAGCAGGCGCCGCTGGCCGACGCCGCGGTGGGCGCGGGGGGCGGCTTCCTGGGTGGCTTTGCCGGGCTGTCCGGCCCGCTGCCGCTGGTCTGGCTGCAGATGAAGGGCGGCGGCGCCGACGCCCAGCGCGCCGTCTACCAGCCCTTCAACCTGGTCATGCTGGTGCTGGCCTCGGCACTGATGGGCATCAGCGGCCGCATCGACGGCGACGTGCTGCTGGTGACCGCGGCC
Source organism: uncultured Gammaproteobacteria bacterium (assembly GCA_964350265.1). Classification (GTDB taxonomy): domain Bacteria; phylum Pseudomonadota; class Gammaproteobacteria; order Arenicellales; family CAJQKF01; genus BQJD01. Next base: position 17,878 of record CAYGJZ010000044.1, on the reverse strand, counting down.
TGCCTGCCATTGACCCTGGCCGGCGCCTGGCTGGGCGCGCGGGTCTACCGTGGCATCGGCGAGGAAACCTTCCGCCTGGCCGTGCTGGTGCTGCTGCTCGCCTCCGGCTGCGTGCTGCTGGTGCAGTTTGCCGCCTCGCCCTGAGCCGGCACGTCGAATCGGTACCCATGCGCGGGGCCGCCTGTTTCCACCGCGCCTTGCGCGGTATCATAGCCGCGTTCTTCCTTCTGCCTACGGAGCGGCTTTTCCATCATGCCCGCGGACGACGCCTTCGCCACCTATTCCATCGTCGGCAACAACTTCGGCTACCTCGGCCGGCCGCTGCGCGCGGACGCGGCGAACGCCGACGTGGCGGTGATCGGCGTGCCCTACGACATGGGCACCTCCGGCCGCGCCGGCACCCGGCACGGTCCACAGGGCATTCGCGCGGCCTCGGCCAACCTGCGCTGGGAGGAGCGTCGCTGGCCCTGGCGATTCAACCTGTTCGAGCGCCTCGAGGTCGTGGACTGCGGCGACATCGTCTTCCCGCCGGGAGAGAGCCAGGCCATGGTCGATGCCCTCGAGGGCGTGGTCGCCTCGCACCTCGCCGCCGGGCGCAAGCTGCTCACCTTCGGTGGTGATCACTTCATCACCCTGCCCATCCTGCGCGCCTTCGCACGACACTTCGACAGGCCGATGGCGATGGTGCACTTCGATGCCCATACCGACAACGAGGCCACCGACGAGACCCGCTACTACCACGGCTCGATGTTCTACCACGCGCCGCGCGAGGGCATTCTCGACCCGGCGCACTCGGTGCAGGTGGGCATCCGCACCGAGTACAACTACGAGCAGCACCCGTTCGCCGTGATCGATGCCGAGGAGGTCGCGCGGATCGGCGTCGACGCGGTGGTCGCCAGGGTGCGCGAGGTGGTGGCCGATCACCCGGTCTACCTTACCTTCGACATCGACTGCCTTGACCCGGCCTTCGCACCGGGCACCGGCACACCCGTGGCCGGCGGCCTGAGCACGTCACAGGCACTGCCCGTCCTGCGCGGTCTTGCCGGACTCGACCTGGTCGGCATGGACATCGTCGAGGTCGCGCCCTGCTACGACCACGCCGAGATCACCTCGCTGGCCGGCGCCACCCTCGGGCTGGAGTTTCTCTACCTGCTCGCCGCCGGACGGGCATAGCGTGCCGCCACGCGTTACCCGTCGCCACCCCCCGCCCGCCGACACACCGGAACCGATTCCATGCTGGACAAGCTGAACAAGAGCCACGGCCAACCGACGATGAAGGAGCGCATGCAGGAGGGTTCGGCCTTCTTCCGCCAGTGGATGCGGGCGCCGCTGGCCACCGCCGCCCTGTTTCCCTCCAGCGACGCCCTTGCCCAGGCGGTGGCGCGCAGCATCACCCCGGCCATGTACCCGGTGGTGGAACTCGGCCCCGGCACCGGCGCGGTGACCCGCCAACTGGTGCGCAACGGCATCGCCGAGGAACAGCTGGTGCTGATCGAGTGCAACCGCTTCTTCGCCGGCCAGCTCCAGGGCCGGTTCCCGGGCGCGCGCATCGTCCAGGGCATGGCCGACGAGGTCGGGCAGATGACCTTCGACACCGCGCCGGGGGTGGTGGTCTCCGGCCTGCCGCTGATGTCCATGCCCAACGACGTCGTCGAGGACACCCTGAAAGCGGCCTTCCGCGTGCTGCGACCGGGTGGCTACGTGGTGCAGTTCACCTATGCGCCGCGCTGCCCGGTGAATCGCGCGGTGCGCAAGCGGCTGCACCTGGTTTCCCGCCTGCAGGAACTGGTCTGGCGCAACCTGCCGCCGGCGCGGGTCTACCAGCTGCATCGCCGCGAAGACTGATTTTCCCGTCCGGCCGACCCTGGTCGCCGGATACTCCCCCAGGACTTTCCACGCTTCCGGTGCCCCATGTCACGAACGGTCTATATCAACGGCGAGTACGTCGATGAGCGCGAAGCGCGCGTGTCGGTGTTCGATCGCGCCTTCCTGTTTGCCGATGCCGTCTACGAAGTCAGCGCGGTGATCGACGGCGCGCTGGTGGACAACGATGCCCACCTTGCCCGCCTCGAGCGATCGCTGGCGGCATTGCGCATTCCACTGCCCTGCCCGCGCGAGGAGATCGTGGCCGCCCAGCGCGCCCTGGTCGAGAAGAACCGCCTGCGCGAGGGCGCGGTGTACCTGCAGGTGAGCCGGGGCGTCGCCGATCGCGACTTCCGCTTCCCGGTGGATGCCACGCCGACCCTGGTCATGTTCACCCAGGCCCGCAGCCTGGTGGATGACCCGGTGGCGGCGCGCGGCATCCGCGTGATCACCGTCGAGGATCTGCGCTGGAAGCGTCGCGACATCAAGACCGTCGGCCTGCTGGCGGCGTCGATGGCCAAGCAGCAGGCGGTGGAAGCCGGGGTCGAGGACGCCTGGCTGGTGGAGGATGGCCTGGTCACCGAGGGCAGTTCCAACAATGCCGCCATCGTCACCGCCGACGGCGTGCTGGTGACACGGCACCTCGGCAACGAGATCCTGCACGGCATCACCCGCGCGGCGGTGCTGGAGCTGTCCCGGCGCGAAGGCATCACGGTGGAGGAACGCGCGTTCACGGTGGCCGAGGCGCAGGCGGCGACAGAGGCCTTCGCGACCAGCGCCACCGCCTTCGTCTGCCCGGTGGTGGCCATCGACGGGGTGACCATCGGCGACGGCCGGCCCGGCCCGGTGGCCACCCGCCTGCGCCAGTTGTACATCGAGATGGCACGGGCACGCAGCGGCTGAACGTCGCCGGGCGCAGACAAGGTCAAGGCGGCCCGGCGCAGCGGATTTCAGCGTTTCGGGTCGCGTGTCGACAGGGGTTTTGTTGACGACCTATGGGATAAGTGCTTAACTGTTTCGGCAACCACGTGGCGATCCGGTATTTTCCTTCGCCGACCGGGGTGCGGTCGGGCGAGAAACCGGTGAGGGAACGAATGCTGCACATGGATACAACGATACCGAACAGGCAACTTCTCGAGGAACACGACCATGTCTGAAATCTCCCGTTTGAAAAAGCAGCTCGCCAGCGGTCGCATCAGCCGCCGCGAGTTCGTCTCCCGCATGGCCGCCATCGGCGCGGCCGCCGCGGCGCCGGGCGCGATGCTGAGCAGCCCGGCCATGGCACAGGCGAAGAAGGGCGGCCATTTCAAGGTCGGCATCGGCGCCGGCTCCACCACCGATTCGCTGGACCCGGCCACCACCCTCGACACCTACATGCAGACGGTGGACAACGCCATCTACAGCTACCTCGCGGTGGTCGATCGCGAGGGCAACGCGGTGGGCGATCTCGCCGAGAGCATCGAGCCTTCCCCCGATGCCAAGATGTGGACCTGCAAGCTGCGCAGCGGCGTCGAGTTCCACGATGGCAAGTCGGTCACCCCGGAAGACGTCGTCGCCAGCTACCGCTACCACATGTCCGACGACTCGCAGTCCGCGGCCAAGTCGCTGCTCAAGGCGGTGACCGACATCAAGGTCGACGGCAACAACGTGGTCTTCGTGCTGTCCGACGGCAATGCCGACTTCCCCTACATCATGACCGACTACCACCTTGGCATCATGCCGTCGAAGGACGGCGCCCTGGTGGATCCGACCTCCGGCATCGGTTCCGGTGGCTACATGGTGGAGAACTTCGATCCGGGCGTGAAGACGCTGCTCAAGCGCAACCCGAACTTCTACAACGACAATGCCGCCCACTTCGAGTCCATCGAGAGCCTGGCCATCAAGGACGTCGCCGCGCGCACCAATGCGCTGACTACCGGCGAGATCCATGCCATGGATCGCTGCGACCTGAAGACCGTGCACCTGCTCAAGCGCAACGGCAACATCACCGTGCACCAGAGCACCGGCACGCAGCACTACACCATTCCCATGATCACCACCCAGGCGCCGTTCAACGACAACAACGTGCGCATGGCGCTGAAGCACGGCATCGACCGCGAGAAGATCGTCGAGACGGTGCTGCGCGGCTACGGCGAGGTCGGCAACGATCATCCCATCGGTCCCTCGCAGAAGTACTTCAACAGCGAGCTGGAACAGCGTGCCTACGATCCCGACAAGGCGAAGTACTATCTCAAGCAGGCCGGACTCGATTCCCTGTCTGTGGACCTGTCCGCGGCCGACGCGGCCTTCGCCGGTGCCGTCGATGCCGCCGTGCTGTACAAGGAGCACGCGGCGAAGAGCGGTATCGAGATCAACGTGGTGCGCGAGCCGGACGATGGCTACTGGTCCAACGTGTGGATGAAGAAGTCCTTCTGCATGTGCTACTGGGGCGGACGTCCCACCGCGGACTGGATGTTTACCATCGCCTATGCGGCCAACGCCGACTGGAACGACGCCTACTGGTCCAACGACCGCTTCAACGAGCTGCTGGTGGCCGCGCGTGCCGAACTGGACGACGACAAGCGCCGCACCATGTACCACGAGATGCAGCAGATCGTGCGCGACGACGGCGGCACCATCGTGCCCATGTACGCGTCCTACGTCACCGCCACTTCCAACTGGGTCGACACCAACGGCAAGCTGGCGGCCAACTGGGACATGGACGGCAACCGCGCCTTCGTGCGCTGGTCGCAGGCCTGATCGACGCCCGGCGCTCCACGGTGATCCCGGTGACGAACCAGGATCACCGCGGGGCGCACCGGATCACCGGAAGCCACACACAAGGATAGTCGATACCCATGCCTGCACTGGTCAAACTGGTCACGCAGAGATTGGCACTGGGACTGCTGGTGCTGTTCGTGGTTTCCCTGATCATTGCCGCCGGCGTCGACGCGCTGCCCGGCGACCTGTGCCAGGAAATGCAGGGGCAGGGCGCCACCGCCGAGACGCTGGCCGCCTGTCGCCAGGAGATCGGCCTCGACAAGTCCCTGCCGGTACGCTACGCCGACTGGCTCGGCGGCGTGCTGCAGGGCGACTTCGGCGTCTCGCTGGCCAACGGCCGGGAGATCTCCGAACTCATCGGCAGCCGCCTTGGCAACACCTTCTTCCTCGCCGGCCTGGCGGCACTGATCTCGGTGCCGCTGGCGCTGGCCCTGGGCATCCTCGCGGCGCTGTACCGCAACAGCATCTACGATCGCTCGGTGAACGTGGTCACGCTGTCGTCGATCTCCTTCCCCGAGTTCTTCATCGCCTACATCCTCATTCTCTACCTGTCGGTGAACTGGGGCTGGTTCCCGAGCCTGTCCAATGTCGGCAGCGACACGCCGATCCTCGAGCGGGCCTACAAGAGCATGTTGCCGGCGCTGACGCTGACCCTGGTGGTGGTGGCCCACATGATGCGCATGACCCGTGCATCGATCATCAACCTGCTGGCCAGCCCCTACATCGAGATGGCCAACCTGAAGGGCATGACCCGGCGCCGCATCATCCTCAAGCATGCGCTGCCCAATGCCTGGGCACCCATCGTCAACGTGGTGGTGCTGAACCTCGCCTACCTCATCGTCGGCGTGGTGGTGGTGGAAGTGGTCTTCGTCTATCCCGGGCTCGGCGAACTGATGGTCGACTCGGTGCGCAAGCGGGACATCCCGGTGGTGCAGGCCTGTGCCAGCATCTTCGCGGCCACCTACATCCTGCTCAACATGACCGCGGATATCCTGTCCATCGTGACCAACCCGCGCCTGCTGCACCCGAAGTAGCGGCCAGTGAGACCGTCATGAACGGAAACGACAACACCACCGGTCAAACCGCGGACGCGGTTGCGCCGCCGCCACCGCGCCGCCACGGCGTCGGCGACGTCCTGCGCGCGCTGCGCAAGGCGCCGCTGAGCGCCCAGTTCGGCATGCTGGTGATCCTCGCCTACGTCTTCGTCGCGGTGTTCGCGCCGGTGCTGACCCCCTTCGGCGAATCGGAGATCGTGGCTGCCGAGTACGAGCTGTGGGGCACCGAGGTCGAGCACACCGCCGCCGACGGCACCACCAGCACGGTGACGCTGGTCTTCGGCACCGACAACCTCGGTCGCGACATGCTGACCCGGCTGGTCTACGGCGCCCGCAACACCATCGGCATCGCCTTCATCACCACCTGCATCGCCTTCCTGCTCGGCGGCGTCGGCGGCATCCTGGCCGCGGCGGTGGGTGGCTGGACCGACCAGTTGCTGAGCCGCGTGGTGGACGTGCTGATGGCGATTCCGGCACTGATCTTCGCCCTCCTGCTGCTGACCATCTTTGGCACCTCGGTGCTGACCCTGGTGCTGGTCATCGCGGTGCTCGATTCCACCCGGGTGTTCCGACTGGCGCGGGCAGTGAGCCTGAACGTGGTGGTCATGGACTTCGTCGAGGCGGCCCGGCTGCGTGGCGAGGGTCTTGGCTGGATCACCCTGCGCGAGGTGCTGCCCAACATCCTGCCGCCGCTGGTGGCCGAGTTCGGCCTGCGCTTCTGCTTCGTCTTTCTCACCATCGCCTCGCTCAGCTTCCTCGGCCTCGGCCTGCAGCCGCCCACCGCCGACTGGGGCAGCATGGTGCGCGACAACGCCACCCTGATCTCCTACGGCGACGTCACCCCGCTGCTGCCGGCCGGCGCCATCGCGCTGCTCACCGTGGGCGTGAACTTCGTGGTCGACTGGTTCCTGCACAAGTCCAGCGGGTTGCGCGATGAACAGTAGCGAAGGCAAGGGCATCCTGTTGACCATGCGCGGCCTGCGCATCGAGGGGCAGGCCGAGGATACCTGGCACGAGATCGTCAAGGGCGTGGACCTGGACCTGCACCGTGGCGAGGTGCTCGGGCTGATCGGCGAGTCCGGCGCCGGCAAGTCCACCATCGGCCTGGCGGCCATGGGCTTCGCCCGTCCCGGCTGCCGCATCAGCGGCGGCGAGATCATCTTCGACGGCATCGACCTGATGCAGGCCAGCGAGTCCACCCGGCGCAAGCTGCGCGGCGTGCGCATTGCCTACGTGGCGCAGAGCGCGGCGGCCTCGTTCAACCCTGCCCACCGGCTTATCGACCAGTTCAGCGAGGGCCCGGTGGAACACGGCGTGTCTTCCCGCGCCGAGGCCGAGACCGATGCCCGTACCCTGTACGGCAAGCTGCTGCTCCCGGACCCGGACCACATCGGCTACCGCTATCCCCACCAGGTCTCCGGCGGCCAGTTGCAGCGGGCCATGACGGCCATGGCCATGGCCTGCCGTCCGGACCTGATCATCTTCGACGAGCCGACCACGGCGCTGGACGTGACCACCCAGATCGAGGTGCTGGCCACCATCCGCGACATCGTCGACGAATTCGATACCGCCGCCATCTACATTACCCACGATCTCGCGGTGGTGGCGCAGATGGCCGACCGCATCAAGGTGCTGCGCTTCGGCGAGACGGTGGAAGAGGCGGATACCGCCACCATGATGACGTCGCCGCAGGCGGACTACACCAAGACCCTGTGGGCGGTGCGCAGTTTTCGCAAGCAGCCGGTGCCGGCGAAGGACTCCTCGCCGCTGATCAGCGTGCGCAACGTCACCGCCGCCTATGGCGCGGTGCCGGTGCTGCACGACGTGTCCTTCGACATCCACCGCGGCAAGACGGTGGCGGTGGTCGGCGAGTCCGGCTCCGGCAAGAGCACCACCGCGCGGGTCATCACCGGGCTGTTGCCGCCGGTGTCGGGCGAGGTGCTGGTGGACGGCGAGGCCATTCCCGGCGACTACCGCCGTCGCAGCAAGGACCAGTTGCGCCATGCGCAGATGATCTACCAGATGGCCGATACCGCGGTGAATCCGCGCCATCGCATTCGCGACATCATCGGTCGGCCGGTATCCTTCTACCTCGGCTATCGCGGTCGGCGGCTGGAGGAACGGATTCGCGAACTGCTGTCGATGATCGAGCTGGAGCCGGACAAGTTCATCGACCGCCTGCCCGGCGAGCTGTCCGGCGGGCAGAAGCAGCGCATCTGCATTGCCCGTGCCCTGGCCGCCGAGCCGGCCTTCATCATCTGTGACGAGGTGACCTCGGCGCTGGACCAGATCGTCGCCGAGGGCATCTTGAAGTTGCTCGACCGGCTGCAGCGCGAGCTCGATCTCGCCTACATGTTCATCACCCACGACCTGGCCACGGTGCGCGCCATTTCCGACGAGGTGGTGGTGATGCTCAAGGGCCGGGTGGTGGAGCAGGGGCCGCGCGAGGACATGTTCACCCCGCCGCACCACGAGTACACCGACCTGCTGCTGTCCTCGGTCCCGGAGATGGATCCGAACTGGCTGAACGAGCTGATGGAGCGACGACGGCGCGAAGGCGTGATGTCCTCGACCTCGACCTCCTAGCAGAGGGGCTTGTCAGGAATCCATGGCGTCGGCTCCCGGGCCCGACCGGCTGCCGGCCGATCAGTCTCCCCCCGCCTCGTCCTCGCGCAGCGCCTTGCGCAGCACCACCGCCTGGCTGCGGTTCGCGCGCACGCGGATGTTGAGCATCTCCACCGCCACCGAGAAGGCCATGGCGAAGTAGATGTAGCCCTTGGGCACGTGGAAGTCGAGACCCTCGGCGATCAGGGTGACGCCGACCAGGATCAGGAAGGACAGCGCCAGCATCTTGATGGTCGGGTGCTTCTCGACGAAGTCGTTGATCGATGCCGCCGACAGCAGCATGACGCCCACCGCGATGACGATGGCGATGGCCATGATGGAGATGTGGTCCACCAGTCCCACCGCGGTGATCACCGAGTCCAGCGAGAAGACGATGTCGAGCAGGGCGATCTGCACCAGCACCGCGCCGAGACTGGCCGCGGCGACGCTGCCGTGTCCGCCTTCGACGCCCTCCAGGCTGTTGTGGATCTCGTGGGTGGACTTCGCCAGCAGGAACAGGCCGCCGACGATGAGGATGATGTCCCGCCCGGAGATTTCCTCGCCGAGCAGGCTGAACAGCGCATCGGTCAGGCCCATCACCCAGGCAATGGAGAACAGCAGGCCAAGGCGCATGACCATGGCCAGGGTGAGGCCGAGGTTGCGCGCGAAGGCGCGCTGCTTCTCCGGCAGCCGGCTGACCAGGATGGAGATGAAGATGATGTTGTCGATGCCGAGGACGATTTCCAGCGCGGTCAGCGTGGCCAGTGCAATCCAGGCTTCGGGGCTGGCAATCCATTCGAACATGACAGGTCCTCGCGTCGGTCGGGCCGGCCGCGGGAGGCGACCGGGGGCGTGGCGATTCTACCCGGCCGGCCGGCCGGTGAGTATTACCGTCGGGTAGGTCGCGTCGGTATCCCGGGGCTCAGTGAGAGATCAGCGGCGGCGTCGCCCTGGCGCTGTCGATCCAGCCCTGCACCACCCGCGCGCCGGGCACCACCTTGCACAGGCGCTTCTTCGCATTGATCTCGCGCATGGCCTGGGCGAGGTTGTCGGCGCGACGCATCTTCAGTTCCTTCACCGTGTCCACGCCGACGGCTTTGAGCAGTTCGCCGTACTGCCGGCCGATCCCCTTGATGCGCATCAGGTCGGCCATGTCCGCCCATTTCAGCAGCGTGGCCGCGCTGACCCCGGTGGCGGTGCTGACCGACGCGCGGCCGGCGGCGCTGGCACAGGCGGCCAGCAACTGGCCGGTGGTCGAGATTTTCGCGCGCGCCAGTTTCTGCGCATTGGCCGGGCCGATGCCCTCGATTTCCTCGATCCGGTAGCTCATCGGTTCACCTCCGCGTTTGTTGTCGTCGGGTTTCTTGCCGGGCGGTTGGATCCGGGCGGCCGACTGCGCTGGCCGCCACGGGGAAAGCTTACCTGATCGTTGCCAGCGGGCAAAGAATGCCCGGTCAGGACAGGTCGAAGCCGCGCTCGCGGAGGAAGCGGCCAAAGTCGGCACGCATGGTCCGCGCATACTGGCGGGTGCGATGCTCCGACCAGCCGTAGTCGTCGCTCACCCCGAAGCGATCCACGTCGCGCTGTGCCTCCGGCGCCGTGGGCAGGGCCTGCTCGCGGCGCCGGTCGTAGGCGGCCACCTGCTCGAGCAGGTCGTCGTCGTCGTAGCGGTTCTCATGCACGGTCACCGTGGTCGGCAGGCGCATGGAGACGTGGCCGCCATCCCGAGGCCAGCCGACGCACAGGCCGGCCACCGGGAAGACATGCTCTGGCAGGCCGAGCTCCGTCGCCAGTTCGACCACGTGGTCACGCACCTCGCTCACCGGGCAGCAGCCCAGACCCATGGACTCGGCGGCAACGATGAAGGTCTGCATGGCGATGCCCGTGTCCACCGCGGCATTCATGAAGGCATCGAGATGGTCGTTGGCAAAGGCATGTCCGCGCCAGCGCGACAGCCGCCGGATGCGCCGGCTGTCGCCGCACCAGACCATGAATTCCGGCGCCGAAGCGATCCAGGCCGTGCTCGCGCCGTGCCCGGCGATGCGGCGGCGCTGCTCGTGGTCGCGCACCCGCACCACCGAGACCTGCTGCAGGTCGGACTTGCTCGGCGCCGAGAAGGCGGCGGCGAACAGGCTGCGCAGCAGGTCCTCGTCCAGTGGCTGGTCGAGGAAGCGGCGATGGCTGCGTCGCGACAGCAGGTTGTTGAGGGTGTCGTTGCCGTGCAGCTCGAAGTCCGGCTCGAGGCCGAAGCGGAGCCGGTAGCGTTGGTTCATGTCCATGGAGTCTTTGCCCTCGCAGGGTCGGGACCAGGGTCGGCGTGCGCGGCGCGGGCCTCGCGGGCGAGGGCGTCGAGCAGGCCCAGCGCCTCGTCGGCACGTGCCGCGGGTACCAGCAGGTGGTCGTGGTGAAAGGCGGCAATCACGTTGGCGCTGATCCCGGCGCCAGCCAGTGCCGTGGCCACCGCGGCGGTCAGGCCGACATCTTCCAGGGAGGAGTACACGCCCAGGGTGAGCATGCGCAGCACCGGTCCGGTCGGATGGCCGGCGGCTTCGGCGCGACCGCGCTCGACCACCAGGGTCAGGCCCTCGTCCTCGGCGAAGGCGCCGACCGGTGCCAGCTCGCCGGCATCGCCGTAGCGGCCGTTGGGCAGGCACAGCAGCACGTATTCCCCCGGCCAGAGCCGCGGCGACAGGCCGCGCAGCAGGCCGGCGAGAGCGGCATCGTTCAGGCCGGGCATGCCGTCGCCTTGTCTTTGCCGCCCGGCTTCCCCACAATACGCCTCCTGTTGAACGCATATTCCCGATGGATGCCCGGCATGAACCGACGCGACTTTCTTCGACAATCCGCCCGCCAGGCCAGTGCCGCCGCGGTGCCGCTGGCCGCCGCCGCGGTGGCCGGGGGCAGCGACCTGTACGCGAAGCTGTCCGACCAGGTGGGAGAGACCACGCAACGGCTGAAGTCCCAGATCGGCGCGCTTGGCGAATCGCTGTCGGCGATGTCCGGCCGGGTGGACACGCTGGAACTGAAGTACCGCATCGTCATGGCGCTGCTGGTGCTGTCGATGCTGGTCGACGGCGGCATGAGCTGGATGCTGCTGACCGCCGCCTCCCCGCTGCCCATCGCCTGATCCACGTCATGCCCTAGTGCACGGTGGTGCCTTCCGGCGCCGCCTCTCGCGCGAACACGCCACGCACGTCGTCGCCGCCGAAGCGGTAGCGGGCGTGGCAGAACTGGCAGTCGATCTCCACCTCTCCCTGTTCCGCCACCAGGCTCATGGCCTCGTCGTAGCCGAGGAACTTGATGGCATTGGCGGAGCGCTCCCGCGAACAACTGCAGGCGAAACGCACGCTGCGCGGATCGAACAGCCGGACCTGCTCTTCGTGGAACAGCCGCTCGAGCACGGTGCGCGGCTGCAGGGACAGCAGTTCCTCGTCGCGCACCGTGTCGGCCAGCAGTTCCACCCGCCGCCAGTCCTCGTCGGCGGTGGCCTTGTCGGCGCCCTGGCCGTCCGGCAGTCGCTGCAACATCATGCCCGCCGCGCACTCGCCGTCGGCGACCAGCCACAGCCGGGTGTCGAGCTGCTCGGAGCGCTGGAAGTAGCTCTCGATGGCGCGCGCCAGGCTGTCCTGTTCCAGGGTCACGATGCCCTGGTAGCGCTCGCCGCCATGGGGCTCGATGGTGATCACCAGGTGGCCTTCTCCCAGCCACGGATTCGGCGTGTCGGCGTCGAAGCGGGCAATGGCGCGCAGGTCGCTGTGATCCCGGCACTCGGCCATCATCAGGCGCAGCGGCCCCTCGGAATTGGCCTGCAGGGTCATGCTGCCGCGAAACTTCAAGGTGGCCGAGAGCAGCGCGGTGGCGGCCAGCATCTGCCCCAGGCCGTGGCGCACGGTGGACGGGTAGTCGCGCTGGCCGAGTACCTCGCGGTAGCTGGGGCCCAGGCGCACCATCTCGCCGCGGACGTTGAAGTCCTGGAACAGGAAGCGCTGGATGAAATCGTCGTTGGGCATGCCGGGGCGGACCGCGTGTTCAGGGGTTGCGGTATATTGTGCCGCAAGCGGCCGTCCACGTCCCGGAGAGCCGCAGCAATTTGCCCGCGGAGGAACCTGTCATGTCCCCAACCCCGAAGTCGGCGCCGGTATCGTCGCTGGACCATCGCGCCGAACGCATCGACCTTGCCTGCGCCTTCCGCTGGGCGGCCAGGCTGAACTGGCACGAGGCGGTGGCCAACCACTTCTCGCTGGCGGTGAGCGACGATGGCACCCGCTTCCTGATGAACCCCAACCAGCGGCATTTCTCCCTGCTGCGTGCCAGCGACATGGTACTGCTCGATGCCAACGACGAGGGCGTGATGGAGACGGACGACGCCCCGGATCCCACCGCCTGGGGATTGCACGGCGCCATTCATCGCCGCTGCCCCCATGCCCGCTGCATCATGCACCTGCACCCCCGCTATGCCACCGCGCTGGCCTGCCTGGCCGACAGCACGCTGCCGCCCATCGACCAGAATACCGCCATGTTCTTCGGCCGCTACGTGGTCGACGACAACTTCGGCGGCCTCGCCATGCGCGACGAGGGCGAGCGCTGCGCGGCCCTGCTGTCCGACCCGGCCCACTTCGTCATGATCATGGGCAACCACGGCGTGCTGGTGCTCGGCGCCACCGTCGCCGAGACCTTCAACCGCCTGTACTACTTTGAACGGGCGGCGAAAACCTACCTCACCGCCCTGTCCAGCGGCCAGCCCCTGCGGGTCCTGCCCGAGGCGCTGGCGGCGCGGGTTGCCGATGCCCTGGAGCACTACCCCGGCCAGGCCGAGCGCCACTTCGCCGACCGCAGGACCCTGCTCGACCGGGAGGAGTCGGACTACCGCCAGTGACGGTCCCCCGCAGCGGTTCGCGCAAGGCGAGAAAAACGTTGAATTTCGGCAACAAATGGTTCAGACTGGCGAATACACTCGAACAACGACAGTAACAAAAGGTGCTCCTATGTCGACCCGCAAGAGTGACGACCACGTGTCGTCTGGCGCCGACACGTCCCAGCCTGTATCCGGTGGCCGTCGAGACGCGCTGAAGAAGACCGTTACGGTAGGTGGTGTTTCCGTGGCGTTGACCAGCTGGACAAAGCCCGTGGTGGAGTCGGTGATCCTGCCCGCCCACGCACAGACCACGACCGGCAGCCTGGTCGCATTTACCATTACGTTCTGATCCACCCCGGCACAGCACCCACGGTGGGGAACCTGACCCTGGGCGCCTGGCGGTTGGTACAGGACAAAATCACGGAGTAACGAAAAATGGCGAGACTGGTCGTTTGCTATAACCCGAGTACGCAGATGTTTTCCTTCCGTTGCGAGGACCCGCCGGGTGCGGCGGTGCCGGCGCAGGCTACCCTGGGCAACATCTCCGGCCTGACCGTGAACTGCGGCGGTGACATGGTCACCATCAGCGGATTCCAGAATCTCTCGGAGGGCGAGCCGGTGCCGGGCACCATCGTCAAGTACGAGATCAACAATTCCGGCTCGGTGCTGAAGTCGGTCATCCAGGTGGACAACACCGGGGCCTGCCCGCCGGCCTGATGGCCGTCGCTGGCGGCGCTTTCCGCCGCCGGGCAGGACGCATGACCCGGGCGAAGGCCCGGGTTCTTGCTTGCGGGCAGGCGATGACGCCTGCCCTTGTCATTTCTGCTCCGCCCGACGCCGATCCGATGCCCGTGCCCCGGCCCGCCGGGGGCTGCCACGGCACCTCGGCCGCCACCGGCGGAGCGCGCGCGCCGCGGGCCTGCCCCGCGCCACGTGCCGGTGCCTGGGAAAACCCGTCGTGAGCCACGAAGCACGATTCGACCTGGTGGATGGCGAGCTGCAGATCGCCATCGACATCGACCCGCTGGCCGGACTGACCTTCGATGCCCCCCTGCGTGACGGCGCGCTGATGCAGTTCTACGCACCGTTCCGCGACCGCTCTTCCATGTCCAACGTGGCACGGGCGGTGTTCCAGGCCGCCCGCGCCCGGCTTGGCCGGGTCAACTTCCACAACTTTCTCGGCCTGCCGTGGATCGAGCCGGCGATGATGATCCACCACGGCATCGATCGACAGGCGCCGGTGGGCTACTTCATCGGCCTGCCGCGCCAGGTGCCCGACTTCGTCTTCGACCATCCCGTTTCCATCGGCGCCTTCGTCTGCGAAACCGATCGCATCCTCGATGGCTGGGTGGAGAAGTGCAATCGCTTCGACCTGGTCACGGTGCCGTCGCACTGGTGCCGCGACGCCTTCATCGCCTCCGGGGTCACGGTGCCGGTACGGGTGGTGCCCCACGGTCTCGAGCCCGCCTACCATCCTCGCCGGGAACGGCGACGAGACGGCCCGCTGGTGTTCTTCAACACCTTCCACTCGCACTCGTTCATCGATCGCAAGGGCTTTCACGAACTGGTGCGCGCCTTCCTGCGCGCCTTCGCCGATCGTGACGATGCCGTGCTGGTGCTGCGCACCAATGACTTCCCGGCCCTTGCCGACTACCGCGACGACGCCGAGTTCCAGCGACTGGTGCGCCTGGACATCGTCGACGGCAACGACACCACCGACGACTACGCGGCGGTGTTCAGCCAGGTGCACTGCACCGTGCATCCCTCCCGCGGTGAAGGCTTCGGGCTGGTGCCGCTGCAGTCCATCGCCTGCGAGACGCCGGTGATCGCACCGCGGGTCACCGGCATGGCCGACTACCTGGCCGACGACAACAGCATTGCGCTCGCCACCCGCGGACGCACCACCGGCCAGGGCGTCGGCAACGCCGTGGGCGAGTACTTCCTGGTGGACGAGGACGATCTCGTCACCAAGCTGCGCCACGTCGCCGATCACTGGGAGACGGAGTATCGGCGGGTGCAGGCGGCAGCCCCCGCATTCCGCCAGGCCCATGCCTGGCCGACGGTGCTTGCGCCCTTCCTCGACCTGGTCGAGCAACTCGCCGCCGATCCGTCCAGCGCCCGGGAACGCTTGCACGGGGCGCTCGGGGCCGACTGAGCGGCGCGGCACATGGCATCGATGTCCGGCCCCTTCGCCTTCAACAGCATCATCTACAACGGCTTCGACGATACCGCCGACGGTATCGGCAACCATCTCTCGCTGCTCGATCGCCTGGTCTTCGACGACATCGAGCCGGCGGCGAAGAGCCTCGCCGCGATCCGCGCCGCCCCCGCCGCCTGGCCCTGCGGGCGGGTTTCGGCGGACCACCACCTGGTCGAGCCGCAGCGCTTTCGCGGCGCCCTGTTCCTGGACATTGCCCGCGAGACCTGGGACCCCGACGACGTCCGTCACCAGGCCCTGCGCAGCGCCGCGCACAAGCGGGTCTACGACGCCGTCACCGCCATCTACCTGATGTGGGAAAGCGACCGGCTGTGGGACGGCTATGCCGACCTGGTGGCCAGCTACGACTTCTGCATCGTGACCTCCTCGCTGCTCGACGACTTCCTGGCCGAGCGCGGCATCGACGTGGTGCGCCTGCCGCATCCCTACGACTTCGCCCTCGACGCCGCTGCCGCGCCGACACGCCGTGCCGGGGCGCCGCCGCGCTTCGGCATCTCCGCCGGGCTGTGGCCGCGCAAGAAGGTTGCCCTGCTGGCCGAGGTCTTCGCCGACACCTTCGCCGACGGCGAGGCGAGCCTGTCCATCCATACCCGGTCCGACCTCACCCACCCGGACTACCGCGACGAGTACCTGCGCATCGACAGCGCCCGCCAGCGCTGCCCGGCCATCGAGCTCGTCGCCGAGACGCTGTCGCGCCAGGCCTACCTGGACTGGCTGCGCGGCCTGGATGCCTACTGCTTCGTCTCCGCCGGCGAAGGCTACTCGGTGACACCGCGCGAGGCCCTGCACCTGGGGTTGCCGGTGGTGCTGCACGACGCCCACGTGCACCGCGAGTTCTCCCACCTGCCCGGGGTGGTGGCGGTGCCCAGCGCGGGCACCGAGCCGGCGCAGCCGAACACCGGCGGCTTCCAGCGCGACATCGGTCGCCAGTGGCGGGTGGACCGTGACGCGCTGGGCCGGGCGCTGCGTCACTGCGCCGCCCACCTCGACACGCTGCGCGCACAGCTCGCCGAGGGCGCGGCGGCGGTGCGCGCCCTGCATGATGTCGGCGCCATCCGGGAACAATGGACCCAGGTGCTCAACGAGCGCTATCGCCACCATGCCGGGCAGGTGCGCCCGCTGCTGCCGTCGGTGCGCGAGTACCCGCTGTCGCTGCCCGAGCCTGCCGCCATCGGCCTCGACTCGCCGGGCTTTCGCAGTGCCACCGGGCAGCGTCTCGACGGGCGCATCTACTGCGTGCCCGGCCAGCATGCCGCCGGCCACTGCCTGTATGGACCTTATCTCCCGGTCACCGCGCCCCGGCGCATCACGCTTGGCGCGGAGCTGCTCCTGGTCGGCAACGTGGTGCCCGACTGGCTCGGCACCGTGGACATCTACGACAGCCAGGCCGCCCGGGTACTGGCCATGGAGCACGTGATCGGCGCCGAGGTGGTGGACGGCCGCGTGCACGTGGCCCTCGACGCGGAACTGGCACCCGGGCAGTGCATCGAGTTCCGCGTCTACTGGAGCGGCGAGGGCGTGCTCTGCCTGGCCTCGCTGCATGTCCATGACCGCGAAGCGCCGCGCGTTGCCGCGGGGGACGATCGATGACGCGACCCCGGCTCTACCTGCATCTTGGCACCGACAAGACCGGCAGCACCGCCATCCAGCGCATGCTCGATGCCAGCGGCGATGCCCTGGCACGTCATGGCCTGCACTTTCCCGTTGCCGGGCGCAAGGCCTGGAGTCACTCGGATCTGCGTCGACCCGGTGGCTTCGATCCGCGGGTGCCGTGGCAGGCAGTGGTCGACGAGGTGAACGCCAGTGGCCTCGACGGCGTGGTCAGCTACGAGGGCCTGTACCACAACACGCCGGAGCAGTGGCAGGTGTTGGCACCGCTCCTGGCCGATTTCGACTGCCGCGCCATCATCTACCTGCGGCGCCAGTCGGAGATGGTCTGTTCGGGCATGGCGCAGCGGGTGCGCAATCACTTCAAGCAGCGTGGCCTGCACCTGTACAGCGAGGAGGAACTGGCCGGCATCGCGCGTTGCTACACGCCGGTGCTGGATCGGCTGGTCGAAGCCTTCGGCGAAGGGCACGTCTGCGTGCGTACCTACGAAAAGCCGGCCTGGCGCGACGGCAACCTGTATCTCGACTTCCTCGACACGCTGGGCATCACCCTCGACGAGGAAGAACTGGCGCACACCTTCACCCTGCCGCGCCGGGATCCGAATCCCACCCTGGACGTGGAGGCGGTGGAACTGATGACCCGCCTGGATCGCATCGGCCTGGCGCCGGGGCCGCGTGATCGCGTGGTGCGCATCCTGCAACGGCACAGCGTGCGCGACCGTTGCACCTTCGTGCCCGACCATGTCATCGAGGCGGTGGATGCCCGTTGTGCCGAGGACAATGCCCGGCTTGCCCGGCGCTGGTTCGATCGCGATGTCCTGTTCCAGTTGCCCTGTGCCTTTCACTGGCGGCCGGTGGACCCGGAGCGCCTGGCCGCGCACTGCCGCGCGGTGGAGACGGCGCTGGCCGGCTAGC
>CAYGJZ010000043.1:28627-35623 GCA_964350265.1 uncultured Gammaproteobacteria bacterium | reverse complement strand
GCCGCAGGCGGCCGACGTCGCCCACGTCGCGCCCGGGGAATCCCTGGATGAGCTGGCCGCGCAGGTGGCGCAGTGTCGGCAGTGCGATCTCGCCAACGGCCGCATCCATACCGTGTTTGGCTGTGGTCATGCCCATGCCGACTGGATGATCATCGGCGAGGCGCCGGGTGCGGAGGAGGATCGCCAGGGACTGCCCTTCGTTGGGCGCGCCGGGCAGTTGCTCAATGCCATGCTGCTGGCGGTGGGTCTTGAACGCGACGCGGTGTACATCGCCAACGTGCTCAAGTGCCGGCCGCCGAACAACCGCGACCCGCTCGGCGAGGAAGTGGCGCGCTGTTCGCCCTACCTGCGCGCCCAGGTGCGCCAGGTCCGGCCCCGCATCATCCTCGCCCTCGGCCGGTTCGCCGCCCAGGCGCTGCTGGAAACCACCGAACCCATTGGCCGCCTGCGCGGGCGGGTGCACCGCTACGGCGAGTACGATACCCCGCTGGTGGTCAGTTACCACCCCGCCTACCTGTTGCGCAGCCCGCAGGAGAAGCGCAAGTCCTGGCAGGACCTGAAGCTGGCCCGGCGCACCGTGGATGGCGCCGACGGCTGACGCCAATGCCTGCTGCGCGCGGCTGCGGCCCATGACCGTGGCCGACGTCGCGGCGGTGAGCCGGATCGAGGCGCTTTCGTCCCCGGCGCCGTGGCATGCACCGTTGTTCCTCGGCTGCCTGCGACCTGGCTACCTGTGCCTGGTGCTGGAAAAGGAGGCGCGGGTGGCCGGCTTCATCATCGCCAACCACGCCGCCGGGGAAGGGCACGTGCTCAACCTCGCGGTGGACCCCGCCTGTCGCCGCCAGGGCCTGGCCAGTCGCGCACTGGGCCGGGTGATCAGCTCCCTGCACCGACGCTTCGTGACCACGATCTTCCTCGAGGTGCGTCGATCCAACGCTGCCGCCATCGCCCTCTACCAGGCTTTTGGTTTCATCGTGATCGGCATGCGCCAGGACTACTACGTGCGCGGCGACGGCCGCGAGGACGCCCTCGCCATGCAACTGGCACTGGCCCGGGATGGTCGGGGTTAGCGTGGGAAGACGGTCAGGGCCTGGCCCAGCGACAGGGTGCTGGTCAGGGCGATGCGGTTCCAGCGGGCAATGGCCTCGGCGCTGACCTGGTAGCGCTGCGCGATCTGCGACAGCGTGTCGCCGGGCGCCACGTGGTGCACGATGGCGGTGGAGGCTTCGCCGTCCCCGCCGCCCGGTGGACCGGGGATGACCAGCCGCTGTCCCACCGACAGGTCGGCGCCGACGCCGGGGTTGGCATGGCTGAGCGCGGCCAGGGACAGGCCGTGGGCACGGGCGATGGTCCACAGGCTGTCGCCCCGGCGAACCACGTAGTCGCTCGTGGTGCCGGCCGTGGCCATCGAGCGCGGCGCTGCCGGCGGCATGGCCAGGCTGGCGAGGTCCAGTTCCGCGGCGCACTCGTCGGGCAGGCGAATGCGGTGCGGTCCGCGTGGCGGCGTGGCACCGCGAAGCTGGCCGGCGTTGATCTGCGAAACCAGCGAAGTCTCCACCCCGCACAGGCTGGCCGCCCGGGCATGGGAAACCTGGGCCGGCGCGTCCACGCGCACGAAGCGAATCCGGTTGGCCAGCGGCGGCAGGGTGACACCGTAGCGCCGCGGATCGGCGACCACGTTGCGCAGCGCGATGAGCTTGGGCACGAAGTGCCGGGTCTCCTCCGGCAGGTCGAGATGGCGGAAGCCCACCGCGTGGCCGCGTGCCAGGTTGCGTTCCATCAGCTTGCCCACGGTGCCCTGGCCGGCATTGTAGGCGGCCAGGGCCAGCAGCCAGTCGCCGTGAAAGCGCCGGTGCAGGGCCTCGAGGTAGTCCAGCGCGGCGCGGGTGGAGGTCTCCAGGTTCATGCGCTGGTCCAGCCACGGGCCTTCGTAGAGGCCGAAATGGCGGGCGGTAGCGCCGGTGAACTGCCACAGCCCGGCAGCCCCCGAAGGCGATCGCGCGGTGGCGTCGAAGCCGCTTTCCACCGCCGGCAGCAGGGCGATTTCCGCCGGCATGCCGCGGGCAAAGACCTCGCGCGCGATGTAGGGCAGGTACCAGCCACCCGGTTCGGCGAGGTGATCGAGCGCGGCGGGGTGCTTGGCGTACCAGCGTTCGTAGTCGCGCACTTCGGCGGTGCCCGGATCGGGCAGCGAGAAGCCGCGGCGCAACTGGCCGAGCAGGTCGGTGGACTCCATGCCGGAAAAGCGCAGGGAGGGGGCGGCGTAGCGCTGCATTCCGGCCCCCTCGTCGCCAGCATCGGTGCTCGCCCGGCGTGACGACGGCGGTGCATCCGGCGGCGTCACCAGGGCGCAGCCCGATGCCGCCAGGCAGAGCAGGACGAAGAGCGGGCGAAGGGTTGGCAAGGTGCGCATAACCCGGCGATACTAGATTCTTCGCCGAACCAGCGTCAACGCGTTGCCGGTCTTCCTCCGCACGCCCTTGTCGCTCCTGTCCTGGAATCTCATGAACAAGCCTGATCGCCTCGCCCGCTTCGCGGACTGGCTGGACCATCCGCCCGGCCGGGAACTGGCCGCGCTGGAGGCCGAGGCCTTCGCTGCCCTGGTGCCTGGGCGCTACTACCCGGTGGCGGTGCAGTTCGGCGCCCGCGGCGCCGACACCCTCGCCGCGCTGAGCTCACGGCGCAAGTGCTACCTGGCGACGCCTGCCGATGCGCGCGACGGCGCGGTGGCCTGCGACTTTCGCTCACTGCCCTTCGCGCCGCGCAGCATCGACGTCGCCGTGCTGCCGCACACCCTGGACTTCGTCGACGATCCCCACGCGCTGCTGCGCGAACTCACGCAGTCGATGGTTCCCGACGGCCACGTGCTGGTCTCCGGCTTCCAGCCCTTCAGCATCTGGGGGGCGCGCAAGTACCTGCGCATCCCCGGCGACTCGGTGCCGTGGAGCGGTCGCTTCCTGACCACCGCGCGCATCCAGGACTGGCTGTCGCTGATGGGTTTCCGGGTGCGCGGCGGGCGCATGATGATGTACCGTCCGCCGCTGAAGCGATCCGGGGTCTACCAGAAGCTCGCCTTCCTCGAGCGGGCCGGCGACCGCTGGTGGCCGATGCTGGGCGCGGTCTACGTCATCCATGCCCAGTTGCAGACCCTGCGCATGATCCCGGTGGCGCCGACCTTGAAGCGACGCGCCTTTCCGCCGCGCCTGGTTCAGGGCGCCACCCGGCGCATGCGTCTGTCTGCCAGCAGCCGGCGGTCCTGGTGATGGGCGGGGAAGTGATCATCCACACCGACGGCGCCTGCCGCGGCAACCCGGGGCCCGGGGGCTGGGGCGCGTTGCTGGCCGCCGATGGCCGCGAGAAGACCCTCTCCGGGGCCGTCGCCGAGACCACCAACAACCGCATGGAACTGACCGCCGCGGTGGAGGCCCTGAAGGCGCTCAGGCGGCCCTGCCAGGTGCGCCTGTACACCGATTCCACCTACGTCAAGCAGGGCATTACCGGCTGGCTGGCCGGATGGAAGAAGAATGGCTGGAAAACGGCATCGAAGAAGCCGGTGAAGAACCAGGACCTGTGGCAGGCGCTGGACAGCGAGGCGTCGCGTCACCAGGTGCAGTGGCTGTGGGTCAAGGGCCATGCCGGTGATCCCGGCAACGAGTGTGCCGACCGGCTTGCCAACGAGGCCATCGACCGGATGCTCGGACGATGAGCCAGCGACAGGTCGTGCTGGACACGGAAACCACCGGCCTGGAGCCGGAACAGGGGCATCGCATCATCGAGATCGGCTGCGTGGAACTGGTCGACCGTCGCTTCACCCACAACAACTTCCACTACTACCTGAACCCGGACCGGGAGATCGACGCCGGCGCCATCGAGGTGCACGGCATCACCAACGAGTCGCTGCGCGACAAGCCGCGCTTTGCCGAGATCCTCGAGCCGCTGATCCGCTACCTGGAAGGTGCCGAGCTGATCATTCACAACGCGGCCTTCGACACCGGCTTTCTCGACAGCGAGTTCGAACGCGCCGGTGCCGGCGAGCTGCGCACCGAATCGATGTGCGCGGTGGTGGACTCCCTGCAACTCGCCCGTCGCCTGCATCCCGGCCAGCGCAACAGCCTCGATGCCCTGTGCAAGCGCTATGGCATCGACAATTCCCAGCGCACCCTGCACGGGGCCCTGCTCGACGCGGAGATCCTGGCCGACGTCTACCTGGCCATGACCGGCGGACAGACGGCCTTGAACCTGGCCTTCGATACGGCCTCGGTCAACGACGACCGGCCCGGGAGCCGCGCCGGCGCCCACCGCCTGCTGCCGATCACCCCGGACGACGACGACCGCCGCGCCCACCAGCGGTGGCTCGAGATGCTCGGTGACCGGTCGCTGTTCCCGCCGGCTTCCTGACGCGACCTCGACCGCGCGGCGTTGTTAAAAAAACCAATACAAAGTATTGCCGAAGACCCGCTTCCGAATTCAGGTGTATCTGGTTAAACAATTGAAATAACGGAGCAAATCTTGTGCTGGCGGGGGCAAACCCGCTATCATTCGTCCATCACTTCTGCCACCGCCCGCCCTCCCCGCGGGCATGCGCCCAGTCGGCGCGTCCGGCAGGCGACCGTATCCATACAAGAACGCAACAGGAGGCAGCATGTCCGAACAGAAGGTCTACCCGGTTCCCGAGGCGGCAGCCCGGCGTACCCATATCTCCGCGGAACGCTACGAACAGATGTACCAGCGCTCGATCGAAGACCCCGATGGCTTCTGGGCCGAGCAGGCCGAGCAGCTGGTGACCTGGTCGAAACCGTGGAACAAGGTGCGCGAGTTCGATTTCACCGGCGCGCACATCAAGTGGTTCGAGGGCGCGACGCTGAACGTCTCGGTGAACTGTGTCGACCGGCATCTCGCCGACCGCGCCGACCAGGTGGCCATCATCTGGGAGGGCGACGATCCCTCGGTGGACAAGAAGATCACCTTCCGCGAGTTGCACGAGCAGGTCTGCCGGTTCGCCAACGTGCTCAAGTCCCGCGGCGTGAAGAAGGGCGACTGCGTGTCCATCTACATGCCCATGGTGCCGGAGGCGGCGGTGGCCATGCTGGCCTGCGCACGCATCGGCGCGGTGCACTCGGTGGTGTTCGGCGGCTTCTCCCCCGACGCCCTGCGCGATCGCATTCTCGACTCCGACTGCCGCGTGGTGGTGACCGCCGACGAGGGGCCGCGTGGCGGCAAGAACGTGCCGTTGAAGGCCAACGTGGAGAAGGCCCTTGACGGCTGTCCCGACGTGCACACCACCATCGTGGTTCGCCGCACTGGCAACGAGGTGCCCGGCAATGCCGAGCGCGATGTCTGGTACGACGAGGCGGCGGCATCGGTGTCGGCGGACTGTCCGGCCGAGGAAATGGACGCCGAAGACCCGTTGTTCATCCTCTACACCTCCGGCTCCACCGGCAAGCCCAAGGGCGTGCTGCACACCACCGGCGGCTACCAGCTTTACGCCGCGATGACCCACAAGTACGTGTTCGACTACCACGACGGCGACATCTACTGGTGCACCGCGGATGTCGGCTGGGTCACCGGGCATTCCTACATCCTCTACGGTCCGCTGGCCAACGGCGCCACCACCCTGATGTTCGAAGGGGTGCCCACCTACCCGGACGCCTCGCGCTTCTGGCAGGTGGTGGACAAGCACGCGGTGAACATCTTCTACACCGCGCCCACTGCCCTGCGCGCGTTGATGGGGCAGGGCAACGACTGGGTGGAGAAGACCTCGCGGTCCAGCCTGCGCACCCTGGGCACGGTGGGCGAGCCGATCAACCCGGAAGCCTGGGAGTGGTACTACCACGTGGTCGGCGAGGAGCGCTGCCCCATCGTCGACACCTGGTGGCAGACCGAAACCGGCGGCATCATGATCTCGCCGCTGCCGGGGGCCACGCCGCTCAAGCCCGGCTCCGCCACCCGTCCGTTCTTCGGCGTCATCCCGGCGCTGCTCGATGCCGACGGCAACGAGCTGGAGGGCGAGGCGAGCGGCAACCTGGTGATCAAGGCATCCTGGCCCGGCCAGATGCGTACCGTCTACGGCGACCACGACCGCTTTGTGGAGACCTACTTCAAGATGTACCCGGGTTTCTACACCACCGGCGACGGCGCCCGCCGCGATGCCGACGGCTACTACTGGATCACCGGCCGCATCGACGACGTCATCAACGTCTCCGGGCACCGCATGGGCACCGCCGAGGTGGAGAGCGCGCTGGTGCTGCACGAGGCGGTGGCCGAGGCCGCGGTGGTGGGCTACCCGCACCAGATCAAGGGCCAGGGCATCTATGCCTACGTGACCCTGATGACCGGCACCGAGCCGAGCGAGGACTTGCGCAAGGACCTGGTGGCGCTGGTGCGCAAGGAAATCGGGCCGATTGCCTCGCCCGACGTGATCCAGTGGGCGCCGGGGCTGCCGAAGACCCGCTCGGGCAAGATCATGCGCCGGATCCTGCGCAAGATCGCCGCCAACGAGCTGGAGAACCTCGGCGACACCTCCACCCTTGCCGATCCCTCGGTGGTCGACAACCTGGTCGAGAACCGCGCCGGCTGATCGGCGCCGGGGCGGACGCCGGCGGCGCAGCTTGCGTCGCCGGCGGGACTCGCCTACAATCGCGCGCCTCCATTTTCTCCTTGCCTCACCGCTTGAACGGGAGGCTGCAACCCGCGGGGAGTACGCATGCGACACTACGAAATCGTGCTGCTGGTCCATCCGGACCAGAGCGAACAGGTCAGCGCCATGGTCGAGCGCTACCGCTCGGTGGTGGAAGAGAACGGCGGCGCCGTTCACCGCCACGAGGACTGGGGCCGCCGCCAGCTGGCCTTTCCCATCGAGAAGGTCCACAAGGCCCACTACCTGCTGTTCAACGTCGAGTGCGACGCCGACGTGCTGGCCGAGCTGAAGAACATGTTCAAGTTCAGCGACGCGGTAATCCGCAATCTCGTCGTGCGCATGGACAAGGCCGTCACCGA
>CAYGJZ010000043.1:0-28527 GCA_964350265.1 uncultured Gammaproteobacteria bacterium | reverse complement strand
TCAGCGACGCGGTAATCCGCAATCTCGTCGTGCGCATGGACAAGGCCGTCACCGAACCGTCGCCGATGATGCGCGAGGACAGCGAGGAAGAAGGCGAGCGCAAGGGCGAGCGCAAGGGCGAGAAGGAAGGTCGCCGCGAGGATCGCGAGCAGGCCAGCGACGACGATTCCAGCGACGACGATTCCGATGACAATGGCGACGACGACGGCGATGACGCCGACGACAGCCAGGAGGACAAGT
This sequence comes from uncultured Gammaproteobacteria bacterium, assembly GCA_964350265.1. Lineage (GTDB taxonomy): Bacteria > Pseudomonadota > Gammaproteobacteria > Arenicellales > CAJQKF01 > BQJD01. The sequence continues at coordinate 28,287 of CAYGJZ010000043.1, read as the reverse complement.
AATGGCCCGCTTTCAACGACGCCGCAAGTTCTGCCGTTTTACCGCCGAAGGCATCACCGAGGTCGACTACAAGGACATCGACCTGATCAAGGCCTTCCTCACCGAGACCGGCAAGATCATCCCCAGCCGCAACACCGGCACCAAGGCGCGCTACCAGCGCCAGTTGTCCACCGCGGTGAAGCGCGCGCGCTACCTTGCGCTGCTGCCCTACTGCGACCAGCACTGAGGACGCGGACATGGAAATCATCCTGCTCGACCGCATTCACAACCTCGGCGACCTTGGCGACCTCGTCAACGTCAAGCCGGGTTATGCCCGCAACTACCTGATCCCGCACAAGTTTGCGGTGCCGGCCACCGAGGAGGCCAAGCACCAGGTGGAAGAGCGGCGCAAGGAACTGGCCAAGCTGGCCGCCGACCGCCTGCAGTCCAGCCAGGCCCGACGCGACCTGGCGCCGCGCAGCATCACGCTGGCGCGCAAGGTGGCCAGCGAAGAGGGGCACCTGTTCGGTTCCGTGGCACCGTCGGACATCGCCGAGGCGATGAGCAACGACAGCGTCACCATCGAGCGCTCGGAAGTGTCGATGCCCGATGGCGCGATCAAGGAACTTGGCAGCTTCGACATCGAGGTCATCCTGCACCCGGAAGTGCGCTTTTCCGTCACCGTCGAGGTGGTCGCCGAAGAGTAGCGGACAACCGCCGCGCGGGCGCGGCGGCTTGCTTGTTGCCGGGCCGTCCGGGGCATACAATGCCGCGGGCGGCCTTTTTCATGGACGAGCCTGCGTGTTCCCGGTTCCAATCGACAATTCCCCACCTGGTCAATGAGTTACGCGCCTTCAGCGAATCGCGAAACCGAGCCCCGCCTGCCGCCCCAGGCGCTCGAGGCGGAACAGTCGGTGCTCGGCGGCCTGTTGCTGGATTCCAGGCGCTGGGAGGACATCACCGACGTCGTCAACCCGGAAGACTTCTACAACCGTCACCACCAGACCATCTTCCAGGCCATCCGCGAACTGCACGAGCGCGACCACCCGGTGGACGTGGTCACCGCCTCGGAGTGGCTGCAGAAAAAGGGCAAGCTGGAGGAGATCGGCGGCCTGGCCTACCTCGGATTCCTGGCCAAGAACACGCCCAATACCGCCAACCTGGTCAGCTATGCGCAGATCGTTGCCGAGCGGTCGCTGCTGCGCAAGCTGATCGATGCCGCCAACGGCATCGTCGGCAAGGCCTACCATCCCGAGGGCAGCACCCCGGCGGAGATGCTGGATGCCGCCGAGGCCGCGATCTTCGAGCTTGGCGAGAACAGCCGCCGCCAGCAGACCGGCTTCATGCCCATCCAGGGCCTGCTCTCCGAGGCCATCGACCGCATCGAGGAACTGTACGAGAGCAATGCCGCGCTCACCGGCGTTTCCTCCGGGTTCAAGGACCTCGACACCATGACATCGGGCCTGCAGCCGGCGGACCTGATCATCGTCGCCGGGCGTCCGTCCATGGGCAAGACCTCGCTGGCCATGAACATGGCCGAAAACGTCTCCGTCGGCTCGAAGAAACCGGTGGCGGTGTTCAGCATGGAGATGCCCGGCCAGCAGCTGGCCATGCGCATGCTTGCCTCCCTCGGCCGGATCAACGCCCACAAGGTGCGCACCGGTCGTCTCGGCCAGGATGACTGGCCAAGACTGACCTCGGCCGTGGGTCTGCTCAACGAGGCACCGATCTTCATCGACGACACCCCGGCGCTGAACCCGCTGGAACTGCGTTCGCGGGCACGCCGCCTGCAACGCGACCACGGCAACCTCGGCCTGATCGTGGTCGACTACCTGCAGCTGATGCAGTCCGGTACCAACCAGGAGAACCGCGCCATCGAGGTGTCGGTGATCACCCGCGGTCTGAAGATCCTGGCCAAGGAACTGAATGTCCCGGTGATGGTGCTTTCGCAGCTCAACCGCAGCCTCGAGCAGCGCCCCAACAAGCGCCCGGTGATGTCCGACCTGCGCGAGTCCGGCGCCATCGAGCAGGACGCCGACGTCATCCTGTTCATCTACCGGGACGAGGTCTACAACGAGGATTCCAACGACAAGGGCATTGCCGAGATCATTATCGGCAAGCAGCGCAACGGCCCCACCGGCACGGTGCGCCTGACCTTCCTCGGCGAGTACACCCGCTTCGAGAACTTCACCGCGGCCGAGTTCGCCGGCGACTACGCGTGAGCGACCGCGTCCGGGTGATGCTGGACGGCGCCGCGCTGCGCAACAATGCCGCGGTGGTCCGGCAGCTGGCGCCGGAGGCGACCTTCCTGGCGGTGGTCAAGTCCGATGCCTACGGCCATGGCGTGGCCTTCGCCCTGCGGCACCTGGCCGACCGGGTGGACGGCTTCGCGGTGGCCAGCGTCGACGAGGCCCTGGCCCTGCGCCGGGCCGGTGCCGGCCAGTTGCTGTGGGTGCTGTCCGACTTCGACCCCGCCGACGATCTCGACGTGGTGGTCGACTACGACCTCGTGCCGGTGCTGCACGACCACGCACAGCTTGCGGCCCTCGCCAATGCCTCGCGACATCCGGCGCAGGTGGTGGTGAAGGTCGACTCGGGCATGGGCCGCCTGGGCTTCGCCCCCGCCGAGGTGCCCGCGGTGCTGTCCGCGCTCCGTGACCACGACATCGCGGTGGCGGCACTGGCCAGCCACCTGGCCAACGCCGACAATCCGGGGGACGCCGGCAACCGCCAGCAGCTTGACCGGTTTCGTGCCGTCGACGCCGGCAACCTGCCGCGCTCGCTGGCCAACTCCGCCGGCCTGGTCGGCTGGCCGGAAAGCCGCCTGGACATCGTTCGGCCGGGCATCATGCTCTACGGCGTCTGCCCGGTGAACGACCGCGATGCCGCCTCCCTCGGTCTCGCCCCGGTGATGACCCTGGACGCGAAGATCCTTGCCCTGCGCGAATTCGCCGCCGGCCAGCCGGTGGGCTACGGTGGTCGCTTTCGCTGCCAGCGTCCGACCCGCGCGGCGGTGATTGCCTGTGGCTACGGCGACGGCTACCCGCGCAGCGCCGCCGATGGCACCCCGGTGCGGCTGGAGGAGGGCATCGCGCCGCTGATCGGCCGGGTGTCGATGGATTCCCTGCTGGTGGACGTCACCGATCTTGGCGAGATCGACCGCGACCAGCGGGTGGTGCTGTGGGGCGCCGGCCTGCCGGCGGAGGAGGTGGCCGGGCACTGCGACACCATTGCCTACGAACTGTTCTGCCGCCTGTCGGCGCGGCCGACCCGGGTGGAGGACAACGTTGGCCACGGCTAAGACGGTATTCTTCTGCAGCGAGTGCGGTGGCGAGCATCCCAAGTGGAGTGGCCAGTGCCAGCACTGCGGTGCCTGGAACACGCTGACCGAGGCGCCATCGACCACGCGGGCCGGCGCACGCAGCGGCCCCGGCGGCGAACGACCGCGCCCGGCGCGCCTGTCGCAGATCGACACCGAGGACCTGCCGCGGCTGGCCACCGGCTCGGCGGAGCTCGACCGCGTGCTCGGTGGCGGCCTGGTGGCCGGCTCGGTGGTGCTGATCGGCGGCGATCCGGGCATCGGCAAGTCGACCCTGCTGCTGCAGGCCCTGCATCACCTGTCGAAGTCGCGCCCGGCGCTGTACGTAACCGGCGAGGAGTCGCCGCAGCAGGTGGCGATGCGCGCCGAGCGACTGGCCTGCCGGGACTCGTCGCTGGAACTCTTGGCGGAGAACAACGTCGACCACGTGCTCGAGGCGGCACGCGCAGCGTCGCCGGCGGTGCTGGTGGCCGACTCGGTGCAGACCCTGTACTGCGATGCCGTCAGCTCGGCGCCGGGCAGCGTCACCCAGGTGCGCGAATGTGCCTCGCGGCTGGTCAGCCATGCCAAGTCCACGCGCTGCGTGGTGCTGCTCGTGGGGCACGTCACCAAGGAGGGCAACCTGGCCGGGCCCCGGGTGCTCGAGCACATGGTCGACAGCGTGCTCTACTTCGAGGGCGACCGCAGCAGCCGCTTTCGCCTGATCCGGGCGATCAAGAACCGTTTCGGCGCGGTCAACGAGATCGGCGTCTTCGCCATGACCGACCGCGGCGTGCGCGACGTGTCCAATCCCTCGGCGATCTTTCTCAACCGCGGCGAGGACCCGGCGCCGGGCAGCGCCGCCTTTGCCACCTGGGAGGGCACCCGCCCGCTGCTGGTGGAAGTGCAGGCGCTGGTCGATGCCAGCAGCCTGTCCAACCCGAGACGGCTGGGCATCGGGCTGGACCAGAACCGCATGAGCATGCTGCTGGCGGTGCTGCACCGCCATGCCGGCTACGGTTTCGGCGACCAGGACGTGTTCGTCAACGTGGTCGGCGGGGTGCGGGTCACCGAGCCGGGGGTGGATCTCGCGGTGGTGCTGGCGGTGCTCTCCAGCCTGGCCAACCGGCCATTGCCCGAAGACCTGGTGGTGTTCGGCGAGATCGGCCTGTCCGGGGAACTGCGCCCGGTGCAGGGGGCGCTGGAGCGACTGCGCGAGGCACAGAAGCTGGGCTTCTCCCGCGCCCTGGTGCCGGCCGCCAACCGCACCGGGACCGGGTCGCTGAAGATTGCCGTGGATGCCGTGGCGCGGCTGCCCGAGGCGCTGGCGCGGATCGGTTTCTGAGGCTAGCGGGTCAGCACCCGCACCAGTGCCACCGAGATGTTGTCCGGGCCGCCGTTGACGTTGGCCAGGTCGATGAGGTCCTCGACCATGTCCGGCAACTGGTTGTTGCCCAGGGAGAGGCGGGTCTTGATCTCGTCATCGTGCACCGCGTCGGTCAGGCCGTCGGAGCCGAGCAGGAAGATGTCGCCGTGCATCAGCGGCGCGGAGATGACGTCCGGCTCGATGGCCGAGTCCACGCCGAGCGCCTTCAGCAACAGGTTCCAGCCATAGCCGCCGCGGGCCTCGTCGGCGGAGATCAGGCCGAGCCGCACCGACTCCTGGGCATGGGTGTGATCGTGGCTGAGTTGCTGCAGCTGTCCCTGCCGGAAGCGGTACAGGCGCGAGTCGCCCAGGTGCACCGCGCACAGGCCGTCGGCGGCGAAGTGGGCGGCGATCACGGTGGCGCCCATGCCCTGGAACTCGGGGTTGTTCTTCGACAGCGTGAACACTTCCTCGTTGGCCCGGGACACCGCCGAGAGCAGCTCGTCGCTGCGCCGGTTGCCGCCGACCATGCCGTCGGCGCAGGCCGTGCGCCAGTACTGGGCGATGGTGTCCACCGCCACCTGGCTGGCGACGTCGCCGGCCTTGTGCCCGCCCATGCCGTCGGACAGCACCACCAGGCCGAGGTCGGGATCGATGCGCACGTGGTCCTCGTTGCGCGAACGAACCTTGCCGGTGTCCGACCCGCAGGCCATGTCCAGTGTCAGGGTAGCTTGCAAGGGGTGACTCCGGCGCGTGGCGACGGCTTCAGACGTCGCGCAGGAGGGCGTTGATGCCCACCTTGGCGCGGGTCTTCTCGTCGACCTTCTTCACGATCACCGCGCAGTACAGGCTGTGCGACCCGTCGGCCGAAGGGATCGAGCCGGACACCACCACCGAGCCCGGCGGCACGCTGCCGTAGTGGATCTCGCCGGTCTCGCGATCGAGGATGCGGGTGCTCTGGCCGATGAACACGCCCATGGAGACCACCGAGCCGGCGCCGACCACGACGCCCTCGACCACTTCGCTGCGGGCGCCGATGAAGCAGTTGTCCTCGATGATGGTCGGCGTGGCCTGCAGCGGTTCCAGTACGCCGCCGATGCCGACACCGCCGGACAGGTGGACATTGCGCCCGATCTGCGCGCACGAGCCCACCGTGGCCCAGGTGTCGACCATGGTGCCCTCGTCCACGTAGGCGCCGATGTTGACGTAGCTCGGCATCAGCACCACGTCGCGGGCGATGTAGGCGCCGCGCCGCACGTTGGCATTGGGCACCACGCGGAAGCCGCCGGCGGCGAAGTCGCCGGCGCCGTAGTCGGAGAACTTGCAGTCCACCTTGTCGTAGTAGTTGGTATAGCCGTCGCGAATCACCCGGTTGGGGGCGAGGCGGAAGGACAGCAGCACGGCCATCTTCAACCACTCGTTGACCAGCCAGCCCGAGGCCGCGGGCTCGGCCACCCGCGCCTTGCCGGCATCGAGCAGGTCGATGGCCTCGGCGACCGCTTCGCGGACCTCGGCAGAGGCGTTGTCGGGGCGGATCTCGGCGCGCTGCTCGAACGCGGACTCGATGGTCTCCTTCAGGTTGGCCATGGTGAAGTTCCTTGTACTTTCGTTAACAGGTATTTGAAAAGGCGCGAAAATGCGGAGAGCTCATCGCGCGAAAGTATAGAGAATGGCCCGCCCCGGGGCCAGCGGATTCGACGGCGGCGGTCAGGCATTCGTCGAAGCGTGGTCCACCAGCTCGCCGATGCGCTGTTCGATGCACTCGCGCTGGCTGTCGTCGGTCACCGGCTCGCCGTCGCGGTTGGTGATCAGGAAGATGTCCTCCACCCGTTCGCCGAAGGTGCTGACACGGGCGGAGAGCAGCTCCACCTTGCAGTCGATCAGCCCGGTGGCGACCACGTGCAGCAGGCCGGGTCGGTCGCGGGTGACCAGCTCCATGATCGAGTAGTTGCCCGACGGATGGGTGTTCACGGTCACCGTGGTCGGCGTCTTGAAATGCTTCAGCGCGCGCGGCAGTCGTCGCGAGGATGGCGCGGCACCGCCCGGCTTGAGGATTTTCTGGCGCAGGTTGCGCGCCAGCATCTGCAGGGCCGCGGCACGGGTCTCCGCGGCCTCGTCCACCAGCACCAGGAAGGCCAGCAGCACCATGCCCGAGTTCATGCGGTGCAGCCGCGCGTCGGCAATGGACAGCCGTGAGCGCTCGAAGGCGCCGGCGACGTTGGCGAACAGGTGCCCGGTATATGGTGCCAGCACCACGAACTGCAGGGCCTCGAGCTGGGCGATGTGGCGCACCTCGACGATGGGGATCTCGCTGGCGCGGGCATTCATCAGCGCCTCGCCGTGCCAGCCGATGGTGTCCGGGTCGTTGCGCACGAAGTACTCGTCCTCGAGCTGCTCCCAGAAGGCCTCCACCGCCTTGCGGTTGCGCGAGGCCTGCGGCATCAGCCGCATCACGTCGGTCTTGATGTCGGTGATCTGCTGCTTGATGTTGACCGGTTCGCCAAGACCCAGTTGCAGTGCACGCCGGGTGGCCCGGTAGAGGTCGAACAACAGTTGTCCCTTCCAGCTGTTCCACACGTGCGGCGAGGTGGCGCGGATATCGGCCACGGTCAACAGGTACAGGTTGTCCAGGTGTTCCTGGTCGCCGACCTGGGAGGCGAAGCGGTTGACCACGTCGGGATCGGTGATGTCCTGCTTCTGCGCGGTCCACGACATCAGCAGGTGGTTGCGCACCAGCCAGGCCACGAAGCGGGCATCGTAGTCCGACAGGTCGTGCTGCTTGCAGATGCGGTAGGCATCCTTCTCGCCGAGTTCGGAGTGGTCGCCGCCGCGGCCCTTGGCGATGTCGTGGAACAGCCCGGCCAGGTAGAGCCGGAAGGGCTTGAACAGGTTGGAGATGATCTCGCTGGCCAGCGGAAACTCGTGGTGGTGCTTCTCCACCGCGAACCGGCGCAGGTTGCGCACCACGAACAGCAGGTGGGCATCCACCGTGTAGACGTGGAACAGGTCATGCTGCATCTGCCCCACCACGCGGCCGAACTCGGGCAGGTAGGCGCCGAGCACGCCGTAGTTGTTCATCTTGCGCAGGCTGTGGGTCAGGCCCGAACTGTGCCGGAAAATCTCCATGAACAGGCTGGTGCAGCGCAGGTCGCGGCGGAACTCGGCGTTGATCCGGTTCAGCCGCGCGCGCACCTGGCGAATGGTCTGCGCGCGCACGCCCTTCAGGGCCGGGTTCTGCTGCAGGATCAGGAACAGCTCCAGCAGCGCGAAGGGCTGGCGGTCGAAGACCTTTTCCGAGATCACCTCGAGGAAGCCGTCGATGGCGCGGAAGCGACGGTTGATGGCCACCACCTTGCTGCGGCCACGCTTGAGGATGGCTTCCTGGAAGTGCTGCAGCAGGATCTCGTTGAGCAGGTGCAGTTCCTTGATGGTGCGGTAGTAGCGCTTCATCAACTGCTCCACCGCGAGATTGCCGGGCTTGTCGCGGTAGCCGAACTCGCTGGCGATGTCTCGCTGGTAGTCGAACAGCAGCCGGTCTTCGCGGCGACCGGCGAGCCAGTGGGCGCTGGCGCGCAGCCGCCACAGGAAGTTGCGGTTGCGGACCAGCGCGCGGTACTCGTCCTGGGTGAGGAAGCCGCGCTCGACCAGCTCGCGGAAGCCGCCAGCGCCGAAGTAGCGCTGGGTGACCCACAGGATCATCTGGATGTCGCGCAGGCCGCCGGGCCCTTCCTTGATGTGCGGCTCGAGATTGTAGGCGGTGTCCTCGAAGCGGGCATAGCGGTCGGTCTGTTCGCGCAGCTTCTCGGCAAAGTACTTCTTCACCGGCCAGATCCGGTCCGGGCCGATGCGGGTGACCAGCTGTGGGTGCAGTTCCGCATCGCCGCACAGGTGGCGGCTCTCCATCAGGTTGGTGACCACGCTGAGATCGGCGCGTGCCTCGCTGACGCACTGCTTGAGGTTGCGCACGCTGTGTCCGACCTCCAGGCCGATGTCCCACAGCAGGCGGACCAGGTGCTCGGCGAACTCCATGGTGTCGCGGTTGACCCTGGCCTGCATCAGCAGCAACAGGTCGATGTCGGAGTAGGGGTGCAGCTCGCCCCGGCCATAGCCGCCGACGGCGATCAGCGCCGCGCCGTCGCGGCCGGGGAAGTCGCGCCCGGCCATGTCCCAGGCGACCTCGAGCAGGCGGTCGACGAGCCAGGTGTGGTGGGCCACTTCCACCGCCGGCGAGCCGCCGGCGAGGTGGAACTCCTGCAGCAGTTCACGGCCGCGGGCCAGCGCCTCCTTGAACACGGCGATGGGCGAGGCGGCGGCGAGGACCTCGTCGCGAAATCGCTCCGGGTCGAGCAGCTCCTTGCGTGTCAGTCGTTGGCTCATGGCGGGTCCGACCTGCGGCACGGGGTCGACGGGATTGCCGGCCGAGGGGCTACAGCGTTGCCCCCTCGGACAGGGTCAGTACCTCGAAGCCGTCGCGGGTCACCGCGATGGTGTGTTCCCACTGGGCGCTCAGGCTGTGATCGCGGGTGACCACGGTCCAGCCGTCGGCGAGCAGGCGGGTTTCCTTGCGTCCGGCATTGAGCATCGGCTCGATGGTGAAGGTCATGCCCTCCTTGACCGCGAGCCCGGTGCCGGGCTTGCCGTAGTGCAGGATCTGCGGGTCCTCGTGAAAGCCGCGTCCGATGCCGTGTCCGCAGTACTCGCGCACCACCGAGAAGCCGGCGGCCTCGGCGTGGGTCTGGATGACGTGGCCGATATCGCCGAGCTTTACCCCGGGACGCACCTGCTCGATGCCGAGCTTCATCGCCTCGTAGCAGGTCTCCATCAGTCGGCTGGCGCGGATCGGCGTCTTGCCCACCGCGAACATGCGGCTGGTGTCGCCGTGGAAGCCGTCCTTGATCACGGTGATGTCGATGTTGATGATGTCGCCGTTCTTCAGCTTCTTCTCGCCGGGAATGCCGTGGCAGATGACGTGGTTGACCGAGGTGCAGATGGACTTGGGAAAACCGCGGTAGTTCAGCGGCGCGGGGATGGCATCCAGCTCGTTCACGATGAATTCGTGGCAGATGGCGTCCAGTTCGCCGGTGGTTACCCCCGCTTTCACGTGCGGGCCGATCATGTCCAGCACCTGGGCGGCGAGTCGCCCGGCGACGCGCATTTTCTCGATCTCTTCCGGCGTTTTGATGGTCATGGGCAGGGTCACGGGCAGTCGGGCGGGTGGGCGGCCTGTCCGGCCGCAGCCCGCGGGGTCCAACGGGAAACGGGGGCGTGGAGTGTACCGCACCGAGGGCCGGGAGTAGAACACGGCGGCGGCGGGTTCAACGCGCACTGGCGACATGGTGGCGCTTTTTGCTAAAATCGCGCGCCGCCGAGGACCGGCCGGTTCGTCAACCACGAATCGACCCGGCGCGGCGCATACACCTACCATCTCGCGCGCGACGCATCACAGACCCGACCAGCCCGGGTGCCCGCAAGGGTCGGCTGGTCCCGTCGCGCCAGGCAACCAACCCGAACGGAGCAAACCAAGATGACTGACCTTTCCCTGCGTTCCCTGCTGGAAGCCGGCGTGCATTTCGGCCACCAGACCCGCTACTGGTGCCCGAAGATGAAGCCCTACATCTTCGGCAGCCGCAACAAGATTCACATCATCAATCTCGAGCAGACCCTGCCGCTGTACCAGGAAGCCATGAACTACCTGGGCAAGATTGCCGCCAACCGCGGCACCATCCTGTTCGTGAGCACCAAGCGCCAGGCCAGCAAGCTGGTGCGCGAGCACGCCGAGCGCTGCGGCACCCCCTACGTCAATCACCGCTGGCTGGGCGGCATGCTGACCAACTTCAAGACCGTGCGCAAGTCGGTAGCCCGGTTGAAGGAACTCGACGAGCTGCGCACCAACGGCGGCTACCAGCGCCTGGGCAAGAAGGAGGCGCTGCGCCTGGAGCGCGAGCGACTGAAGCTGGACCGCTCGCTGGCCGGCATCCGCGACATGAACAGCCCGCCGGACGCGCTGTTCGTGATCGACGTCGACCACGAGTACATCGCCGTGAAGGAAGCCCGCAAGCTGGGCATCCCGGTGGTCGCGGTGGTGGATTCGAACTCCTCGCCGGACGGCGTCGACTACGTCATTCCCGGCAACGACGATGCCATCCGGGCCATCCGGCTGTACCTCGCCGGCGCCGCCGACGCCATCATCGACGGCCGCCAGTCGGCGCAGATCACCGTCCCTGGCGATGGCGACGACTACGTCGAGATCGAGGATGCCCCCGCCACGGAGGCCGCGCCGGCTGCCGAGGCCGCACCGGCCGCCGAGGCCGCGCCGAAGAGCGCCGACAGCGCCAGCGACGGGACGCCGGCGGCCTGACCGCCCGGCGCCCGCCGCGTACCGAACCATGGACCCCCGCTCCCGCCGGTTGGCGGGAGCCGCCACGGGGTCTGCCCGCCGGCGATGTTTCGCCGAGGCGGGGTTGTTACCCAATTGACTGAGGGATTCGAGGCCCACGACGATCATGGCGATTACCGCAAGCATGGTGAAAGAGCTCCGCGAGCGTACCGGCGCGGGGATGATGGAATGCAAGAAGGCGCTGACCGAGACCGGCGGCGACCAGGAAGCGGCAGTGGAGCTGCTGCGCAAGAAGGGCGCGGCCAGCGCCGACAAGAAGGCTTCGCGGGTGGCGGCCGAGGGCGCCATCGTGCAGAAGATCGCCGACGACGGCCGTCGCGCGGTGATGGTGGAAGTCAATTCCGAGACCGACTTCGTCGCCAAGGGCGAGGCCTTTCTCGACTTTTCCGAGGCGGTCGCCGCGCGTATCCTGGCCAGCAACCCGGCCGACGTCGACGCGCTGATGGCGCTGCCGCTCACCGATGGCGGCGACAGTGTCGAATCGGTGCGCAAGGCACTGGTCGGCGGCAAGGTCGGCGAGAACATCTCGGTGCGCCGCTTCGTGGTGCTCGAGGCCGCTGACGGCGAGGTGCTGTCCGGCTACCTGCACGGCAGCCGCATCGGCGTGCTGGTGCACAACCGTGGCGGCGACGAGGCGCTGGGCCGCGACATCGCCATGCACGTGGCGGCCTCGCGCCCGGTCAGCGTGGACGAATCCGGCGTGCCCGCCGACCTGATCGCCCGGGAGCGCGAGATCTTCCTCGACCAGGCCCGGGAGAGCGGCAAGCCGGAGAACATCATGGAGAAGATGGTCGACGGTCGCATGCGCAAGTTCTTTGCCGAGAACACGCTCACCGGCCAGCCCTTCGTCAAGGATCCGGACGTGAGCGTGGGCAAGCTGTTGTCCGGCGCCAATGCGCAGACCCTGGCATTCGCCCGCTTCGAGGTCGGCGAGGGCATCGAGAAGAAGGCCGACGACTTCGTCGCCGAGGTCATGGCCCAGGCGAAAAGCAGCTAGTTGCCTGCTGCTTCGCCGCCAATGACCGATCCGGTCTACACCCGCATCCTGCTCAAGCTCAGCGGCGAGTCGCTGGGCGGGCATCGCGGCGAGGGCTTCGACCCGGAAACCCTGCGCCGGCTGGCCGCCGACATCACCGAGATCTGCGCCATGGGCGTGCAGGTGGCGGCGGTGGTCGGTGGCGGCAACTTCTTCCGCGGCATGGCGTCCGGCCTGCCGGGTGCCGACCGTGTCGCCGCCGACCACATCGGCATGCTGGCCACGGTGATGAATGCCCTGGCGCTTGGCCACGCCCTGCGCGAGGCCGGGGCGGTGCCGCGGGTGCTCTCCGCCTTCGCGGTGACCGGCATCGCCGAGGGCTTCGCCGTGGACAAGGCGATCTCCAGCCTGGAGCGCGGCGAAGTGGTGGTGCTTGGCGGTGGTATCGGCAACCCGCTGTTCACCACCGATACCGCGGCCAGCCTGCGCGCGGTGGAGTGCCGTTGCCAGGTGCTGATCAAGGCCACCCGGGTGGACGGCGTCTACGATGCCGACCCGGAGAAAAACCCCGACGCGAAGCGGTATACTTCGCTGCGGTTTTCCGAGGTGATCGAGCGGCGCCTGGCGGTGATGGACACCAGTGCCTTCGCCCTATGCCGGGATGCCGCGCTGCCGATCCGCGTACTGGACGTGAACCGGCCCGATTCCCTGCGCAACGCGGTGACGGGAATCGACGAAGGCACCCTGATCAGCTAGTCTATTCGTTTGCTCGCCCCCGGTTCCCCTGTCCGGGACGGACTCGCCACTACACGTGACCCGATCATGATAGAAGACATCTACAAGGACGCGCGCTCGCGGATGAAGAAAACCGTCGAGTCGGTGCGTCAAGAACTCTCTCGCCTGCGCACCGGCCGCGCCTCGACGGCGTTGCTGGAGCATATTTCCGTGGAATACTACGGCAGTGCCACGCCGCTGGACCAGGTCGCCACGGTCAGTGTCGCCGACGCCCGTACCATCGCCGTCAACCCGTGGGAAAAGAGCATGGTGCCGGTGATCGAGAAGGCGATCCTGGAGTCCGATCTCGGCCTCAACCCGGTCACCGCCGGCGAGGTCATCCGCATCCCGCTGCCGGCCCTCACCGAGGAACGCCGTCGGGACATCACCAAGGTGGTGCGCTCCGAGGGCGAGAACGGCAAGGTGGCCATCCGCAACATCCGTCGCGATGCCCTGGGCGACGTCAAGGAACTGCTCAAGGAAAAGGAAATCGGCCAGGACGACGAGAAGCGCGCCCATGACCGCATCCAGGAACTCACCGACCAGTTCGTCGCCGAAATCGATACGGTGGTGGCCGAGAAAGAACAAGAGGTGATGGAAGTCTAGGACCGTGACTTCCCCGACGACATCCCCGGATCGATGCGCGGCACCGCCCGCGTGCGGGTGGGTCGATGGCTGAGGAGGCGACGCCACGCCACATCGCCATGGTCATGGACGGCAATGGCCGCTGGGCGCGATCACGCGGCATGCCGCGCATCGCCGGCCATCGTCGCGGCGTGGAAGTGGTGCGCGAGATGGTGCGAGCCTGCGGCGAGCGCGGTGTCGACTACCTGACCCTGTTCGCCTTCAGCAGCGAGAACTGGCGGCGCCCGCGGGCCGAGGTCGAGTTCCTCGTCGAACTGCTCATCAGCACGCTGGAAAACGAGGTGCGCCGGCTGCACGACAGTGGCGTCAACCTGCGCATCATCGGCGATCTCGACCGCTTCGGTTCGCGGGTCAAGCTGCTGGTGAAGAATGCCCAGCAACTGACGGTGAGCAACCACAAGCTGAACCTCACCATCGCCATCAACTACGGTGGCCGCTGGGACGTGGTGCAGGCAACCCGCCGCGTGGCCGCCGACATCGCCGAGGGTCGCCTGTCGGCGGAGGAAGTCGGCGAGTCCACCTTCGAGCGCTACCTGAGTACTGCCGGCATGCCCGAGCCGGACATGTTCATTCGCACCGGCGGTGAATCCCGCATCAGCAACTTCCTGCTCTGGCAACTGGCCTACACCGAGCTGTACTTCACCGACGTGTTGTGGCCGGACTTCGACGAGGAGGAACTCGCCGTCGCCATTCGCTCCTTCGCCGGCCGGCAGCGACGTTTCGGCCAGACCGGCGAGCAGGTGGGCATGGGGCGGTGACCCGGGCATGACCGGCCCGGCACCTTTCTCCCCGGCGCGATCACGCCGCCCGGTGCACGCATCGTGCTGAAGACCCGGGTACTGACCGCGCTGGTGTTGCTGGTCCTGGTCATCGGCCTGCTGGGCTTCGCCAGCGCTCCCGTGTTCGCCGCGGTGCTCGCGCTGGTGGTGGCGGTGGGCGGCTGGGAGTGGGGGCGCATGGGTCTGCCCGCCGGCCTCGCCCCGGTGCTGTTCGGGGTGCTGGTGGGTGCGGCGTGTTTCGGGCTCTGGACGGTCGCGCTGCCGCCCGTGTTCGTGGCCCTGCCGATGGCCGCGGCCTGGTGCCTGTCGCCGTGGCTGCTGGCACGATGGCGCGGCCGTCACGGCGTGCCCATGCTGGCCCTGCTGCTCGGCGTGCCGGTGCTGGTGTCCACCTACCTGGCCCTGGTCGCCCTGCGCGAAGACAATCTCCTGTGGCCGTGGCTGTTGCTGGCACTGGTGGCTGCCGCCGACATCGGCGCCTACTTCGCCGGCCGTTCCCTGGGCCGACGCAAGCTGGCTCCGGCGATCAGCCCGGGCAAGACCGTGGAGGGCCTGCTCGGCGGCCTGGCCAGCGCCGCGCTGGTGGCGCTGGTGGCCTGGCTGGTGCTGCCGCTGCCGGCCTCGCCGTGGGCCTGGCTGGCGCTCGGCGTGGTCACGGCGGCGTTCTCGGTGATCGGCGACCTCGGCGAGAGCCAGCTCAAGCGCATGGCCGGGGTCAAGGACAGCGGCACCCTGCTGCCCGGCCACGGCGGCGTACTCGACCGCGTGGACGGTCTGCTGGCGGCCGCACCGGTGTTCTTCCTGCTGCTCGGCCTCGCCGGGCTCGACCTGGCAGGGCAGGGGGGGTGAGCGCTTCGCCACCGCGCCGCCAGGTCACTGTGCTCGGCGCCACCGGTTCCATCGGCGAGAGCACCCTGGACGTGATTGCCCGGCACCCGGAGCGGTTCGCGGTGTTCGCCCTCACCGGCCGCAGCCGCCTCGATCGCCTCGCTACCCTTTGCCTGCGTTTTGCGCCGCGCTACGCGGCGGTGGCGGACGAAGCCGATGCGAAGCGCCTGCAGCAGCGATTGGCCGAAGCGGGCTGCATCACCACCGTGCTCCACGGCGAGGCCGCGCTGCAGACGGTGGCCGGGCACGCGGAGGCCGAGATCGTGGTCACCGGCATCGTCGGCGCCGCCGGCCTGGCGCCGACACTGGCGGCGGTGTCCGCCGCGCGCCTGGTGCTGATCGCCAACAAGGAGCCGCTGGTGATGATGGGGGCGGCGATCCTGGAGCGGGCGCGCCGCAGCGGCGCCACCATCGTGCCGCTGGACAGCGAGCACAACGCCATTTTCCAGTGCCTGCCGGCGGACTTCGACCAGGGTGGCCGGGCCGGGGTGCGGCGGGTGCTGTTGACCGCCTCCGGCGGTCCGTTCCGCACCACCGCGGCGGCCGACCTGGCGCGGGTGACCCCCGAGCAGGCAGTGGCGCACCCGAACTGGTCCATGGGGCGGAAGATCTCGGTGGACTCGGCCACGCTGATGAACAAGGGACTGGAACTGATCGAGGCCTGCGCCCTGTTCGGCCTCGACAGCGACGATGTCCGTGTCGTAATCCATCCGCAGAGCACCGTGCATTCGATGGTAGAATACATCGACGGGTCGGTGATTGCCCAAATGGGCGCGCCGGACATGCGAATCCCCATCGCGCACGGCCTGGGCTGGCCCGAACGCATCGAGTCGGGCGCTTCCTCGCTGGACTTTTTCACGATGAATCATCTCGAGTTCGAGGCGCCCGACGAAACCCGCTTCCCCTGCCTGCGGCTGGCCCGCGATGCGGCCCGCGCCGGCGGCCAGGCGCCGGTGGTGCTCAATGCCGCCAACGAGGTGGCGGTGGCCGCCTTCCTGGATCACGACCTCTCCTTCCCGGCCATTGCCACGGTGATCGAATCCACCATCGAAGCCCTGCCCGGCGACACCGACCTGTCGCTGGAGGCGGTGCTCGAGGTCGATGCCCGGGCCCGCCGCGAAGCCATTGCCGCGGTTCGGCGGCTGCGTTCCTGAGCAGCGCACGATGGATTTTCTGACCAGCGTTGTCGGCTTTGTCCTGGCGGTGGGCATCCTCGTCACCGTGCACGAGTTCGGCCACTTCTGGGTGGCGCGCAGCCTCGGCGTGAAGGTGCTGAAATTCTCTGTCGGCTTCGGCCGGCCGCTGTGGTCCAGGCGCGGTGCCGACGGCACCGAGTACGCCATTGCCATGCTGCCGCTGGGCGGCTACGTGCGCATGCTGGACGAGGCCGAGGGGGACGTCCCCGAGTCCGAACGGCAGCGGGCCTTCAACCGCAAGCCGTTGTCGGTGCGCGCGGCGGTGGTGGTGGCCGGGCCGGCCTTCAACTTCCTGTTCGCCATACTCGCCTACTGGGCGGTGTTCATGATCGGCACCGACGGCATTCGGCCGGTGATCGGCAACGTCGAGGCAGGGTCGGTGGCCGAACGCGCCGGCCTGCGTGCCGGCGACGAGATCGTTGCCATCGACGGTCGTCGCAACCAGACCTGGTCCGAGCACCGGCTGTACCTGATGGACCGCCTGCTGGACGGCGACGAGGTGGTGTACGAGGTGCGCCGTGCCGATGGCAGCGGTGCCCGCGCGGCGATGGCCATCGGCGACGACGTTTCCGAGGCGCTGACCCCCACCGGCATCGAGCGGTTGCTGGGCATTGCCCCGGAACTGCCCGAACTGCAGGCAGTGGTGGGCGACGTGGTGCCCGGTTCGCCGGCACAGTCCGCCGGCCTGGTCGCCGGCGACCGCATCGACGCCATCGACGGGGTGACGGTGTCGAGCTGGGCGGAACTGGTCGCGCTGGTGATGCCGGCCGCCGGTCGGCCGTTGACCCTGGCGGTATCCCGCGACGGGCAGTCGATGACGGTCGACCTGACCCCGGCCGTGGCCGAGGTCGATGGCCGCGAGGTGGGCCGGATCGGCATCGCGCCGGCGATGACCGCGCCGGGCGAGGAATACTTTGCCAGGGTCGAACTGTCGGCCTTCGAGGCGCTCGGGCGGGCGGCGGAGAACACCTGGCGAATGAGCGCGCTGACGCTGAAGATGCTCTGGCGCATGCTCAAGCTGGAGATTTCCACCGAGAACCTGTCCGGACCCATCACCATTGCCCACTATGCCGGCCAGAGCGTGCAGATCGGGCTGGTGCCCTTCCTGACCTTTCTCGCGGTGATCAGCATCAGCCTTGGCGTGCTGAATCTGTTGCCCATCCCGGTTTTGGACGGCGGGCATCTGTTATATTATGTCATTGAGCTGGTTCGCGGTGGCCCGGTGCCCGAGCGCGTGATGATCTGGGGGCAGCAGTTGGGCATCGCGATGCTTGCCGGGCTCATGGCATTGGCCTTCTACAACGATATCCTTCGGCTGCTTGGCTGACGGTACGACAGAACCCGAGAATCACGATGCGAAAGCTACTCCTCTTCCTGGCAGGCACACTGCTGTCCGTGCAGTTGGTGCAGGCGCAGGGGGAATTCGTCGTTACCGACATTCGCGTGGAAGGCCTGGAACGCATCGCACCGGGTACGGTGTTCAACTACCTGCCGATCAAGGTCGGCGACGAGGTGGATGCCGAACTGAGCACCGAGGCGGTGCGCGCCCTGTTCCAGACCGGTTTCTTCACCGACGTGGAGTTGCAGCAGGAAGGCACGGTGCTGATCGTCGCGGTGCAGGAACGACCGTCCATTGCCAGCATCGACATCCGCGGCAACAAGGACCTGCGCGACGAGGCCATCGAGGAAGGCCTGAACAACGTCGGCTTCGTCGAGGGGCGCATCTTCAACCAGGCACTGCTTGACCAGGTGCTGCAGGAGATCCGCAACCAGTACTTCGGCCGTGGTCGCTACTCGGCCAATGTCGAAGCCACCGTTTCGCCGCGGCCACGCAACCGCGTCGGCATCAAGATCGACATCGACGAGGGGAGTGTCGCCCGCATCGAGCAGATTCGCATCGTCGGCAACAACGCCTTCGACGAAGAGGAACTCCTCGACCAGTTCTCTCTCGGCGACAGCAACGTGTTCAGCTTCCTGACTCGTCGCGACAAGTATTCGCGGGAGAAGCTGCTGGCCGATACCGAGAGCCTGCGCAGCTTCTACCAGGACAACGGCTACCTGAACTTCCAGGTCGACGCCACCGACGTGTCCATCTCGCAGAACAAGCAGGACATCTACATCACCATCAGCATCACCGAGGGTGAGCGCTACGTCATCAGCGACATCCGCGTGGAACCGGTGGAAGGTCTCGACATGGCGGCCATCGAGTCGCTGGTGCTGACCGGTCCAGGCGACGTGTTCTCGCGCAAGGCGGTGGCGGAAAGCCGCTCGGCCATCGCCTCGATGCTGGCGGACCAGGGCTATGCCTTCGCCAAGGTCAACGCGGTGACCGATGTCGACGAGGAGACCAACTCGGTGGGCTTCACCTTCGTCATCGACCCCGGCGACAAGGTCTACGTGCGCCGCATCG
The DNA here is from genome assembly GCA_964350265.1 of uncultured Gammaproteobacteria bacterium. Taxonomy (GTDB): domain Bacteria; phylum Pseudomonadota; class Gammaproteobacteria; order Arenicellales; family CAJQKF01; genus BQJD01. Next base: position 9,579 of record CAYGJZ010000043.1, on the reverse strand, counting down.
ACATCACCGGCAACACCAGCACCCGGGACGAGGTGATCCGGCGGGAGATCCGCCAGCTGGAAGGCGCGGTATTCTCCTCCGAACAGGTGCGCCGCTCGCGGGTGCGCATCCAGCGCCTGGGCTTCTTCGAAACCGTGATCATCGACACCCAGCCGGTGCCGGGCACCGTCGACCAGCTTGACCTGGTGGTCACCGTCAAGGAGCGCGCCACCGGCAGCTTCCTGTTCGGTGTCGGCTACTCCGATGCCGATGGCGTGCTGGTACAGGCCGCGGTGACCCGGGAGAACCTGTTCGGCACCGGTCGAGAACTCGACCTGCGGGTGGACAACTCCAGCGTCACCGAGTTCTACGAGATCGAGTACACCAACCCGTATCACACCATCAGCGGCATCAGCCGCAGCTTCCATGTCTCCTCCCGCCGGGTGGATGCCGAGGAAGCGGATACCGCCGAGTACATCGTCAACACGTTGGCCGGCGGCGTTGGCTACTCCATCCCGCTGTCGGAGTACAACGCGCTCACCGTGTCGCTGGACGTCGAGCGGATCGAGCTGGAGGAAACCGACGAAACGCCGCCGGAGTTCAGTTCCTTCATCAACGAGTATCCGAACAGCGACAACCTGAAGCTGGTGGCCGGCGTCGGCCGCGATACCCGCGACAGCATCTTCTTCCCCACCGAAGGCTACCTGCGCCGGGCGACGGTGGAAGTGGCCCTGCCGGGCAGCGACCTGGAGTATTACAAGGTGGACCTGCGCGGTTCCTGGTACAAGGCCCTGACCGATGGCCGGCGCACGGTGCTCAAGCTCAACGGCGAGGTCGGCTACGGCGATGGCTACGGCGACCTCGAGGTACTGCCGTTCTTCAAGAACTACTATGCCGGCGGTTCCAGCTCGGTGCGCGGCTTCGAGTCCCGCTCCCTGGGACCGCGAGACTCCGGCGCGACCCCGGAGGCCATCGGTGGCAGCAAGCGCGTGGTGGCCTCGGCGGAACTGCTGTTCCCGGTGCCCGGCGCAGCCGGCTCCGAGGACAAGCGCATGGGCTTCTTCATCGACGCCGGCATGGTCTACAGCGAGGACCAGGACGTCGACCTCGGCGAGATGCGGGTGTCGGCGGGTCTCTCGTTCAACTGGTTCTCGCCCATCGGCCCGCTGTCCATCAGTTACGGCGTACCGTTGAACGAGGAAGACGGCGACGATATCGAGAACTTCCAGTTGTCTCTCGGCGCCCTGTTTCGTTGATGCTGGATCGGTGCTGACATGATGCTTCGCCTGCTTGTATTCCTGTTGCTGGCATTGCCCTTCGCCGGCGCCTCCGCCGCCGAACCGAAAATCGGCTTCGTCGACGCGGTCAAGCTGATCGAGTCCGCCCCCCAGGGCGAACAGTCGCTGCAGAAACTCGAGGACGAGTTCAGCCCCCGCGACCGGGAGATCCGCCAGTTGCGCGCGGAACTGCGCGACGCCGAGGCGGAGCTGGACAAGAATGCCCCGGTGATGAAGCAGTCCGACATCGATCAGGCACAGCTCGAGATCGCCGCATTGCGACGCAAAATCAAGCGTTTGCAGCAGGAATTCAAGGACGATTACAACCTGCGACGCAACGAGGAACTCGCCAAGCTGCAGCAGATTGTCACCGAGGCCATCATCGAGATCGCCGAGAGCGAGGGCTTCGACCTGATCGTGCAGCAGGCGGTGTACGCCAGCAAGTCGATCAACCTCACCGAGAAGGTGCTCAACAAGCTGCGCAACTGATCACCGCGGATACCTTGAAGGGGACCGGCCGGATGAACCAACAGCAGCACCTTGACCGGACAGGTCTCGGCTTCCGGGTTCGCCGGCCCCGCCTGTCGCACCGTACGTTGCCCGGCCGCGGTGCCAGGCGTGTCCCCACGACCGCTTCTGCCGCCGGGTGGTCCCGGTGAGTGAACCCGGCCAGCCCCTGACCCTGGCCGCGCTGGCCCGACACCTGCACGCTGAACTCGTCGGCGACCCGGCCTTCGTCGTCTCGCGACCCGCCAGCCTGGAACGGGCGACGGCGAACGATGTCAGCTTCTTTGCCGACCGGCGCCGCGACCACGACCTCGAGCGCACCGCCGCCGGCGCCGTCATCCTGGCCCCGGCGGATCGCGAACGCTTTTCCCGTCACCGCCTGCTGGTCGCCGATCCCTACCCGGCCTTCGTCGAGGCCTGCCGTGTGCTGCTGGCCCAGGCGCCGCCGGCGCGGCCCGGCCTCCATCCGGCGGCACAGGTCGACCCGGCGGCCCGGCTCGGCGCAGGGGTGTGCGCCGACGCCCACGTGGTCGTCGGGGCAGGGGCGGTGTTGGGGGAGAATGTGCGCATCGGCGCCAACACGGTGATCGGTGCCGACGTCGTCATCGGCGCCGACACGCGCATTGCCGCCGGCGTGATCATCTATCCCGGCTGCCACCTCGGGGCGCGTTGCCGGGTGGAATCCGGCGTGGTCATCGGTTCGCCGGGCTTCGGCTACCTGCCCACCGACGACGGCTGGCTCGGCGTGCCGCAGATCGGCTCGGTGCGCATCGGCGACGACGTCGATATCGGCGCCAATACCACCATCGACCGCGGCGCCCTGGACGACACCGTGATCGAGAACGGGGTGAAACTCGACAACCAGATCCAGGTCGCGCACAACGTCTTCATCGGTGAACATACGGCGATTGCCGCCTGTACCGGGATCGCGGGCAGCGCGCGCATCGGCAGGCGGTGTAGAATCGGTGGGCGCGCCTCGATTGTCGGTCACCTGGTCATCGCCGATGACGTGACCATCAGCGCCACCAGCATGGTGACCCGGTCGATCGAGAGCCCGGGCCACTTTGCCTCGAACCTGACCGCGCACGAGGTCTCGAAGTGGCGCCGGATCCTGGCGCGGCTGGCGCACCTGGACGACCTGTTCCAGCGCGTGCGATCGCTGGAACGAGCCGCCGGCGAGGACGCCGACCGCAGGTGACCGCGTGGCGCGCCGCCGCGCCGTCGTCCGCCCCGGACGCGTCGCCGGCGTGACAGGAGACATTCACAACATCTACGAACGAAACGGGCAGGCCATTGACCACACTAGACATTCACCAGATCCGGAAGATCCTTCCGCACCGCTATCCGTTTCTGCTGCTCGACCGCGTCGAGGACTACGAGGCCGACAAGTGGCTGCGGGCGGTGAAGAACGTCACCATCAACGAGCCGTGTTTCCAGGGCCACTTCCCGCACCGACCGGTGTTTCCCGGGGTCTTGACCCTGGAGGCCATTGCCCAGGCCGCGGCGGTGCTGGCCAGTGTGAGCCTCGGCAAGGAGGAGGCCGGCGACGACACCATCTACCTGTTCGCCGGCATCGACAAGGCGCGCTTCAAGCGCCCGGTGGAGCCGGGTGACCGGATGATCATCGAAGTGGAGATGATTCGCCGCGTGCGCGGGGTCTGGCGTTGTGCAGGCGAAGCCAAGGTGGACGGCAAGCGCTGCAGTTCGATGGAGTTGTTGTTCACCTACCAGAACCTGTAGTCACCCCATGAGCAACCCGCCAAAGATTCACCCCCAGGCGGTGGTGGAAGAGGGCGCCGAACTGGCCGACGGCGTCGAGATCGGACCGTTCAGCATCGTCGAGAGCGGTGTACGCATCGGCGCCAACACGCGCATCGGCCCGCACGTGGTGATCCGGAGCAACACCAGCATCGGCGAGGACAACCGGATCTACCAGTTCTGTTCCATCGGCGAGGACCCGCAGTTCGCCGGCTTCGGCGACGAGCAGACCTACCTCACCATCGGCGATCGCAACGTCATCCGCGAATACTGCACGCTGAACCGCGGCACCGCGGTGGGCAGTGGCGAGACGCGTCTTGGCAACGACAACTTCCTCATGGCCTACGTGCACGTGGCTCATGACTGCGTGCTCGGCAACCACCTGATCTTCGCCAACTGCGCCAGCCTGGCCGGCCATGTCGAGGTGGGCGACTACGTCATCATGGGTGGCTTCACCCTGGTGCACCAGTTCTGCCGGGTCGGCGCGCATTCGATCACCGGCATCGGGTCGGTCTGCCTGAAGGACGTGCCACCCTTCGTGGTGGCGGCCGGCAACACCGCCTCGCCGTTCGGCATCAATGTCAAGGGGCTGCGCCGACGCAACTTCACCGCCGACCAGATCCAGACGCTGAAGTGGGCCTATCGCCAGATCTTCCGCTCCGGCCTCGACCTGCGCACGGTGGTCGGCCGCCTCGAGGAACGGCTCGACGACTGCGCCGAGATCCAGTTGTTCATCGACTTCCTCGGCTCCTCCCGGCGCGGCATCATCCGTTGAGCCGGCCATCCCTCGCCGGTCGCCCATGACCCGGCAAACGCTGAACATCGCGGTGGTGGCCGGGGAGACCTCCGGCGACGTCATCGGCGCTGGGCTGATCCGCGAACTCGCCCGGCTTTGTCCCGGGGCGAGCTTCGAAGGCATTGCCGGCCCGCGCATGATGGCCGAGGGCGCCCGCTCGCTGTACCCGATGGACGCCATCTCCATCATGGGACTCGATGGCCTGGCCGACAACCTGCGCAACATCCTCGCCATCCGGCGCGGCCTGGTGCAACGATTCACGCAGACCCGGCCGGACGTCTTCGTCGGCGTCGACGTGCCCGACTTCAATCTCGGCCTGGCGACGAAACTGCGACGGGCGGGCATTCCCACGGTGCACTACGTCAGTCCCACGGTGTGGGCCTGGCGGCGCTACCGCATTCGCAAGATCCGTCGCGCGGTGGACCACATGATGACGCTGTTCCCCTTCGAGGAGCGCTTCTACCGCGAGCACAACGTGCCGGTGTCCTTCGTTGGCCATCCGCTGGCCGACCGGGTCGAGCCGATCGCGCGTCCGCAGGCCAGGCAGCGGCTGTCCCTGGCCGAGACCGGTGCGGTGGTGGCGGTGCTGCCGGGCAGCCGGCGCAGCGAGATCGATCGCCTGGCCGCGCCCTTCGCGGTGGCCGCGCGCATGCTGCGTGAACGGCACCCGGGCCTGCGCTTCGTGGTGCCCGCCGCGTCGGCGACGCTTGCGCAGCGGCTCGGCGAGATCTTTGCCGGGGAACTGCCCGAAGAGGCCTTCGTGGTGATCGACGGCCAGGCGCAACTGGCCCTGCAGGCGGCGGACGTCGCCCTGCTGGCCTCGGGCACGGCGGCACTGGAGGCGGCGCTGCTGTGCACGCCGATGGTGGTTGCCTACCGGGTGTCCGCCTTAAGCTACCTGATGGTACAGGTGTTCAGCACGGTAGAGCACTTCTCCATGCCCAACCACCTGCTCGACAGCCCCGACGTGCCCGAGTTCATCCAGGACAACGTGACCCCGGAAAAGCTTGCCGACGCGGTGGGCGGCTACCTCGACGATGCCCACCGTCGCGATGCCATGCGCGCGCGGCTGGCCGGCATTCGCGAACGGCTCGCGGTGGGCGCGGACGAACGTGCCGCGCGCATCGTCGCCGGTTTCGCCCGGGGCAGCCAGTGAGCGCGCCGTTGCACGGCGGCGGTGCCGGCGATTGCGGGAACCTGCTGGTTGCCGGTGTCGACGAGGCCGGGCGCGGACCGCTGGCCGGACCGGTGGTGGCGGCGGCGGTGATCCTGGCCCATCCCATCGAAGGGCTGGACGACTCGAAGAAGCTGTCGGCGAAGCGGCGACGTCAGCTGGAGCAGGTCATCCGCGGCGAGTCCCGCTGCTGGTCCATCGCCATGGCCAGCGCGGCGGAGATCGACGCGCTGAACATCCACCGCGCCACCCTGCTGGCCATGCGCAGGGCGGTCCTGGGACTGCGTCGGCAGCCGGCCCGGGTGCTGGTGGACGGACGCTTCGTGCCCAACCTGGCCATGCCCTGCCGCGCGGAGATCGGCGGTGATGCCCGGTTCGCCGAGGTGGCGGCGGCCTCCATCCTGGCCAAGGAGGCACGTGACGAGTGGATGCGTCGGCTCGACCTGCGCTGTCCCGAGTACGGCTTCGCCCGCCACAAGGGCTATCCCACCGCCGCCCATCGCGATGCCATCGCCCGCCACGGCGTGCATGCCTGCCATCGCCGTTCCTTCGGTCCGGTCAGGGCCCGCCTGGAGGCCGGTGCATGAGCGAACGCCCCTTCGTCCACCTGCATGTCCACTCGGAGTACTCGCTGTCGGACAGCATCATCCGCGTCAAGAGCCTGCCGGCCAGCGTGCGCGAGCGCGGCATGCCGGCGGTGGCCATCACCGACCTGATGAATTTCTATGCCGCGGTGAAGTTCTACCGTGCCTGCGTCGACGCCGGGGTCAAGCCGCTGTTCGGACTGGACATGCATGTTGCCGACGCCGGCAGCGCCGGGGTGCCCGACCGGCTGGTGGTGCTGTGCCGGAACAACGAAGGCTACCGCTTTCTCAGCCACCTGTTGACGCGGGCCTACATGGCGCCGCGCCAGGGCGTGCACGTGGTCGCGGAGCTGGACTGGTTCCGCGGGCACGACGGCAACCTGGTGGTGCTCGGCGGCATCGACGGCGTGCTCGGGCGTGCCATCCTGTCGGGCAACGAGGGCGATGCCGTTGCCGCCCTGGACCGGTACCGCGACTGCTTCGGCGAACGCTTCTGCTTCGAGGTCAGCCGCGTGCACGCGCCGCGCGAGGAATTCTTCATCGACAGCGCCCTGGCCATGGCCGAGCGCCACGGCGTGGCCGCGCTGGCCACCAACCCGGCCCAGTTCATCGAGCCCGGCGAATTCGATGCCCATGACATTCGCGTGTGCATCAACGAGGGCAGGGTGCTGAACGATCCGCGACGGGTGCAGCGCTTCACCGCGCAGCAGTACCTGAAGAGCCCGGCGGAAATGGCCGAGGCCTTCGCCGGCCAGGAGACGCTGCTCGACAACACGCTGATGGTGGCCGAGCAGTGCAATGTCTTCCTCGACTTCTCCACCTCGCACATGCCGGCCTATCCGAGTCGCGACGATCTCGACGCCGACCAGTGCCTGCGCCGCGACGCCGAGGAGGGCCTGGCGCGGCGCTTCGCCGAGATGCCCGCCGAGGTGGCGGAGTCGGTGTCGCGCCCGGTGTACCACGACCGGCTCGAGCGCGAGCTCGAGGTGATCATCGGCATGGGCTTTCCCGGCTACTTCCTGATCGTTGCCGACTTCATCCAGTGGGCGCGGGAGAACGACATCCCGGTGGGACCGGGGCGCGGCTCCGGCGCCGGTTCGCTGGTGGCCTGGTCGCTGCGCATCACCGACCTTGACCCCATCGACTACGGCCTTCTGTTCGAACGCTTCCTCAATCCCGAGCGGGTTTCGCTGCCGGACTTCGACATCGACTTCTGCATGGATCGCCGCGACGAGGTGATCGACTACGTCGCCCGTCGCTACGGCGCCGACCGGGTCAGCCAGATCATCACCTACGGCACCATGGCGGCCCGCGCGGTGGTGCGCGACGTCGGACGCGTGATGGGTCATCCCTACGGCTTCGTTGACACCCTGGCCAAGCTGGTGCCGCCGGAGATCGGCATCACCCTGGACAAGGCGCTCACCGACGAGCCGCTGTTCCGCCAGCGCTACGAGGGCGAGGAAGAGGTCACCGAGCTGCTCGACGCGGCCCAGTTGCTGGAGGGGCTGCCGCGCAATGTCGGCAAGCATGCCGGCGGCGTCGTCATTGCCCCGGACAACATCAGCGAGTTCGTGCCGCTGTACGTGGAGCCGGGCATGTCGCAGCCGGTTACCCAGTACGACAAGGACGACCTGGAGGCCATCGGCCTGGTCAAGTTCGACTTCCTCGGGCTGCGCACGCTGACCGTGATCCACAACGCGGTGAAGCTGGTCAACGAGCATCGCGCCGAGCCGCTGGTCATCGAGCAGCTTGCCCTCGACGACAAGCCTACCTTCGAGCTGATCAAGTCCGGTCGCACCACCGGCGTGTTCCAGCTCGAATCGCGCGGCATGAAGGAGATCATCACCCGGTTGCTGCCCGACCGCTTCGAGGACCTGGTGGCGCTGGTGGCGTTGTTCCGCCCCGGTCCCCTGCAGTCCGGCATGGTCGACGACTTCATCAACCGCAAGCACGGGCGCGAACGCATCGAGTACCCGCACCCGTCGCTGTCGGAAATTCTCGAGCCGACCTACGGTGTCATTCTCTACCAGGAACAGGTGATGCAGATCGCCCAGGTCCTGTCCGGCTACACCCTCGGCGCGGCGGACCTGCTGCGCCGCGCCATGGGCAAGAAGAAGCCCGAGGAGATGGCCAAGCAGCGCGAGGTCTTCGTCGACGGCGCCACCGCCAACCAGGTGCCGCCGGAAGTGTCGGGAATGATCTTCGACCTGGTGGAGAAGTTCGCCGGCTACGGCTTCAACAAGTCGCATTCGGCCGCCTATGCACTCCTGACCTACCAGACCGCCTGGCTGAAGACCCACTACCCGGCGGAGTTCATGGCCGCCAGTCTCACCGCCGACATGGAACACACCGACAAGGTGGTGACGCTGATCGCCGAGACCCGCGCCATCGGTCTGGACGTGCATCCGCCCAGCGTCAATCACTGCGGCACGGCGTTCCGCCCGCAGACCGGCAAGGCGGTGTTCTACGGCCTCGGCGCCCTGAAGGGCGTGGGCGAAAAGGCGGTGGACGACATCGTTGCCGAGCGCGAGGCCGCCGGCGCCTACGTCGACCTGTTCGACTTCTGCAAGCGGACCGTGGGCAATCGCCTGAACAAGCGGGTGCTCGAAGCACTGGTCCGCGGTGGCGCGCTGGACTGCCTGGAACCGTGCCGGGCCACGCTCATGCACAATCTCGGCCAGGCGGTGGAGTTGGCGGAGAAGCAGACCCGCGACACGCAGAGCGGCCAGAACGACATGTTCGGCGTGACCGGTGGCGGCGATGACCTGCAGGTGCTGCGGCGGGTGGAGGAATGGTCCGAGCATGATCGGCTGGTGGCCGAGAAGGAGGTGCTTGGCCTGTATCTCACCGGTCACCCCTTCGAGCCGCTGCGACGGGAAGTGTCCACCCTGGTGGACGCCGACATCGATGCCCTGAAGCCCTCCGGGGATCGCGACGTGGTGGTGGCCGGGCTGGTCACCGCGGTGCGCACCATGAAGACCCGTCGTGGCGACCTGATCGCCTTCGTCACCCTCGACGACAACACTGCCCGCATCGAGGTCAGCGTGTTCTCGCGGCTGTTTGCCCGGCGTCGACCGCTGCTGCGCAGCGACGCCGTGCTGGTGGTGCGCGGCACCACCGAGATGGACGACTACTCCGGCCGCGTGCAGATGCGGGCCAACGAGGTATTTGAGCTCGGCGAGGTGCGCATGCGCTGGCTCGATCACCTGCACCTGGAACTGCGCGAAGACCCGGCCGACGCCGAGTTGATGGCCTGGCTCAAGGCCTCGCTGGCGGAAGGCCAGGGCGCGGCGCTGCGTATCGACTACCGCCGCGCCAACGGCGACCGCGGCGAGCTGCGCGTGGGCGAACGCTGGCGCCTGGCGGTGGACGAGGACATGCGGCGCGAGCTGGAACGCCGCTTCGGCGCCGAGCGCATCCACTGGCACTACGACCGTGCCGCGCTGTTGACCTGGCAGGATGCCGAGGCCGCCGACGATCCACCGGTGCGGCGGTACGGCTAGC